>CAZJGI010000014.1:0-67382 GCA_964545315.1 uncultured Prolixibacteraceae bacterium
TGACCCCCTGCTTGTAAGGCAGGTGCTCTGAACCAGCTGAGCTAAGCTCCCTTTTATTATATCTCTCTCAGCCAGTGACCCTCCCTATTGGATCGGGATGCTCTGAACCAGCTGAGCTAAACTCCCTTTTTTCAAAGGAGCTGCAAATATATAAGGTATTTTTAGTTTTACAAAGAAAATTTGCAGAAAACATTTTGTTGCAATAAAAAGGTAAATAAGAATACCTGAATTTTATTTAAATATTTTGCATTTCAAATGCTTACTTTTGCTGTTAAATTAAAGAATTCTCAAATGATAAATTTTATAAATTACCTCAAACAGATAAAGTTCATCATCGCATGTATATCACTTTTACTCTTTATCCGCATCAATGCAACTGAACTTACTATCAAAAATATTGATGACAAATACATCCCGGTTTTTACTGACAATGGGAAAATATTCCTGTCACCTCCCTTGAAGGATTATGGTCTGTTGCCCTTGACTGGCAGAATGACTGGCCAGCCAATTGAATACATACATCATCCGACAGTATGGAGATATCCGGTGAGTGGACTATCCTGCACGGAAAAATTACTCTTCCTGAAGGTGTGTGGTTTTTAAGGGATGCTTTCAGAAACGTGGACGGTATTCTGGATTACAGCCCATTTCCTGAATGCTGCAGCACAATTTATGGAGATCGATCCTTCTGTTGATGGCTAATAATAGAATTACATTACTACAGACTTACAATTGCGACAATAAAATCATTTATCGTAACTCATATATGAATTCCTTAGAAGAGCAACAAGTCAAGACTTCCAGAAATAAAAATTTATAAATAAAAAAACAACTATTTACAATACCTCTGCTACCACGAAGGTGCTCCCGCCGACAAAAATAAAATCGTTTTCCCCGGCGTTTCCGGTTGCTGCTTTAAATGCCTCAGCAACTGTAGGATAAGATTCACCTTTTAGCCCATATTGTAATGCCAGGTACTGAAGCTTCTTTTCATCCAGAGCCCTGGGAATATTTGCTTTTGTAAAATAATAATCCGCATCCCCGGGTAATAATCTAAGTATTTTAGCGTGATCTTTATCGCTTACCATCCCAATTACAATATGGAGCTTTTTGTATGGGGTCAGCCTTATCTGTTTTACGACCTCCGATATGCCATCTGCATTATGAGCTGTGTCACATACTATAAGAGGGTTGTTGCCAACTACCTGCCAGCGCCCCTGCATTCCTGTCATTTCCATGACCTGGTGAAGGCTGTCATAAATATTCTTATCCAAAATTTCCCAGCCTCGCTCCCTGAGGATATCTATTGCCTTTAGAACCGTTGGCAGGTTTTTTTGCTGATATCTTCCTGTCAGATCAAGACTTAAGCCTGGAAAAACAGATTGGCCGTTCTTTTCCGTTGAGACTACCTGACAGCCATCCATATCCATTAATGAATAACTTACCGAATATACATTGTCGGCAAAAAAGATTTCAGAACCTTTCTTCGCGCTTTCACTGATAAAAACATGTCTTGAGCCTTCACCTGCAGAACCTATAACAACAGGAACTCCCGGCTTTATTATCCCTGCCTTTTCAAATGCTATACTTTCAACCGTATTACCCAGCAAATCAGTATGGTCAAGGCTGATATTGGTAATTATACTGACTTCAGGGGTAATTATGTTGGTTGAGTCAAGCCTGCCTCCCAGACCCGTTTCTATAACTGCAATATCGACATTATTATTTGCGAAAAAATCGAATGCCAAGGCTACCGTAATTTCAAAAAATGAAGGATTGATTTCATCCAGGACATTTTTATCCAGTAACTGCTTAATCCATCGGATTACTGCAATTTTACTTATTAGTTTGCCATTAATACGTATCCTCTCCCTGAAATCTTTCAGATGAGGTGATGTATATAGTCCTGTCTTATACCCCGCTTCCTGCAAAACAGCCGCAAGCATATGAGATACAGAGCCTTTCCCGTTAGTGCCGGCTACATGAATTGTCCTGAATTTGGTATGCGGATATCCGTATAGTTCATCAAGCCTGTGCGCATTATCCAGATTATTCTTATATGCTGCCGGTCCAATCCTCTGAAACATTGGCAGCCGGGAAAACAAAAATTCAAGAGTTTCCTTGTAATTCAATGTATATTCAAATAATTATTAACCGCTGCAAGTTTATTAAAATTTAGACTCAGTAGGTACAAATCACAGTAATTTATCTATTTTTAGCAAAATTAAATATTTATACTATGTTAAGTCAAACCAGCAAAAGTAAAATTTTTATTCTCGACACAAATGTCATATTACATGACCATACCAGTATTTACCAGTTCCAGGACAATGATATTATTCTTCCTATTACAGTATTAGAGGAACTGGATAAATTCAAAAAAGGTAATGACCTGATAAACTATCAGGCACGTGAATTTGTGAGGATACTTGATGAAATAGTTGGAGACGAGCTCTTCAACGGAGGCAAATCCCTCGGTAAAGGAAAAGGAAAACTTCGTATAGAAACAGGCAAACCATTTTCAGAGGCTATTACCACCTCTTTCCGTGAAGATATACCGGATCACAGAATTCTGGCAATTGCTGAATATATCAAAAACACATATCCTAAAAGAAAAACAATACTGGTGACCAAAGATATTAACCTGAGAATGAAGGCCAAATCTCTTGGTATAATTGCAGAAGATTATAAGACTGACCAGGTTACTGATGAAAATGTCCTTGATAAAACAATAACAACATTTGAAAATTTCGATGATAAACTGATTGCAGAACTTTATGAAAAAGGTTCACTTGATATAAAAGTAATCAAAAAAGACCTGAAACCAGAAGCAAATGAATGTTTCATTTTTAAAGGCAGCAGTTCAAGCGTTCTGGCCAGGTTCGATTCTAAATCCAGCCGATTGGAAAGAGTGGAAAAACAGCCTGCCTATGGAATAAAACCCCGTAATGCAGAGCAGACATTCAGCCTTAACGTATTAATGGATCCTGACCTGCAGTTAATAGCACTTACAGGAAAGGCAGGTACAGGTAAAACCCTACTGGCACTGGCTGCAGCAATCGAATTGCACGAAAAATTTGACCAGATACTTCTGGCAAGGCCTATAGTTGCACTTAGTAATCGTGACCTGGGATACTTGCCCGGTGATGCTGCTGAAAAAATAAGTCCGTATATGCAGCCCCTTTTCGATAACCTGGCAGTGATAAAGCATTCCTTTAATCCAAGAAGTAAAGAGTACCTGAAAATCGAAGAATTACAAAAAGAAGAAAAACTGTTAATTACACCTCTGGCTTATATCCGGGGACGAAGTCTTTCAAACGCATTTTTTATTATCGATGAGGCACAAAACCTGACTCCTCATGAAATAAAAACTATCATTACCCGTGCAGGTGAAGGTACAAAAATGGTCTTTACAGGTGACTTGCAACAGATTGACTCCCCATACCTGGATATGAGGTCTAACGGCTTGGCCTATATGACTGACAGAATGAAAAACCAGGAGATATTTGCACATATAAATCTTATTAAAGGAGAGAGAAGCTTCCTCGCAGAATTGGCAAGCGATCTGCTTTAAGCATTTGCATTAAGCAGCTTTTTTCTAACTTTGCGATTATTTTTTATGATTTTTAATGAATTACATTGGGAAAAAAGCTGCCTTTTATACTCTGGGATGTAAACTGAATTTCGCAGAAACATCTTTTATTGCAGAATCTTTCAGTCATACCGGGTTTGAACAGGTAGATTTTAAGGAGAAAGCTGATGTTTATGTAATTAACAGCTGTTCTGTAACAGGGCAGGCCGAAAAGGCCACCAGAAATATTATCCGGCAGGCAGCCAGACGTAACCCGGAAGCTTTAATAATTGTTGCAGGTTGCTATTCACAAATAAATGCCCAAAAACTGGCAAATATAGATGGGGTTGACCTGGTTCTCGGTACACAGGAAAAATTTTATATCCCTCATTTTCTTGGCAATCTGGAAAAGAGAGATAAGACAGAGATCATGACAACTTCTCTTCCAGGATTAAAGAATTATCATAAAGCCTCTTCCTGGGGAGACCGAACCAGATGTTTCCTTAAAATACAAGACGGATGCGACTACTTTTGCTCATATTGTATCATCCCTTACACAAGAGGAAGAAGCAGGAATGACTCAATCAATAATATCATCAAAGAGGTCCGGAAAGCAACAGATAAAGGCTTTAAGGAAATAGTTCTAACAGGTGTCAATATTGGAGACTTTGGAAAATCAACAGGTGAATCTTTTTCCGGACTCCTGAAAGAGATCATTAAAGTGAAAGGAGTGTCCAGAATCCGCATGGGATCAATAGAACCAAACCTGCTTAAGGATGAAATTATTAAGATTGTCGCTGACTCAAATATCATAATGCCTCATTTCCACCTTCCTCTGCAGTCAGGTTCCAATACTGTCCTTAAACTGATGAAACGCAGATATACTACAGAATTATTTGCACAACGGATAGAGCGGATACGTGAATTAATTCCGTATGCCTTTATAGGCGTGGATGTTATCGCAGGTACAAACGGAGAGACAGAGGATATGTTCAGGGAATCTTATGAATTCATCAAAGGACTCGATATATCACAACTTCATGCTTTTACATATTCAGAACGAAGCGGTACCCAGGCTCTGAAAATTCCTGGTAAAGTGGATATAAAAGAGCGTAAAAAAAGAACACAAATGTACATTAAGCTATCTGAGGAGAAATTAAATAATTTTTATAATAAACAAATAGGATATTTACACACAGTGTTGTTTGAGTCGAAAGCAGACCATGGAAAAATGACCGGTTTCACTGAAAACTATATAAAAACAGAAATACCGTTCAATGATATTCTGATTAACGAACTTGTAAAAGTTAAATTGATGTCAGTTATGCCAAATGGACATGTGGCAGCAACAATTGTCTAATTTTAATAACATTTAAGATATGATTGAAACTATTGATTATCAGGCTATATGCAAAGAGGTACAGGAAATTGCCAAGGAATCGGGAAATTTCATACGAACAGAACGAAAGAAAATTTCCAAATCTGACATTAAACTTAAGAGCCATTCGAGTTTAGTGACCTATGTTGATAAACAATCTGAGGCACAGATCGTTGAACATCTTAAGAGACTGATACCTTCGTCCGGCTTTATTACAGAAGAAGGTACTGCCAGCTATTCCCTGGAACGATACAAATGGATAGTGGATCCACTAGACGGAACAACCAATTTTGTTCATGGCATATATCCCCATTCAGTGAGTATTGCTCTCATGGATAACCAGGATATTGTTTTGGGGGTTGTCTTTGAAATAGGACAAAATGAAATGTTTTATGCCTGGAAAGACAGTCCGGCATTTTTGAACGGTAAAATAATAAATCCTGCCTCTAACACTAATCTCAAAGATACCCTTATCGGAACAGGTTTCCCTTACTATGACTTTGAGATTATCGATAAATATTTAGCCTCCATGAAATATCTGATGGAACATACCCGGGGATTACGACGGATGGGATCGGCTGCTGTTGATCTGTCGTATGTTGCAGCCGGCCGTTATGATGCATTCTATGAACATGCACTTCACCCCTGGGATGTGGCAGCCGGAGCTTTCATACTTAAACAGGCCGGAGGACAAATTACCGACTTTAACGGAGGTGATAACTGGCTTTTCGGTAAACAGATAATTGCAGCCGGCAGCAGTATTTTTGATAAATTCTATCCGGTCATTAACAGGTACTTAGGTGATTAAAGTTAGTGACTACTTATTTATGGACACCTAAAAGTTATTAGTAAAAAATATTTATTAAAATATAAATTTTAGTTGTATTTTCACGCAAATTAACCATATAAGTATTTCCAAAATGGCTGACAAGGAAATTTTTCTGCTGCAACAACAAATACAGCAAGTTGATGAATCCAATTTTGACCTCGATGCATGGAAAAACCGTACATTAATTTTTCTTGAAAGGATTTTCGGGAAAGAGAGCCCTAAACTCAAGTTGATCAAAGAATTACACTACGATTATTCAAGCTGGAACCTGAGAGATACAGCAGCTTTTGGTACAGAAATGGGACAAGATCCTGTAAAATTGCAGGCAAAAGAAATTATGGGTGCAATAATTGCTGAACTGGAACAGCTGGGATTGCCAAAAAATAAACAGGAAAAACTAAAAATTCAGGAATTGCTGGAAGATGAGCTTACAGGGAAAAGAATTAAAGAAATGGAAGTTATTCTAAACTCGGAAGAGACTGATAAAGAAACAAAAATAGCTAAAATCCTTGAAGGCCTTGGAGTTGAAACACTTGCAGTGATAATTGCAAAACTCCTCACCTCTTAAATCAATTGTATGCCCGGAAACCCTGAAATTGCTGTAGTAATACTAAACTGGAACGGTAAAAAACTGTTTGATACCTTTCTGCCCTCTGTCATAAAATATTCTGACAGTGAGAATATTGAAATAATTGTGGCAGATAATGGTTCAGAGGATGATTCAGTAAACTATCTTCAACAAAGGTTTCCACATATTAAGATTATCGAATTAAAAAAAAACTACGGGTTTGCCGGCGGATATAACCAGGCGTTGCATCAAATAAAAGCTGACTATTTCGTGTTACTTAATTCGGATGTGGAAGTATCAGCAAACTGGATAAATGAACCGGTAAGGCGAATGGAAGAGGATAAAACAATCGCTGCTGTACAGCCAAAAATATTAAATTATAAAAAACCTGATGAATTTGAATATGCCGGCGCTGCCGGGGGATTCATAGATAAATTCGGATATCCTTTTTGCCGTGGCAGGTTATTAAACCGGATGGAAGATGATAAAGGACAATACAATAAGGCAACCTCCCTGTTTTGGGCCAGCGGGGCCTGTATGTTCGTAAGATCAGAATTATTCAATAAAGTCAATGGATTTGATGATGATTTTTGGGCACACATGGAGGAGATCGACCTGTGCTGGAGACTTAAAAACCGGGGATATAAGATTATTTATGAGCCTGAAAGCGTTGTTTACCACCTGGGTGGAGGTACCCTGTCCTATGATAATCCCCAAAAAGTATATCTTAATTTCAGGAATAACCTGTTCATGCTTTTTAAAAACCTGCCAGACTATAAATTTCATCGTATCTTCATTTTACGTATTATCCTTGACTATATAGCTGCCATAAAATTTATTTGCGGCTTTCATATGAAAAGCTTTTACGCAGTCATAAAAGCACACATATCTTTCCTGAAGCTTATTAAAGTCCTCATGAAAAAAAGAAAAGAACTGGTAAAGTTTACTATAGTTAAGGATCATCCGGAGGTTTACCGTAAAAGTATAATGTGGAAATTCTTCATACAGAAAAAATATCGTTTCTCTGAACTTAATTTCAATCCTGAATAATTTTTTGTTTTTTCAAATATCCTTTTTAACTTTGTACTGATTTTTATGCAATGGGGGTGCCTCAATATTAAGGGCTGAGATTATACCCAATGAACCTGATCCGGATAATGCCGGCGAAGGGAGGGCAAAAGGGATTCGTCCCACTCCATTGGTTAGTTTAATAACCAAATTTTCTAAAAAATGAAACGTTTAAGTATTTATCTGCTATTGCAGTTAATGGTTATTGCCGTTTGGGGGCAATTTAACCTTGAAGGAGTTATAACCGCTAACGGAGAGCCTTTGCCGGGAGCAAGCATTGTAATAAAAAATACATTTTATGGGGTCTCTTCAGCTAATGACGGTGGATTTAAGTTCAAAAACCTTAAGGAAGGAGTGTATGTACTGGCTGTTTCTTTTATAGGATATGAGCCACAGGAGGTAACAGTTAGGGTACCTTCTCAGCAAGTAGTGACTGTAGAACTTGAATCAGCTACTATTATGACAGATGAGGTCCTTGTGTCTGCAACACTTGCCGGAACCAAAACTCCGGTTGCGTATACCAACCTCAGTGATGAAGAAATTGCAGAACGAAACATGGGTCAGGATATTCCCTATCTGTTACAGTTAACTCCTTCATTTATTTCAACATCAGATGCAGGAACAGGTATAGGATACACTAGTTTCAGTATCCGGGGGACTGACATGAACCGAATCAATATAACTATGAACGGAATTCCTCTCAACGATGCAGAATCTCACGGTACATGGTTCGTTGACCAGCCTGACCTGGCCTCATCTCTCGAAAATGTCCAGATTCAAAGAGGTGTGGGCACATCTTCCAATGGTGCAGCAGCATTTGGCGCTACTATTAACCTACGCACAAATACCTTAATCAAAGATCCTGTTGCCGAATATAAAACTGCTTTTGGATCGTTTAATACTTACAAAAATACAATTTCAGCATCTACCGGATTGTTGAATGATCATTTTAGCATTGATGCAAGACTGTCAAAAATATCTTCGGATGGTTTTATAGACCGTGCCTTTTCTGATTTAAAATCTTTTTCCCTTTCAGGAGGTTACTATTCCGAAAGCACTATCGTTAAAGCCAATATTATATCAGGGCTTGAAAAAACATATCAGGCCTGGCAGGGAGTCCCGTCTGTAAGGCTGAATAATGACCTTGAAGGAATGCAACGCTATGAAGAACACTGGCTTTATTCAACGGAAGAGACAAATCATATGATCAATTCCAACAGCCGTACTTACAACTATTACTCCTATGAAAACCAAATTGACCTTTACCAGCAGGATCATTATCAAATGCATATTTCCCACAAATTTGACCAGCGCCTTAACCTAAATACTTCATTGCACTACACCAGAGGTAAAGGCTATTACGAAAATTATAAGCCCGGTGAGGATTTGGAGGACTATCTGATACCTTCAATAACTATTGGAGATGAAATCGTGGAGTCATCAGATATAGTATATCGCAAATGGCTCGATAATCATTTTTACGGCCTAACCTTCTCATTGAACTACCAGTTAGGAAAGGGAAATTTTGTTCTTGGGGGCGGATGGAATAAATATGATGGTGACCATTATGGTAATGTTATTTGGGCACAATTTCTCGGAGAGGCAGATTTCAACCATGAATACTACCGGAATAACGGATCAAAAAAGGACTTTAACATCTTCGGAAAATACAATTATAATTTGTCTGAATCAGTAAGCCTTTTTGCTGACCTTCAATACCGGAAAATAAATTACGAATTAAAAGGAATTGATGATGATTTGCGCAATATAACCCAGGATCATAGTTTTAACTTTTTTAATCCTAAAGCAGGCATTTTTGTCAACCCGGCAGTAAACCATGAATTCTATTTGTCATTTTCAGTTGCAAACCGCGAACCAAACCGTACGGCATACATAGATGCCAATCCTGTAAATGACCCTCCCGTTAACGAGACTCTTTATGATTGGGAGGCGGGTTATAATTATAGTTCGGCAGGCTTTTCAGCAGCAGTAAATCTATACTATATGTCTTATGATGACCAATTGATACTTACAGGTGAAATTAATGACACGGGAAACCCTATGATGGTGAACATTGATGATAGTTATCGCACAGGAATTGAACTGCAAAGCGGGTTAAAAATATTTCCCGGGCTGGAATGGAAAAATAATATCACGGTAAGCCAAAACAAGATTAAGAATTTTACAGAATATGTGGATGACTGGGATACCGGAGAGCAATCAGTGTTTGAACATGGTACTACTGATATAGCGTTTTCACCTAATCTGACAGGTAACAGTACCCTCACTTTCGAACCATTAAATAAATTATCCCTCTCACTTGTTTCAACTTATGTGGGCAGGCAATATATTGATAACAGCTCGGATAAGGACAGGAGCCTTGATGCATACTTTATTAATAGTCTCAAGGCCGATTATACCCTGTCTGCAAAATTATTTAAAGAGATAACCTTTCATATGATGGTCAACAACCTGCTTAATGAAAGGTATGAAAGCAATGCCTGGGTATATTCATATATCCTGGATGGCAAACGTTATAAAATGGACGGGTATTTTCCACAGGCAGGAAGACATATTTTAGTTGGAATAGACCTGAAATTCTAACTAAGGATTTGCTTCAAGGATTACCTGACCTTCAATCTCAACCAGCAATTTCTCCCGGCAGATGTCTGCAACAAGATAAACTGCCGGGAGATTACCGTAGTAAGATCTGAAAATTTTCCGGATCTTACGAAAATCATTTCTGTTCTTAATATATATCCTTGCATGACCGTAAACAGGTCTCAGGCTTTTATATCCAATCTGTACAAGTACGTCTTCAGAGTATAATTTCTCAATATTTTGAATTGTCACTTCAGTTTGTTTTTCCGGATCACCTTCTGCAACAGTCTTTTCCCCTCTTATAGAGGCAGTACCTGAAATAAATATCAGTTTTCTGTCAAACATTTCGAGGTAACGTGCTCTTTCAAATTTAGGAGTTGACCTGATGGAATATTGTGATTCTTCAAGTACTTTTTCACTATAGTGATGAGCAGCTTTCTGAAGAGGATTATTCAAGGAAAAAGTCTTATGAACTCCCGACTTAACTGCAATAAATTCTATGATGATCCCGCCGAAGTCCATACCTATACCCGTTGCCGAAGGATATCCGTTTTGAATAAAATGATCTGCATAAAAACGGGACCTTATATTATTAAACACCTGGTATTTCTGTTCATCATCCTCCCGGCCCAGGATATTTTCAATATAATTCCATTGTCTCACAATTGCATTAACAGGGAATCCTGTCTTATCCAATAACCGTCCAACTGAAGAAAAGGCTTCTTTGGCATTCTCCCTGCAACTGATCCTTGAATATTCCCGGACACTTCCTGCCAGTACTTCAACATCCCCTCTTCTGAAAATAATAGCCTCTCCTCCTGAATCTTCAACTTTATTAAACTGCCAGAGGGCAGAGTCGTAATAAAATGCTTCAACAATAACATTTCCGGTGAAGGGCGCCTGGGCAATCAGGCTGAAAATAACAGGCCAGGAAAAAGTATCTTCAACTATCCGGGCTATATAATTATTTAATTCCTGATACTCCTCAACACTACCTGTGCGCGCAAAAAAATCAAGCCTGAATATTTTTTTTCCTTCATTGATGTGTTCCAGTTGTTCAAAACAATCTCTCAACTCCTCACTTACAGAAGCAAGCCCCCTCCCTGGCTTAATATAAATATGATCACCGTTTAAAAAATACATTTAAATATCTGAACAATTTAATTTATCATATAACTAACCAACCTCACAAATATAGATACCTAATTGATAATTAACTATAATTCTTTTAACCAACTAACAGGATACAGATATGTTGATTCTTTCAGAAATCCCCTGTTTTATCAGCGCCGGCTAAGACATCCGGAGTAGCTCCTATACCCAACCGGCCGGCGCCCATCCTGACAAATGTAACTGCATCATTCCATGTCCTGATCCCCCCGGATGCCTTCACTCCTATTTTACCTCTGACTGATTTTACCATAACTTCGATAACCTCAGGTGTTGCTTTTCCCGGGCCGAATCCTGTGGATGTTTTTACGAAGTCTGCACCTGCCTTAAGTGACAATTCACAAGCTTTTGCCACCTGTTCCAAAGTCAGAAAACCGGTCTCCTGGATTACTTTGACCAATACTTTGTTTTTATGAGCCACATTAACAACCGACATAATATCCTCAATCACATATTCATAATCACCACTAAGGAACCTGCCGATATTCATAACCATGTCTATCTCATCAGTGCCATCTGATATGGCCTGAATTGACTGGTATTCCTTAACTGCAATTGAATCAGCGCCATGAGGAAAACTTAAAACACATGACACTTTAATATCACTTCCTTTCAACAGTTTTTTTGCTAACCGGATATCACAGGGCCTGACACACATACTATAAACCTTGTTCTCTATACAAATCTGTGAGTGCTTATAAATATCAGCTTCTGTGTATTCCGGTTTCAGGACAGCATGATCAATCAACCGTGCTATCTGCTCTTTGGTATAAATACTGGTGTTATTCATCCACATCTTTTAATATCTGCTCTACCTGCTCATTGGTTTTCAACAATTTATCTTTACAAACCTTAAGAAGTATAGATACCCTTTTGACTTTTTCTGTTAATTCATCTACATCAAATTCCTCATTCTCAATTTTCTGAAGTATCTCCTCAATCTCAGTGACCGCTTCCTTATAACTAATTTTCTGAATTGCCATTATATTCTTTTTTTATGATTATACTTCTTGATCTGCCGTCCGGAAAAAGTGTTTCCAGTTCATCGTCTATATTAAGTTGTTTTATTGATTTAACCAGTTTACCATTGCTGAGGCTAATGCTGTAACCTCTTCGTAAAATATTGTCAGGATCAAGTAAATGTAATGTTTTTGCATTCATATTAAGTCTCTCCTGCTGTCTGGTCAGATATCTGCCGGAAAAATATTTTACTTTTCCTGTTAACAAATTTAATTCATTGTAATGTTTGTTATGAATTTCTCTAATAAGCCGGTTCAGTATTCTGCCACTCCTTAAAATTTTACTCAAATTGTCAGCAGACCATCCGGAGATGGCATAATTTAAATCATGTTTGATATTAATCAGCTTATGTTCCTGTCTAAATGAAAACCTGCCCACGGTTTGGGTTAGCCTGTTTCCGGTTTTCATAAGGCATTGTTTCTTTCCTGCTATAAATTCGTCTGTCAGTTTCTCCAGCGCGAAAGAATAATCTTTTAACCCTGCCTGTTTCAATTCTACGGCTTGGGTAGCCATATTTACCAGATTATTTTTCAACTCAGTCAACAGTTCATAAAAACGTTCTGCACCGCTAATAAAAAACTCTGCAACAGCTGTTGGTGTTTTAAGGCGGGTATGTGCTACCAGATCAATTATAGTATCATCTTTTTCATGTCCTATACCTGTAATTACCGGCAAGGGGAACTGGGTTACATGAAAAGCAAGATCATAATTATCGAAACAATCCAGGTCAGCAGTGGCTCCTCCTCCCCTGATAATTGCAACTGCATCAAAATCTTTCTCAAACTTAAAAATAATATCCAGCGCATTTATTATGGAATCAACAGCCTCGGCCCCCTGCATGTATGCTTCGAAAAGTTTAGGATAAAATTTAAAGCCTCCCGGATTATTCTCAAGATGATCCATAAAATCCTGATAACCGGCAGCGGTCTTTGATGATATTACTGCAATACGCTGAGGAACTAATGGCAGTTCAAGTTCCTTATTCATATAAAAAATATTCTCCGCCTTAAGCCTGTCAATTATCTCTTTACGTTGAAGTGCCATATCTCCAATGGTATAGGCAGGTTCAATATCTTTAATAACAAGGCTCAATCCATAAATATGATGAAACTCAACAGCAACCATCACCAAAATTTTAATACCTTCCTTAAATGGTCGTCCCGTGGTAGTTTCAAAATATGGCTTTATCATTCTGTAAGTATAAGACCAAATAACTGCCCTGGCCCTTGCAATTATTTTGTTTCCCTCTTTCTCAATAAGTTCCAGGTAACAATGTCCACTCCTGTTTTCAGTCATCTCGCTAATTTCCCCTACTACCCACAAATTTCCCGGGATTGCATCAGTCAACGAATCCTTAATCAGTTGATTTAATTGATAGAGGGTAAATTTCCGGTCCATTGGATGGTTATTTTTTTATAATTTTCAAGGTTTCAACCTTGTCATCTGCAACTAATTGCATAAGATAAATTCCCGGCTCCAACAATTTCATGCTGTGTAAAATAATTCTGGAGGCATCATTTCTGACTTCCTGAAAAACAAGCCTTCCATCTGTCGCATAAAAACTTATCTTCACTTTTTTATATAGAATATTGTTTAGCTTTTGCAGAACCAGATAATCGTCCACCGGATTTGGATATACCGTCCATTCAGTTTTAATATCCCATTTATCGATGAAATTTGTTTTGAGGATATAATCGGCCATTTTCATATCAGGAATACCATATCCCACGACAGAATCCGGATTATTATAGATATGCGAACTTTTTTCTATAGCATTTTTCACCTCCCATGCTTTAGCCTGTGGATTAGCCTGCCACAAGCATGCAGCAATCCCAGCCATTACAGGAGAAGAATATGAGGTACCATTACCGGTTTCAACCCTGCCATCATGCCTTTGGATTACGGTATTCCATCCTACAGCTGAAATATTTGGCTTAATGTCCCCGTCTGATGCCGGCCCGTATGATGTAAAGGGAGCAGGTACCCCGTCTTTATTCACAGCTCCTACAGAAATTACGCTGTCACCATCTGAAGGGGCAATAATATATTTCCATTCCTGTTCATTGAGGCCTTCATTACCGGCGCTGGAAAAAACAAGAATGCCACGGGACATTGCGATATTAGCCCCTCTTGTGACCCGGGTTGTTCTCCCGTCCATCTGTTCATAAGTATGGTTCATAATGCTATCATCGAAGATAAAATATCCCAATGATGAATTTATAATATCAACCCCGGTGCTGTCTGCATATTCAGCAGCAGCAACCCAGTTATCCTCCTCAATTAAATACTCCGATTCAATATCCTCTGACCTTAAAAGAAGATATGATGCCTTGGGCGCTGTGCCGATCAACTTCCCCGGAATATTGCCTGCCATAATTGACAGCACACTCATTCCGTGATAATGAATATCGAATAAGTCTTCATTCCTGCCGGTAATATCTTTAACGCCAAGAATTCTGTTGTCAAATCTTAAACTGTCAAAAGCAGGGTATTCATCTACTTTATAAAAACCTGCATCCAGTACTGCTATTTGCATCCCCTGACCCTTGTAGCCCTGATTATGAAGAAATTGACCATTTATTTGGCCAACCTGGTATGCTGAATTGCCGTACTCTGTGGTATCAATTTCCAACAGCTTTCCTGGTGATATTGGTTCCAGAAACTTGTTAACAGCGCTTTTAAACTTCTTATCCTTCTTAGTAAGTTCTACTTCTCTCACAAAAGGAAGTTGCATTAATTCTGCTTCAATATTTTCCTGAACTGTTTTTACTGTAATTCCATTCAACCATCTGGAAGAATGAACTAATGAACATCCAAGGTCTAAAACATTCTTGATATATGCAGGATCAACAGGCAGGTCAAGTGAATCAATTGCAATATTTTGTTTTTCCCTGCGTAGAATAGCTCTCTCAGAAAGAAAGGTCTCAGGGTTCGACAGCCGCCAGGGAGTATTTTTTTTATCTTTAAATCCAATCCAGTAATATGATTGCGCCCCGGCACCAGAACCTGTTAAAAATAAAACGGCAAAAACCACGGGGAAAAGAATTTTTTTTATGCCTGAACCCTTCGTCATATTCACTTTTAATTACACAAATTTACGGCACAAATTAATGAAATATCTTGAACTTTAGGGGAATTTTTGAATGATGTTCATATATTCTGTCGGATCCTGAATGAATTTTTCAGGATCAGGTATGGAATTTCTATCTCTTTCCATTTGTCGCATTTGAATATTATCTATACTATCCCGCACTTCCGGGTTAAGTAACCGTCCCCGTTCATATTTCAGGTGATATAAAAATTTGCCTTCCTCATCAAAAAACTTCCATTCTCCGTCTCTTTGGTTATTCACATAATAAGCCTCCATTTCAGTCCGGCCATTTTCATAATTAACAAGGCATAATCCATTGCGTTTATCATTTTGAAATCTACATTGCAAATATGGCTTACCATTTTTAAAAAACACCTGGTATTTACCTTCCTGTTTCCCGTTTATCCACTCAGCTTCCTCCAATATCCCGCCGGTAGGATAAAATTTTCGGGAAATCCCATGTTTTTGTCCATCCACATAATCTTCTTCAGAAATTTTAGTATCGCCAGACAGAAATATCCAGGTTCCTGTTCTCTTTTCATTGAGATAAAAGCCTTCTGCAACTTTTTTACCCTGCTGATCGAAAAGGATAGCAGACGCAGAATCCGAAGATGAGAAATATCTCAGTTTAACTTTAACCTGGCCTCCTTCAAAATATCTGATCCAGTCCCCGCAAGGTTTATCATCTTTAAACTGTCCCTCATACATAAGTTGTCCGTTAGGATACTTCTTTTGCCATTGTCCCTGACGCAAACCATTTTTATCGGTTTGATTAATTTGTGAGTAAGAATAGAAGGGGACAATTAATAATATCAATAAAATTACATTTCTCATTTGCAGGTTTTACTAAATAACTTGAAAACAAAGAAAATATTTTATGTGACCATTTCATGTTGTATAGAGATTATTTCATGGCCTCGGGAAACCGTGTATTCACAAATGATAAAAATAAAAGCCTGCCACCTTTCTTAAAAGAAATATGCGGCAGGCAGAAAGTTATATATTATAATCTACAGGGCAAAAATATAGTTAACCAATTTTCAAACAACTTTATTCAACAGAAAATACACTTTAAGCTGTGATAAGAAACTTACTTAACCTCTTCGAAGTCAACGTCAGTAACTTCACCATCCTCTTTAGGCGCGCTTTGCCTCCCTGAATCACCGGCGCCACCCGGTTGTTGACTTTGCTGTTGGTGGGCACCTTGAGCCTGGGCAGCATTATACATCTCCTGTGATGCTGCTGAAAAGACAGTATTGAGCTCATTCATAGATGCATCAATTGCCGTTACATCTTGATTTTTATGTGCTTCCTTCAGTTTTGCAAGTGCATCTTCTATTGGCTTTTTCTTATCAGCAGGTATTTTATCGCCATATTCCTTTAGCTGCTTTTCAGTCTGGAAGATCAGGCTGTCAGCCTGATTTAATTTATCGGCACGTTCCTTTGCCTTTCTGTCAGCATCAGCATTTGCTTCAGCTTCCTGTTTCATCCTTTTAATTTCATCATCTGAGAGGCCCGAAGAAGCTTCAATCCTTATAGATTGCGATTTACCTGTTGCTTTATCTTTTGCATTAACATGCAAAATACCATTTGCATCAATATCAAAAGTTACCTCAATCTGAGGGATTCCCCTTGGTGCAGGTGGTATTCCGTCAAGATGAAACCTTCCGATCGTTTTATTTCCGGCTGCCATAGGCCTTTCACCCTGAAGTACATGAATCTCAACTGAAGGTTGATTATCTGCAGCTGTAGTAAATGTTTCAGATTTTTTTGTAGGTATTGTTGTATTTGACTCAATCAGCCTTGTCATAACTCCACCCATAGTTTCAATACCTAATGAGAGAGGGGTAACATCAAGAAGCAATACATCTTTAACCTCACCTGTGAGCACACCTCCCTGGATAGCAGCGCCTACTGCAACAACTTCATCAGGATTAACACCTTTTGACGGAGATTTACCAAAAAAATCTTTTACTTTTTCCTGGACCGCAGGTATTCTGGTTGAACCACCAACCAAAATTACCTCATCAATCTCATTGGCGGTAATGCCTGCATTCTTTAAAGCTTTCCTGCATGGTTCAATCGTTGCATTAATAAGAGAATCTGTTAATTGCTCAAATTTGGCACGTGTTAATTTTTTCACCAGGTGTTTTGGTATACCATCTACCGGCATTATATATGGCAGATTAATTTCGGTCTGAGTCGAGCTTGAAAGTTCAATTTTAGCTTTTTCAGCTGCTTCTTTAAGACGCTGCAATGCCATAGGATCCCGTTTAAGGTCAACTCCTTCATCCTTTTTAAACTCTTCTGCAAGCCATTCAATGATCATTTGATCGAAGTCGTCACCACCCAGATGAGTATCCCCATCAGTCGATTTAACCTCAAAAACGCCATCACCAAGTTCCAGAATGGAAATGTCAAAAGTACCTCCTCCCAAATCAAATACAGCAATTTTCATGTCCTTGTTCATTTTGTCAAGGCCATATGCCAGAGAGGCTGCTGTAGGCTCATTAATAATTCTCCTTACTTTTAATCCGGCAATTTCACCTGCCTCCTTAGTAGCCTGCCGTTGTGAGTCACTAAAATATGCCGGGACAGTAATGACGGCCTCTGTAACTTCTTGCCCCAGATAATCTTCAGCTGTCTTTTTCATTTTCTGCAATACCATTGCTGAAATTTCCTGAGGAGAATATTTACGATCATCTATCTGCACACGGGGAATATCGTTCTCCCCCCGTATTACCTTGAACGGCACACGCGAAATTTCTTTGGATACCCTTTCGTATGTCTCCCCCATAAGACGCTTAATAGAATATACAGTTTTTGTCGGATTGGTAATCGCCTGTCGTTTTGCCGGATCGCCTATCTTCCTCTCTCCGTTCTCAACAAAAGCGACAACGGAAGGAGTAGTACGCTTGCCTTCGCTATTGGGGATCACAACAGGTTCATTACCTTCCATTACTGCCACACATGAATTGGTTGTTCCCAGATCGATTCCAATAATTTTTCCCATTTTAATTATATTTCGTTATTTTAAAATTACATTTTCATTTATGATATTAATTAATTTAATGATATGGCCTTCTGATACTTAAATTATAAACATACCTGTATCACCAAATTCTTTTTCTTTTTATCATCATAAATACCTTCTGGAGAATAGCAATGACTGTGCCACCATTGAATAGAGCCGGTTATGCGAAATTATGACACAGGAAAAGGAGTTAAATAAATATTTAACTGTCAACTTCAGTGACAAAAAGGCAGAATTAAATTAATATTTTTTAGCCGGGGCAAATCAAAAAAATTCTGCAGGTATGATTGGTATTGAAAGAGTTTAAATCTTTTTTTAAATTAGGGCCCTTAAACGTGATAAACCATTATAAGATGACAAAAAAAACCTTGAGGACTGAACCTGAAAAACGGTTATATTCATTAGACGCACTTCGTGGATTTGATATGTTTTGGATCACAGGTGGAGGACTCCTTGCTGTTGCAATTTCAAAAATGGCAGGGCTTGAATGGCTGGAAGCACAAATGCATCATGCGGAATGGGACGGATTCAGGTTTTATGACCTTATTTTCCCCCTCTTTATGTTTATTTCAGGCGTAGCAATACCTTTTTCAATCGGATCAAAAATAAAAAGAAATATCCCATCCAGGAAAATTATCAGAAAAGTATTCTTCAGACTGATTGCATTGATTATCCTGGGCATTATCTATAACGGAGCTTTTAAAAATGGCTTTGCCGAGGCAAGAATAGCAAGTGTATTGGGACAAATAGGCATTGCCTATTTTTTTGCCTCTCTTATTTATATATATTTCAAATCCTTACCAAGCCTTATAATTTGGCTGGGTTCAATCCTGACAGTAATTGGTATAATCCAGTTATTAATTCCCGTTCCCGGAGTCGGGGCTGGTATATTGACTCCTGAAGGATGCATTAACGGGTATATCGACAGGATGTTATTGCCGGGAAGGCTTTATGGAAAAGTATTCGATCCGGAAGGGATATTATGCAGCATATCAGCAACCGGCATCACTCTTATGGGTACTATAGCAGGTACAATCCTGAAAATTAAGTATCAAACCGGACTACAAAAAATTGGCTGGCTTATAATTGCAGGAACTGCATCTGTTATTCTTGCACTTATATTTTCAACTTTTTATCCGGTCATTAAAAGTTGTTGGACTTCAACATTTAACCTGCTTGCCGGAGGGATCAGCTTTTATCTGCTGTCTGTTTTTTATCTTGTTATTGACCATTGGGGATTCAAATGGTGGGCATTTTATTTTCGCATCATTGGGATAAATTCCATTTTTATTTATCTCTTTACCAGGATAGTTGACACAAAAGCAATAGCTGCTTTTTTCTTTGGCTGGATCATTAATATGGCAGGAGACACCGGCGAAATAATTCTTTTTACAGGTAACCTGATAATTATTTGGATTCTTCTTTACTATATGTATAAGAAGAATATATTCTTCAGGGTGTAAATTACATTAATACCTGCTTCTGTATATTGAAACAGAGAATTGAGGACCAGGTACCACAAATTGTGCAACCGGTGCAATGCGAAGGGCCATTTCTGCTTCCAGCCTCCATCGTGAATTTATCTGGGAGAAATATTCCAAATAGGGAATAAAACTGTGCCGTACAGGTTCAAAATCATCTATGTCATTGATAATAAAACCAGGTAAATATCTAATCCCAAAATTAAACTCAGATTTTAAGTTATGATAATATGTCCACCCCAAATCTGTTTCTAATAAAAACCAGTCGTGATGCTTATATCTGTTATAACTAATACCGGCACTCAGATTGCGGTTCCAATCTAAATTGCAATATTTAAGTTTTTCAAACCTGGCATATCCACCGTATATAAAATCAGGCTCACGGTTATAATAGTTAAAGAATGGCCCAAACTCAAATCTCGTACCCCGGTATCTGGGTTTAAACTCTGTAATATCCCAATAATGACTTAATCCGGTGGGTATTTCAAGAAGCATTTTCCAGTTTAGAAATTCCCCAAGCTCTTTAGTTTCCGTTTCACTTTCATGTGATGCCAAGGGTTCCCGATGGTTTTTGATCTTTGCTATCTCCCTGCTCAACATTATTATTTCACTCTCAGAGAAAAGGCGCTTTGGATAAAATTTTCTTAGCAGTCCTGCAGCCGTAACATAGTGGTTGATATTATTCAGCCTTCCGAGGCCCCAACCGGCTTTTGCCTGTAATCCTATCCTGAATTTATTAACCATTGATTTTTCATTATGATCGCTCACAACCTGATTTGTGTCACTAATTATTCCTTCAGCATCCTGCCGGAAATAACTAAATCTTCCCTGACCGGTAACACTTACGAGTGTATAATTTTTTCTGTCATAATAAAAACGATTAACATATCCTCCGGAAAAGATTCCTTTGAGTCCAAGAACTTTATGGTTCGCCCTGTATTCATAAACAGAGGAACTGTCCCTAAAATTACCCTGTCCTGTAAATGGACCCGCTTCGAAACTATAATACCATTCCTCCTGTTTAAATGATAAAATATTCCAGTTATAGTAAGCTATTCCCAGTTGCGCCGAATTGTATGTAAGTTCTTCAAAATTATAGGATACTGAAGAATATTCTTCCTCTCTTTCGATGTTACCGTTATAAATAAAACCGGTATTCAGTTCCTGCTTCTGAAAAATAAAAATTTCAGACGTGTCGGCTTTATAGTTAGAAAAAACTGACAAGGGTAATATTAAACAGACTAAAAAATTCAGAATGTATAATATCTTTACATTAATTAAATTCATATACGTAAAAATAGAATATGACAAAATAACTATTCTTTCTTCAAATAAAGGTTTATTTTATGCCAAATTTTATTTAAAAGATTTTAAGGTAGCCATTTACAATTTGTGTGAAAAAAAACCTTTGCTAACTTTACAAGATAATTTTAGATATAAAAACATGTCAGTACAAAGTGAGATAAAAAAAATAACAACACACCGTCTTTCAGAGATGAAGCTCAGGGGTGAAAAAATAGCTATGCTGACAGCATACGATTACAGTATGGCAAGTCTTGTGGATGAAGCGGGCATAGACATAGTTTTAGTGGGGGATTCGGCCTCAAATGTAATGGCCGGAAATGAGACGACCCTTCCGATCACATTAAATCAGATGATCTATCATGGTGCATCAGTGGTCAAGGGGGTAAAACGTGCATTGGTTGTTGTTGACCTGCCATTTGGCACATACCAGGGTAACTCCCGGGGAGCTTTGGCCTCGGCAATAAGGATAATGAAGGAAACAGCGGCAGATGCAGTAAAACTGGAAGGAGGATCAGAAGTTATAGAATCAGTACACAGGATAATATCAGCAGGTATACCTGTTATGGGGCACCTTGGGTTGATGCCTCAGTCAATACACAAATTTGGCACCTATACAGTCAGGGCGCAAGAAGAAGAGGAGGCAAAAAAACTAATTAGCGATGCGAAATTGCTGGAACAGGCAGGTTGTTTTGCTATTGTCCTGGAAAAAATCCCGGCCAAACTGGGAAAACAGGTTGCGGGGGAACTAAAAATACCAGTAATTGGCATTGGTGCCGGATCCGGAGTTGACGGGCAGGTACTTGTTATTCACGACATGTTAGGGATAACCCAGCAGTTTTCACCCAGGTTTCTAAGAAGATATCATAATATTGCCGCTGAAATTAAGGGAGCAGTAGAAAATTATATAAAAGATGTCAAATCACTTGATTTTCCCAACGAAAAAGAACAGTACTAAAAATTCCGGACCCCATTGTGCAGATAATATACGAAGATAATCATATTATAGCTGTTAATAAGGCATGCGGTGAATTGGTACAATCAGATATTACCGATGAAAGTACCATTGTTGATGAATTAAAAGAATACATTAAAATTAAATACAACAAACCCGGAAATGTATTCTTAGGCCTTCCCCACCGCCTTGACCGCCCCACAAGTGGTATTGTACTGCTTGCCAAAACAGGTAAAGCCCTGGAAAGACTTAATAAAATGTTCTCCAAAAGGGGAGATATCCAAAAAACATACTGGGCAGTTGTCGATAAAAGGCCCTTAAAGCACTCCGATACATTAGAACATTATCTCAGAAAAAACAAAGAAAAAAATAAAAGCTATGCTTATAATAATCCTGTTACGGGATCAAAATATGCCCGACTCACATACCGTCATGTAGCAAGTCTTGAAAAGTATTTCCTGCTTGAAATTGACCTGTTTACAGGAAGGCATCATCAGATCAGGGTACAACTGGGAACTCTGAACCTTAAGATTAAAGGTGATGTTAAGTATGGCTTTCCACGTCCTAACGATGATAAAGGGATTCATCTTCATGCCCGGAAACTGGAATTTATCCATCCGGTGAAAAGAAATCTGATAACAATAATAGCCGATCCTCCTGAAGATACTATATGGAATGAATTCATGAAACTGTTCATAAATAACAAGTTCAGCCCAGTGAGTCCGGTTTGAATGGATACGGTAACAAATTTTCTATTCCGTCAAAAACCTGAATCTTATTTCTTCCTTCCAGAATAATCCTTACAGGCTGGTTGAATCTGACTTCAGCCTCCAGTAACGCCTGCCTGCATGATCCACAGGGCTTAACAGGTTCATCAGTAATCCCGTGACCATTGGAAGCAGTTATAGCTATAGCTTTGACAGGGACATCCTTGTATTGGGAATTTGCATAAAAAAGAGCCACCCTCTCGGCACAGAGACCACATGAAAAGGCCGCATTCTCCTGATTATTGCCTGTAATAACCTCATTATTGGCTAACAACACTGCCGAACCAACATAAAAATTTGAATATGGGGCATATGCATTTAATGCCGCTTCCCTCGAAGCCATTACCAACCTCTGTTCATTAGCAGGCAAATCCCAAATTGTCGTATATTCATATACAACAATCCTTTTTTCTATCGTTCGCATTTAAATGGTTTTAAATATAGGTGCAAGTTTATACAATTAATCATTCAGACAGATATTTTAAGACAACAATCTGATTAATTCACGACAATATGTTAATAAATAATTCAGGATTATTAGAAACCCTAAAAACAAGAAATTATATTTAGCTGTTTTTTCCGAAAAGTTAAACGAAGCTTATATGAGGCTTCTAATTAATAATATTTTACCGTACTTATCCCGGTTATAAAATTGAAAGAGAAGAGAATTTTTAGTATAAACGGAATCAGGATATTTCCAGGTAATCGGAAATTTTAAATAAAAATTTCAACTTAATGAAACGCATAATAATTTTAATTTTTTATTTTTCATATACCGGTAATCTGTTTTGCCAACAAAGTTATCAGGACTATATAAATAAATATCAGATGCTTGCGATCGATGAGATGGGTAGAAGCGGAATTCCTGCAAGTATAAAGATGGCTCAGGCATGCCTTGAATCAGCTTACGGGCAAAGCGAACTGGCTAAAAAATCCAACAACCATTTCGGCATTAAATGTAAAAGTTACTGGACAGGACAAAAAGTTTACTACGATGATGACCACAAAAATGAATGTTTCAGAAAATATAAATCGGTGGAGGATTCTTATATCGATCACAGCAATTTTTTAATGGCTAATCCCCGATATGCATTTCTGTTTACATTACGTCCGGATGATTACAAAGGATGGGCACAGGGACTTAAACAGGCCGGATATGCAACTGCAAGGCATTACGATAAAAGCCTTATTGAAATTATTGAAAAACATAAACTTTACAGGCTTGACCATAAAGAATCTTTCTCCCCCCTGGAAGTTTATGAACAACAACAGATTGATAATCCCGGTATATCAAACAGAGTGACAATCAATCCTTTTAAATCACATAAAATAATTAATCTCAACAGCCTGGATGCAGTAATAGCAAGAAATGGGGATACTTATGAAATTATAGCTCAGGAATTAGGACTTGATCCATGGGAATTATATCGTTTCAATGACCGTAGCAATGGTTATAAACCCCAACCTGAAGAAGTGGTGTATATTCAATCCAAAAAGAATAAGGCAGCAAAAAAACATCAAACTCATACAGTCAGTGAAAATGAGACAATGCACTATATTTCACAACTCTATGGAGTAAAATTAAAACCATTGTTAAGAAGAAATAAAATGTATCCGGGACAGGAACCAAAATCCGGTGAAGTCATTTTTCTGAGAAAGAAAAAATAAGTATCTTAATACTAAATTATGCTGTTATGCCATTAAAAATTTTATATCGGATGGCAAAACTCCTTAAAAATATTATAACTGCAGTAATATTTTTAATTATTACTTATCTGATTTTCGCAGTATTGCTTTCTGTTTTGCCGACACACACCGAAACGGAGTCCTGCCTGGTTGATAAGGAAATATACATAACCACAAACGGGGTACATCTGGACATAATAATTCCCTCAGAGAATATTGAATATCATCTGCTGACAAAAATGGACATTTCAGATAATGCGGGATTTATAGGATTTGGTTGGGGAGATAAGGAATTTTATATAAAAACTCCATACTGGTCAGACCTGAAATTCAATATAGCTTTCAATGCACTTTTTCTTAAAAGTCAATCTGCAATGCATATTACATATTATACATCCGAATATTACAAATGGAAAAAAATTTTAATATGCCGTGAACAACTTGTCAAACTTACCAATTACATTGAAAACTCCTTCAAAACGGATGAATACGGACAGTTTATCAGGCTTAGCTTTCCCGGATATACTGACCATGACACTTTCTATGAAGGTAAGAACAGCTTCTCCTTATTCAGAACTTGTAACGTATGGGTAAGCAACGGATTAAAAGAAGCTGGTATAAAAACTTCTGTATGGTCACCTTTTGATTTTGGAGTGTTATATCATCTTGAATAATATACCGGAAGACAATGCATTAAATTTATAATTACTTTGCTAAATCTTTGGTATCCTTTCCAGGGCTTCTAAAGTTTAGAAAATATATAACTAATTCGACCTATCTTTTAATACAAGAATACCATCCTCGACTTCCCTCATTGTAAATCCGTAAATTCTCCTTATCCGTCCCAGTTGTTCATTATTCGATACTCCTGAGGGAATATTCAACCTTTTTTTCAGTTCAGTTGCTGAAATGCCGTGGATAGCAGCAAGTTCACCTATTGTATTGTAGCCTTTAATGTCCAGCAATCTTTCTTCCTGGTGGTTCTGATGGTCATCTGTCTCTTGCTGGATTACATGATTATCGGTCTGTTTGGGTATATCTGACTTGTCGGGTTCCACATGAATTGATATTTCCACATCCTTTTCGGAAAAACCTGTTGTCATTTCTTCCTGATATTTCAAAGGCCAGAATCCCTCACCCTGGCCGCGTATTGGAGCGCCTGTCCGGGGATTTAACAGAAAAGGGAAAGCGGCAAAAACACAGCTTAAAATTATTGTCGCCCCAACAACACTATACCTCCATTTCCTTAAGGGCAAAAGCCGTTTTATGAGACATATAACTAAAGTCCAGTGAAAGACAATGTGTAATACAAGCATTATAAGCAATAATATCCCAAGGATCAGATGTATATATCCCCATTCATGACGATCCATGCCCAGGCATGTAAGGTCAACATTTCTTCCGTATTTTTCCCAACGTTCAGAACCGGGAATAAGCACATAACGAATAATGAAACCGATAACTGCCAAAGCGACCATCACCAGAAACATAATTATATCAATAGTTATATTTACCTTTTGACGAGTTACCGGTTTCATAGAATTCTTATTTATAATTTTTTTATTTAGCCATTATTTTTGCAGCTATATTTTCAGCTGCCTTCACAAGTGGATAACCTGCCGGTGAGGCAGTCAGAAGAGGATGGGTTCCAATCTGTGCCGTAAGCAAGGAATTAATAGTCATCTTATTCTGGATTATAAATCCGATCGTATTTATAAGTTCTCCTGCTGATAGCCCTCCATAAACGGCCCCTCCCAGTATAACTCCGGTCTCTCTGCCTGCAACGAGTTTTACATATTGCTTATGAGTATCTTTTAAAGTCCCCGGATGACGATCAATACCTTCAAAGCTGCCGGTAATGTAATCAAAACTTTCAGATTCTGCCTGAAATTCTGTTATCCCGGCTACACCAAATCCTGTATTACCAATAGCTGTTGAGAAAATTGATATTGTCCCTATAAATGTTTTAATAGCTGATAATTTATAGAGATTCATACCTGCGATACGAGCTTCTGCACATGCAGTAGATGCCAACATAATGCCTGCAGGTTTTCTGGTGATAAAATCGCGTTTTTCCGCACAATCACCAACAGCAAATACATCAGGATTTTCAGTACGCATATAATCATCAACTTTAATAAAACCTTTTTTACTTACCGCCAGGCCGGCCTTCTCTGCAATTGCTGAATTTGGTTTATATCCCATTGAAAGTATTACTGCTTCGGCATCGATAATTTCGCCGTTATCAAGCATTACACCCTCTACTTTGCCGTTACCGGTAATTTCCGTGACTGATGCTGAGGTAATAACTTTAACACCTCTCTCTTTCATTAAGTGCTCAACCTTGCAAGAAATATCTTCGTCAAATGCCAGCCCCAGTATCCGCGGAAGCTTTTCAATGAGGATGACTTCCTTGTCGGCTTTCTTTAATTCATCTGAAATTTCAACCCCTATGAATCCTGCTCCAATAACAATAACCTTCTTAACGTTATTGAGTTTTTCGTGCATCTGATCAAGATAAATCTTATCTTTGGGAACAGTAAATACATTTTCCTTGTCGTAACCTTTAAGCCACTTTGCTTTTAAAGGAAGAGAACCGGTACATAATACCAACTTCTCATACGAAATCTCATTCCCTGATTTGTACTTCACAGTTTTATGGTCTAACTGAATTGATTCAGCTTCATCAACTATCATATCAACATTTCCAGCTCCAAACATTTTATCGACCGGAAGTATATCATTATCAGAACTTCCAACTGAGCCAAAAATGTAAGGTATTCCACATGGAATAAGGGTTTTCTCAAGTTTTGTTGTTACTGTAAAACTTTTATCCGGGTAAAACTTCTTACCCGTAAGTGCTGTAACCAGCCCTGCTGCACTGCTTCCTATAATCAAGACATCAGTTTTTGATATTTTCTTATCCATACATACTTTTTTAATACATTAATGATTTTCTAATTAACAGAACAAATATAACGAACTTATGATTAATTTTAAATGTTTTTTAAAATTAATCATAAAACATCATTTGTCCAATCTGATATTTTATTATAATATATCTTAACAGGCCTTTGTCTGTAATTAAAGTAATTATAAAAACAGATTAGTCAATTTATTCTTATCATATGTTCTGAATAGAAAAATATAAAAGAGGATATTGGTATGAGGTGGTTCAAAAAGGTAAATAACCTATTACCGAACCTGTATCAAATATAGCTTGTCTTCCTTAGTATGCTGAAGCATCATCTTTTTTAAGAGAAATATCTAATCAATCAAGGTTATACTCACTTTCACCTTTCACGGCTTTTTCATAATCAGGAGCTTTAAGTAAATCCCAATAATTGTCATGTGGGTGCAATCTGAGAAATGATTTTCGGTATGCTTCTTTGGTCATGCTGTCATAATGTATACTTCCATACTTATATTGCTCAAGCTGGAACTGATTATGCAACATTAAAATTAACACTACTACTGCCATGCCTCTAAAAATAAGTTTGCCAGACTTTCTGGCCTGATCCGTTATCAATGCAAAGGGAAGTGAAAGAATAGCGTAAGAATCGATAAGTGACCTTTGTCCGAATCCCCCTCCGTACCACCAACACCACCATGAAAAAACCACATACAGATTTACGACAACAAAAACCAAAACAGCCCAGGAAACATTTTTCATCTTAAAAAACAAGACAGGAATACCTGCCAGGGCAATTGCCATCATAGGTGTGTATAGCAACCAGCCTTTACGGTAACTAAAAAGACCGTTTAAAATCCGGGGATTATTGAAATAAAATGATTCAGTATTATATGAATAGTAAAAAAAATTACCGGTAATCTCTTTCCAATATATCATCTGAGGTATCCAAACTACAAAAAAAGTTATTAACATGAGAGCGAACCAATGAAAATGTTTCAATATAAATCTGATTTTATGCATGAAAGAATTCCACGAATGCACATCATAAAGAAGGAAGAATATAATAATTAAAATATTAGTTGGCCTGATCAATGAAATTAATCCGGCCAGGGCTCCCAAAATTAACAACAGCGACACCTTCGGTTTTTCATGCCATCTGATGGTCAGCCAGATAAAAATAGAAAACAGCGTAAAACTATAAAGATGGGACATGGTACCCTCCCTGCTCGCGTAATAAGCCAGGTTAGTACCTAATACCACTGCCGGTATGGTAATTGCCACAACAATATCAGTAAAAAATTTTCTGAGGATTTTCCGCATAAATATCAGGGCTGTCAGAAGATAAAAAACCGCACCAAACAATAGTGCTATTTTATAGGGACTGGAAAAACCATATGCAGGATAGTCGAATACCAAAGCAATAATATGTCCGGCAAAAAAGAAAGGTGCATACAGAAATGACATCCCCATTGTGGTTTTAATAACATTCCCGCCATTAGGTGCACTTTCAGGCCAAAAAATACCTTTTTCATATGATTCCTTTTTCTCCAGTCTGATATCATCAAATATGAACGTTGCAGGCAGGTATGCATAATAACTGACAACATCCCAATAGATAATAGTGTTTTCACGCCTCCATAACCGGGAGGTATAAATTATTATTACAATTACCAAAACACTAAAAACAATACTAAATACTGATAAATCTTTCTTGAAAACTCTCATGCACAATTTATTTTAAACCCAATACCCCGTATTTAAAAATAGTCCATAAAATCCTTATTGCATCCGTATTATTAAGCTTTTTCCCATCTCCGTAATTACGGGGAAAGTATCTTACAGGTACCTCGGCAATATTATTCTTTTTTATCCTCAGGGCTTTTATAAGTAACTCTGCCTCAAAACCAAATCTATTCTCTTTAAGATTTATCTCCTGATATAGCCGTCTGTGGATCAATTTATAACCACAAGCCATATCAGTTAGTTTGACATTGATCAAAACAGATGTAAGATTTGTAAATATTTTATTTCCCAGATAACGCTTATAGGATGCCAAAGGCCTCGGTACACCGGGAAGATACCTTGAGCCGTTTATGAATTCAACATTGAGTTCAACCATTGCCTCTATCATCGACGGTATATCAGCAGGACTAAGCTCAAGATCACCATCCTGGATTAAAAACAGGTCACCTGAGGCTTGACGGATACCGGTTTTTACAGCAGCCCCTTTACCCATGTTGTGATTATGTTTTAATAAAACAAAACCACTCTTATTTTCAATATAACTGCTTACCAGCTCATAAGAATTATCAATAGAACAGTCATCAACAATGATAATTTCAACTTCTGAAAGATATTCCGGAAACTTCACTCTATTAAACTGTTCCAGTAAAACTACGATACTACTTCCTTCATTGTAAAGGGGTATTATTATACTTAACCTCATCAGTTGATTTGTAAATTGTTCTGCAATAAAAGTAAATATTATTTTCTAAGAAAGATATAAATTTCATAATCATATCCATTAAGGGTTTTAAAAGGATATTGAGGAGTAAATTTTGAAAGAAGGACAAAGTGTTCATTGTTCATCAGCCTGTCTAACGGCAGTTGCCCTTCATTAGGACCGAAATGGGCATCCCAAATAACAATGGCTTCCGATGGAATGCCATTATGCGGATTTTCACGGTCATCTACCAATTCATGAACCTGATCCGGATCAAAAGGGTCTTTGCCAAGATAGTGGGGAATTAAAGGATCATAAAAATATATCAGTCTTTTATTGTAATTTTCACTCTTCAGCCATTCGCAGGATTGCCTGATCAGCTGTTCCTCTCCGTTCAATTTGATCGGTACAGGATACTTAAAGAACGGATAAGCTATAATCAGAATACTTGTTATAAGAATAAGCACTTTAGAAACATTCTTTTTGTGTGATAAAAAGGTCAATATTTCATCCATACCCCTCATGGCAATTATTGCCCCAAGGGGGATAACCCCTGCCATGACCCTGATCAAACCGAGAGACCGTCCTTCCCAAAGCCATCTGACAACAGAATGCGCGGAAAAATAAACAAAAAAGCTTCCTATGACCAGTATGTAGAAGTAATGTTCAAGTTTAATATTCCTGAAATCACTCAAAAGTTTATAAGTGGAAATGATAAATCCAACCAGAAAGAATACTAAGACCGGGAATCCCAAAATATCATCAATGTATTTCACATAATGAAACAGAGGGCCTGTACCATAGATACCAAGGTCGCCACTGCCTCGCGAAGTCGTAAATATCCAGAAAAAATCTTTGTGAACAGGTAACCCGGCCAGACTGAACAAGAGAAAGCCGAAAGCAAGGAATGGAATTGCTGTGTACTCTTTTTTAATTATATATGCTGTAAAAAATAATGGAAGAAAAACATATCCCTCATTTCTTGCGAATGGTATAAGAGATATTATTACAGCTGATAAAATATACTTCTCTTTAAAAAATAACCAGACTGCAAAAATGAGGACAAGTCCAAAAACAGGTTCAGTAAGACCTGAAGGAATGATAATAAAATATATGGGGGCATATAATAACATTATTACCGACATATAACGGTCACGCCACCTGAAAACACCTGACAGGTCATAAACCAGATATGAAGATAGCAGGGCGACAATTACATTAAAAATTTTAATACCAGTGAACCCAAATTGTGAGAAGGGAGAACTCAATATTGTAAATATTGGTTTTCCCCAAAGATCAAGAAACAAGTGCGGATATTTATATGCATACCTCGATATTCTGTAATGTACATAACTGTCAGCTCCGCCCCAGTTACCCTCTGAAAAAACAGCGAACAGAATGAAAAACAATCCTGATATAAAAAAAATGATCAGAAATATACGCTTCCTTTTATTCATGTTATCCGGCATTAGTTAATTTATAGTCCTTCTTGCAACGCATATCAGTGATAATCCACAAAAACGCCCAAAAAGACAGTCGATAATTTTCCACAAAGGGACCAGCTTATTATAAAAACCCATTTGACCCCCGGGGATTATGTTGTTACGAAAAATCTTTCCGGATACATACCATCCTAATATTCCTGCAGCATTGAAATATCGTGTTTGTACAATTTCTAAACCGGAAACTGACATCACTTTTTGCAAACTTTTAACTGAATACCTTCTGTGATGTTCAACAGCCTTGTCAAATTGATTATAGAGGGACTGAAATGCAGGCACCAGGATGATAAGGTTTCCTCCGGGTTTTAATAACAAAAGGCCGTTCTCTATAGCCAGCCTGTGATCATCAATATGTTCCAGTACATTTAATGCAATTATTGAGTCATATTTGTTAACCATCCGGGGATATTTCAGTTTTAACTCTTTTTCGGCAAAATCAAAAAGGATTACCTCCTGCAAATTGTCAAAGTTTTTAAATTTATCATTTAGAATATTAAAATAACTCCCGCTAAGGTCACTTAGGGTAATATCAAAACCATCTGACAATAAAAATTGAGAAATATTTCCGATGCCGCTTCCAATTTCCAATATATTCCCCTTACAAAATGGTTTTACTGTCTGATACATCCACTGGTTAAAATTATCTGCAGATGAAATAACTTTTAGTGTTTCAGTACCTCTATTGTATTCCTCTTTATCATTCATTCCAATTTATAAATTTAAAATCTGTCATGTCCTCCCGATTACAATATCTTCAAAATTTGTCTATTCAAGGAATAGATCAAGCTTTTCCAGCCTAATATATTCCCTCTTTCTATTCCAAATATAACATGAGATCTTTGAATTATGGGGCATTGGTTCAGGTAGCAAAAACTCCTCTTTGACAGAATACAACTTACCTGTTTTACTGTCAGGTATTTTATCTTTCAGATTAACTGATTTCCAGTAAAACAGGGAGTCCGGATTATCTAATGCAAACACCAGTAACGCCTCTGAATTTACATCCTGAATTTCCACCTTCGCCTTTACAACAGCTTTGGTAAAGTTTAAATAATACAATTTGTTGAGCGGAATTGATAAAATTTCCGAAAACTCTTCCCCCGAAGATAACCGGCTATTAGTATCAAGGTTCAGTTCTTCATGATATTTTTTTACATCCGCTAAAAAAGATACATATTCTGTAAAATCCCAGTCGCCTCCCTGAAAACATCTGCTATATTTGTATACAATCCGCAGGTTAAACAGGACCATCAATGCCAATAATATCACAAGACCTGTTCTTTTTATCGATTTAAGATTTTCGATACGTCCGAACAGGTATCCCATTGGAATTGAAAACATCACTGTGTACTCAACAAAATTGCGGCTTCCGAATCCGCAACCAAATGAAAAAATAAACCATGATGCAAAAAGATAAGAGAGAGTAAAAAATGTAAGCCCTATAACCCATCCGTTAGTTTTTTTTTCTCTGATCATAAGAAAAATTCCCGCCAATGCAGCAAAGTATAAAGGGTTATATAAGAATAATCCGTTATTAGGAGAAAACCAAAGTTCAATAATTTTGGGAGAATTCCAGTTTGTAAATCCATAACCCTCATAAGAATAATAGAGAAAACTGCCTGAAAGATACCTCCAGTAAAGGAATTGGGGTAAAAAGACGATTATAAAGCAGGCAGCCAGTATAATCACATATTTTAACTTTAAAAACCTTTTTGTCCTGTTTTTAAGTTCCCGGAATGATCCGGGACCGATGCAAAACAGGAAAGGGAACAGTAATATATTTGACGGCCTCACAAGTACGATAAGCGAAAACACAATACTCCAAACAGTAATGAATATGAACTGCTTTTTTGGATCAGCAACTAAAAGTTTTTTGGTCAGCCATGCAGCGATTGCAAACAATGCAAAAGAATATATATGCGACATTCCTGTACTGTCAATTGCATAATAATATAGGTTAGTACCTAAAAAAATTGCCGCCAAAGTTAAAAAAGCAATTTTTTTTGAATAATAATACCTCAAAAATCTCCATAAAAAAATCATTCCCAATACAGTAAAAAAGAGGCCGGCTAAATTAGGCACCTGATGATACAATCCTGAAAATCCATCCTGCGGCTGTCCCAGAATGCCAATTAAAAAATGGATTAAAGCAAAAAATGGAGCTTGTAATATAGCAACTCCGCAGGTATATCGGGTAACTACCTTGTTGTTCTTTAAATCGAGATGAAAACCACCACCTGTTCTTTCTTCAATATTCTCAGGAAATGACCCGGTATCAAAATCATGTATGAAAAAGGCAGGCAAATAGACGTAATACCCTGCCTGATCAGCCCATAAAGGTGTCATCCAGTTAAATGTTCCATTATTACGTTGCCTGTTGGCCATTAAAAAAACCAGCAACAATATAAACAGCCCCCAGAGAACAAAATATTTTATGTAATTTGTATGTATGACATCCTTTTCCATAATCTGGCCACGTTTTTAGCGACAAAATAAATTGTACTTCAAAACACAGTATAACGCCCTGAATCCGTCCCGCCAACCAATCTTTTTCCCTTCTTCATAAGACCTGCCGTAGTAAGAAATACCAACCTCATAAACTCTTATTCCCGGCAGCCTGGCTATTTTTGCAGTTACTTCAGGCTCAAATCCAAATCTCTTTTCTTTTAACACCAGCTTTTTCAGGATATCTGCTTTGAACAGCTTATAACATGTTTCCATATCTGTCATATTAAGATTGGTAAACATATTGGAAACGAAGGTCAAAAATTTATTGCCAAGTGAATGCCAGAAAAACAGAATTCGATGGGGATTACCTCCAATAAACCTTGAACCGTAAACTACATCAGCATTACCTTCTGCTACCGGTTTAAGAAGATCATTATATTCACGCGGATCATATTCCAGGTCTGCATCCTGAATAATTATGCAATCACCTGATGCTTCAGCAATTCCCCTGTGCAAGGCTGCCCCTTTCCCCATATTCTGCGGCTGATGAAAAAGCCTGATATTTTCATTTGGATGATTTTCAATATATTGTTCCACCAGTTCTGCCGTCCCGTCAACTGAACAGTCATTTACAATAATGATCTCCTTCCCGTATTCATAAAGTAAATTTACTTCAAGTGACCGGTCTAATATTGAAGTAATTGTTTTTTCTTCATTATATACCGGAATTACAACTGATAATATTTTAATCATCTGGTTTTTATCAAATAGTTGCATTTTAAAGACCTATCTCTTGTCAGGGGATTTAAAAACTCTAAACTTATCCTGTTCATGCCCCTTTGACTGATTACATAAACGGAATCTATGGCATAATTCATATTCACTATGTCGTTATATTTAGTTTTATTTGTATAAATCCAGGTTCCTGGTTTATCCATTTCCTGATAAAACTCTTCCCAGTTATCAATACTTACGACTGATTCATTCGAATAAAAAAACAGTTCATATTCTTCAAGCTCAAAATTACATAGCCTGTCTGTTTCTGACCTGTTTGCCTCAAAAATACTGAGCGCCTGCCTGCTGCCCTGATATGTATATAAATCAGGAATGATCTGTAAATTAAATATTAAATTTAACATACCCGTAAGGATAAGTGACACAAGCACTATTGTTCCGTTACCGTAATTCCTGTTCCGCAGATAGTAATATACTATTAACAATGAAATACCACCTGGTATTATGGCTAACAGAAATTTGTGGGACAATATAAAAATAGTAACTAATATAATAATAAGGATTACAAGAAGGCTAATCTCCAAAGCATAAAATATTCTGCTCTTTTTCATATCCGGACTAAAAAAAAGCTCTGATATTTTCCCTGATACAATAACAGAGACGGGAGGGATTAACATCATCAAATAATTAGGAGCTTTCCCTTTAGCTATGCTGAACACTGCAAGTATTATTAAAACACTTCCCATCAGGCATGATTTCATGCCAATTTGGCAATCTTTAAATGACCAGCTTCTAATGGTCAAAAAAGCAGCAGCAATAACTGGTACAGTCCACGGCAAAAATGCCCATAACATATTATAAATATAATACAGGGGATCATTATTAGATCCGGCCACCTCTCCTGTAATCCTGCCTATATTATTATTAATAAAATAAAACCTGAACCCTTCACTTCCGAAATTATTCCAAAGGTGCCAAAGTGCAGGTAATATTATTATTCCAATAATTAAGACCCCAATCAACCACTTTGGATGAAACAATTGTTTGTATTCTTTTATAAGCAACAGATACAAAAAAACAGTAAAAAACGGAAGAGCTGCGCCTATTGGTCCTTTTGACAACATGGCAAGACCGACACCAATAAAACCCAGAATTAAATTTACTAATTTACCATTTCCAAGATGGAGCGATAATTGCCATAAGGCTAAAATAACTCCTGTCTGCAACACAGTATCAGTATGTATATCAAGGAAATAAAGAAAAAACATTTGTGATGTGCCTGCAACGAGCGCCGCTATCCTTCCTGCATTTTCAGAGAACAGGTATTTGGCATACCTGTAAGTGAAAAACAGGCTGCTTATTCCAAAAAGAAAAGGAAATAGTTTAAAAGCCAGGTTAGTATTACCCAGAATACTTATTCCTGCCCCGGCCAGCCAGAATAAAAGATGCGGTTTCTGAAGATAAGGTCTCCCGTTTATTTGAAGATTAATCCAGTCTCCAGACTCTACCATCTGCCTGGAAATAGCAGCATATAAGCCTGAATCCCCGGTTAAATCAATGAATAAACCACATATCCAGGCACAGATAACCAACAGGATACCACAAATCCACAAAATATCTTTAGTAGTAATTCTCAAAATATCATAACTTAGGATTATGAAAAGACAAAGTAAAATATTTATGGTAATATTTCAGAAAAAAAATATCCCAAACAATATTTGTCTTTTTTCATTACAAAATTACCCTGATACAGGTTTCTAATTAAAATTACACATATACCTCATGATGGTCAGTATTTACATTAAAGAAATAATCTTTAATTCAACAATAATCGGGAACTACAGGCCGTTCAAGAGACCATACTAAGTTAGCTTAATAATGTCATTACTGATATTTTCTGTAAATTTGGAAAAAAAGTTATGCAAAGAACAGCCGTTTTCCCGGGATCCTTTGATCCTTTTACAATTGGACATGAGTCAATTGTAAAACGCGCTATGCCCATGTTTGATAAAATTATCATTATGGTTGGGTATAATGCAAATAAAAAATCTTTTTTCTCTCTTGAGAAGAGGGTAAAATGGATCAAACAGGTTTTTCAAAATGAAAATATGATAGAAGTTACTGTACATGAAGGCCTTACTGTTGATTTTTGCAGGGCAGCAGGAGCTAAATATATACTTCGCGGATTAAGGACCTCTTCCGATTTTGAGTATGAACGTGCTATTGCCCAGGTCAATAAAAAGTTGCATCCCGAAATTGAGACTATATTTTTGCTGACCCTTCCCGAACACACCCCGATAAATGCAACAATTATCAGGGATATTGTGTTTCATGGCGGGGATGCAAGTATGTTTCTGCCCAAAGGACTCGATTTAACTGAATTTAAATTGGATACGGAATAAAAGATGTTTCATGAAAAATCTTTTTTTTGTTTTAACCCTTATAAATGTTTTTTACCTGTCTTCAACAGCTGCAGTTATCCGGGGGCAAAACAAAGAATATGCAGGTGAAAAATTACATTTTTATAAATACCCTGATCCTGTGACACTGGAAAAAAGTTTTGTCTTTTCATTAGATATTGACAAAAATGGCACTTTTACAGCAGATGTTGAAATTGATAAAACAACTTGTTTCCATTGTGACTTCGGAATATACCATGGTATGATATTTATAGAACCGGGAAAGACCATAAACCTCCTTCTACCCCCATACCGGCAAAAATCATTTGCAGAAAACAAAAATCCCTATTTCAAACCTGTAGAATTCTGGTTCTTAACTGCAGACGGGGCCCAGTTAAATGACAAAATCTCAGAATTCGATTTCAGACTAAACAACCTAATTGATAAGTATTTTAATGAATTATATATAAACCGTTCTGAAAGGATCTTCGACACAATCATATCAAATCTGAGGGTACCCTCGAACTCTTCTGATCCTGAAATACTAAATCTTCACAAATTATTAAAACTAAAATCCCTGGAGTTGGATATCTTCAGGCTTACGCCAAAAGAGATTTCCTCAACATTACTTTCTGTAAATGATGATTATTGGGATTATCCTGCATTTTTAGAACTATTTAATAAGACCTATGCCAGGAAACTTAGCAGTGAGATGGCAGTTGTCAATAATATAAAAATAAAAGAAGCAGCCATAACTTCAAATACTTCATTTTTCCTTAAGCTGATTGACACAAAATATGGTTTATCAGGGCCGTTGGCAAACCTTGCACTTCTAAAGATGTTGCATGATCTCTTCTATTCAGGAGACATACCGGAGCAGGCTATACTCACAATGATTAATTCAGACACATTTCTTAATAGTAAAAATGAAAAAATCAAAACAGCTTCACACAACGTATTGAAAAAATTACAATATCTTATGCCCGGAACTGATGCCCCGGTTATCTGTCTCAAAAACACCGATGGCTCAAATGTATGCACTAACGGGCTTAACGATAAATTTAAATATTTGATTTTTGCAGATATTGAAATGATAATATGCAGAGAACACCTTAAGTATCTTCAAAAGATCGTAGAGAAGTACAGTAAATATCTCCAAATTTATGTCATTTTGAAAAAAAGCGATCTTATAGAGATGAAAATATTTCTCGACAAACAAAATATCCCCGGAACACATCTTGTTGATGACAACAACCATTATATAGAAGATTACAAAATAAAATCATTTCCTCAGTCTTTTCTGTTAGATGAGCATCACAGGGTAGTTCTTAAGCAGTCGAAGACACCACTGGATGGTTTTGAGCATCAGTTTGGCAACTATCTTCAGCAAAAGCTATTCGAACAAAGAAAGAATTAAAGTTGAATATATAAAAGCGATTCATAAGGACCCCCGGAAAATCGCGTCCCATATTTTCAAATATGAAGCATGAAAATCACAAACCATAATTATGCGATGTCACATAATGAATAAGTATTTTAATATTTTCATAAGTGTTGGCAAAAATTTCCTTTAAATTATTTCCCGGTATCCATCTCAACTCTGTAATTCCCTCATCCGTTTGTGGTATTCCGCTATTTTTTCCGTCATATTTCATTTGATACCAGTATGTTTCCTTGAAAATCCACCTTTTATTTATTTCATGATGCATTACATAATAAATATGAAAAGTAGATGGAAGCGGACTTATAATTTCATGGCCTGAAATTCCGCATTCTTCAGCTACTTCACGGAGGGCAGCATGCTCAGGATTTTCAGCAGTATTTATTTTACCCTTTGGCAAATCCCATTTTCCATTTCTGAAAATGAAAAGTATCCTGTTCCCTTTATGAACAACTCCTCCGGCAGCAGGGACAAAATTAAATGCCTTCCTGAACATAGTAAACATACTATCCGGATTTTCATGGACGAGGGCAATTTCATTCACATCATCATTGACAAAAGAATCGAACCACTTCTTTACATCATCTGCTGTCGCTGAATCTTTAAAAAATACGGCCTTTTGCTTTTCCGATAATTTTTCTTTTGCACAAATACATATTAACCTCTCATTAAAAAAAACTTTATACATTTGCTTCATACGAGTTAAGAACATTTTATATTATGGAACAAACACAAATTGAAATTGCAAAAAAACTTTTAGAAATAGAAGCTGTCAGGATACAACCTCTCACTCCATTCACCTGGGCCTCCGGATGGAAATCACCCATTTATTGCGATAACAGGAAAATTTTATCTTTTCCGGAAGTCCGTTCCTTAATCTGCAACAAATTTGTTGAAATTATTCGAAAAAAGTACCCTGATACGGAAGTAATTGCGGGAGTGGCCACAGGGGCAATTGCGCATGGAGTTTTGGTTGCTGACCGTCTTGGGTTGCCATTTATCTATGTTCGTTCCAGCCAAAAAGGTCACGGACTTGAGAATCTGATAGAGGGTAAACTGAAACAAAGACAAAAAGTGCTGGTAATCGAAGATCTTGTTTCGACCGGTGATAGCAGCCTCAAGGCGGCTTCAGCAATAATCAGTTTCGGGGCAGTGGTTACCGGGATGTTATCAATCTTTACATACAACTTTGATGTCGCCAATAATAAATTTCAGGAAGCAAACCTGGAACTAACCCCTCTCAGCAATTATAATGTTTTGATTGAGCAATCTTTGGAAGAAGGTACAATTACAAAAGAACAGATTAACACCCTAATGGAATGGCGTAAAAATCCTGAACAATGGGGGAAATAATTTAACCATGAGCATCAGCGAATATATAAGCGATATTAAATATATAGACCACAACCAGCAGATAGTCTATGATTACCTCTCAAATTTTGAGAATCTGTCATCATATTTGAATTCTGGTCTTATTGAAAAGATTACTAAACAGGTTCCGCAAATAAAAATCACTGATTTCGAATCAGACCGTGATTCCTGCAAGTTTAACATTGCCGGCCTGGGCCTGGCACAGATAAATGTAGTTAAACGGGAGCCTTATAAAACCATTAAAGTGGAAAGTTCAGGAACACTTCCGATGAATCTTACTTTCTGGATACAACTTTTACCGGTAACATCATTTCAGACAAAAATGAGACTAACACTTCATGCCGACCTCAGTATGATGATAAAAATGATGGTAGGAGAAAAACTAAACGAGGGAATTAACCAGTTGGCTGAAACATTATCTAAGCTCCCGTATGGGTAAAGTCAGGTTTGGAGATAATCAATATCCCCAAACATATGCTCGGTAAAGATACCTGAATGCTCTTCTGTTACAAGCTGTCCAAATGGCCCTATATTTGATATCCGTGCTTCAAAAATTCTGTCTCCTTTCCTGAATTTGCTCCATATATTTTTTAGATAGATGTTGTCAAGATATTCCTTATCTATAATTTCAACATTCCCGGAAATGAGCATTTCATAATATCTGAAAAAATTATCATTGATAATTTCAATTACATCTTCAGGGATATATTCCTTACCGGTTAATATCTTTAAAGAAACAGGATTGGGAATATCATCGTTAAAATACATCTGGTTCAGGTTAAGGCCAATACCAACAACAGAAGAATAAATTGAATCTCCCTGTACCATATTTTCTATCAGGATTCCGCTAATTTTCTTATTTCCGCAATAGATGTCATTTGGCCATTTAACAGAAACATCTGAAGTTTCCTTTTTTAAATAAGAGAGAATAGCAAGGCTAGCTATTTTGGACAAATAAAATTGTTTATCAGCAGCCAAAAATTCCGGTAATAAAATTATACTTGCCAGCAAATTTTTATTTGCTTCACTAATCCAGCTATTTCCTCTTTGCCCTTTACCCTTTGACTGACAAAGTGCCATAACAATTGTCCCATGAACGGCAATTTTGCTATTAATCAGGTGAATGGCATAATTGTTGGATGAATCCACTTCAGGTAATATAATAATATGGCCTGGTTTTTTTTTCATTTATTAAAATAATCAAATGTACATTTAGGCTGAAAATCACAAACCTAATGATTTTTTAAAAAAGAAGTGAGTTAAAAAATATATCTTTGTAAGAATAAAAGTAATTTATGAACGATAACGAGGAAATTACTAATTTAAAAGAGGCAATCCTGGAGGGGATAAAAAAAATTAAAGGCAGAGAAATTACAATAATTGATTTAAATACAATTAAACATACCGAATGCGGCTATTTTATAATATGTCATGGTACATCTGTTACACAGGTCAATTCAATTGCCCGGTCTGTAGAAGAGACAGTTGAAAAAATGACAACTAAAAGGCCATGGCACTCAGAAGGGTATAATAATTCAATTTGGATTTTGCTGGATTTCGGAGATATCGTTGTTCATATATTTCATGAAAAGACAAGATACTTTTATAATTTGGAAGGTTTATGGGCTGATGCGAAATCATTTAAGATAAATTCTGACAATTAAGGAAAAAAGATGACAGAGGATAATAGAAATGAGAAGTCACCTCCCAATCAACTGTTTGACCAGGGAGGTAAAAAGAAAAATGGCAAAAAGAATCCCAAGTTCAATGCATATTGGATATATGGAATTATTGCGGTAGTATTCATTTTAGTGCAGTATTATCTCACTTCAAGCTCAAGACCGGTTGAAACTAACTGGAGTGAGGTAAAATCAAAAATGCTGACGGAGAATGACATAGAACGGATAGTAGTTGTCAATGAAAAAAAAGCAAATATTTATATAAAAAAGAATAGTCTTCAAAAATATGAACAACAGTTCAGCGAAAATTTCAATAAACCTTCAAATGAAGGCCCCCATTTTACTTTTACCATAGGTTCAGTTGAAACATTTGAACGTAACTTAAGAGAAGCGCAGGAAGGATCGGAACAAGAAATCCTTCCTGAATACAGGGAGGAAAGTAATTGGTTAAAAGAGATTTTATGGGGTATAGGCCCGTTTGTATTGATTATACTGCTATGGTGGTGGATTTTCAGGAAGATGAGCCGAGGTGCCGGGGGAGGTGCCGGGGGAATTTTTAATGTTGGCAAATCACAGGCAAAAATTTTCGATAAGGATCAGAAGGTCTCAACTACATTTAAAGATGTAGCCGGACTGGCAGAAGCCAAGCAGGAAGTTGAAGAGATTGTTGAGTTTCTTAAAAATCCTTCAAAATTCACCAAACTGGGTGGAAAAATCCCTAAAGGAGCATTACTTGTAGGCCCTCCGGGAACGGGTAAAACATTGCTTGCCAAAGCAGTTGCAGGAGAAGCTAATGTACCGTTCTTTTCCATGTCAGGGTCCGACTTTGTGGAGATGTTTGTAGGGGTGGGAGCCTCGAGGGTACGTGATCTCTTTAAACAGGCTAAAGAGAAAGCTCCGTGCATAGTTTTTATTGATGAGATCGATGCTATTGGCAGGTCTCGCGGACGAAATCCCAATTTTGGTTCTAATGATGAAAGAGAAAATACGCTTAACCAACTGCTGACTGAAATGGATGGATTTGATACCAACAGCGGGGTAATTATTCTGGCTGCAACCAACCGGGCGGATGTGCTTGACCGCGCGCTTATGAGAGCAGGCCGGTTCGACAGGCAAATTCACGTCGAACTGCCGGACCTCAAAGAAAGAGGTGAAATATTTAAAGTGCATCTTCGCCCTCTTAAATTAAATGATGATGTAAGCGTTGATTTTCTTGCAAAACAAACCCCTGGTTTTTCAGGTGCGGATATAGCAAATGTATGTAACGAAGCTGCATTAATTGCTGCAAGGAAAACCAGGGATTCAGTCACCAAACAGGATTTCCTCGATGCAGTTGACAGAATAATCGGCGGACTGGAGAAGAAAAATAAAATAATCTCAAAGGACGAAAAAAAGACAATTGCCTATCATGAAGCAGGCCACGCCACCATTAGCTGGCTTCTTGAACATGCACATCCTCTTGTGAAAGTTACAATAGTACCAAGGGGAAAAGCACTTGGGGCTGCCTGGTATCTGCCCGAAGAAAGATCCATAACGACAAAAGAACAGCTGCTGGACGAAATGTGCTCAGCATTGGGCGGCAGGGCCGCTGAGGAGCTTATCTTCGGACGTATCTCTTCAGGCGCTCAAAATGACCTGGAAAAAATTACAAAGCAAGCTTATGCTATGGTCAGCTATTTTGGCATGAGTGAAAAGGTGGGTAACGTTAGTTTTTACGATTCTACAGGACAATCCGATTATGCCTTTACTAAACCATATAGCGAAAAGACTGCGGAGGTGATTGATGAAGAGGTGAAAAAAATTATTGACAGCCAGTATCTGCGTGCAAAAAAAATATTACAGGAAAACTCTGAAGGACATAGGAAACTTGCAGAATTACTGCTTGAAAGGGAAGTCATTTTCAGTGAAGACCTGGAGCAGATATTCGGTAAACGCCCCTGGGATACCAGACTTATCATTTCAAATAATGAGCAGGAAAGCCAGGATGATAAAAAACAGGAAGACACAAAAGTGACAAAAAAGGATACTATTGAACCTGAAAGCATCTCAGCGTAATTATTAAATTTATCATATGGAAAAGGGTTGGAAAGAAGTGTTTTTTACTGCACACGAATACCTGGCTGTTATTGCAAGAGACGTGCTGGAAAATGAAGGGATAAAAGCAATTATTATGAATCAGCATGACTCCGCATACCAAACGTTTGGTGAGATTTCAGTTTTTGTGGAAGAAAAAGATGAGAAAAAAGCTCTTGAACTATTAAAAGAATTGAAGAATTGAAGAATTTTACCAAACGAACACTATCCGGAATAATATATGCTTGTTTGATGTTGGCAGGTGCAACCCTGCATCCGGTTTTGTTTGCTTTAGTATTTGGAACACTCCTCTTTTTTACTCAGTTTGAATTTTATAAACTCGTGGAAACAGCAGGAACTTATCCAAGAAAGATTACAGGCCTGTCAATGGGAATACTTCTCTTCGTGATATGCTTCGGAATGGTAAATAATTTTTTGCCAACCAGGTCATATCTCCTCTTTATTCCTGCTATGATCATTATTTTTCTAATTGAGTTGTTTAGCGAAAAATCAGGTATCCTTCAAAATAGCTCCGTTACAGTCACAGGATTTATTTACGTGGCAGTACCAATAAGTCTTTTGAATTTCGTCGTCTTCCCGGGTTACCCGATGCAGTCAGAATTCAAACCTGCAATATTGACAGGGGTTCTGTTTATTATTTGGATTTATGACACTTTTGCTTATATTATTGGTTCCAACTTCGGCAAGCATAAAATAAATCAAAAAATATCCCCAAATAAATCATGGGAAGGAGTAATAGGAGGAGCTGCAACAGCATTAATTATGGGTACGCTCAATTCAGTAATTTTTAAAGGTTCCGAAATTTTTGACTGGTTGATTATTTCAATCCTGGTTGTTATCTTTGGAACGATAGGAGACATGTTCGAGTCCGTAATTAAAAGAAGATTAAATGTAAAAGATTCCGGCAATATATTGCCCGGGCATGGAGGATTGCTTGACCGACTGGACAGTTTGCTCTTTGTAATCCCTGTAGTGTACGTTTGGTTAAATTTTTCTGGTAACTTATAGATTATGCAAATTCATAAAGAAGGATACAAAATTATTCCAATCACTTTTTTTATACTGGCAGCCCTGGACATTATTATTTATTTATTATGTAAAGATTATCTTATTTTTTATTTTCTGATGGCCGGGTCGCTTTTTCTTGCAGTATTGACAGTGTTCTTTTTTCGGGTTCCTGAAAGGAAAATAATAACAAATGGCGAACTAATTATAGCTCCTGCAGACGGAGAGATAGTTGAAATAATACAGGTACATGAACCTGAGTTTTTTAAGGATGAACGAATACAGGTATCTATTTTTATGTCAATCTTCAATGTCCATATTAATGTAGCTCCGGTTACTGGAAAAATTATCTATCAAAAGCATAAACCTGGAGCTTATTATCCTGCATTTGTCAAGAAATCATCCGAAAAAAATGAACGCTGTTCAACTGCTTTTAAACTTGCTGACGGTACAGTTATTATGGCTCGTCAAATTGCAGGTACTGTGGCCCAGAGGATAGTTACATACAAAAAGGAGGGGGATAATGTTGACCAGGGCATGGAGTATGGGTTCATCAGGTTTGGCTCGCGTGTTGACCTGTTTCTGCCCCTTGATGCCAAAATTAAGGTAGGCCTGCATGAAAAATCAGTAGGAGGCCAGACTGTTATTGCATCTTTAAACAATGGTTTATGAGACAACTGGTAAAACAAATTCCCAATATAATCACTTCCCTAAATCTGCTGTCAGGTACACTTGCTATTTTTTTTGCAATTGACGGACACCTTACCTGGGCAGGTATTTTTATTTGCCTGGCCGCTCTTTTTGATTTCCTTGACGGACTGGCGGCACGTATACTTAATGCCGGTTCTGAAACGGGCAAACATCTTGATTCCCTGGCCGACCTTGTCTCTTTCGGCTTAGCTCCGGCATCAATATTATTCACTCTGCTGGAATTTTCCCTCTTTGAAAAAAATATGCCTGTTTATGAAATCTCTGCAAACACATGGCAGTGGTTAGTCATGTTATCAACCTTGCTGATGCCTCTCTCAGGAGCTATCCGACTGGCAAGGTTCAATGCATTCCAGGCAGATGAAATCTTCTTCAGAGGGCTTCCCATACCTTCAAACGGACTGTTCTGGGCAGCAATGGGAATGATGCCTGCAAAACCGGAATTACATGAACTCTTCCGGTTTATTTATGACTCAAATAGCCTGTTTATAATGGGACTTTTTACTTCGGGATTGATGCTGATCACCATGCCTATGTTTTCTCTCAAATTTAAAAGTACTGCAATAAAAGAGAATTGGTACAGGTACCTTTTCCTTATTATTGCCATTATCCTTTTATTATTCCTGAATATTTACGGACTTGTCCTGGCAATTCTTTTATATATATTGTTAAATATTGTCTTTTATCTGGCGGGGTTGAGGTATTGATTGTTTTATTCAGTTCGCTGAAGCGAACGGCAAAGGATAAGACTTTGATTCATTACTGAAAAATATCAATATGCACGGCTGTTTATCCCTTCGATATAATTAATAAATGAAGAATTCACCACCCTGTTCCCTCCAGGAGTGGGGTAATCCCCTGTAAAATACCAGTCCCCTGTATCATTAGGACATGCTTTATGAAGATTTTCAATGGTTTGAAATACTATCTCCACCTCAGCTTTACATTCATCCGGCTTTAGTAATTTAGCAATTCTTGCGGATATCTGTTGAGGTGTAAATGAACGGTAAATTTCACGTACATAATTTACCATCAACTCTTTAGGAAGGTTCTCCTGCTCCTTACATTTTCTGTATACATCCATTATCACCTCATCTCTGCCATCCTCTTTTAAAAGATCAATCGCGGCATCAAAAGCGATAAATTTCTCAAGTTGGGTCATATCTATTCCGTAGCAATCGGGATATCGTATTTGAGGAGCTGAGGAAACAACAATTATTTTTCGCGGATTCAAACGGCCTAATATTTTTAAAATACTGTTTCTCAGAGTAGTTCCACGAACAATAGAGTCATCTATGACAACCAGTGTATCAATGTTTTTCCTGATCACTCCGTAGGTAACATCATAAACATGTGCTACAAGATCGTTTCGGTTTACATCATCTGCAATGAACGTTCTCAGTTTAACATCTTTAATGGCAATTTTCTCAATTCGCGGTTCTACTGCTATAATCCTTCTGACTTCATCATCACTCATTTCCTCATTTTTCTGTAATTCTCTCAATTTCCATTCGTTAAAATATTGACGAATACCTTCAATCATACCATAAAATGCAGTTTCAGCAGTATTGGGAATAAAAGAAAAAACAGTATTTTCCAAATCATAATTAACTGCTGCCAGAACGCCAGCGCTTAACAGCCTTCCTAATTCTTTCCTTTCACGATAAATTTGTTTATCACTTCCCCGTGAAAAGTAAATACGCTCGAAAGAGCAGGAAGTTTTTAGATGAGGAGGGCGAATAATTTTTTTATTTATTTTACCTCCCTTTTTAATAATAAGGACACCACCGGGATCTAATTCTGATACCTGATCCCACTGAACATTCATTACTGTTTGGATAACAGGCCTTTCTGAAGCCACAACCACTATCTCGTCATCATAATAATAAAAAGCTGATCTGATACCCCAGGGATCCCTGAGAACAAATGCATCCCCGTGTCCTATTATTCCTGCAACAACATATCCCCCATCCCAATCCTTGGAGGCACGTTCCAAAATATTTTGAATATCAAGATTTTCTTCAATCAATGGTGATATTTCACTGTTTTTATATCCTTCATTCTTAAATTTTCTGAATAACACCTGGTTCTCCTCATCGAGGAAATGTCCCACTTTTTCCAGGATAGTTACTGTATCAGTATAAGCTTTTGGATGTTGTCCGAGTTCAACAAGAACATCGAAAAGCTCATCAGTATTTGTAAGATTAAAATTTCCTGCCAGCACTAAATTTCTTGATTTCCAATTATTTTGCCTCATCACAGGATGAACAAATTCAATACTGTTCCTGCCAAAAGTACCATACCTGAGGTGTCCAAGGTATAATTCCCCTGCAAAAGGATAATTCTCATAAGCCCAGTCACAATCTTCTGTATCTATTCCTTTATATAATGCTTTTCTCAGCGGTTTACCCACCTTGTTAAATACATCAATTATTGGATTAGAATCAGTTGACCGGTACCTGTTTATATAAGAACTTCCGGGTGTCAGATGATCTTTTACACAAACAATGCCTGCTCCGTCCTGACCCCTGTTATGCTGCTTTTCCATAAGCAGATAAAGTTTATCAAGCCCGTACTTCCAGGTACCGTATTTTTGACGGTAAAATGATAATGGTTTAAGTAAACGAATAAGAGAAATGCCACACTCGTGCTTAATCTGATCACTCATAATTGTCTGCTTTCAGCGTCGGAAAATCAATGATGTCAGGAACAATAAAAGCTCCCGGATAATCATTCTGTATTTTCTTATATAATTTCAGCGCTTCATTTTTTGTTCTGAAATCACCTACACGAACCTTAAAATTAGGAGCACTGAATTTAACATGGACATTATACCCGGGGTACTTTGATAAAAATTCCTTTTTTTTATTTAATGCAAGATCTTTTGCGTTTAGGGAAGAACTGAAAAAAATCTCAATCCTGTATCCATCCAGGCCTTCAATCTTTTTATTATTCTCAATATGCCACTCCAGCAATTTATTTAGACGGCTATCCTGATTAATATCTATTCTGTTCAGAATTTCCATATAGTCCGGATCTTTTCTGTGTGTCTCTGTCTCTGTGGTTTCATTTAAATTAAAGGATACAGCTTGTGCAGTTACTCCCTGACAAAACAAAAATAGTGCTATGATGAGAAAAAAAGATTTCATTTTGATCTGTTTTTGCCGGCACAAATATAGTTTAAAAACCAATATATTAACGGATGTTTTCCGTATCAATTGCATAGGTGAAGCTACGTAAAGAAAAAAAAGTAATTAATATCCACAATTTACTCTTCTCCCAGTGCAGCCTCCAGTTCAGGTGTAATTTCCAGGTTATGGTATACATTTTGAACATCGTCGTCCTCATCCAGACGTTCCACAAGACGCAATACTTTTTTAGCATCCTCAACCCCGAGAGCCACCGTTGTTACCGGAATACGTTGTAAACCCTGGCTTTCAGCCCCGATCCCCAATTGTTCAAGTCTGGAAGAAATATTACCAAAATCTTCCAGGGCAGAAGTGATCTCTATAAAACCGTCATTTTCTTCCAATTCCTCAGCACCTGCATCAATCATATTTAATTCAAACTTTTCCCTGTTGAGGTTCTTTTTCATAGGTATTACAAATGCGCCCTTTGTGTCAAACAAATAAGCAACCGATCCGTTGGTGCCCAAATGACCGTTATACTTTGCAAAAATTGACCTTACACTGCTAACTGTTCTGTTATTGTTATCCGAAAGACATTCTACAAAAATCGCTATTCCACCCGGCCCGTAACCTTCAAATGTCATCTCCTCAAAACTTGAAGTGTCTTTATCAGCTTTGGAGATGGCCCTTTCTATAACATCTTTAGACATATTCTGGCCTTTGGCATTCTGAACAGCAAGACGTAACCTGGAATTAGAATTAATATCAGGTCCACCTAATTTGGCTGCTACTGTTATCTCTTTGGAAAGTTTTGAAAAAATTTTTGAGCGTTTAGAATCAGCAGCCCCCTTTTTCCTTTTTATTGTTGCCCATTTACTATGTCCTGACATCACATTGAATTTTAAGATACCGTTAATATAACAAAAATGAACCGGACTGGAAAAAAATCAAAAAAATATTAAGACTTTTTGATTTAATTAAATGAATTACCTTTGCCGTCAGAAAAGATGAAAAAGAAAAAATTATATATCGAGACTTACGGCTGTCAAATGAATATAGCTGACAGTGAAGTTGTTGCAGCAATTTTACAGGAAAAACAGTACCTGCTGACTGTATCTCCTGATGATGCCGACATAATTTTTCTTAATACCTGTTCTGTAAGAGAAAATGCAGAACAACGTATTTGGGGAAGAATAATGCATTATAACGCATTGAGAAAAAAAAACAGACCATTGCTTATCGGAATTCTCGGTTGCATGGCAGAAAGAGTTGGTGAAGAATTTCTCACAAGCGGGAAGGTAAATCTTGTAGCCGGTCCCGATTCCTATCGTGATCTGCCCTGGCTGATTGAAAAAGCTGAGTCGGGAGAGCAAGCTCTAAACATCCAACTATCAACAGTGGAAACATATGACAAAATAACCCCTGTTAGAATGGGTGACCTTTCAATATCCGGATATGTCAGTATTACAAGAGGATGTAATAATTTTTGCACATACTGTATTGTACCATATACAAGAGGAAGGGAAAGAAGCAGGGACCCCGAAGATATATTGAATGAGGTTAAAGACCTGAATACAAAAAATTATCGGGAAGTAACACTTCTTGGTCAAAATGTGAATTCTTATAAATATTGGCACGAGAATTCAAAAAAACCAGTTCGATTTTGGGACTTGCTGGAAAGAACAGCACAGGAAGCTCCCGGCATGAGAGTCCGTTTTACTACATCCCATCCTAAAGATATGTCGGATAAAGTTCTGTCGATCATGGCCGAATACCGAAATATCTGTAAACATATTCATCTTCCGGTGCAATCAGGTAGTTCCCGTATCTTGAAACTCATGAACAGAAAATATGACAGGGAATGGTATCTTGACAGAATATCAGCTATCAAAACTGTTTTACCCGGCTGTGGTTTGTCAACAGATATAATGACAGGTTTTTGTACTGAAACTAAAGAAGACCATGAACATACAATTTCGCTTATGAAAGAAGTTAATTTCGATATGGCCTTTATGTTTAAATATTCTGAAAGACCGGGTACCTATGCTGCAAAAAATATGGCAGATGATGTTCCTGAAGCAATAAAAATTAAAAGACTCAATGAAATAATAACCCTTCAGAATAAAATTTCTCTCCAAAATAACAAAAAGGATATAGGAAAAACCTTTGAGCTGCTAGTGGAAGGAAGGTCAAAAAAATCTGATGAGATGTTATTTGGAAGAACATCTCAAAACAAGGTGACAGTATTTCCTAAATATAATTTCAAAAAAGGGGATATAGTCACCGTTGAAATACAAAAATGTACCCAAACAACCCTAATAGGAGATATCGTGTTGGATAAAAAATTGATTTGAAGCTTCTTAACCATAATTTAACAAATCCTATAGATTTTTCCCTATAAATAGCTTATATTTACATCTACTATCAATATTTACTAATCTTTTCCTTTAAAAAATTTTTGACAGATAAAAACTTAATGTTATGAGTAAAATATTTGCCATTTCATCATCAGGGAAAACAGAAAAAAGCTTTTTAGATCTTCGTTTTGGAAAATGTGAGAATATAGTTATTTACGATTCCGGGACTAATGAGTTTAAAATTATTGACAACCCTTATAAATCTAATGATCAAAGCGGACTGAAACTGGTCAGGTTTCTTCAGAAACAGGGTGTATCTTCCATCATCACAGGAGAGGTTGGCCCTCAGGTAAGCAAACTGCTTGACAAGAAGAAATTACAATTGGTATTAATGCATGAGGAAAAGATAAAGATTGAAGATATACTGGCCAGGATAAAATCAAAAAAAGAGCATCAATAGAGGTCAGGATTAACAAATGGTATCAAGGCCAGAGTTACAGCATGTTTGTATAATTCAACCCTGTCTATCCTGTTGTGTGTAAGCAATCCGACAGCTCCGGCCTTCTGCTTTGAATTATCAACATTAAAGACTATATCATTAGCTGTCCCCAATTCCATGCCCCCTGCAATCAGATGGGAAACCTTCGCCGGTAACACAAATGAGGCAGAACGTGCTTCCCCAAATTTACCCGCTGAATAAACTACTACCCATGCAAAAGCGATTAAGTCCTGCTCCCGTGCCTGAATACCACCCTCAATTGCTACCCAAAAATCAGCATCATTGATTTTTTTTCTGATCTCTGTCACCCTGTTTCTGGCGCCGGTTAAAGTTTCCTGATCGGTCAAGGGTTGTTCTGAGACCCCTGAAGATGATACTATTCCCTGTATTTCGTTATCTTTAAAAAATAAATTAAATGATTTTAGTACTGCCTTAATTTTTATTGGATTTTCTGATGCTACAATAACTTTCATTATAGGGTATTTATTATTTTCGCCTGATAAAAATGAAAAATGTTAGTCAGAATAGCAAAAATTGAAGATATAAATTCGATTTTGGATTTTCAGTTGGCTATGGCTAAAGAGACTGAAACCATTGACCTTGACCCGGAAACAGTATTTAAAGGGGTGTCAGCAGTAATTGAAGACCGCAATAAAGGTTGTTATTATCTGGCAGAGACAGACGGTAAAATTATAGGATCACTTCTGACTACTTATGAATGGAGCGACTGGAGAAACGGGACTGTAATCTGGATACAATCTGTATATGTAATACCCGGGTATCGCAGAAGAGGTGTATACAGCAAGCTATACTCCCACGTAAAACAAATGGTACTTGATGATAAAAACCTTAAAGGTATTCGTTTATATGCTGATAAAATGAATCACTCTGCCCAAAAAGCCTACAAAAAACTGGGTATGAACGCAGACCATTACATTACATTCGAATGGTTAAAATAATTATATCTTGTGAATTTATATTTACAAAAACTGATAGATGAGGGTGAACACCAAAAACAGGATTTTAAATTCTGTATTAATGACTCCAAAAAAATTGCCAAATCGCTCGTCGCTTTCGCCAATACAGATGGGGGCAGATTACTTATTGGTGTAAAAGATAATGGTAAGATCGCAGGTATACGTACTGAGGAAGAATTTTATATGGTTGAATCTGCAGCAAAAATATTTAGCCGGCCACAGATAGCATTTTCTACAAAACAGTGGATATCTGATGACAAAATCGTACTTGAGATATCAGTCAAACCAAGTAACAAAAAACCTCATTTTGCTCTGGACGAAAGTGGTAAATGGTTAGCATATTCCCGGGTTAAGGATGAAAACGTTTTAACTCATAAAATTCAAATTCTGGCCTGGCAAAAACAAAACAGCTCAAAAGGTTTATATTTCTCTTATACAGATGATGAACAATTATTGATTAATTACCTGCTGAAAAATAATAGCATATCACTTTCAAAATTTATTAGATCAGCTCATATAACTAAAAAAAAGGCTGAGGATATACTTAGCAATTTTGTAATTATGGATATTATAAAAATAATCACTACCAGAGAAAAGACTACCTTCATGCTAAATTCTAAATTTGATGTGGCTATTTTAGACAAGTTCAGATAAAAATAATTAAGTCGGATGAACTTCTGACCGTCTATATTTGTTTTAATTTTGCTGAAATTTTATAAAAAAATAAAAAAATGACTCGCAAAATATTTGTTTTAGTTGTAACCCTTGTTATGGGTATTTCGCTGTATTCACAAAACAATGCAGCAGATGATAACACCGGAAAAGACAAAGTGTGGAATAAAGGTGAAATCCACCAGGTAAAAACCTTCTCACAAAAATTTAGATCAAAAAAACCAAAAAATATTATTCTTTTTATTGGCGACGGAATGGGTGTTTCACAGGTACATGCAGCATTGACAGGAAACAAAGGAAGCCTGTTTATTGAAAATATGAAATATACAGGTTTTTCAAAGACATCATCAGGTGATAAATATATAACCGATTCAGCAGCTGGAGGAACAGCTCTTTCATCCGGAGTAAAAACATATAATGGAGCGATTGGTGTGGATATGGATAAAAATCCTGTGAAAACAATTCTTGAGGAGGCAGAAGAAGCAGGATTATCTACCGGACTGGTTTCAACATCAGCTATAACCCATGCAACTCCTGCATCATTCATAGCACATCAGCCGAACAGAAATATGTACGAGGAAATTGCAGCTGATTTTCTCAAAACCGATATTGAGGTTTTCATTGGAGGAGGTTACAAACATTTTACAGAACGTAAAGATGGCCGTAATCTTATATCTGAACTCAAACAAAAGGGATATACAATAGAACAAGATATCAATAAATTAAATCAGGTTACGGATGGTAAACTGGCCGGACTCGTTGCTAATGAGCATACAGGCAGGATAGATGAACGGGGAAATATGTTACCTGTTGCAGTAAACACAGCTCTCAATATCTTAAAAAAGAATAAAAAAGGATTTTTCTTAATGGTTGAAGGTTCCCAAATCGACTGGGGAGGCCATGCCGGAAATACAGTATATATTGTGGAAGAGATGCTTGACCTGGACCGGAGCATAGGCAAAGCTTTGGAATTTGCCGAAAAAGATGGAAAGACACTCGTAATACTTACAGCAGATCACGAGACCGGCGGAATGGTAGTTCTGGATGGCAACTATGAAAATGGAATGGTTAAAGGTGAATTCACCACAGGTGACCATACAGGACTTATGGTACCCATATTTGCATATGGACCGGGAGCTAAAGAATTTATTGGCATTATGGAAAATACTGAGTTGAATAGTAAGTTGAAAAATATCCTAATCAGGAAGTAATAATTAATATTACATTTAGACAAGCTCTTAAAGACAGCTCCTCAATTTTTCTGATAAAAATTTAATAACTACAGTTTATTAAATTCTTTTATAGCAGTGGCGATTATATCAGGATTTGATCCGGATTCTGTTAATCGGTGAAACTCCATAAGTCATTTAATTGAAAATTAAATTCTTAATTAAGTTATATTCACATAATTAAAAGGAATAACTAATTTTTTATTGTTATTCCCATTTGTTTTTATATTTTCGGATAATTCTTAAAGTGATGTGTTATGAAGGAAGCTCTGGAAATTTTAGATCATGTCAGATTAAATTTTTCGCCCACAGGCTTAATGATATTAAATATAGTTATCGCCTTTGTTATGTTTGGGGTTGCCCTGGATATAAAGTGGCAAAATTTCAAGGATGTGGTCCTTAAGCCTAAATCGGCAATAACCGGTATATTTTCACAGTTTGTTTTATTACCTGTAGTAACTTTTTTATTTATAATTCTTTTGAACCCCACTCCTACAGTAGCTCTTGGCATGATATTAATAGCTGCATGCCCGGGAGGTAATATTTCTAATTTTATGAGTGCCATGGCTAAGGGTAATGTTGCCCTTTCAGTAAGCTTAACAGCTGTTGCTACTTTGGGAGCAACATTTATGACACCCCTTAATTTTGCCCTCTGGGGAAAACTATACCTTAAATATTACAGTTCGGCAGGTGCCGGAAGCTATCTGGTACCTATAGAAATCAATTTCCTTCAAATGGTACAAACAGTAATAATTCTCTTAGGTATCCCTCTGTTACTGGGAATATTATTTTCAAACTATTTTCCAATACTTACTTCCAAAATAAAAAAACCTATCCGCCAAATATCAATCCTAATATTTATTGGTTTCGTAATAATCCTTTTATCTGCAAACTTCAACCATTTTCTGAAATATATTCATATCGTTTTCCTGATAGTTCTCATTCACAACTCCCTGGCTTTGTTATCAGGATATACAATTAGTTCTCTGGCCGGATTAAACAGTACAGACCGAAGGACAATCTCAATTGAAACAGGCATTCAGAATTCGGGACTGGCTCTGGTTCTGATGTTTAACCCTAAAATTTTTCCTCCTGAACTGGAATTGGGAGGAATGACCATAATAGCTGCCTGGTGGGGAGTGTGGCATATTATAAGCGGATTGTCATTAGCTTCAATCTGGTCTAAAATACCGGTTATTCAACCTTCTGTAAGATGAGTTACGAAAAATGGTCATTCGGGTATTGGTGCTTAAAACAATACATTATTTTTGCGGACTGGCTTATTAATAAAAAAACCTTTATAACAGGACTTGATAATATTCCAAAAAACAAACCGGTTGTTTTTGCACCAAACCACCAGAATGCGCTTAGTGATCCTATGGCTGTCCTTCTGAATACACCATTTCAACCTGTTTGGCTTGCGCGTGCAGACATTTTCGGAAAATCAAAAGTTATTGATAATATTTTGAAATTTCTGAAAATAATGCCGGTCTACCGGATTCGCGATGGCAAAAGTAACCTAGACAAAAACGAAATAACATTTGCGGATTCAGTAAAAGTTTTAAAAAATAATGGCGCCCTTGCTCTTTTCCCTGAAGCAGCACACTCAGGGAAAAGGCAAATGCTTGCCCATAAAAAAGCTGTTCCCCGTATAGTATTTATGGCTGAAGAAAAAACAGACAATAATCTTGATATTCAGATAATTCCTACAGGTATATACTACAGCCATTACTGGAAATTCAACCGTTTTGTAATTGTAAATTTTGGTAAGCCTGTAACTGTAAAAAATTATCTGAAACAATACTATGAAAATCCCACAGCAACTATACTGGAACTGAAATCTGAAATTCATGATTCTATAATACCATTAATATTAAATATAAACAGTAAAAAATATTACCAGGATTTTGAAAATATCCGGGAAATTTATGGGGATCATTTTCTGGCACGCAATAACAAAAAAAAAACACTTTTAAACCGGTTCACTACAGATCAAAAACTAGTTGAAGAACTAGACAAACTTGAATTATCATCTCCGGAACAAGCAGAAGAATTGACATATATCCTGGGAGATTATCTTCATGAAATAAAAAAATTAAAACTGAGAAGCTGGCTCCTGGAAGATAAAAAAAATGTGCTTCTCCTGATTATTATAAATATATTAATTCTTATTGCAGGTCTACCGTTATTTATTTTCGGATTTATCTTTAATGCCATTCCTTTTTTGATTATCGACCGGGTGATACGAAAGAAAATCAGGGATAAATCTTTTTGGAGTACTTTTTTTCTGATGTCCGGAATTATTTTATTTCCACTTTTGTATATAATTCAGCTTTTTGCACTTTCCTGTCTGATTCCCGGTTTATGGCTTAAAATTGCTGTACTTGTTTTAATGCCATTATCAGGGAAACTGGCATTTAGATGGTATATCACTTTAAGAAAAACGATCGGACTTTTTCGTGTGTTATATCTGAAGTATTTTAAAACTCTAACATACAAACATTTACTCACCCTAAAAGACCGGTTGTATAAAAAACTGGATAATATTATATCAGTTAACTAGTTTACTTTAAAAACCTTATCAACGCCTGTTTTTTCTAATGTTTTTCCCTGCCGGTGAAGTTTTGGTTTTATAATTAACTTTTCCTTTATGTCTGCTTATTATTTTTTTGCTGTGAAATGCTCCCTTAAATTCAGGATCATCAATTTTACGCTGCCTGTCTATTTCCTTTAATTGCAGTTGCCTTTCTTCAAAATTTGTTTCACAAACAACAACCTCTTCCGGTATTGCCACAACGGGTATTTTCATGCGTATCAACTTTTCAATTTTTTTCAAGTGCCACTCCTCAGAAGGATCTGTAAGAGTAATGGCGTCTCCGGTATTCCCGGCACGGGCCGTTCGGCCAATCCTGTGAATATAATCTTCATAATTTGGTGGCACGTCAAAATTTATTACATGGCTTACCTTACTTGCATCGATCCCTCTGGCAGATACATCAGTGGTTATTAATATCCTGATAATTCCTTCTTTAAAATCCCTTATCGCATTAATTCTAACATTCTGACCTTTATTGGAATGTAATATTCTCTTTTCCCCTTCTGTTTTCCTTTTTATAACTTTATAGACTCCGTCGGCATGTTCTTTCGTTTTTACAAATATTATTACTCTTGAGAAAACTTCCTCATCAGCTAATAAAAACTGTATGAGATTAAGCTTTGTGCGAAAGTTTGGGACATGATAAACAATCTGACTGACTTCTTCGACAGGAGTGGCTGAGGGTGTAGTCTCTATTTTTTCATAAAAATCGAGAAATTCCTCAATGAGATTTTCGAGAACCTGCGAAAAAGTTGCTGAAAAAAGCAGATTTTGTCGCTTAGACGGAAGAATCTCAAAAAGTTTGGTTAGTTGAGGAAGAAAGCCCATATCCAACATCCTGTCTGCTTCATCTATTACCAGATAATTGATTTTTTTAAGAGACAGGACACCTGCTTTATAAAGATCCATAAGACGTCCCGGGGTAGCAACAAGAATATCAATACCGGATTCGATCAATTCTGCATGCTTTGTCCATCCTATTCCCCCAAAAACAGCAGCATGACGTAATTCCGACCAAGATGTTAATTCTTCAATATCATTCCCGACCTGAATGGAAAGCTCACGTGTTGGTACTAATACCAAAATTCGGGGATCTTTTCCTTCCGGCTTTTTTAATCTTGACAGTAAAGGTAAAAGATAAGCAGCTGTCTTACCTGTTCCAGTCTGTGCTATTCCCAAAACATTACTGCCTGAATTAATCCTGGGAATAACCTGTTCCTGTATAAGAGTAGGCTTAATAAAGCCAATTTCATAAACAGATTTTAGTATTGACTTTGCAATATTCAGATCTTCAAATGATTTCATGACGCAAAAATAGGAAAACAAAAATTAAAAATCACAACTTTAAAAAATACTGGAAGTACAATCTGCCAACATTACCTTAAAGAGTACATGTTCCCCGGTAAGGCGATAATAATATTTTTAAATTCCAGGGTAAGCAATAGAGTAGAAATTTTACTGCAAGGCACTGAAAGTTCTGATGAAATCTGATCAATATATAATTGTTTTTCCGTTTTCAATAATTCAACAATTTTTTGCTCTTCAATACTCAGATCAGTAAAAAGTTCAGGCTGAGAACATTTTTTATCGTCTGACATTTCCCATCCCATAAAATATTTCAGATCTTCTATGCCTTGTATCAGGTTAGCTCCGTTATATCTTATCAAACGATTACATCCTTGTGAGTATTCATCATTAATCCTGCCGGGAAAAGCAAATACATCCCTGTTGTATGAAGAGGCTATATCTGCAGTGACAAGTGCTCCGCCTTTTTTAGCCGATTCGACAATAATGGTTGCATCACAAAGACCAGCAATAATCCTGTTTCGCCTGATAAAATTTGAAGGATCAATCTTTGTCCTGCTTGGAAACTCAGTTACCAATCCACCACGTTTCAGCATCTTTCTGGCTATGTCATGATGAAGAGATGGATAAAGCATATCAAGTCCGTGACCAAGGACCCCAACAGTAGAGACTCCGTATTTAAGTGACATCTTATGTGCACAAATATCAATTCCGTATGCTAATCCACTAACAATAACTATGTTGTAATCGTGTTCGGAAATATCCTTAATCAGCTGTTCACATATCATTTTCCCATATGAAGTGGCATTTCTTGTACCTACAATACTCAACATTTTAAAACAATTTAAGTCCACAGAGCCTTTTGAGTATAGTATTACCGGAGCATCGGCACATGACTTAAGCCTTCTGGGATAATTGCTGTCTGTAAAAAAAAATATATCAATATTATGCTTATTTACAAATTCAAGTTCCTTTGCAGCTTCTGAAAGTACCTTGGCATTTTTTATCCGTCTGGCATTGACCTCTCCAATCCCGGGGATTTTTTTTAAAGATTGGAATGATTCAGAAAATATTTGTTCTATACTCCCTGTCCTTGCCAGAAGATTTCGCGCTAAAACACTCCCGACACCTGGCAGCATCGAAAGAGCAATCTTATATATATAATCATTGCTATACCGGGGCATAATAATTGTGTGTTTTGAAGGAGATTACTACATTCCTACCATTTTAAATAATACAGCTCTTATCCTTTTCCGTTCTTCCAGGGACAGAGCTGTCAAACTGACTTGTGGGTATTCAGCTATACCCCGTTGAGTTTTTACTACAAGCGTCAAATCAGTTAGTTTTCCAAATACCGAATTTTCAAAAAATGCATTATAAAGTATCCTTTGTGGAAACTCAATAGAATTAAATTCGGTCTTGCCAAACCGTACTATTTTATAGTAACGAAGCAATATCTTATTATTATCATTATTAAATTCAATATATTGATAATCAGCAACCTGAAAAAACAAAAACCACAAAATAAATACACCTGCAAGGATAAATGCGTATATTGTAAGATCCAATAAAAATAAAATCAGGACACCAAGGGCAATTACTAAACTTACAAGAAAAAACAAGCGTCTTAAAAATTTGGTCCTATCTTTATTTGAAATGTTCATTTATTTAAAAATTTTATAATTTATTAAAAGTAGCAAATTAAAAATCTGCTTCATTTGAGTAAAACTTAATCCTTTGCCGTCGGTTTTAACCGATAGTTTATTCATTAGATATCAGCTGCAAGCTGTAAGTCTCGCATTAATTTCAGCTGCAAGCTCCAAGCTCCAAGCTGTAAGTATCTTTCATTCATGCATTCAAACATTCTCACATTCTCTCATTCACACATTCTCACATTCACACATTCTCTCATTCACACATTCACACATTCACACATTCACACATTCAAACATTCTCCCAAGAGAAACCTGAAAACAAATTTATTGTAACTTTACAAAAATTTGACAGATAATCATGATAAAATCAAAAATAATATACAGTCAAAATTTTCAAACTACCCTTAAAGAGTGGTTTGATCATTTCGAAGGGAGCAAAATATTTATTGCAACTGAAGAAAATGTAAATAAATTATGGATTAATCAATTGAACTATATTTTTAACAATTACGACATAAAAGCAGTTGTAATACCTCCCGGAGAACAAAATAAAAAAATTGAATCAGTTTTACAAATATGGGAATTCCTTTCCTGTAACGGAGCCGACAGAAAATCATTATTAATAAATATAGGGGGTGGGATGCTTACTGACCTTGCAGGTTTTGCCTCCTCAACATTTAAGCGCGGCATCAGTTTCCTGAATGTTCCCACTACCCTTCTGGCACAGGTCGATGCCTCCATTGGGGGTAAGACAGGGATTAACTTTAACGGATTAAAGAATGAGGTAGGCACTTTTAATGAGCCGGAAGCAGTTATTATCAATACCAGCTTTCTTAAAACTATCGACCACAGTAATTTTATTTCAGGATATGCCGAGATGATCAAACATGCTTTGATAAAAAGTCCGGAACATCTTGCTGACTTGAAAAAATTCAATCTTGAAAATATTGATTACATCTTATTGCAAAGTATCATTGCAGACTCAGTAGAAATAAAAAAGTATTTTGTACTAAATGATCCTACAGAAAAGAATATCCGTAAAGCATTGAACTTTGGCCATACTGCAGGTCATGCACTTGAAAGTCTTGCAATGAAACAAGGCAGACCGGTATTACATGGATTTGCAGTAGCCTGGGGAATGATAGTTGAACTGTTTCTTTCTATGAAAATATGCGGGTTTAGAGAATCGCTACTCCGGGACTTAACCAGTTGGTTGTTAAGGATATACGGTACCTTTACATTTGAAGTGGCTGATTATGATAAGCTTATTGAGTTAATGGCGCATGACAAAAAAAATGAAAGCGGACGGATAAATTTTACGTTATTATCTGATACCGGACAGTTTTCGATTAATAATAATTGTGGAGAAAAAATAGTTTTGGAAGCATTAGATTATTTTCGTAAAATCCAATTCTAACGATGAAATATTTAGTTACAAAGACCAACGGGATACTAAGAGGAACAATAGATCTTCCGGCATCTAAAAGCATAAGCAACCGTGTACTTATCATTAAGGCATTATGCAATAACAGCTTTACTGTCAATAACCTTTCTGATAGCGATGACACACTTATATTAAAAAAGGCACTTTCATTAAATGACCATAAAATTGATATCGGCCATGCTGGAACCGCAATGCGCTTTCTTACTGCCTATCTTGCAGGGATTGAAGGGGAATGGGAACTTACCGGTTCATCAAGAATGAAGCAAAGGCCGATAGGAATTTTAGTTAATGCACTCAATCAGTTGGGCGCTGATATTAAATATCTGGAAAAACAAGGATTTCCCCCTCTCTTGATATCCGGTACAAGGTTAGTTGGGAAATCTCAGGAACTGGATGGTACAGTTTCCAGTCAATATATTTCAGCGCTGCTTATGATTGCTCCTGTTATTTCCAACGGACTAATTCTTAAATTAAATGGGGAAATTACATCAAAGTCATATATTGAAATGACATTAAATTTAATGTCCGTTTTTGGCATTAAATATAATTGGTCAGGAGATACCATTACAATTCCTGAACAAGACTATTTACCTGTACAATTCACTGTAGAATCAGACTGGTCATCAGCATCATACTGGTATGAAGCACTCGCATTGGCAGACAATGGGGAAATATTTCTCAAAAACTTATCTATTAATAGTCTGCAGGGCGATTCAAAGATTTATAACTGGTTCAAATTATTTGGTATAGAATCAATACAACAGGATAATGGCATTTTATTGATTAAACCGGGTGATCAGAATCCGGAAAAATTAATACTTGATTTTATTGAAAATCCTGATATGGCCCAAACGATGGCTTGTCTTTGTGTAGCCAAAAGGATACCATTTCATTTTTCAGGATTAAAAACCTTAAAGATCAAAGAGACTGACAGAGTCTCAGCTTTAATATATGAACTGGCAAAATTTGGAGCCGTTCTTTTTGAACCTGCACCCGGTGAACTTGAATGGAATGGAAGACAAATAAACATAACAGGGAAAAGACCTCCTGTTATTAAAACATATAATGATCACCGGATGGCACTCTCATTTGCACCAATGACAACAGTCGGATTTGAAATGGAAATAGAAGACCCCGGGGTTGTAAGTAAATCATATCCCGGATTTTGGAATGACCTGAAAAAAGCAGGTTACGAAATCAATTCTTCAAACAAATAATCAATAGTTTCCCTGCCTCCTTTCTCTGAAGAACTTTCGCATAAGTTCAGCACATTCATCTTCCATAACACCTGAAGTAATCTCAGTTTTTGGATGCAAAATATTTGTACCAATTAATCTGTAACCTCTTTTTTCATCAGATGCACCGAATACTACTCTTCCTATCTGTGCCAATGACAAAGCTGCCGCACACATTAAGCACGGTTCCAGGGTAACATAAAGGGTGCAATTATTCAGATATTTTCCACCCAATAGATTTTCTGCAGCAGTAATTGCCTGCATTTCAGCATGGGCGGTGACATCATTAAGAGTTTCAGTAAGATTATGGACTCTTACAATAATTTTACCTCCTGCCACAACGACACCTCCAACAGGAACCTCTCCTTCATTAAAAGCCTTTACTGCCTCCGCAAATGCGGCTTTCATAAAATATTCATCATTAAAGGGAATAATCATTGTAAATAACAAAAGCATTAAATTTCAGGGAATGAATTTGCTAAAATCTTCTTATTTTCGCAATCAAATCTTAAAAAATCATCATGTACAGGACACATACTTGCGGAGAGTTACGATTAGAAAACAGAGGACAACAAATAACACTGTCCGGTTGGGTTCAACGAGTCAGAGATCTGGGCGGCATGCGTTTTATTGATCTGCGTGACAGATATGGCATTACCCAGCTTGTTACCGATGAAAATACACCCATTCCGGTAATTGAAATATCTGAAAAGCTGGGAAGAGAGTTTGTCATTCAGGCTTCCGGAGTTGTCAGGGAACGCTCAAGTAAAAACAAAAGAATGCCTACGGGTGAAATTGAAATTGAGTTAAACGGATTAAAGATATTAAGCTCTTCAGAAATACCACCTTTTACTATTGAGGAAGATACTGATGGAGGTGATGAGTTAAGGATGAAATACCGTTATCTGGATTTAAGACGGCCGGTGGTTCGCAAAAATCTTGAGTTGAGGGCCTCAGTTGCTCATGCGGTAAGGACTTATCTCAATAACGAAGGATTTATCGAAACCGAAACACCGGTTTTAATAAAATCCACTCCTGAGGGTGCACGTGATTTTGTAGTTCCCTCAAGGATGAATCCGGGAGAGTTCTATGCCCTTCCACAATCACCTCAGGTATTCAAACAACTCCTTATGGTTGCCGGTTTTGATAAATATTATCAGATAGTAAAATGCTTCAGGGATGAAGATCTCCGGGCTGACCGGCAGCCTGAGTTCACGCAGATAGATTGCGAAATGTCGTTTGTCGAACAGGAGGATGTACTTTCAACATTCGAAGGCCTTATAAAATATATTTTCAAGGAGGTCAAAAAGATTGAGGTTGCAAGCTTCCCAAGAATCTCATTCGCCGAAGCACTTGAACACTATGGATCTGATAAACCTGATATCAGATTTGATATGAAGATTAATGATTTGACTCAATTTGTAAAAGGCCATGGATTTTCTGTTTTTGATAATGCCGAGTATACAGGAGCAATATGTATAAAGGGAGGAAGTGATTATTCGAGAAAAAACATCGATGAACTTACTGACTGGATTAAACGTCCGCAGATAGGCGCAAAAGGTTTGATATACCTGAAATATAACATAGATAAGACTTATAAATCATCGGCAGACAAATTTTTCTCGGAACAGAACTTTAAAAGCTGGATTGAAACCGCCAATGCAGAACCCGGCGATATGCTAATTATTCTTTCAGGTAAAAAGCAACAAACATTAAACGCTCTTGGTGAGTTACGTCTTGAAATGGGCAAAAGGCAGGAACTTCGTGATAAGAATGTATTCAGGCCTTTATGGGTAGTAGATTTTCCACTTTTGGAATGGGATGAAGAGGCCGGCAGATACTTTGCAATGCATCACCCGTTTACTTCTCCTAAACAGGAGGACACAGAAATGCTTGATACTGATCCGGGGAAGGTGAGAGCTAATGCTTATGATCTGGTGATCAATGGGGTAGAAATAGGTGGCGGTTCAGTAAGGATTTTTGATTCTGCACTACAATCAAAAATGTTTAATATCCTTGGCTTAACTAATGAAAAAGCGATGATACAATTTGGTTTTCTAATGAATGCATTTAAATACGGAGCTCCACCGCATGCAGGAATTGCATTTGGATTTGACCGGCTAGTTTCCTTATTAGCCGGATTGGACACAATACGTGATGTAATTGCCTTTCCTAAGAACAATTCAGGCAGGGATGTAATGTCAGATTCTCCCTCACCTATTTCAGAGGAACAGCTTGATGAGCTTAAATTAAAAATTATTAAAGAATAAGGATCAAATTAAAAAATAAAACCCCGGGAATAGAAAATATCCCGGGGTTTTATTTTTAACATCCGATTTAAATCGGAACATATCTTTATCTTTCCGCTCTTTTCCTGGATGAATAGTTGATATGCAAGGCAGCTGCTTTTCTAAGCTCCTGCTTGATATCAGTTACTATTCCCATTTTAGTATTCTCATCCACTTTAAGGGAAGTAATCATCATGGGCCTTTCAGCCTCATCCCTTGCTTCTCTTTCGGCAATAACATAGTCGCGAATATCAGATACATTAGCGAACTGATCATTTAACTGAATCCGGGGAGCAACTCCAAATGTTTTTTGGTATTGTTGCAATGGTTCACCAACATAGATATAACTCACCAAAGATTTTTTCTCAAGTTTACTCAACTCTGTTGCCTCGGGAAGTCTGATATGTACCATATAAGTAACTTCACGCATGGTTGTACTAACCATAAAGAAGAAAAGCAACATAAATACTATATCAGGCAAAGAAGCTGTTGAAATGGGAGGAAGTTCTTTTCCTCCGGATTTTCTGAACTTACTCATAATCAATTTCCTCCTACTTTTTTAGGTTCAGCTTCTGAGATTCTTGAAGGATAAATTTCACGCACAGCCTCCTGTTGTTCTTTATCAAGATCATTATAGGATTTCCCAAATTTTTGCTGTGACAATTCCTCCCTCAAGTCATTAATGGCACCAACCAGTTCGTTTTGAACAGCGATGTATGTACCGTATTTAGTATCAAGGTCATTACGCAATGAGATCACCCCTTTTGTTATCATTACTTCGCCGAAGAATGGCAACTCTTTAGGCTCCTTTTCAGGCAAATCTTCCTCATCAAAAGGATTCGCCATAAATTCTTTAGCCCTATCACGTAAATTTTTAATATCGGCATACTCTCCTTCCACCAACAAATCATTATTACGGTTGACCAGTACAACAAAAACATTACGTTCCTTTATCTGCTGGTCATCCTGATTTTGTTCTGCATCAACCCATTGTGGAAGTCTTCTTTCCAATCCGCTGTCAACGTCCATCGTGGTTGTTACCAGGAAAAAGATAAGCAACATAAAAGCAATATCTGCCAATGATGCTGAAGGTATTTCGGGTGTTTTTCTAGCCATAATTAATTTTCCTGTTTATTACCACGAATTAAATTACTTAAACAACCGGCTTACTGATGAAAAGACAATAGATAAAATTGCCAATCCCAGTAAGATGTATGTCAGATACAAACCGGTATCAATCCACTTAGCTACTGTAGCTGTCAGGGTTCCGTTATCTATATACTTCTGGACCCCCATAAACTGTGGTATTTCATCAGATGCCAGCAGATATGATACAAGGAGTACTACTCCCAGAAATACCAAAGCCATAAGGCCTTTTTTTGCTGCATGAATATCAGTAATCATATGGAACAATCCTGCAAGAATTGCCACTCCTGCTCCGAATATCAACAAAATGTATGCCCATACCAGATTTGAATTAATCCATCCACCCATTGTTGGATCAGCCTGATTTTCACTGATATTAGCCATTAAGGATACTATAAGAACAGCTGATATTATGATGATTATCCACAGAAGAATTGTAATAATTTTTCCCGCTTTAGCCATGTTTATACTGATTTTTTCAGGTTATGTTTAACCAATAAGTCTAATAATGAGATGGAAGCATCTTCCATATTATTAACTATACTATCGATTTTTGCAACACAATAATTATAGAAAATCTGCAGGATTATAGCAACTATAAGACCACCTACTGTTGTGATCAAAGCAACTTTAATACCGCCGGCAACCAGTGAGGGAGAGATATCACCTGCAACTTCGATTGCATTAAATGCACCGATCATACCAATTACTGTTCCAAGGAACCCGAGCATAGGTGCAAGTGCGATAAACAATGCGATCCAGCTTAATCCTCTCTCAAGTAATCCTGCCTGAACGCCTCCATAAGAAATAATTGATTTCTCAACTACATCAATTCCATGGTCGACTCTGTCAAGACCCTGATAAAAAATACTGGCCACAGGACCGCGTGTTTTTCTGCATACATCTTTTGCAGCTTCAACACCACCACTATCCAATGCCTGTTCTACATTAGCAAGTAATTTCTTGGTGTTACTTGTTGAGAAATTCAGGTAAAGAATCCTTTCAATTGCAAAAGCAAGCCCAAGAATAAGTGCTATTAACACGAAGGACATAAAAAACGGGCCTCCGTCGATAAATGTCTGCTTAAGTTGGCTGTGCAATGATTTTCCTTGTTCTGCCGCAGCAGCAGCCTCTTCAACCGGATCAGCTGTAAGATCCGCCTGCTGTTGCTGAACGGCTGGAGTGTTTTGTGCGGCAGCCTGATCCTGGGCAACCACAACGTTTGATGCCAAAAAAAACAGCATTCCTGATAATGCTATTAACGCGAATAGTCTTTTCATAATTAATTTGAATTTTTAATTAATAATCTCCAAGTTTATTTCTATTTATATTTATTTTTTCTGTCAACAAATAACATGTTTTCCAGTGAAAAAATCAAATTTTATCAGATAAAAATATCAAAAAACATATCATTAAACTGGTTTGTCTCTTACTAATGCTTTTAGGTATGTTTAATTTATGATAATAGTTACAAGACTGCCATACTTTTATTTATCTGTTTTTGCGGAGAGAGGGGGATTCGAACCCCCGGTACCGTTCCCGGTACACACGCTTTCCAGGCGTGCCAGTTCAGCCACTCCTGCACCTCTCC
>CAZJGI010000015.1:0-39116 GCA_964545315.1 uncultured Prolixibacteraceae bacterium
TCAAATTCATCCCAGCTAATACCTAACTTTGGCGGTAAATACTTCATGTAGTATTTAAAGAGGTCGTTATGGAATGAGTCGTGCCCGGCCGGCACCGGGGTGTGCGTCGTAAATACCGTTGAAGACCTTATCACCTCTTTTGCCTCATAATAAGATAATCCGTGTTCCTGGATTATATTGCTCATCCTCTCCAGTCCAATAAAAGCTGAATGCCCTTCATTACAATGGAAGATATCAGGTTTATAACCCAGTTTATTTAGAGCTTTAATTCCTCCTATTCCCAGGAGTATCTCTTGTTTTAACCGGTTCTCCTTATCACCTCCGTACAGATGATGGGTGATATGGCGGTCCTCTTCTTTATTCTCAGGCAAATCAGCATCAAGAAGGTACAATTTTACAGATCCTACATTGACTTGAAGTATATGTGCGAACATTTTTCGTCCCGGCAGTTCAATTTCTATTTTCATCCACTCACCACTGGAATCGAGAACAGGCTGAACAGGGATTTTTGAAAAATCCTGGAATTCATAATTGGCCATTTGTTCGCCATGAAGGTTCAGTATCTGTTTAAAATAACCGTAACGGTATAGTAAGCCTACACCAATAAGGTTTACTTTCATGTCGCTGGCTTCTTTCAGATAATCACCTGCCAGTACCCCCAGTCCTCCTGAGAATATCTTTAAAGAATCGTGTAACCCGTATTCCATACTGAAATAGGCTATCTGAGGCCGGGGAGGCTCTTTCCTATCATTCATGTATTGATTGAACTGATCATGCACTTTATGCATTTCAGAAATGAAAAGCGAATCATTCTCAAGCTCCTTGAAACGTTTATAGTTCACTTCACTGAGCATAAGAACAGGATTATGTGCATGCTCTTTCCAAAGTTTATTGTCAATATATTCGAATAGTTCCCTGCCTTTGTTATTCCATACCCACCAAAGGTTTTTCGATAGTTCCTTCAGCGGGGACAGGGTGTCGGGAAGTTGCGATTCAACAATGATCTTTTTCCAGACAGGTTGTTCATTTTGTAATTTTTGTATATTAATTAATTCCGGATTCATATATTATATTCTGTTATAATTTTTAAGTTGACAAGGTTGCAAAAATACACTTTCTATTTTTGTATCCCATCTCGTTAAGGTTAATATTTTTCAAAACAGATTTTGACTAAATAAGGATTCTGTAAATATTCATTTTTTTATCCTTACTGCTTTTTTGATTTTTTCAGGCTTTTGAAGTGTGAATAATTCTGTTTCCAGTTTTTTGATTTTTTTTTCTTTATCTTCAATGAGTTGATGGAGCGCTGCAATTTCCTGTTCTATCTTATTACCAGGTACAGCAGCATTTAACCTTATTTTAAAATCGCTCAGTACATTCATATAATTAATAAAGGCCTCGTATGGCGAATCAAAAGGATTGAAATAGCTGTGCCACTCACCTCCGGAGAGTTGTTTTGTAGACATATAATAAAAATGGTCGCTTTCCTGAAGATAATTCCAGTCTTTTAAAAGTTTGTCATTTAAACATCTGTTGATCCGGTCGCCCATGCTGTATAATTTATCAAAAGCTTCCTGCTGCATTTCGTTGCCAAGCCATGCTGTTATATCCCGTTCTTCGTCAGCCCAGGAAACAGGATGAGGAACATTTACGGTTGAGACAGGCTGTATCTCATTAATAATTTCTGAAGGGGTTGATAATTTAAGGTTGTCACTTGAAGCTATTTTAAGTAATAACTGTTCCAGAAAGGCTAAAATTCCACTGTCAACCGGTTGTATGCCTCCGAAAGTATCGTAATTTAAAAACAGGTTAACTACCTCTTCCCTGGAATTCAGATTGTTGATCCATGAGATGAATTTATCTGCAGTAAGAGGATATTCAGACCAGTTGTTGTTAGAGAAACGAAAAGTAATATCATCACTCAGCCTGAAGTTACGCATTAGAACTTTTAATCGCGGATTCACGGCGTTAACATATACAAAATTTGGACTTTTCCAGCCAAGTATATGTCTCGGGCCTTCTGTAATCAGCCCTTTATAACCCAGCTTGTAAATTTCAGCGCCAATTTCATCAGAGTAGATCATCTCAGTATTTCTGAATACTTCCGGTTTTTGACCGAACAATTTGGATATCACCTTCTCATGCATTTTGACCTGGCTCTCAAATGCTTTTTTATCTTTTAGCGATGCCAGTGAATGTGACCATGTTTCTGATAAAAATTCCACACAACCGGTTTTGTTTAATTTTTTGAATGAACTTATTACTTCAGGGGCATAAATTTCAAATTGTTCCAACGCCACACCAGTAATTGAAAAAGAAACCCTAAGGTTGCCTTTGAGTTTTTTTGCCAGCCTTAATAATAAAGAATTTGCCGGGAGATAAACCTTCTCTGATAAATTTTTTAGTATAGTTTCATTTGTATAGTCATCGTAATAATAATGTTCATTACCGATATCAAAGAATCTGTATCGACGATGTCTTAAAGGTTGATGTATCTGAAACAGAATGCAAATTGGTTTCATTCGATTAAAATTTTTTAATAATAATGAGACAAAATTTTTGTTAAAAAACGCTCATGTTCGTTTCGTAAGAGCATCACTGTCCGTTTATCAGGATTTCATAAATTTTTTTGACCTTTTTTGCAGCCAGGTTCCATTTGAGTTTCCCTACTTCCTTCCTCCCTGATTTTTTAAGGTATTTTGATATTGAATTATAATTTAATATTCCATAAATCGAGTCAGCCATGGCAAATGTATCCCAAAAATCAATCTTAATTGCATGGTTCAATACTTCGGATACACCTGACTGGTTTGATATAATTACCGGGACATCAGCCTGCATAGCTTCTAATGGAACTATTCCAAATGGTTCCGATACAGATGGCATAACAAAAACGTCGGTCATAGATAACAGCTGATTTACGTCATCTCCTTTGAGAAATCCGGTAAAATGAAATTTGTCAGCAATTCCCAGGTGAGCAGTCCGTGCTATCATTTCATCCATCTTGTCACCACTTCCGGCCATAACAAACCTTACATTATTCATTTTTTTAAGTAACAGATAGGAAGCTTCAATAAAATATTCCGGACCCTTTTGCATAGTTATCCTGCCAAGGAACGTAACCACTTTTTCATTTATCCCTTTTTTGAATAATGTCTTGTTTTTCTGCAATGGTTCAACTGCATTATGCACAGTTTCAATCTTTTCAGACGGGATTAAATATTTTTCAATTACCATATTTCTGGTATAATTACTTACTGCAATAATTTTATCTGCATTTTCCATGCCTTCCTTTTCAATTGAATATACAACCGGGTTTACATTTCCTCCGCTTCTGTCAAACTCAGTTGCATGAACATGAATAACAAGAGGCTTGCCTGAAGATTGTTTTGCTGCCATACCTGCCGGATATGCAAGCCAGTCATGGGCATGGATTATGTCGAAAGAATTTTTTGATGCAATAATCTCAGCTATCACTGCATAATTTTTTATATCCTCAATTAGTCCCGGACCGTAAGTACCGCTGAAACTTATTTTCATGTTTTCATCGGTTTTAACAAGCCGGTGTTTTATTTGTATGTTCTTTTGTTTTATTTTCCAGAATTCTTTTTCACTGACATAAGGTATTATTTCCGACTTTACTTCGAGGTAATTTATTTTATTAACAGATTCTTTGAATGTAACTATTTTTGATGATACAGGGATATTATTTGCCCCAATGAGCTGTATGGCTGACTGGTCTTCATCACCAAAAGCTTTAGGTACAACAAAGATCACCTCTACATCTTTAATGTCGGCAAGGCCTTTTGTTAATCCGTAGCAGGCAGTTCCAAGGCCTCCTGATATATGGGGAGGAAATTCCCATCCAAACATCAATACTCTCATCTGTATAAAATTTTATACTGGTTAATCATATTGTTTGCATCCAGAATAGCTGCCACGCTCCATGCTTGTGAAACAGCTCCTTTTGCTTTATGCGGGGGATTCCCATCATACATTTCCGATAAGGTTCCCACGCAATGTTCGGTCATCACATCTTCAAAGGATTCTATCATCTGTATTGCTTGTTCAAGTCCGCTTTGCCTGTAAATTTTAAGATATGCTTCGATGAAAAACTGCATTAACCATGTCCAAACTGCACCCTGATGAATTACTGCTTCTCTTTGGGCAGGACCGCCCTGAATATTGCCTTTGTATCGAATATGATCAGGAGACAATGTTCGTAACCCTGCATTTGTCAAAAGTTTTTTCTTTGCAACTGTTATGATCATTTTTTTCTGTTCCTCCGTAAGGGGTGAAAAATCAAGAGCTGCTGCAATGACCATATTTGGACGAACAGACCAATCTGAAATTCCGTCATTTACCACGTCGGCAAGGTGCTGATGCCCATCACTCCAAAAAGTATTTACAAATGCTTTTCCCATTGTCACGGAGAGGTCTTTCCAGTTATTTGTAAAAGATTCATCACCTGTAAGTTCAGCCATTTTAAGGGCAAAGCTAACTGCATTATACCATAAGGCATTAATTTCTACAGCAAGGCCGGCACGCTGAACGACAGGCTTGTTGTCATCATATGAATTCATCCAGGTAAGGGCAGTATCCTCTTTTTTTGCATCTATTAATCCATCCCGGGTCATTTTGATATGATCATTTGCTGAACTTCTGTAAATCCCAAGAATCTCTTTAACAACACTGCTATAGTTAAGCCATACCCCCACAGGTGAACGTTGAGTTTTTGAGAACCGCTGGATTGCCCAAATAAACCAGAGAGATGTGTCAGATGAATTGTAAACAGGTTTATCTTCATGAATATTATCCGGGAATAGTCCGTTTTTCAAATAATTTACGTATGTATTAAATACTTCATTATACAAAAAGTTATTATTTGTTGCAGCTGCCAGTCCGGGAAGGGCAATAAATGTTTGACGGGTAATGCTGTCATACCATGGGAATCCGGCAATTATGTCAGTCTCATTTTTTCGGTTTAAAATGAATTGTTCCCCTGCCTGCCTCAACGAACTGATAAATGTAAGTCGTTGACTTCTTTTTTTCTGTTCTGCTGAAAATTTTCTCTTTAAATAGCCTGTATTGACCTCTTCTGTACCCGCAGCGAAAATGATTTCCTCTCCGGGTTTTGCAAGTAATTCAAAGTAACCCGGAACAAAGAGATCTTCAAGATATTCATAACCTCTGTTCAGCTCCTTTTGATATTCAATATTGTAATACCAGTCGGGTACGGGAACAAACTCATTAGGCTTGCTTAGCTGCATAAACAGATCAGGATACCCTTCATAAAGCCTTACACTAATGCCATTATTCCGGGGATTAAATTTATTGTTTACGAAAAGATTTGCTTTACTGAGACTGTGTATATTTCTGAAAGCTAAGAATGGCCTGATCCTAAGGGTTAACCTTTCAGGTGAGTCTTCAATAATGTAACGTATAAGTATTAAATCTTTCCTCTCAACAAAAAGCCTTTCCATCGTAAGAATCACGCTGCCAATACGATAGGTTACTTTTGGAACATTGCCAAATTCGATATTCCTGATATATTTATGACCTTTGGGTTCATAAATGCCCCCTTTATAACGATGTATCCCAAGTTTAAATTCTTCTTCACCTTCTACTACTGACAGATCAAGCGAAGATAGCAAGAGATGTTTTTCCCCGTTAAAGTTATTTATTGGGCAAATAAGTAATCCGTGATATTTTCTTGTATTACAGCCGTTTAATGTAGTACACATATATGATCCGGCCATATTTGACTTTAATAATTCACGGTTAAGCGAATATTCAAGATTTATAAGCTGCTCTTTATCAAATTTTAGATAACTCATAATTATCAGGTGTTTTTTATCTTCTCCTCCACATCTGCAATTTGTCCGGAAAAAAATTCTTCTTCAATTGCCATATTAATATACGGAAATTTTTTCTTAACCTCTTCGACTTTTTGCATACTTTGTTTTAAAAAGGACAGATGTTCTTGTGTATATTTGTTAAAAGGCCTGTGGTTCAGTGCATCAATAATGTTTTCAATTTGTTTTGATATTTGCCTGCCCGCATCATTTATAAATGAATTTTGGAAAATTCCCCATATATGATTAATCGCCGCTTTAGAAAGATGGATCATATCCTCTTCATAAAAACGATAATCCCTGAGTTCGTCCATCATAATTTCATATGATGGGAAATAGTTACATCTTTGTTTGCCAAATTCATTGATAATCTGGTCGACAGCCAAGAGCAGGGTTGATTTGCTGAGTTGATTCTCAACAGCACCATCTTTCCAGTGACGGATTGGGCTTACTGTGAAAATAACTGTCAGTTCCGGGTTCAATTGCCAAATTTGCGGGAGTAGCTGACGGTAGTCATCAACTATTTCGCCAGGGGTTAACCTGTATCTTCGAAATTCTTTATCAGGTATTTTATGACAGTTAGAAACAACTAATCCGGATGATTTATGCTCATATACCAGGGCTGTGCCAAAGGTCAGGAACAGATAATCTGCTTTCGACAGGAATCCGTATGATGACTCGATTTCGCTGTTTATTTGATATACGGTTTTTTGTGCGTCGGGAGATGAAAATTTACTGTGATGATAAAAGCTGTGCCAAAGCCCATTGTGAAAGATAAGGTCGTTTTTAAAGAATTTTTTTCTTTGAATAATAAATTTCAAACTGGTTGATGCAGAGACTGGGTTATATAAAATTCCAAACGGGTTTATAGTCACAGGATATTTAAGCCTGGCCATTTTTTCACCTATGTTTTCAGTGAAACAGGAACCTACAAACATCCATCTGTTTTTATAACCGTCTTTGTTGTCAAATTTTGGAATATCAACCGCAGTATGAAATTTACAGTTCATCATATAACTTTTTGAAATTCTTTTTTTTCAAGAACAATAGCTGTGCGGGCAGGCAGGTATAGTTTCAGAAAATGACTGCCGGCATTGTTGCCTGCCGGCAGAGTGTAATATAAAATATCTTCATCGATACGGTCAAATCCTCCGAATCTTCCTGAATCAGTGTTTAGTAAAATTTTGTATTTACCGGGGCTCATTGGTAGGCCATAATCTGTAAATGATCTTTCAGGATTAAAGTTAAATACAAACAGAAAATTGCCCCGTTGATAGGCTAAGACTTTGTCGGCTTTATTTTCCGAAATTAATTCTACATGTGGCACTGACAACAGGGCACTGTTTTTCAGAATCCGTATCATCTCTTTGTCGAAGTCATACAACCAGTGAAACCTGAGTTCAGGATCATCTGCTATGCTCCAGATTCTTCTGCAATGCCTGTAAGACCATCCGTTTCCTTCGCGGGGGAAATCTATCCATTCGGGATGTCCGAACTCGTTTCCCATGAAATTCAGATAAGCCCCTCCGGCAGATGTAGCTGTAACAAGTCTGATCATTTTATGCAGGGCCATACCCCGGTCTACTATCAGATTAGGTTGATCTTTACGCATGCTAAAGTACATTTCCTTATCGATAAGTCTGAAAATGATTGTTTTATCTCCAACGAGGGCCTGATCGTGAGATTCTGCATAACTCACCACTTTTTCATCAAGACGTTTTGATGTCAGGTTATAAAACATTTCTCCTACATCCCATTCTTCGTCCCTTTTTTCTTTAATCAGTTTAATCCAGTAATCCGGGACCCCCATGGCCATCCTGTAATCGAAGCCTATTCCTCCATGTTTGAGCGGTACCGCCAGCCCGGGCATGCCACTCATATCTTCTGCAATAGAAACAGAATATTTCTTTGTCTGTTTAATGAGTTTATTTGCCAGCATAAAATAAGTTATCGCTTCATCATCAACATTATTGTTGAAATAGTCATCATAACTTGTAAATGCTTTTCCCAGGCCATGGTCATAGTAAAGCATGCTGGTGACCCCGTCAAACCGGAATCCGTCGAAGTTGAACTCTTCCAGCCAATATTTGATATTTGAAAGCAGGAAGTGCAATACTTCATTTTTACCATAATTGAAACAATACGAATCCCATGCCGGATGTACACCTTTGCCTCCGTCATGAAAGAACTGGAAATGGGTACCGTCATACTTTCCAATCCCTTCAACTTCATTTTTAACTGCATGTGAATGAACAATATCCATGATAACAGCAAGCCCCATGCCATGTGCTTCATCTACCAGTCCCTTCAGTTGACATGGCGTACCAAATCGTGAAGACGGGGCAAAAAAGTTTGATACATGGTAGCCAAAGCTTCCGTAATAGGGATGCTCAGGTATTGCCATAATTTGCACGGTATTATAACCGGTTGCTTTAATTCTCGACAGCATTGTTTCCCTGAATTCATCGTATGTGTGCACTCTCTCTTCTTCACCTGCCATACCTATATGTGCTTCATATATCAACGGAGGTTCCTGTGTAATCTTAAAGTTGTTTTTTTCCCACTTGTAGGGAGTTGGAGGATCCCATACCGAGGCATTGTATATTTTGCTCCCGGGATCCTGAATAACATAACGTGACCATGCCGGTATGCGCTTGCCAAAATCCACCGCCCAGTGCATTGACAAAGCATACAGGTCTCCGTGATGAAGATCATCAGGGTTTAGCATCAATTCCCATACGCCATTTTGTAATGGTCCAAAGGCATATTTTTTTTGTTCCTCCCAATTGTTAAAAGTTCCAATCAGGTAAATATAAGTTGCATTTGGCGCCCACTCCCGAACCACCCATCCTGACCCTGTTTTGTGAAGCCCGAAATAGAGATGGCCGCTTGCAAATTCATACAGTGTTTTTCCTCCTGTAAGCTCTGACTCTTTGTCAAGGCCAGCCTTTATCCGGCCAAGTATTTTTTCATTGTAGGGCTGCAGCCATATGTCATCTTTGATAAGTTTGGGAACATTTTTTTGCATAAACTTTTTTCATAAAGATAATTAATCCGGCATGAACACTTACTTTTTTTTAGGAAAAAATATTTATGATCTATTTATTGTTTTTTTTAAAGATGCCTTTAAAGGCCTGCCATATATTTTTTTTATCCCGGATTCTTTCCGGATGTTTAATTTCATCAAGTTTTTCCTCTTTGCTTTTTCCTGCAAAAAGGCGATCGAGAACATTGTCTTTTCTTTTTAATTCCAACATTTCCAGGTATCCCGGAATATCAAGGTCTGCAATCAGCATAGTGTCCATCTCGGAAAATCGTTGGTATTGTAAGTTTTTATAACGGGGATCATTATATAGTTTATGAAAAAATTTACCAACGACAGGAAGTGCAGTATAAGCTCCCTGACCGAATGTTATAGTTCTGAAGTGGATACCGGGGTCTTCAGCTCCCACCCAGCATCCGGCAATTAAGGATGGAGTAATTCCTGCGAACCACCCGTCCGACTGGTTTTGTGTAGTTCCGGTTTTGCCGGCAAAGTCACCCGGGATCTTGTAAACTGTACGGATTTTAGCACCTGTTCCCTTATTTACAGCAGACTCCAGCATGTGAATAATAATTCTGCAGTTCACCTCATTTACATTGGCAGGTTGTGGCCCGGGAGGTTCAAATTCTTCGAGTAAATTGCCCTCGCTGTCATTTATGGATATTAAATAAAAAGGGGTTATCATCATACCACCGTTGCATAACACAGAATATGAGGCCAAAAGATCTTTCAGGTTCACAGATGTTACACCCAGTGCCAGGGATGGGACACGTGGCAGGTCAGATTGTATCCCCAGCTTTTTGAAAGTGGAAATCGCATTATCAATCCCTGTTTGCATTAACACTTCAACGGCTACAGTATTAACTGATTTAGCAAGAGCTCCTTCCATAGAGTAATATCCCTTATATATTCCGTCGGAGTTAGAGGGTGACCAGTCCTGGTACCTTGTATAAATTTTTTTTTCATTTGGGAAGTATTCGAAAGGGCTTAATCCGGTCTCAAGGGCTGAAAGGTATACAAACGGTTTGATTGTTGACCCCACCTGCCTCTCAGAAAGGACATGGTCATATTTAAAAAATCTGAAATCAATTCCACCTATCCATGATTTTACCGCACCCGAAGACGGGTCAATTACCATAAAGCCTGTATTTAAAAATCTCAGATAATGTTTTACCGAATCCAATGGCGACATTTCTGATTCTTTCATACCTTCCCATGTAAACAGGTGCATATCTGTTTTCTGGTTAAATGCATCTGATATCTGTCCTTCTGAATAGCCTGAGGCTTTCATTTTTTTATACCGTTCAGTTCGTTGGACTGCTCTGTCAAGGATATTATTATCCTGCCTCCATGGGTCACTATCTGACCAGTGGTTGTCAAATACTTTTTGCAGATCCTTCATATGTTCATTTACAGCCTGCCTTGAATAAAACTGGAGATTTGAATTTATTGTGGTTATAATTTTCAGTCCGTCAGTATATAAATTCCATGGATCGCCATTCTCCTTAAAATGTGTAGCGCACCATTCGAGTAATTCCGGTCTTAACATCTCAAGGAAGTATGGTGCAGGCCCCTCATTATATGATATACGGCGATACTTTAATTCAAGAGGTTTTGCCTTGAGCATCCGGCCTTGCTCTTCAGTTATGAAACCGTTTGCTGCCATTTGCCCGATAACTACGTTACGCCTTTCCTTCGATTCTTCAGGATATGTCCTTGGATTATAAAGAGTGGTGGCTTTAAGCATGCCGACTAATACAGCTGCCTCTTCTATCGATAAGTCTGAAGGTTTTTTACTGAAAAACCTTTCAGATGCGATCTCAATACCATAAATGTTTTCTGAAAAAGGTACTGTATTCAGATACAAAGTCAATATCTCCTCCTTGCTGTAAATTTTTTCAAGCCTGTATGCAATTATCGCCTCCCGAAGCTTATTTACCGGAAGGGATAAAAGCCCAAAATCATTTCTGGGGAACAGGTTTTTTGCAATTTGCTGGCTTAGTGTGCTTCCTCCTCCCGAGCTTCTGTCCTGAAGTAAAATTGTTTTGAAAAATACCCTTAAAAGAGCAACTTCATCGATTCCCCTGTGCTCGTAAAATCTTATATCTTCGGTAGCAATAAGTGCATTTATTACATTCCCGGGGATTTCGTCAAAGGTTACATTACTTCTGTTTTCAATGCAATACCGTCCCAGAAGCTTGCCATCATGGGAAATTACTTCTGAAGCCTGTGGATTTTGAATATTCAATAATTGTGATGTGTTCGGCACATGGCCTGTATATCCAAAAAATACAACGAAAAAAAGTATGGCCGAAAACAAAAAACCTGTCAAAAGCATCCATAATGCATATATAAAAAGTTTTCCTAAGAGAGATTTTTGTCCCTTCTTATTCTTTTTTGTCGTCTTACGCCTTTGACCCCTGACAGATTTTTTAGTTTTTTTTACAGGCATTTTAATTGTTATTACTCAATAAACTCCAGATTTTTTTTAATACCATTGAATCCTTTTCTTTGAAGGGGCGAATTCCTGAATAATTCATCAAACAGAGATTCCTCAAGATCGTACCAATCCTTACGGGTCAGGCTGAGGACTCTTTCATCGGGCGAGAATTCCGGCTCATCATGTGGGATAATTTTTTGGTTCCATGGACATACATCCTGGCATATATCACAGCCAAACAGACGATTTGCCAGTTTCCCCCTAAACATTCTTTCCGGTCCCTCCCTGCGTTCAATTGTCTGATAAGAAATGCATTTTCTGGCATCTATTATTCTGTCTGCCACTATTGCATTGGCAGGGCATGCATCAATACAGCGGGTACACGAGCCACAACGATCCTTTACCGGCATTGTTTTATCATATGGCAATTCAACATCAACAATAAGTTCGCCAATAAATAAAAAGCTGCCGTGCCCGGGAGATATAAGATTGCTGTTTTTCCCAATCCATCCTAACCCGGCTTTTTTCGCCCAGGCTCTTTCCAGGATCGGTGCTGAGTCAGTGAATGGCCTCCCTTTGCATGGGGAGATATCCTTCTGAATATACTTCAGAAGTTCTTGAAGCTTTTTCTTTATTAAGATGTGATAATCGATACCATAAGCATACTTTGAAATCACCGGGGCATTATCATCTCTTTGAACCTTAGTGGTGAAATAATTCTGAATAACAATGATAAGGGATTTGGCATTTTTAAAAAGTAATGAAGGATCCAATCGCATATCTGTATTTTTTATCATGTAATGCATTTGGCCGTTCATTCCCTCCTCTAACCAGTGTAATAGATGACATTTCTCCTCCTCCAGAAATCCAGAGGGAATAATTGCACATTCTGAAAATCCCAAAGACCTTGCTTTTGTTTTAATTAATTCGGATATCTTATCCGGTTGTTTCATTTTTTATCCGGCTTGGGTATCAAAATATTATAGAGTATACTTTTTAAAAGAATCCCAGTTCAAGCCTGGCTTCCTCGCTCATCATGGATTTATCCCAGGGAGGATCGAATGTCAGGTCTACGTTTACATCTTTGATTCCTTCAACTGACCGCACTGCTGCTGTAACGTCATCAAGCAACTCATCAATTAACGGGCATCCCGGGGCTGTAAGAGTCATTACAATAATGGCATTGTCGTTTTCATCTACATCTACATTGTAAATAAGTCCGAGGTCATATATATTCACAGGTATTTCAGGATCATATACCTCTTTAAGGTTTGCTATTATTTTTTCAATTCGCTTCTCCATTTCCGTTCCTCCTTAATTTTCCAGTCTTTTATATGCAACAGCATAGAGCCTGATTTGTTTTATCATAGCAAGTAACCCGTTTGACCTGGTCGGTGAGAGATGCTGGTTAAGCCCCAGATCATCAATAAAATGCAGGTTGCTTTCTATTATCTCTGCGGGATAACGCCCGGAGACAACTCTTAAAAGAAGTGCAACAAGGCCTTTAACTATCACGGCATCACTTTCACCTTTGAAATAGATTTTTCCGTCTTTCATCTCTGCGACTAACCATACTCTGGACTGACATCCCTTTATAAGGTTTTGCTCAGTTTTAAATTTAGGGTCAAGATACTGAAGCTGGTTCCCAAGCTCTATAAGGTATCCGTACTTATCCATCCAGTCTTCATAAAGTGAAAACTCTTCTACTATCTCTTTTTGAATATCCTCAATACTCATGAATTATAATATACATTAAAAGATACAAATGTCGGAATTTTTCGTGTGCGTGCAAATTAATGATGCTCATTTTAATGCAACAAAAGCTTATTTTGAAGCAGAAAATTCTTCTTTTTGCATTCCGGATGCCACAATGCTTATATAAAAAAGTTGAAAGCTATGATATATCATAATTGGCAGAAGTAATATTCCTGCACTGCTGATATTACCAAAAAGGACACTGGCAAAGACGGAGCCATGCACCAGCGATTTTTTTGTTCCTGCAAACTGCAGTGTAATGCTGTCTTCACGGGAAAAGTGCAGAATCCTGGCAAAAAGGCGGGTAATATTCATTATTACAAAGAATGATAATACAACTGCAATAAAAAGACCTGCCAAAGCAATCCAGCTTACTGATGAAAATATTTCTGCAATGAAAGAATTACTGAAAGATTCATAAACAATAAGCAGGATTATTATTTTATCAAAAGCTGCAAGCTTATAAATATGTTTGTTGATCCACCTTACCATAAACCTGTGAAGGATAAGACCTGCCACAACAGGCAATATAATTTGAGTAACAAGCTGGATTAAAACATTTGAAAAATCTATACCACCGGATTGTGAAGAGATAAAAAGCCCCATCCAGAATGGTGTCATAATGATCCCTATAATACCTGAAATGCTGGCGTTAAATATCGCTCCGGGTATATTGCCTCCTGCAACAGAGACCATAACCACAGAGGAGGATACCGTCGATGGCAGAGCTGCCAGAAAGAACATGCCCATCCAGAATATTTCCATTGTTGTATTTTGGACCAGTGGATAAAATGGCAAAATAATCATCGGGAATACAAAAAAAGTGGTAGCCTGGATTGCTATGTGCATTTTCCAATTACGCATACCGGCTCTCAATTTTGCCGGATCGAGTTTAAGGCCGTAAAAGAAAAAAATGAGAGTTACTCCAATGTCGATGATGAGGCTAAGGTTAATAAGGGTTGGAGTCATACCGATCCCGGGTTTTATCCATGCTGCGGCAATCATTAAGAACAGGCATGTTATGAACCAGTCGGGCAGGTATTTTTTCATTTCGGAAAGTTATTTGATATCAGTAAAGTATTTATTAATAAGTCATTGCAACATTTTTACAGCTTTAATTAAGGCTGTCATAAGCATATCAACTTCCTCCTTCATATTATAAAGGCCAAATGATACTCTCACGGTTCCGGGTATATTATAGTATTTCATTAAAGGATCTGCACAATGATGACCGCTTCGAACCGCTATGCCTGACTTATCAAGGAGCATTCCCAGATCGTAGGGATGAATATTTTTTATATTAAATGAAATTACTCCTGCTTTTTGATTTGATTCGCCATAAATTGTAATTCCGTTGATTGTTTTTAACCTGTCGGTGGCATAATACAGCAAATCTTTTTCCCAATCATTAATATTATCCGTTCCGGTTTCTGTCAGCAGGTCTATCGCTCCGCCGAAAGCAATAACTCCGGTTATATTGGGTGTTCCGGCTTCAAATTTAAAAGGTATTTCGCTAAATGTTGTCTTATCAAAATCAACTTCCGATATCATTTCACCACCACCCTGATAAGGGGGCATTTTTTCAAGCAAGTTTTGTTTTCCGTATAATACACCCACACCGTTAGGCCCATACATTTTATGGGCAGAAAAAACATAGAAATCTGCATCCAGGTTTTGCACATCCACAGACAGATGCTGGACTGCCTGGGCTCCGTCAACTAAGACAGGGATACCTTTATGATGTGCTGTTTCAATGATTTGTTCAACCGGATTAATAGTTCCCAGTACATTAGAGACATGAGTTACTGCTATCAGTTTTGTTTTTGAAGTGATCAACTCAGACAGTAGTCCCGTTTGCAGTTCCCCGTTAATTGTACAGGGTAATTTAACAATTTTGGCCTCTTTCCTTAGAGAGAGCAGTTGCCATGGTACAATATTGGAGTGATGCTCCATTTCAGAGACTATGATTTCATCACCTGCATTAATAAATTGTTCACCAAAAGATGATGCAACAAGATTTATGCTTTCGGTAGTACCTTTTGTAAAAATAATTTCGTTAACAGATGAAGCATTTATAAAACCGGATACTTTTGCGCGGACGGCTTCAAATTCAGAGGTGGCTTTATCTGCCATATAGTGTGCAGCACGATGAATATTTCCGTAGTATTCATTATGTACTTTTTCGTATGCCTTAAAAACGTGCACCGGTTTTTGTGTTGAGGCGGCATTATCAAGATAGACCAAAGGTTTATCATAAACTTTCCTGTTTAAAACAGGGAAATAAGAACGGATTTTATTAATATCAAAATGCATGATCAGTTAATGATGGCCTTATTAGGGCACATTTAAAGAATATTGATTTTAACATTCGCAATTATATGCACATTCATGGCATCGTGCCACTTCTCCCCTGAGTCTTTTTTCCACCAGTTCGTCAATACGATCGCGTAAAGGGATCACTTTAATTTGCTGTATTACTTCATGGGCAAAAGCATTCATCATCATCAGGCGTGCCTGTTTTTGGTCTATTCCTCTGGCACGCAGGTAGAACAGTGCTTCTTCATCAATTTGTCCGATGGTAGCTCCATGGCTGCATTTTACATCATCTGCATCTATTACCAGCTGAGGCTTTGCCTGCATTGTTGCCTTATCAGTGAGCAGCAGGTTATTGCTTCTTTGAAATGCATTTGTTTTTTGTGCATTTCGCATCACATGGATTTTCCCCGAAAATACTCCTGTTGAATTATCATCAAGTACAGTCTTATATATCTGGTTACTCTGGCAGTTCGGCCTGGCATGAATGACCCTTGTGAAATTATCAACATGTTGCCTGCGGTCTGTGAACGCCATGCCAAAAAGATTGGCAACTGAGTTCTCACCATCCAGCAAGACATTTAAATTATTCCTTATTAATCCTCCATGCAGGGATGAATTAAGGGTAGTTACCTTAGAATCCTTCTGCTGACGGATATAAACAGAATTAAGGCTTGTAGTATTATTGTGCTGGTTTTGGAGACAGTAGTATTCAAGAGAAGAATTGGGGCCGGTAAATATTTCAGTTACTGCATTGCTCAGATAAGAATTGAGGTTCAGTGTGTGGTCACATGTAATGATCTTTACTTCAGCTCCCTCTTCGATATAAATAAAATTACGCTGGGTTACAAAAGCATCCTGTTGCTCATGCAGGAAATTGATAATCTGGATCGGTTTTTCAATGATCGTATTTTTAGGTACATAAAGAAAAAATCCGTCTCTTGCATAAGCTGTGTTAAGGGCAACGAGGGGATCAGTTCCTGTGTCAGCCAATTGTCCGTATTCTTTAAGTAATTCCGGTCTCTCAAAAGATATTTTTTCAAGTCCGGCAAGTATTACATTACCGGGTAAATCGGCAATCTGATAATTCTTCTCATAAAACCATCCGTTGAATATAAAGGCCAGCCATGTGTCCAGCCTGGGAACGCCACATCTGAATACCTGGTTAAGGTCAACTTCAGCAGGTTCACGCAGGTGTATAAATTTAAAGTCAGGATAAAAACCGGGTTGCAGGTTAGTGTATTTGTAATTTTCATTTTTACGTGTGGGTATACCCTGAAGTACAAAATCCTGCAATGCTTTTGTTCTCCGGGAATTTAAAATATCTGCAGAATTTTGCCAGATGATATTTTTCACCTTGTTGTAATGTGCTGTATATCTTAATGACAGGTCTGCTTTTTCTACCAGTACACTCATTTTATAATCCGTTTTCTTGTTTTATCCAGTCATATCCTTTTTCTTCCAGCTCAAGGGCCAGCTCCTTACCGGCTGATTTCACAATTTTACCTTTATAAAGAACATGAACATAATCAGGTATTATATAGTCCAGAAGTCGTTGATAATGGGTTACCACTATAGTGGCATTATCCGGTCTTTTCAGGGCATTAACTCCGTGGGCAACTGTTTTCAGGGCGTCTATGTCCAGTCCTGAATCAGTTTCGTCCAGGATTGCCAGCCTGGGTTCCAGCAAAGCCATTTGAAAGATTTCATTTTTCTTCTTTTCCCCGCCTGAAAAGCCTTCATTAACAGAGCGGTTTGTTAGCTGGGCATCCATCTCAACAAGCTCCTTTTTATGCCTCATCATCTTAAGAAATTCTCCGGCTGTCAACTCTTTCTCACCTCTGTATTTACGGTGTTCGTTAACTGCCGTTTTTAAGAAGTTAACCATAGGTACACCCGGTATCTCTACAGGGTACTGGAAACTTAAGAAAATTCCTTTTTTTGCACGCTCCTCAGGTGCCATTTCCAGTAAGTCTTCACCTAAATATTGTATTTCACCCTTTGTGACAATAAATTCTTCCTTTCCTGCAAGAACATTGGCCAGCGTACTTTTCCCTGACCCGTTGGGACCCATAATAGCATGCACCTCACCTTGTTTTATTTCAAGGTTTATACCATTAAGGATCTCCATGCCCTCAACAGAAACATATAAATCTTTTATTGATAACATATCATATCTAATTAAAAAATGCCTGTAAACTTTAAAATGGTATTCCCATTATAACAATAAAAAGTATAATAATCCTTTACCACTATTCTGTCTGCTGATAAAATAACGGTGGCAACAAATGAGATTACCATCAAATTATTAAACATTATCCTCAATAAGCCTCGTCCCATATTTTCTATTATTAAGGGTATATGTTAACCAACACTGCCTTCAAGACTGATTTCCAGTAGTTTTTGTGCTTCTACTGCAAATTCCATTGGCAATTTGTTAAGGACTTCCTTTGCGTAGCCGTTAACTATCATGCCTATTGCTTTTTCTGTATCAATGCCCCGTTGATTACAGTAAAATATCTGATCTTCCCCTATTTTTGAGGTAGTGGCTTCGTGTTCTACTATTGAAGATTTATTCCCTACTTCAATATAAGGGAAGGTGTGTGCACCGCAGGTATCATTTAGCAATAAAGAGTCGCACTGTGAGAAATTTCTTGAGTTCACAGCCCCGGGCATTATCTTTACAAGTCCCCTGTATGAGTTATTACTATAACCTGCAGAAATCCCCTTCGAAACAATAGTGCTCCTGGTATTTTCCCCTATATGTATCATTTTCGAGCCTGTATCAGCCTGCTGATGGTTGTTGGTAACGGCAACAGAATTAAATTCTCCTGTCGAGTTGTTTCCTATAAGGATGCAGCTGGGATATTTCCATGTGATTGCAGATCCCGTTTCCACCTGGGTCCAGCTGATTTTTGACCTTTCCCCCCTGCATATTCCCCGTTTAGTAACGAAATTGTATATACCGCCTTTCCCATTTTTATCTCCCGGGTACCAGTTTTGGACTGTTGAGTATTTCACTTCAGCCCTGTCAAGGGCAATAATCTCAACCACAGCAGCATGTAGCTGGTTTTCGTCCCTCATAGGTGCTGTGCACCCTTCAAGATAACTGACATAACTGTCATCATCAGCAATAATAAGTGTCCGTTCAAACTGGCCCGTATTTGCAGCATTAATTCTGAAATATGTGGATAATTCCATCGGGCAGCGCACACCTTTTGGCACATAACAAAATGACCCGTCACTAAAAACCGCTGAATTTAATGCAGCAAAGAAATTATCCGCAACGGGCACCGACTGTCCGAGGTATTTTTTAACCAGGTCAGGATGCTCATGAAGTGCGTCATTAAAAGAACAAAAAATAATACCTTTCTCTGCAAGTGTTTCTTTAAATGTTGTCTTAACGGAAACGCTGTCTAAAACTGCATCCACAGCCACCCCGGCCAGGTGTTTCTGCTCTTCAAGAGGAATCCCAAGCTTGTTAAATGTTTCAAGGAGCTCCGGATCGACCTCGTCAAGACTCTGATATTTATCCTTCTTAATGGGGGCTGCATAGTAACTTATGCTTTGAAAATCTATAGGGGGGATTTTCAGATATGCCCAGTCAGGCATTTTCATTTTTTGCCATTTTCTGAAAGCATCCATCCTGAAATCAAGCATAAAGTCAGGTTCCTCTTTCTTCTCCCATATTAATTTTATAACCGATTCATTCAGCCCTTTGTCTATTATATCAGTCTCAATGTCGGTATAAAATCCGTATTTATATTTGCCTTGTGTTACTTCTGATAATATTTGATTCTGATCTGCCATATAATAGTCTTGCTTTTTACAGTAAACAATCATTTGATTATTACTGTTCAGAAATTAATTGCAAAGATATAAAAGTATAAGTAATTTTGTTGTTCAAAATAATAAATTCGCACCTAATTGTCTTTTATTAACAATGAGTAAAGAGATTAAGCAGACAAGGATATCTGAGCTTGGTGAGTTTGGTTTAATAGACAGGCTCACTGACGGAATAGTAATTCGCAATGAGAGCACTGTCAAAGGAGTAGGGGATGATGCAGCAGTAATGGATTATCACGGTAAATGCATTGTGCTGTCGACTGATCTCCTGACAGAGGGGGTCCATTTTAACTTAATGTATGTTCCGCTTAAATATTTGGGGTATAAATCGGTCATTGTCAACTTATCTGATATCTATGCGATGAATGCCCGGCCAAGGCAGATAACGGTAAGTATAGCCTTGTCTGGTAAGTTTAGTGTTGAAGCGGTTGAGGAGATTTATTCCGGTATTTATCTGGCCTGTGAGAAATACGGGATCGATCTTGTAGGCGGGGATACGACCAGTTCATTAACAGGTCTTACTATCTGTGTAAGTGTAATCGGTGAAGGATCAGAAGACAGTCTGGTGTACCGGAGAGGAGCGCGGCAGGGTGACCTGCTTTATGTCACCGGTGATCTTGGGGGGGCTTATATGGGATTGCAGTTACTGGAGCGCGAAAATGAGGTTTTTAAGGTAAATCAAAATATGCAGCCTCAATTACAAGGCTATGATTATATTTTGGAAAGGCAGCTAAAACCGGAGGCACGGGCTGATATTGTCGAAATATTTGAAAAGCTTGGAATTAAACCTACTTCCATGATTGATATCTCAGACGGATTATCTTCCGAGATTATTCACATATGCAAAAATTCAAAAACAGGATGCAGGCTATTTGAAGAAAAGGTGCCAATCGCCAGGCAAACTAAGATGATGGCAGAGGAATTACATATTAATCCATTAGTAGCGGCACTGAATGGTGGTGAAGATTATGAATTATTATTTACATTAGCTCCCGGAGATTCAGGAAAAATAAAAAATGATCCCGATTTCACGCTGATAGGTGAAATTACAGATTACTCTGAAGGAACTAACTTAGTAACAACAGGAGGGTCACTTATTCCGCTTATAGCACAAGGCTGGAATCATGGAAAGGCTCAGCAGGGTGTCTGATCTTTCATTTTATGCAGCATTAACAGCTGCTATTCTATTAATCAGGTAAATTTCCTCGTATAATACCCCGTTTTGAGTCTTTTATAAAAAGTAAGATATCATCTCTCTCCTGGGTGGCAGGCATTTCAGCCTCTATAACTTCAATTGCCTGTGATGTATTCAATCCTTTCTGATAAATATAACGGTAAATATCCTGTATTTCCCTGATCTTATCGTTTGAGAAATTTCTTCGGCGAAGTCCAATAGAATTAATACCTACATAAGCAAGAGGTTCCCTTCCTGCTTTAATATATGGAGGAACATCTTTACGCACCAGGGAGCCACCCCCTATCATTACATGAGATCCTAAACGGCAGAATTGGTGAATTCCTGTCATTCCCGAAATAATTGCCCAGTCGTCTATAATGACTTCTCCTGCTAATTGTGTATTGTTGCCAAGAATAAGATAATTACCCAGATGACAGTCATGGGCAATATGGACATAAGCCATAAGAAGGTTATTGTTCCCTACAATTGTTTTTCCTTTTGATGCTGTGCCCCTGTTGATGGTTACATACTCGCGAATTGTATTGTTATCGCCAATTTCTACCGTTGTGTATTCCCCCCTGAATTTCAAATCTTGTGGGATAGCACCAATTACAGCACCAGGAAAGATGTTGCAGTTTTTACCAATTCTGGTACCGGGCAGTATTGTAACGCTTGACCCTATTCTCGTACCCTCACCAATAACGACATCCCTGTCGATGGATACAAAAGGTTCAATAACTACATTTTCTGCTATTTTTGCGTCAGGATGTACATATGCCAGTGGTTGTTTCATATAAATAAAATTAATGATTTTCAAAGGTATCATATAACTTGCTCGCATGTGTCTTAATCATACTCTTATGTCCCGGTTTTAATCGCGATGCCCGTTTCATATGTAAAAATGTTTCACGATTAATTTTCTGTTTGCTTTACTATCTGGGCCATGAATTCTCCTTCAGCTACCACTTTATTCCCTACGTAAGTAATTCCTCTCATTGTGGCAATACCCCGCCTTATTGGGGAATTCAGGGTTATTTTAAAAATAAGTGTGTCACCAGGGACAACTTTTCTGCGGAATTTTACATTGTCTATACGGATGAAGTAGGTAGAATACCTGCCTTCCAGACTGCTAAGTACCAAAAATCCTCCTGTTTGTGCCATTGCTTCAATTAGTAATACACCGGGCATTACTGGTTCTTCCGGGAAATGACCTGAAAAGAAAGGTTCATTGATAGTGACATTTTTCATTCCTATAACCTCTTTATCGGTTATGGATAATATCTTATCAACCATTAAAAAAGGATATCGGTGCGGAAGCAATTCTTTTATTTGACATATGTCCAGTATTGGAGGAAGATTGGGGTCGTAAACAGGTGGCAGCGATTGTTTTTGCTTCCACGATGATTTCAGTGCTTTTGCAAATATTGTATTTGGCCGGTGCCCCGGTTTGTAAGCTATGATCCTGCCTTTAATATGTTTTCCGCAGAGAATAAGGTCGCCAATAACATCAAGCAGCTTATGCCTTGCACATTCATTATCGAAATATAATTCCAGGTTATTTAGTATCCCCTGTGGCTTCACTTCTACATGATCGTGATGAAATAAATCTGCCAGACGGTCAAGCTCATTTTGACTTATCTCATTATCAATGATGACAATAGCATTATTAAGTTCACCCCCCTTAATTAAATTATTATTTAACAGGTATTCCAGTTCATGTAAAAATACAAAGGTGCGGCAGTTTGCAATTTCATCTTTAAAATCTTTTATTGACTCAAGTGTGGCAAACTGATTATTCAACACCCGGGATTTGAATGATATTAAAACGTTAATTCTGTAATCATCATCAGGCAGGGCAATAATATGTGAACCTGATTTTTCATCGAATATTTCAATTTTTTCATCTATTTCAAGAAATTCGCGGAATGCACTTTGTTCAATAACGCCGGCTTTTGTTATAGCTTCGATAAAGTATCTTGAACTTCCGTCAATGATGGGTGCTTCCTCATTGTTCACTTCGATCAGCACATTATCAAGGTCCATACCCACCAATGCTGCAAGAGCATGTTCGATAGTTCCTATGCGGGCACCGTCCTTTTCCAGCAAAGTACCTCTTGAGGTGTCAATTACCAGGTCAACATCTGCATCAATGACTGGTTTATTCTTAAGGTCAACCCTTTTGAATTTAAATCCATGGTTCTCGGGAGCAGGCTTAAAGTTCATTGTGACATTAACACCTGTATGTAAACCTTTACCTTCTATTGTGAATGATTTTGCTAAAGTTTTTTGTTTTACTACCATATTGATCACTTTGAAGAGGCTGAAATATCCTGTTGAAGTAACTTTACATCTTTAAGAAGTTGATTAAGTTCTTCTCTTAACTTGGGCAGGTTACGGTATATAGTATATGTTTTCAATGCATCTTTGTAATTAAACGCCGGTGAGGCGAGTACTATACTGTTATCTTTTATAGATTTGGTGACTCCTGATTGTGCCCCGATCTGTACGTTGTCTCCGATTGACAAATGTCCTGCAATCCCTACCTGGCCGGCAAATTTGCAGTTTTTTCCTACCTTTGTAGATCCTGCCAATCCGGTTTGTGCAGCAATAACAGTATTTTCTCCAATTTCACAATTGTGTGCAATCTGAACAAGGTTATCTATTTTTACTCCTTTTCGGATAATTGTTGCATCCACTGTTCCGCAATCGATAGTAGTATTGGCCCCTATTTCAACATTATCTTCAATAATTACATTTCCAATTTGGGGAATCTTTTTATATGAACCGTCAGCCTGTGGCGCAAATCCAAATCCATCTGAGCCAATAACAGCCCCTCCATGCAGTATGCAGTTATCCCCGATAATACAAGTATCATAGATTTTTGAGCCTGAATATAAAATACAATAATCTCCGATCACTACATTCTCTCCAATATACACATGAGGGTAAAGCTTAACACCTTTACCTATTCTGACATTCTTGCCAATATAAGTAAATGCACCAATGTAAATATCTTTTCCAAGTATGGCTGATTCATGAATATAACATGGTTGCTCAATACCCGTTAACGATTTGCTCTTTGTCTGAATATACAATTCGAGAAGTGATGCAAATGCCTGGTAGGCATCTTGTACTTTTATAAGAGTGGCTTTTAGTTCCGATTTTGGTATAAAATCATTATTAACCAATATTATTGATGCATTGGTTGTATATATATAATTTTCATATTTTGGGTTGGCAAGAAAGGTAAGAGTACCCGGCTTCCCATCCTCTATTTTTGATATAGAAGTAACTTTAACATCGCCGTTACCAACAACTTGTCCATTAAGATATGCAGCAATGTCTCTGGCATTAAATTCCATTAATATTTATTTTAAGCGATGCAAATATAGTTTTAAACTAATTAATGTCCAATTCTTTTATCTTTCATTGTGATTTTAATGTTTCTTTTTTTCATGAAAATGATCAACACCTTCATCTGCTATTTCCGCTAGTTATGTGGGTTAAAAATAAAAAACATTAATTAATTCGAATTTAGGCATTTATCACGTGTTATATTTTTTGCGTTTTTGCTAATAAATTACTATTTTTGCGAAGATTTTACTGAAAACCTGAAATAGGGGGCCAATGGTTCCCTATTTTGTTACCGGAAATGATGATAGTAAAGGCTAAAATAGAAGAGTTGGTAAAGGAACTTCTTAGTGAAGATATGTTTCTTGTTGAGGCTGATGTCAGCACCTCTAATGTCATAAAGGTTTTTATTGACAGTTATGAAGGTCTGACTATAGAGGATTGTGTAGCTTTTCACAGGGAACTGGAACAAAAGCTTGACAGGGAAGAGGAAGATTTTGAGTTAGAGGTTTCTTCTCCGGGGCTGTTAGAAGGTTTCAAGGTTAAGGATCAATACCTTAAAAATACAGGAAGACAACTGGAGGTGGTAACAAATGACGGAACTAATGTAATTGGAATTTTAAAGGAGGCAGGAGATGATTATTTTACAATTGAATCTTCTGTTAAACAAAAGGTGGAAGGACACAAGAAAAAGCAAGTGGTAGTTAATATGAACAGATTTTACTATCATGAGATAAAGAGCGCCAAAGTTATAGTTACTTTAAATAAACTGAAAAGAGATGGAAAATATTAGCCTTATCGATACATTTGCTGAATTTAAAGAATTGAAAAACATCGACAGGGTAACAATGATGAGCGTGTTGGAGGATGTTTTTCGAAGCATACTTATAAAGCAGTATGGCACCGATGAAAATTTTGATGTAATTATCAACATCGATAAAGGTGATTTTGAGATATGGAGAAACCGTGAGGTGGTCAATGATGACGAGCTCGAGGATCCTAACTTACAGATAACCTTATCTGAAGCCCAAAAAATTGACAGTGATTACGAAGTTGGAGAGGAAGTTACTGATGAGGTTAAACTTTTGGATTTTGGACGACGGGCAATTTTAAATCTTCGTCAAAATCTGGCAAGCAGAATTCTTGAACTGGAAAAAGATTATGTTTACGGTAAGTATAAAGATAAAATTGGAGAGATAGTTACCGGGGAAGTATACCAGGTATGGAAGAAGGAGATACTTCTGCTGGATGATGAAGGAAATGAATTGCTCCTGCCCAAGACAGAGCAAATTCCATCTGATTTTTTCCGTAAAGGTGATACAGTCAGGGCAATTGTATATAAAGTTGAACTCAGAAATAATAATCCTATGATTATTTTATCCAGGACTGCACCTGAATTTCTTGAAAGATTATTTGAACTTGAAATTCCTGAAATTTTCGACGGACTTATAACTATTAAAAAGATTGTCCGTGTTCCCGGTGAAAGGGCAAAGGTAGCCGTTGAATCTTACGATGAACGGGTAGATCCCGTAGGCGCATGTGTTGGAATGAAGGGATCCAGGATTCATGGAATTGTCCGTGAACTCAGAAATGAAAATATTGATGTGATCAATTTTTCTTCCAATATGCAACTTTATATTAAAAGAGCATTGAATCCTGCAAAGATTAATAATATTAAGATAATTGAAGAAGGAAAGAGAGCTGAGGTATACCTGAAGCCCGAAGAGGTTTCCCTTGCCATCGGTAAAGGTGGACTTAATATCCGGCTGGCCAGTCAGCTCACCGGTTATGAAATTGATGTTTACAGAGAAATGGAAGAAGATGATGAGGATGTTAATCTCGATGAATTCGCTGATGAGATTGACGGGTGGATAATAGATACATTAAAGGGTATTGGTTGCGATACTGCAAAGAATGTTCTTAATATTCCAAGGAATGAGTTGATTAAACGTACAGATCTTGAAGAAGAGACTGTTGATGAAGTTTTAAAAATACTCAAAACAGAATTTGAGTAGAAAAAAAATAAAGGTAAATAATAATTTATGACAGCAGGCAAGACAATTAGGCTTAGTAAACTTGCAAGAGAATTTAATGTAGGGATACATACTATTGTTGAATTTCTGCATAAGAAAGGTTTTGATATTGATTCAAATCCTAATACCAAGGTTACAGAAGACGCAGTTCGACTCCTCGAAAAGGAATATAAGATTGATCTTAACTTAAAGAAGGAGTCTGAAAAAATTATCTTTAAAAGCCACAGGCCTAAGCAGGAAGTAATCTCCATAGAAGACAGGGGGGAAATGGTAGAAGAAAGTGAAGAGGATATTGAGGATGAGTTTGAAGAAGAGGTGGAAGAAAAAATTGTCATTCCTGTGAAAATAAAACCGGAGCCTCCTAAAAAAATTGTTCCTCCGGTAATTAAGGAGCAACAAAAAGAATTGCCTAAGGAAAAAGAGATTATAACTGATAAAAAAGAGGAGAAACCAGTTATTCAGGAGGTTGAAAAACAGGAGAAAATGCCGGTGGTAATGGAAGTTGAGAAAGAGGAGAAAAAGCCGGTTGTGCAGGAGGCAGGGGAGAAAAAAGAAGAGCAGCCTGTTGTCGTGAAGATCGAAAAGAAGGAAGAGAAGGAAGAGCAGCCTGTTGAAAAGGATACGGTCAAAGAAGAGAAAGTTGAGGAGAAAATGCCGGTTATTGAAGAAATCGTGAAAGAACCGGTTGCCGAACCTGTGCTTAAGGAAGAAATTGAAGAGATACATACTGAAGTACCAAAAGTTGACGATGTAAAAGTAGTTGGGAGAATAGACCTAACCTCCATTAATCAAAGAACACGTCCGGCCAAGAAAACGAGAAAAGAAAAAGAAAAGGAGAGAAAAGAACGGTATAAAAAGAAAACTCCGTCATCAAAGATTTCAAAATCTGATATTCAGGAACCCGGAGTCGAAGAACCTGAAATAAAAAAGGGTGAGGCTAAAAAAATTGAGATCGAAGATAGCAAAGAGCCAATGGTAATTAAAGTTCAGTCTCAACAGCTTTCAGGCCCTACAGTTGTGGGGAAAATTGACCTGCCCGAGAAAAAGCAGAAAAAATTGAAAATTGTTTCTGATTCTGATATGCAGAAGAGACGCCGGAAAAGAATAAAGGAAACAGGGAAGGTTAAACTTGAAGATAAACAACCTGAAAAGCCTAGGATTGAAAAGAAGGTTCAAAAACAATCAGGGAAAAAGAAGAAAGTGCTTTTGAAAAAGGAGGTAAATGAGGAAGAAGTTCAAAAGCAGATCAAGGATACCCTTGCAAGATTGACTTCAAAAGGAAAATCAAAGGGATCAAAACACCGGCGTGATAAGAGAGCTGCAATAAGTGAAAGAAAACAAGCAGATATTGAAAAACAGAACAAACAAAAAAATATACTTAAAGTAACTGAATTCGTATCGGCAAATGAGCTCGCCAACATGATGAATGTAAATGTTAATGAAATCATTTCAACATGTATGAGCCTTGGCTTGTTCGTCTCAATTAATCAGCGTCTGGATGCTGAAACACTTTCAATTGTTGCTGAGGAATTTGGTTATTCAGTGGAATTTGTGAGTATTGACATTCAGGAGTCAATTGAATCTCATGAGGATTCCGAAGAGGATTTGCTATCAAGGCCTCCGATTGTAACTGTTATGGGCCATGTTGATCACGGGAAAACTTCCTTGCTAGATCATATTAGAAATACTAATGTAATCGCTGGTGAAGCCGGAGGGATCACACAACATATCGGAGCCTACAATGTACACCTGAAAGACGGGAAAGAGATTACTTTTCTTGATACCCCGGGGCATGAAGCATTCACTGCAATGCGTGCCAGAGGCGCTCAGGTTACAGATATTGCAATTATTATTGTGGCAGCTGACGATAATGTTATGCCTCAAACTGTTGAAGCTATTAATCATGCATCCGCTGCAGGAGTTCCAATAGTTTTTGCGATCAATAAAATTGATAAACCAGGGGCTAATCCTGAAAGGATAAAAGAAGAGCTTGCAAAAATGAACTACCTGGTTGAGGAATGGGGTGGTAAATATCAGTCACACGATATATCAGCAAAAAAGGGCACCGGTGTCTATGAGTTGCTTGAGAAAGTCCTTCTGGAAGCGGAACTATTGGAATTAAAGGCCAATCCGAACAGGCACGCATCAGGTACAATTATTGAATCCTCACTGGACAAAGGAAGGGGATATGTCGCAACTGTACTGGTACAGAATGGTACTCTGAGAAATGGCGATATTGTTCTTGCAGGTAAGTTTTTTGGGCATATTAAAGCTATGTTCAATGAGCGTAATCAGAAAATTGAAAGTGCCGGGCCTGCCGAACCTGCAATTATATTGGGACTTGATGGTGCACCTCAGGCAGGAGATAATTTTAATGTGATGGAGAATGAACGCGAGGCCCGGGGTATCGCAAATAAGAGAGAACAACTTGCACGTGAACAAGGCCTCCGGTCTCAAAAACATATCACACTGGATGAAATAGGCCGCCGGATAGCTATCGGGAACTTCCAGGAATTAAACCTGATCATAAAAGGAGATGTCGATGGCTCTGTTGAAGCCCTGTCAGATTCCCTTATTAAACTTTCTACAGAAGAAATCCAGGTTAATGTTAAGCATAAAGCCGTTGGACAAATATCAGAATCAGATATCCTCCTGGCTGCCGCCTCCGAAGCTATTGTGATTGGATTCCAGGTCAGACCTTCATTAAGTGCCCGTAAATTGGCAGAAAGAGAACAGATCGATATCCGTTTATATTCAATTATCTACGATGCAATTGATGAGATTAAATCAGCTATGGAAGGAATGCTTTCTCCTGATATAAAGGAAGAAATTCTTGGTTCCGCTGAAGTTGTTGAGACATTTAAAATTACTAAAGTCGGGACTGTGGCAGGCTGCATTGTGCGTGACGGAAAGATAAACAGACATTCTAAAATCAGGATCATCAGGGATGGCATCGTGATCTATACAGGTACCCTGGGATCTCTAAAACGGTTTAAAGAGGATGTCAAAGAGGTGAAAAACGGATATGAATGCGGCTTGAATATAGAAAATTTCAATGACATTAAAAATGGTGATTTCATCGAGGCATTCCAGGAAGTTGAGGTGGCAAAACAATTATAATTTAAGTTATTAACAATCCTTCATTCATTATTCTTTTTAAAAATCTTCATTCAGAGTAATTCATTTTTGTAGTTTTGAAAAAAAATTAGGGAAGGATGAAACGGATTATTCTAACAGTTGCAGTATTTTTAGTCGTAGTAATTGCCGGTTATTTTTACTTTTTCCCTGCTAAAGAGATTGCTTTTTCCAGGGACACGTCTGCTTATAAAGCAATTCCTGTGTCATCACCTTTTTTTTTGGAAATAGGTTCTTTAAGCTCAATCCCTTTTGAAAATCCACTTATTCAGGAATGTATTTCTGCAGAAACAGACAAATCTTATGCCGGAGCTTTATTCCATCTTGACACTCTTATAAGGGACACAAAAGATATCCCGTCTTTTCTGCGAAATTCTCCTTTCGTACTTGCATTTTGTATTACAGGCCGTAACCAGCTAGTACCGCTTTTATTGAAAAAAGCTGATGGGAATAACAGAAAAAACGCAATTATTAAACTTATACATAATATATACCCCCCGGCAAAATTCAAATACTCTGAGAAAGATTACGGTAAGAGTAAAATTACTGAGATAAATACCGGAGTAAACAATAAACCTTTGGTCTTTTCATTTACAGATGGTTTATTTTTTGTCAGCAGCGAATCAATATTGGTAGAACAGGCAATCAGACAATTGTCTTCAAAGGGAATTGTGAATGATAAATTCTTTCAGAATATCTATAAATCAGTTAGCAGCGGGGAAGTATCACTGTTTATAAATCACAATTATTTCCCCGGATTTATGAACAGTTTTCTCAACGCAGAATACCAAAAGCGTTTTGATGAGTTTGGTGATCCTGTAAAATCCAGTGCACGGTTGAAATCCGAAAAGCTCCGGGATTATGCTTCATGGAGCGCATTGGATATCTTCTTCAATAAAGATTACCTGACACTTGGTGGTTATTCTGTAGCTGACGATTCCCTTAATCACTATCTCTCTGTTTTTGAAGGACAGCAGCCTGTACGATTCAGGGCTGAGGAGTTCTTACCTCAAAATACTTCTTTCTTTTTTAATATTGCCCTGTCAGATAAGAAATTATTTTTTAAGCGCCTTGAGAATTTTTTCCTTCACTCAGACAGTTACTATTTCAGGGAAGAGAGAATGAAGAGGTTTGAAAGAGGTTTTCGCAATAACGTCAGGGAAATATTCAGAGATATAGTAAAAGATCAAATAGTTGTCGCATCTGCAACTGTACCCGTAAACCCTGAAAATAAAACTGTTTATTTTATATTGCAGACGGAAAGTCAGGGTTCAGCTGAAGAAAAATTGAATAATATGCTAACCAATTATGTATCAGCAGAAGGATTGCAGATTGATTCCGTTAAGGTTAAATATGAACTTGGCAACAAGGTGCAAGTTACATTATACAAGTTCCCTTATCCTTCATTCCCCGGTATTTGGCTTGGAACTCCATTTATTATGGCCGGCGCTGAATATGCGACTTTCTATAATAATTGTATGATATTTTGCAATAATGAACAGGGATTAAAAGAGTATTTACATAGTATGGCAAACGGGACAACACTGGCAAAAGACCCCCTGTACCAAAGAACAGTTCAGAAAAACTCAGAGAGGGCTAATATTAATTTGTATGCAGACATTAATAAGTCATTTGGTTTCGGAACGGAAATTTTCACATCTGATTATTTCAAAAGGATAAAAGACAATGAGGAGACATTGAGAAAATTTCGTGCCTTACAATTACAGGTACATCATAACAAGGGTTTATATTATCATTTTTTAAAACTGGTCTATCTTCCTGAGGCAGCAGATAATGCACAAACAACATGGCAAAGTACAATTGGAAATGATATAATTAAAAAGCCCCAATTGGTGATTAATGCCAATGATCCGGCTAACCGTGAAATTATTGTCGTCGACAGCAGGAATAATCTTTTATTGTTAACGGGTGGAGGAAATATCCGGTGGAGCATTTCCCTGCCTGGTCCTGTCCTGAGTGAAATTCATCAGGTTGACTTTTTAAGGAATGGCAAGTTACAGTATCTATTTAATACTAAAGACAAAATTTATGTGATTGACAGAAATGGTAAAAATACCGGCGATTTTCCGGTAACCCTTAAGTCTCCTGCCACAAACGGAATTAATGTATTTGATTATGACAGGAACCGAAATTACAGATATGCTGTTGCCTGTGAAGACAGGAAGGTATATATGTATGATCATACCGGGAAAATTGTCCCCGGATGGATTTTCGGCCAGACCGTGGACCCGGTAACTACACCCATACAGCATTTTAGGATTTCAGGTAAAGATTATATTGTTTTTAAAGATAAACGGCGAATTTATATTCAGGACAGGAAAGGGGAGGCACGCGTTCCTCTTCAGTTTACAATAGATTTCTCGGATAATCCCTTAATGCTTAACCTGAACGGAACTCCCAAAATTGTGACAACAGACAATTCGGGTAAGGTTTACTATATATACTTTGACGGGAGATATGAAGAAAAGAAAACTTCCGGTTTCAGTAAAGATCACTTCTTTACAGTAGATGACCTGGATGGAAATTCAGTTCCTGATTTTGTATATGCAGATAATAATGAGATTTCTGTATTTGATGAAAACGGTAAAAAAAGGTTCAGTAAAAAAACAGACAAAAAGGTTAAATATCCTCCTTACCTCTATACTTTTTCCGGTAATCTCAAAAAAATCGGAGTCGTTGATGCTGCCTCAAACCGGATATACCTTTTTAATCCTGATGGCAAGTTACACGAAGGATTTCCCCTGCAAGGCAACAGTGAATTCAGCATCGGCAAACTTTCCGATAATTCTTCAGCTTTCAATCTGATCGTGGGTAGCCAGGGAGGTAAACTTTATAATTACACTTTGAAATAACAGTGGGCTAACTTAACTAGGCGCTCCTTTCAACTGTCCAGGTAAAAGCTCTGACCCCGACCTCCTTATTAATATTATCTAGTTTTTTCACTGCATTAAGCAGTTCATCAACCTGGTCATCTTCTATTATTGTGATCACTGCTGAATTCATCTCCGGCCATGTATGTGTTCCCATGCGGGGTTCTCCTGTTTCAGAACCTCTGCCCTTTACGTCATTAAACCAGGTATATCCTCTTATGCCCAGCTTATCAAGCATGTATTCTACTCGTTCGGTGTTCGCCTGGTTGAAAATTATCATTATAGCTTTCATTGTATATTATTATTAAGTTATTAACTACTGGTTGCTTATAAAAGAACTTTATTCTTTGCCCTCTGCTTTGGCTGACGGTTATAAACACTACTTCTGAATTCCTCATTATTCCAAAAACCTTATCTGTTTTAATACACTTTTCTTTTTGCTACGTTCTCCGTGGTGAGCCATAATTCCGTACATTACAGGCACTATTACCATTGTGACCACGGTCGAAAAGACAAGTCCGCCAATTACGGTAATACCCATAGGACGCCACAATTCTGCCCCTTCGCCTGTGCTCATTGCCAGTGGCAGCATTCCTAAAATAGTTGTTGCAGCCGTCATTAATACGGGGCGTAACCTTGATTTTCCCGAAACGGCGATTGCTTCGTAAAGCTCTAGTCCGCGATCGCGCATCAGGTTGGTAAAATCAATAAGCACTATACCGTTTTTAACAACTATACCAATTAGCAATACCGCTCCCAGGGCGGCTACCAGGCTCAGGGTTGTCCCTGTCAGCAACAAACCGAGGACAACCCCGGTAAAGGCAAAGGGTATTGAAAACATTATGACAAACGGCATTGTGAAGGATTCAAACTGGGAAGCCATAACAATAAATACCAGAATCAGGCTAATTACCATTAGCAGTCCCAGATCCATAAAAGATTCCTGTTGGTCCTCATATGCACCCCCGACATTTAATAATACTTCCTGCGGTATTTCAACATCTGCTATTTCTGATTTTATGCGGTTTGCAAGTTCACCGAGCGCTATTCTGTCGGGTTTTGCGGAAACTGTAACTATACGTTCCCTTCTCTTGTGCTGGATATTTGGTGGAGACCAGTACTCTTTTACTTCACCCAGTTCTTTCATTTTTATTCTTGCTCCGGCAGGTGTTACTATTGATATTTCCTGGAGATCCGTTAATGAGCTTCTGAATTCTTCTTTAAGTCTCACCCTAATATCATATTCCTCCCCCTCTTCTTTATACTGGGAGGCAACCATGCCTGTAACCCTGTTTCTCAGGTAAGTGGATACCTGGGCTGTTGTCAGTCCGTGCAATGCCATCTTATCACGATCGAGTACAAATTGAAGTTCAGGTTTATCATTTTTACGACTTACCTGCACATCAATAGCTCCATCAACATTTTCAAGTCTTTTGCGCATTTCTTCAGCTATTGTATTTGTGACATTAAAATCGTAACCGTAAATTTCCACATCTACCGTATTTGAAGTTCCGCCCATTCCCATTCCGGCTGTTTCAACGGTGAAGTTTATTACCTCCGGTAAAGCGGCAATTTCCTGTCGGATCCCTGCAGCTATATCCCAAACTGATTTTTCCCGTTTCTCAATATCGGAAAGTCTCATCATCAGATTTATCATATTGGAGCCGGTGGTTGTAAAGAGAGAGAACATACCGCCCTCGTCGTCTGATCCTGAAGAAGCAGAAAGTATTTGCACTTCAGGGAATTTTTCCTGAATGACATTTTCAATATAACGCGTAGTTTTTATAGTCTCCTCTACCCTCGTACCGGTTTGCAGTTCAATGGCAGCAGTGATCCGGCTTTCATCAGATTCCGGCATAAAGTCGGTTTGTACGAATTTCATTAGTATAATGGATCCAACGAATACCGCAAGTGCTGCAAACAGGGTAAAAAGTTTATGATGTAAGGCCCAACGCAGGGTTTTTTCGTAGAAGTTATCCAACCATCCCAATCCTTTTTCAATTGTTTGCTCGTAGCTGTACCATTTCGGCTGTTTTTTCCTTTCCCGAAGCCTCAGAAATTTAGATGATAACATTGGTGTCAGGGAAATAGCTGCAACTGTTGATGTTACTACGGTGATCGTAACAATCCAGCCCAGCTCATTAAAGATAACACCTGTCATGCCGCCAACCAGGGTTAACGGGAAAAATACTGCTACAACAACCAGGGTAGTGATAATAACTGCCAGCCACACCTCGTTAGTGGCATAGATTGCCGCTTCTCTCGGTGTGGCTCCTCTTTCGACATGGCGAGTGATATTTTCCAATACAACAATGGCATCATCCACCACCATACCGATTGCAATTGAAAGAGAAGTGAGGGATATAACATTAATAGAACTTCCTGATATAAAAAGGTAAAGGAAAGCAACTATCAGAGAAATAGGAATAGTTAACACAATGATGAAAGTAGCCCGCCATCTTCCCAGGAAGAATAACACAACCAGGATCACAAAAAGAAATGCCCACATCAGTGTCTCTGAAAGGTTGTTTATTGACCCCTTGATAAAGTCTGATGTGTCCATGATCAGGTTAATCTTAACATCCGGAGGCAACTCTTTTTGCAACTCAGCAAGGTTATTGCGTACTTCACGTGCCACCTTCATTGTATTGGCGCCAGATTGTTTCATTACAAACATCCTGAGTCCCTGTTCCCCGTTTATAGTTTCGTCAAGTGTAAGGTCTTTAATTGAGTCACGAACAACTGCCACGTCTCGAACATAAACAGTTTTACCTGCCATGTTGCTTACTACCAGATCTTTAATTCTGTCGCTGGTATTAAATTCCCCCTGTACACGTAGCTGGTAATCAAGATTACCCATTTTTACATTACCTGACGGCAGGTTCATATTTTCACCTGCAATTGTGTTCCCAATCTGTTCTATAGTAAGGTTATAAGCATCAAGCAGACGCGGATCGGCATCAACATATACAACCCGGCGGGGTATACCCATTAACCCTATTGATCCAATACCCTCAATACGGTTAAGCGGATTAATGATCTTCTCGTCGAGAAGTTTCTCAAGTCCCGGATAGTTCTCTTTTGCTGTTACAGCATAAAAGACAATGGGCATCATGCTGGTATTGAATTTAAATATCATGGGCCGCTCCACTCCCTCTGGCAGATAATCTATTATCTGATCGATAACATCCCGTATATCATTAGTCGCTTCGTCGAGATTGCTCTCCCACTCGAATTCAAGAAAAATAACCGACAGGTTATCTGATGATGTAGAGGTAATCTCTTTCAGGTTATCTACCGAGTTAAGGGCATCCTCAATTGTCCTTGTTACATTGGCTTCAATATCACTTGCATTGGCGCCCGGATATGTAGTCATAACAGAAATAAAAGGCGGATCCATCTCCGGATAGAGGTCAACCGGTATCTGTACAAGGGAATATAGTCCCATTACCACTATTGCAGTAAAGATCATTACTGTGGTAATGGGCTTATTAACAGCGTTTTTATATATGCTCATACTATTACTCTTTTTATAATTAACTTGTTAATAGAAGATAATTAATTGACCACCTCAATCAGTGTACCGTCAAGAAGCCTTGCCTGTCCGGTTGTTATTACCTGGTCACCCGGTTCAAGCTCTTCTGAAAATACTTCGATATCATCATCATATCTTTTCCCGATAGTCACGGATAATCGTTTTGCTTTGCCGTTCTCGTTAATAAACAGGTACCGGTCGTTAGATCCCTGCATTTTTAGTACAGCAATCGACGGTAGCAGGATGGCTTCCTCTTCGTCAAGATCAAGTGTAACGCGGGAAAACATTCCTGGGCGAAGCAGGTTTTCGCGGTTATTAATTAATACTTCAACTTTGAATGTCCTGTCCATTGGATTTATTGTAGGGTGAATACGCAGAACTTTACCTGTGAAGTTTCTGTCTGCATATGTATCTGTTTTAACTGATGCTTCCATACCTGTTTTTACCATAGGGAAGTATGTTTCTGACATGGATACTATTGCTTTCAGCCTGTCGATTTGGGCAATAGAAAGAACAGCGGCTTTACCGGCCTGAGTATTGGGAGTTCCGGAGAACATTTCTCCGGGTTCGAAATAACGGCCGGAGATTACCCCGTTGAAAGGGGCCAGTAATTTTGTATTTTCCCTGAGAAATTCCACATTTGATTTGGCAATTTCATACTGTGTTTTCAATTGATCGTATTGCTGCTGGGCAACGCTTCCATACTTGGCAAGGGTATCGAGCCTCCGGAAATCAATTTCTAAATTTTTTAATTGTATCTCCGCCTGATGTAACTGAGTACGGTCCATTTGAACAAGAGGGGTTCCCTTTGATACCCTGTCACCTATCTCGGCATTTATCTCTTCTATACGGCCGGGAGAGGCGGGCACCATGTGTACCTCTTCGAAAGCTTCAAGGGTAGCCGGGTACTCAACAGAACGGGCAACTGTCTGGTATTGAAGTTGCATAACTTTTACTATCTCTTTTTTAGGGGATTCGGACAACTGAATTGATTCATCCTTCTTTGTGTTCTGTGTGCAGGAACTTAATGTGACTGCTGAAATCACAATGGTAATAGTCAGAAATTTAATATATTTCATTGTCTTCTTTTTAATTGTTTAATATTTTGCCGGTTAGTGTATTTAATTCGTTCCGTGCCTGAAGTACCTCCAATACCGACATCAGGTAATCAGACTCTGCCTTCAGGTAATTAGTGTCAGCTGTTGTCAGTTCAAGGCTTGAAATCATCCCCTGCTCATATTTACGCCTCAGGTTTTGATAGACTTCGCGGGACACTTCTACATTTTTTTTCTGGGTTTCATAACTTTCAAGTGCACTATTAAGGTTGAACTGTAACTGTTTAAATTGAATGGAGAGTTGCTCTTCTACCAGGGCTTTGTTGTTCCTGGTTGTTTCCAGTTCAATTTTTGCCTGTCTGACCATGGAGCGTCTTTCACCGCTCGAAAAGACCGGGATGTTCATTTGAAGTCCGACCATATGTGCAGGTGACATGTCAAAGGCAGGCTTTAAAATCTTTTTCGTAAAATTGTAATAGCCTGTGACGGTTGGAAGATATGCAGCTTTTTGCATATTAATCTGTTTTTCAGTTATATCTTCCTGTACCTCTAAAAGTTGATAATCAATATTCTGTTCAGGGGTAAACGAAGATTCGATCACAGAAGGCGTTTGATCATCCATAAAGTCAGTTAACTTATCTGTAAGATGCAATTCTGTTTCAGCAGTCACTCCCAACTGTACACGCAAGAGATTCTTTGCCATTTCCAACTGCCGTTCGGCCGATTTTACTGAATTATCCAGGGAGTTAACCTGCACCGATAGCTGATCCAGTTCTATCTTCTCCATCATTCCAACTTTTACCAGAGGTTCTGTTTTATTATATATTGCCTGCAGGTTTTCAGTATTATTACGAAGTATTTGAAGTGATTCTTCAGATACCAGTATCAGGTAATAACTTTGGGTAACCTGACTTACAACCTCCTGTTCTGTCTTTTCCAGGCTTTTTTCAGTAAGTTTTTGAGCAAGTTTGGCTGTCTGGATACCTACAAGATAACTGCCGTTAAAAAGCAACTGCCCCAACTGAAGGTTGAAATTACTTGTGGGCTTTATTGGTATCTCTGTTGCCGGCAGGTTTTCGTCAAACTGAATACTGATCTTTGCACCCATGGCATTGCTGTAATCTGTTTTCGCATTTATCTGTGGCAACCCGGCGGCTATTGTCGCCCACAACGCCTCCTGGGATTTGTCAACTGCCAGACCTGAACTCTTTATTGTCCGGTTATAATTCAAGGCATGTTCTTTTGCTGTTGTAAGGTCAAGAGTCAGTACTTCCTGACTGCCGGCAACACCAAAGAACATAATACTTAAAATAAATGTTAATATTTCTTTTCGTTTCATTTGTAAAATTATTTGTCTTTAATGGTGTCATATTCTTTGCTCCGATATAATCCGCGAGAAATCGCATATTCACTTAAGAATGTTATTATGTCCCGGTTTTAATCTGAATGCTCGTTTCATACTATATATTGTTGTTTTCATTTTTAAGATTTGGCCTTTCCTAATTAGTAATATTTGATTCAATTATTTCAATTCCTTTTTGGGTCGATATTCCCCGCATAAAATTAATTGTCAGGCTCTTAAACAAATCTGCATAATTAAACTCATCACGAGGAAATACCTTTTCATCAGCAAGAAGCTTCATCTGTTCATGAAACAGCTTAGCTACAATCGGAATGTTAATGTCGCTCCTGAAGAGACCCTCTTCTATTCCTTGTAACAATAATTTCTTCGAAAGGGATAAACTGTCTTTTTCGTTATCTTCTACCAAAGCATCCCATGTAACTGAATAGAATTTTTTCATATCCATGAAAAAAACAGGATTAATGGAGGACATCGCTTTTATCCCTTCTCTCATAAAGGTGAAAATAGTCTCAATTACGTTGCTTGAGAAAGAAATTATTTCATGATTTTTTTCTTCATGATTCCTTTTTAACTGTTTTATACAGACATGTATCAATTCTTTTTTATCCTTGAATATTTCGTAAACCGTACGCTTTGAAATGCCCATGTTCACTGCAATACTATCCATTGTGACATTTCTGATCCCATAAGTGAGAAATTGGGTTAAAGCTTCTTCAATAATTCTTTCGCGTATTTCCATTTATAAAAATTTGTTAGCAAATATATTTGGAAAACTTAAAAAACTGTAAAAGTTTTCTGTGAAATGGGTATTTTTATCGGTAAACAATTGATAAATTAATATCAGTTTAACGAAGGCCTGCTTAATCCAATTCCTGTGAATGTGGTAAGTCGCAATGATAATGACGGATCTCATATCTCTCCCTGAGGATCAATAAACCAGATATAATAATAAATATTGCGGCAGAACCGGCAAAGACTTTTGATTTTCATAATGCTGTAAAGCTTATAGAAACAGGAAGAAAAGCCGCTGGTGGGGCAATTGATAAATTCAAGAAAGGTCAGGTACATACATTCTGAAATCAAATAGCATTTATTACTGCCGTATAATCCCTTCACGTACTTTTTATATCACTTCAGTAATTTTTTTATTCTGACAAGTTCAGCTTCATTGTAACTTGTCACTGTCTTATCCTTTGCCGTTCGTGTATACGGGCGGAATGAGGTAGCAGGGATGAGAGAAGAGTGGAGGGATTCTGATCTGAACCGTTGGCTAAAGCCGACGGCAAAGGATACAGTTCTAATTAAAGCAGCCAATTAGTTCAAG
>CAZJGI010000015.1:39216-59672 GCA_964545315.1 uncultured Prolixibacteraceae bacterium
TTAGTTCAAAACTTTATCAATGCAATCAATTAGTTCAATGCTTTATCCTTTGCCGTTCACTTTAGTGAACGGACAGATTGTGAAATAGTTACCTCCTTAAATTTATTTAGTATGAAACTATTAATAAATCAGGGCAGATGAAAAATATTTTAAACAGTTTCCTTCTAATCCTTTGTTTTTTATTGCTGGCCGGATGTGTTGAAAAAAGCAACAGACAAAGAGAAATGATCCGTAAAGTAAAGATTGAACCTGTACAACAATCCGATTCACTCACAGAAAAGCATTTCCCGGGTATAATACAAGAAGCTAATGAGATTAACCTGGCATTTCGTGTTGCTGGTCCGATTGAAAAAATACTGGTGAAAGATGGCGACTTTGTCAAAGCCGGTCAACTTGTTGCTCAGATCGATACGCGTGATTACGAAGTACAGTTAGCTGCAGCACAGGCACAATACGATCAGGTAAAAGCTGAAGCAGACCGGGTTATTGAGTTGCATAACCGACAAAGTGTTGCAGGTAATGATTACGATAAAGCTGTTTCCGGACTGAAACTGATTACTGCACAGTTGGGGAATGCTAAAGACCAATTGAACGATACAAAATTGACAGCACCGGTTTCAGGATATATCCGGAAAATTAATTTCAGTGAAAATGAACTAATTGATGCGGGTATGCCATTCGCATCTTTGATAGATGTGGATCATTACCTGATAGAAGTGGATATTCCGGTTTCATTGTATGTAAACCGTGATGCAATAGTATCTTTTTCTGCTGTTCAGCCTGCTGTATCTGATGTGCCTTTTTCTTTACAGTTACTTAGTTATATTAAAAAAGCAGACAACAACCAACTTTACAAAGTCCGTCTTGGATTGGATCCGGCCATCCAGCCAAAGCTTGCACCCGGTATGGACGTTCAGGTGACTATTTTATATGATAACGATACCGGACCAATGGTTTGTGTGCCGCTAAGTGCCCTGTTTAACAAGGGAGGCAAATCGTTTGTCTGGGTTTACCAGGCTGACAGCACTGTACAGAAGCGAGAGGTAGTTACCGGCAAACTAACCGGTGATGGCCGTATCATAATTGTAAGTGGGATACAACAAGGAGAGCAGGTGGTAGTGGCCGGGGTGAATCTACTGAATGAAAACGAAAAAGTAGAGACAGTCAAACCTGTTTCCGAAACAAATATTGGAGGGCTGATGTAATGAAAATTACTGAAATGACCTTCAGGAGAAAGGCTATCATATGGTTTCTCCTGTTTTGTATGGTGGCCGGAGGTATCCTCTCTTTTCACTATATAAGCAAGCTGGAAGACCCGGAGCTTGTGGTTATGATGTCACAGATCGTAACCCTTTATCCGGGCGCTTCTGCCCATGAAGTGGAGATGCAGGTAACCAATATAATTGAGGAGGAGCTCAACACACTGGGAGACGTGGAGTCGATCCGGTCAAAGTCTGTGGCTAACATGTCAGTTATTACGGTAATGCTTGAACTTACTATACCTCAGGATGAGATAGAACAGCGATGGGATTTTTTGCGACGCCGCATTGGTGAAGTAGTGGCCAGGTTGCCTGCCGGAGCCTTTACTCCTGTGGTTTTCGATGATTTTGGCGATGTTTATGGAATGTTTTATGCCATGACCGGCGATGGCTTTACCTATAAGGAAATGAATAAGATGGCGGGGTATATACAAAGGGAGATGCTGGATATTGAAGGAGTTGCAAGAGTGGAAATATATGGAGGTCAGGAGCCGGTTACTGAAATTGTGTTCTCTCCATCTAAAATGGGTGAGTTGGGAGTCTATCCTTTCCAGGTGATGGCTGCACTCAACGGACAGAATGCCACAGTTTATCCAGGTGCCCTGCAAACAGGGAATCAGTTATTAGGCATTTCTGTAAATGGGAAAATTTCAGGAGTTGAGGATATTGCCAATACATTAATAAAAAGCCTCGATGGAAATTTGTTTAAACTTTCTGATATTGCCGAAATAAGTGAGAGTTATACTTCTCCATCACGCAATACCATGAGACTGAACGATAAAATTGCCATTGGCATTTCACTATCTATGGAATCGGGGGAAAATATTTTGGATGTTGGCAGACGTGTGGAGACAAGGTTGGCCGAACTTCAGAAGAGTATTCCGGTGGGTTATAATTTTGAGAAGGTGTTTTTTCAGCCTGATTTGGTAAAAAATGCTGTCGATGGCTTCATGTGGAACCTGGTTGCATCTGTTCTGATCGTTATATTGGTACTTATGGTTTCAATGGGTTTCCGCAGCGGTTTTATTATTGGTACCGGTCTTGTATTCACTATCCTTGCCACTTTCCCTATTTTGCTTGCGGCCGGAGGAACATTGCAGCGTATCTCCCTGGGAGCTTTCATTGTGGCTATGGGCATGCTGGTTGATAACGCCATAGTAGTTATTGATGGCATTCTTGTCGATCTGAAAAAAGGCGTAAAAAGGGAAAAGGCTTTCATTTATCCGGCAACAAGAACCGCGTGGCCGTTATTTGGAGCGACCTTCATTGCTGTTGCTGCTTTCCTTCCGGTATACCTATCGCAGGATGCAGCAGGAACTTACGCCCGCGATCTGTTTGTTGTACTGTGTATTTCCCTGTTTATCAGTTGGGGACTGGCTATGTCACAGGTGCCGCTGTTTTCTCAAATGTTACTGAAACAGGAAAAACAGGACGGGAGCAAAGTATTATACATTGGTTGGGCGTACCGTAAGTTCAGGAAAGTGCTGACCACCCTTTTGCACTATAAAACCTTAACACTGGTTGTTTCAGTTCTGCTACTGGCCGCGGCAGCATTTAATTTCAATAATATTAAAAAGACATTTTTCCCTGATTTTAACTACAATCAGGTATATATAGAATATAAACTACCTGCAGGTGCCGGTCCGCAAATGGTACAAGACGATTTAAGCAGGATTACCCAACACCTCCTGTCCCTTGACGAGGTGAAACAGGTGGTTTCAAGTCAGGGACAAACACCTACACGGTATTGCCTGGTGCGCCCAATGGGTGAAGCAGCAGATAATTATGGTGAGCTTATTGTGGATTTTAAAGACTATGAAACTATGACAAGGATGAAGCCGGTGCTTAGCGATTACCTCCATAATAATTTTCCGGATGCCCGGACAAGAATCAGAAAGTACAACCTATCCATTAAGGCGTCGCATACAGTAGAGGTTGAATTTTCCGGTGCAGACCCTTCTGTGCTGCGCGATCTGAGCCGACAGGCACAGGGGATTTTCCGTAATAATCCATTTGCAGACCCTTATACAATTGAGGATGACTGGGAGCCTGTGGGGCAGGCATTGATTGCAGATTTCAACCAGCAGGCTGCAACCAGGGCAGGAGTCACACGTTCTGATGTGAGTAATGCAATCCTGGCTGCCACTGACGGACTTCCTGTCGGAGAATATTTTGAGGGACAAACCCGTGTGAAAATAATTATGAAAATACGTAATGCTGACGGGTCCTGTATTGAAGATTTGGAAAATATTCCGGTTTGGAGGATGATGCCCAACATTTCAGGAGTGAATGAAAAAACAATTCATGAAATGCTGACCGGCGTGAAATCAACAGATGAACTGATAAAAGAGCTGGTTAGCCCGGTACCGTTAAGTTCTGTTACGCAAGGAGTGGATTTGAACTGGGAAGAACAGGTTGTACGAAGGGTGAACGGTCAGCGTGCTATTCAGGTGCAGTGCGAACCTGTCGACGGGTATAGTCCGGCACTGGTGCGTAAGACGATGTTGAAGGATATTGAGGCTATTCACCTGCCTGACGGTTATAACGCTGTATGGGTTGGTGAACAGGAATTACAAGGCGATGCACTGCGTAATATTTTCAGGTACCTGCCCATTTCTGTTATGCTCATTATCCTTACACTTATACTTCTTTTCAATGATTTTAAAAAGCCGGTCATAGTCATTTTTTGTATTCCCATGGCATTTATTGGTATCGTACCCGGTATGATCCTTGCCGGTCAGCCATTTACTTTTATGGCTATTATCGGTTCATTTGGACTGATGGGTATGATTGTGAAAAATGCCATCGTGCTGCTCGATGAGGCGGAAATGCTCATTTCAGAAGGAGTTGGGAAATACAATGCCCTGATCAATGCAACTATTTCCCGTACCCGTCCTGTGCTGCTTGCATCATTTACGACCATCCTGGGGATGATTCCACTTTTAACTGATCCCATGTACGTGAGCATGGCTGTCGCTATCATAAGTGGATTGCTGGTCGGAACACTCATTACCTTGATATTTGTACCTGTTTTATATGCATCCTTTTATGGTGTGAAAAGAATTGAAGAATCAGAAAAAACAACAGAATTAACATCATGAAGATAATCAGTTATACATTATTAATATTTCTTCTTCTATCAAAAGTGCAGGGTAATGCCCAGGAACAGATAACTCTTCAGCAGGCCAGGGAAATGGCGCTCAGGAAAAATGAAAACCTTAAAATGGCATACAAACAAATGGAGAAAGCAGAACTGCAAAAATCCGCCGCCAGAACTTTAAGGTTACCTGATTTTTCTTTAACCGGAACAGGGATTTATCAGGACAGGGATTTTGAGATGGAGCTGATCCTTCCTACACAAAAACCAAATCCGCTGACCGGAGAGCTGGAACCTAATATAATGATAAATCCTGCTACAGGTGCACCTTTTACTGGAGTTGATGGCAATCCGGTTTTTAACATATATGGGTGGCTGCCCCTGAATGTGAGCCTCAGCGGGGCATATCTTGGTGGAATAGTATTAGAGCAGCCTGTTTATACCGGCGGGAAAATAAGTGCCGGGAACAAGATGGCTGATATTGGTATTGAGATGGCCGGTGAAAATAAAGTATTGCAGCAGATGAATGCTATTGTGGAAGCCGATAATACATATTGGACCTACGTATCTGTTCATCAAAAGGTTAAGCTTGCACAGCAGGCTGTGGATATGCTGCAGGAACTGATGGAGAAAGTCAGTAATGCCCATGAGGTTGGCATGTCAAACCGTAATGATTTGCTGAAAGCACAAGTTGAGTTAAATAAGGCAAAACTCGATTTGCAAAAAGCCCAAAACGGGCTGGAACTGAGCCGCATGAATTTGTGCCGGATTACAGGCCTTCCGTTTAATTCAAAGATTGCAGCTGTGGACACATCTGTTTCTATTATCCGTCCCGCTGTGAGTGAGGCTGAGAATGAGATATTGACCGGGCGGCCTGAGTACCAATTGTTGATGAAGAATATAGATATGCAGGAACAGCAAATCCGCATGGCCAGGGCCGGGTTCCTTCCTGTTGCCGGTATACAGGCCGGGTATAACCATATAGGAGGTATAGAATTCAGTGGTACCGAATTTTCAAATACCAGCCTGAATGTTATGGCATCAGTAAAAATTCCGATTTTCCACTGGGGGGAAGGGATGAAAAAAATCAATGCTGCAAAAATCGATAAGGAGATTACCGAGCTGGAACTGGAAAAAAACAAGCAATTGCTTAGTTTGGAGGCAGAACAAGCCAGGCTTAACCTCCAACTGGCCTGGGAGCGGATCCGAATGAACGAAACCGCCCTGGAACAGGCTGCTGAAAACCTCCGGGTTATTCGCGACAATTATGAGGTGGGGATGGAGACCATGTCTGAACTGTTGATGGCACAAACAAACTGGCAACAGGTTTACAGCGAATTGATTGATTCAAGGACAGATTATAAGATAAAAGAAACCTCATGGCTGAAAGCAACAGGGAAATTGAGGACAGAATGATTGTACTGGTATTACCTGGTGTTCACTTCAAAGGACATGAACAGGGCGATTAGAACAGACATCTTTGTAAATTATTTATTATCTTTGGATTAAGCTATTGTCATATGAAAAACAGTGAACTCCATTTTCTCAGCAGGCTTTCTGCCTATACCCTTAAGAGTGTTATTATAAGAGTATCGCTTGTAAGCGGCGTGGGATTGTTATTCCTGTTTCTTGCCATTAAATTTGCCGGTGATAAAAGCATCCGCGTTACCGGATTGGAGTATATGCAGGTAGTGCTCATCTTTAATATTATAAGTGAAAGTAATGTGCTTATTGACCACCTGGCTGAAAGGTTTTTCCCTATTCCTGAAAAATTAAGCCTCCGTGTCGTAGTACATGTTTTCGTCAGCCTGATTATTGCAATTGGTGCTGTTTTTTATTTTTTGCTTATCGTTAAGGATGTTCTCTTTTTCTCTCATCAGATAGTTCAGCTTATGATGTTTTTCGGGCTGATATTCATTTTTATACTTATACTAGTTTCCGTTACATTAAGGATAATTGAAAAATGGATTTATTCCGTAAGGCAACTTGAAGAGATCAAAAGTCTTAAACTAAAGAGTGATTACAATTCATTACAAGCTCAGTTAAATCCCCATTTTCTTTTCAATAACCTCAGTGTACTGAAATCGATGATAACTTACGATCCTGATTCTGCCATCCTTTTTACTCAGAATTTTACCGATGTTTACCGTTATGTATTGCAGGGTAAGGATAAAACCACTGTAAAATTGGCTGAAGAGTTGGAGTTTATTGAGGCATACACTGCTATTCATAAGGAGAGAATGGGCGATGCACTGCAGGTAAAAACTGATATAAACAGTCATGACCTTAAGAAGGAGATTCCCCCTCTTGCCCTTCAGTTACTTGTTGAGAATGCTGTGAAACATAATATGGCCTTTAAAAATAATCCTTTGGTGATCAGAATAAGATCTGCCGGAGAAAATTTGTCAGTTAGCAATAATATAAACCTTAAGGAATCAACATTTTCCGAAAAAACAGGTTTGCAAAATCTAATGAAAAGATATTCGTTGTTAACCGATAAACCGGTTATTGTAAATCCCGGCAAAGATTTTTTTAATGTAGAAATTCCACTTTTATGAGTCATACAATCAAGATAATATTAATAGAAGATGAAGAATATAATCTTCGGTTACTTGATGATATGATTAAAAAGATCAGGCCGTCATGGGAGGTTGTAAATACTTTTCAGAGTGTAAGGGAAACTGTCAGTTGGTTGTTGGCAAATCCCCATCCTGATCTGCTTTTTATGGATATTCAACTTGCAGACGGATTATGTTTTTCTGTTTTTAGCCAGGTTGATGTCAAGAGCATGGTGATTTTTACAACTGCATATGATAACTATGCCCTGCGCGCCTTTAAGGTCAACAGCATCGATTATTTGCTTAAGCCTTTTAAAGAGAAAGATCTTGAGGCAGCTATTGAAAAGTTTGAAAACTTCAGGTTTTTGAGCAGTACAGGAGATTCAAAACATGATTATTCCGAAATTCTCGACGCTGTAAGAAAAGGTGAAAAAAAATTTCGAAAAAGATTTCTCGTGTCAAAGGGTACCGGTTTTTTCAGTCTTATTACAAATGATATAGCCTATTTTTACAGTGAAAGCCGCATAACAACCGCAGTTACCTTCAGCAGGCAAAACCACATAGTTGATTTTTCACTGGAAGCTCTGGAGGAGGAACTTGACCCTGAAATATTTTTTAGGGCTAACCGCCGGATAATTGTAAATATTAATTCAATTGACAGGATTGAAAATTATTTTGGTGGTAAGTTGAAGGTGCGACTGGATAGTGTTTTTAAGCAAGAGGTGGCTGTAAGCAGATTAAAGGCAACTGATTTTAAAGAGTGGCTTGGCAAGTAAAATAGGTTTTAATTCTTTTTGCGGTTATTAATTTCGTCTCTCAGAATGGAAGCTTTTTCATAATCTTCGTTTTGCACTGCTTCATTGAGCATATCTTCAAGCTCCTGTATGGTATAACGTGAAAAAGTAGAATTTTTTGTTGAGCTGGTTGCCTTCCCCGGGGAAGTGGGTTCCTTTTTTTTGGCGCTGTCAGTTTCCAGAATAATACCGGCTTTGGATAATATCTCTTCTGTGGTATAGATAGGGCATTTAAATCGAAGGGCTAAGGCTACTGCATCAGAAGTCCTTGAATCAATTCGAACCTCTCTTCCTTCCATTTCACAAAGTAGCTCCGAATAAAATATTCCTTCTTCCAGTTTATATATAACAACTTCAATAAGAGCTATCTCAAATGCCAGGGCTATATTTTTTATCAGATCATGTGTAAGAGGCCGTGGCGGTTTTAAGCCTTCCAGTTGAATAGCAATAGCCTGGGCTTCAACAGGACCTATGATAATTGGCATTCTTCTGTCACCATTTTCTTCTGATAATACTAAAGCATATGCACCTGATTGTGTCTGACTTACTGAAAGCCCGAGAATATTTAATCGTATTTTTTGCATTCTCCTGTCAATATCCTTATTTATTCTGAATAACAAATATAACAATCATTTTTATTTTAAGCAGGGATGGCTACTGAATAATAATATTCCCGAAAATAGTTAAGTTATTATTTGTCAGATTTCCAAAAATAACTACCTTTGCAGTCCGAAATTAGAAATCGTTCAGGCCATAAAAGAGGTTAATATTTATTGATCCGCCTGGCGGTATAACTTAAATGATTTAATTATGTATGCGATTGTAGAGATTGCAGGGCAACAATTTAAAGTAGAGAAGGATAAAAAATTGTTTGTTCACAGGCTTGATGCCGCTGAAGGTGACTCGGTAGATTTCGATAAGGTTCTCCTTATTGATAACGATGGTAATATTAATATTGGTGCACCGGTTGTGGAAGGTGCTAAAGTTACTGCAAAAGTTATTGAGCACGTGAAAGGTGATAAGGTGCTGGTGTTTAAGAAGAAAAGAAGAAAAAGCTATCAAAAATTAAATGGACACAGGCAGCAGTTCACTAAAGTACAAATTGAAAACATTGTTGGATAACTAAAATAATATACCATGGCTCATAAAAAAGGTGTTGGTAGTTCGAAAAACGGACGCGAATCAGAAAGCAAACGGCTGGGAGTAAAAATTTTTGGCGGACAGTTGGCAAAAGCTGGTAATGTTTTAGTTCGTCAGCGTGGAACAAAGCATTACCCGGGAAATAACGTAGGAATAGGTAAAGACCATACTCTGTTTGCTCTTGTTGATGGAACAGTAGAGTTCAGGAAAAGAAGAAAAAACCGATCATATGTATCAGTATTACCTTTCACAGAGGTTGATGTTGAAGTTGCAGAAGCAACCGGTTTTGATCAGCCGGAAATATCTGATTTGATGCCTGCTGATAAGGAAAGTATAGCTGCAGAAGTAAGTGAATTGTCTGATAATTTGACAGCTGAAGAAGATGGCAATGATGACCTGAAAAAGATTACAGGAATAGGACCTAAAATTGCTGAGTTATTAAATGCAGCAGGAATTATTACATATGAAGATTTAGCTAATTCTTCAGTCGATAAACTGAGAGAAATACTTGCAGGTGCCGGGAGCCGCTATGCATCAAAAGATCCTGCGCCGTGGATAGATCAGGCTAAAGCTGTTAATAAATAAATTAGCTAAGATTTAATCTGTTAAAATATTTTGTAAAATCTCCTGTTGTTAAAAGCAGGAGATTTTTTTGTGTTAGATTTGCAGGGAAAAAAAATATAATATGCTTAATATAAAATTTATAGAAGACAATCCTGAATTGATTATCGAAAAACTGAAAATTAAAAATTTCGATGCTTCGGAAATTGTTAACAGCATAATTCGTTTATACGACAGGAAGAAAAAGATACAGGGACAGGCAGATTTGGCAAAGGCTGAGATGAATAATATTTCCAGGGAGATTGGTGAATTATTCAGGCAGGGTAAAAAAGATGAAGCTGAAGCAGCAAAGGAAAGAACTTTCAAATTAAAGGAATCAATTAAGGAATTCGACAGGCAATTTGCAGAGATAGACGCAAATGTGAGTGAATTACAAATCCAATTGCCTAATATTCCGCATGAGTCGGTTCGACGGGGCAGGGGTGAAGAAGATAATTTGATTGTTAAGATGGTTGGAGTAATGCCCCCCAAAAATGATTCGGCATTACCTCATTGGGAGCTGGCTCAAAAATATAATATTATTGATTTTGAGTTGGGAGTAAAAATTACCGGGGCCGGTTTTCCTGTTTATAAAGGAAAAGGCTCACAACTGCAGAGAGCTTTAATTAATTTCTTTCTTGATGAAAACAGAAAGGCCGGTTATGAGGAAATACAACCACCTCTTATGGTAAATGAAGATTCCGGATTTGGAACAGGCCAGCTGCCTGACAAGGAGGGACAAATGTATCATGTTACTGCCGAAAATTATTATCTTATACCTACTGCTGAGGTTCCTGTTACTAATCTTTACCGGGACATGATTTTTGATATAGAGGAGCTACCAATTAAAAATACTGCATATAGTGCATGTTTCAGGCGAGAGGCCGGTTCTTACGGTAAAGATGTGAGGGGACTTAACCGTCTTCACCAATTCGATAAAGTGGAGATTGTGCAGGTAGTCTATCCTGAACAATCATATCAGGTTTTGGATGAGATGGTTAATCATGTTTCCGGGCTGGTCGAAAAGCTGGAACTTCCATACCGTATTTTAAAATTATGTGGGGCAGACCTTAGTTTTACCTCTGCCCTGACATATGATTTTGAAGTATTCTCCTCTGCGCAAAATAAATGGCTGGAAGTAAGTTCAGTTTCCAATTTTGAGTCATTCCAGTCGAACCGTTTGAAGCTCAGATACAGAGAACCGGGTATTAAAAAACCGGTATTAGCCCATACACTTAATGGAAGTGCGCTGGCACTTCCCCGTATTGTGGCTGCGCTGCTCGAAAATAACCAATCAGAGGAAGGAATTAAAATTCCTGATGCACTGGTGCCATATACGGGTTTCAGTATTATATCGTGATTTGTTAGCATTACCCCTGCCGTGGGAGTTTAAGGTTGCGGATTTATCTTTGAATGAATTGAATTTGTTGCTGTTAAAATTTCTTATCCCCGTGAATTAGTAATTATGATGTATAGTGTTGGGAACAGATTAGTTCAGACAATTGTCAAACAGGTTGATAAAGCCGGTTATTTTTGCACTGCCGGAAATATTCCCGCTAATCTGGCAGTTCATGAATTAAGAAAATCATTTAAAAGACTAAGGGCATTAATTCGTTTTTTTAATGAAATTCCTGAATACCCTGCTTTAAGAATGGGGGAGGAGATGAGAGATTATGGCAGGCTGCTTGCCCCACTGAGAGAGTCTGCTGTTAATACTGAACTTTTTGATAAGGAGATTGCAGGCAACAAATTACTCCCGGAGCGTAAGATTAAATATACCAGGGAATTGTTCAGCAGTAAAAATAAACTACTTGTGGAAAATGAATTCAAGGGTAATAATTTGTGTGGAGATCTGATCAGTTATTTTGATAATGCGATATCAGTCTTTTCTGTCCATGGGAACGAACTTCCTGCGAGAGTGCATCTATACAGAGAGGTAAGCCTCAGCTATCTGAAAAGTATGACGATTTTCCGGCAGTTACCACCCGATCCCCACCCGGAAGAGTTGCACTCACTGAGGAAAAAGATGAAGAGATTGTTTTATCAGCTTGATTTTGTAAGGTTCCTTCATCCAAGATACTTTAAACTGAAAACCGACCAGCTTAATAAGATTAATGATCAATTGGGTAATGACCATGACCTTCACGTTTTTCATATGGATATAGTTTCGGGAGCTTACGATTTTAATCCTGAAGAATTATACATATTGGAGAATAAAATTGATCACCTGCGGGATTTAAATCAATTAAAACTTTATCCAAGGCTTAAACAGTTTTTTACCTCTGTGCCCGGTGAATTTGATCAGAGACTTGAGCGTTTTTTCAAGCTCTAAAAAATAGTGAGTTCGTTGTGTATTTTTTGTTAAGTTAAAATTATAATGTTTGGATTGTCATACCACCGTCAACGGAAATTACCTGTCCGGTAGAGTATGGTAAAAGTCCTGTAACTAATGCGAGGGCTACCTTTCCAACATCTTCCGGCAATCCCCAGCGTCTTTGAATATTTATTCCCTCTTCAAAAAGTTGATCATATTTGCCTGTCACTGCAGCAGTCATGTCAGTTTTAATAATTCCCGGCCTGATCTCGTAAACGGGTATATCAAATTCTCCGAGTCTGGCTGCCCATAGTTTAGTTGCCATTGCCAGTCCGGCTTTTGAAATACAATACTCACCCCTGTTCACAGAGACTGCCGTGGCTGAAATGGAGGTAATATTAATTATACAACAGAAGAAATCAGATCTTGATTTTTTGATCTTAATCATATGATTAGCTAATAGTTGGGTAAGGAAATAAGGACCTTTTAAATTTATTTCCAATACTTCATCAAATATCTCTTCCTTAGCTTGCAGGATATCTTTTCTCTCCCGTGGTGCAATACCTGCATTGTTAATCAGAATATTCACTTCTCCGAATTTTTCTGTTGCTTCATTAAAAATTCTTCGCCGGTCTTCTTTTTTTGAAATATTCCCCTGTAAATAGATTACTTCGCTACCCGATTTTTTTAATTCATTAACGACCGGGTTTACTGTCAGCGGATCCCTGACTCCATTAACAGCCAGGCTAATACCTGCATTGGAAAGTTCTCTTGCTATCCCAAGGCCAATTCCACGTGTTCCACCTGTTATTAATGCAGATAATCCACTGCATTTTTTATGGATTAAGTTTTTTCTTTTCTCTTTTTCTGTTTCCATCGTGGTAATAGATTTAATCCGATATTCTAAGTATCTTATTTAAATAATTTTTGACCGGGGAGATGTTGATAATTAAATTTCAGGTACCTCCACCCATTTTTTTGTCATCCAGCTTTCAATTCCCTTTTCTGCGAGTTGGACTCCTTTGGCGCCCTCTTTAAGATTCCAGGGGAAAGGATCATTTTTCACCACATGTTTCAAAAACAGTTCCCATTCAACTTTAAATGCATTTTCATAATTTTCCTGGTCGGGCACCTTATTCCAGTTTTCGTAAAAATTGACAGGCTGGGCAATGTCAGGGTTCCAGACAGGTTTAGGTGTATTGCCGTAATGCTGTGTCCAGCAGTCACGCAGCCCAGCAACAGCAGAACCTTTTGTTCCGTCAACTTGTATAGTGAGCAGGTCATCACGTCGAACGCGCGTTGCCCATGATGAGTTAAAGTGGGCTATAATTCCGCCTTCCAGTTCGAAAGTTGCATATGCCGCATCATCGGCTGTACATTTATAGGATTTTCCATCTTCATCTATTCTTTCAGGGATATGGGTTGTACCCATACAGAACAGCCCCTTTACTTTTCCAAACAGATTGTCAAGTACATATCTCCAGTGGCAAAGCATATCTGATATTATTCCGCCATCATCCTCTTTTCTGTAGTTCCAGCTTGGCCGTTGCGGGGGTACTGTATGACCTTCAAAAACCCAATACCCGAATTCTCCGCGAACAGAAAGTATCTTTCCAAAAAAGCCATTTTCGATCAGTCTTTTTATCTTGATCAAACCCGGAAGCCATAGTTTATCTTGCACAACACCGTGTTTTACCCCCGCCTCTTCACAAATTTTATAAAGTTCAAGTGCAGTAGCTGTATCTGTAGCTATTGGCTTTTCACAATATATGTGTTTGCCGGCTTTAACCGCATTTTTTACAGCCTCTGCCCGTTGTCCTGTAGTTTGTGCATCAAAATAGATTTGATAATAAGGGTCATTAAGCGCTATGCTAACATCGGTTGTCCATTTTGAGACTCCGGATATCTCAGCCAGTTTTTTCAACTTATTTTCATTTCGTCCCACCAGGATGGGATCGGGCATAATATATTCGGACTCGTTGATCTTAACGCCACCCTGTTTGATTATTTCCACAACAGAACGCATCAGGTGCTGGTTAGTCCCCATACGTCCTGTAACTCCATTCATGATAATTCCTATCCTATGCACTTTCATCTATTTAAATTTTTGTAATTACTTGTAAATAAATTAATTAAAAATTTGAGAATCCCGATTAAAATCGGGAGAACCGTTCGTTACTCGCTCTCACAAGAAAAATTTAATCATTCTTTCCCCGGGTTTAACAGGCATACTCGTTTAATATTCAGTATTTTTTTAACCAATTAAATTTTGTTTATCAGTTTCCTTTCAGTTGTTCATTTGAACCCTTCCTGTGGAGAATTGTAATACCCCATAGATGCATCGGCCACAGCCATCCGATAAAGATGGTTTTGCATCAGGCACACCTTCTTTAACGAAATCGCCCAATCCGATATCTTTCCTGTAGACATTAAAAGATATGTTTTCAGGATCATCTTTTAGCAAGCGCCAACCAACATACACCTCATTCTCCTGAATATTTAGTGCGACTATTCCCCGGTCGATATTTTCCTGTACCTGAGCAGTGCCTATAAGAGGAAGGCAAATAACTGCAATTAGAAAAAACTGTTTCATTAGGATGTAATATTTGGTAAATGAAAAGATATTATTAATTATTAAGTCCTTTCTTTTTCACTCTATGTGAAATTAAGGTATGCATTTTTTATTTTCTCAAGATAGTCATTTTGATCCATCGCCCAGAATTTTTCAGAAAAAATTTCCACTTCGTTAAATCCGTCAAAGCCTGTTTCCTCAACCCAATTTCGTATTTCAGGAATATTTATACAGCCATCTCCCATTAGACCCCTGTCATTCAGAAAGTCTGCTGTAGGTACGTTCCAGTCGCAGACATGAAAGGCAAAAAGTTTATCATTTCTTCCACATCTTTCTATTTCTTTTTGGAGATTGCCATCCCACCAAAGATGGTAAACATCAACTGCTACACCAACAAATTCTGAATTTATCTCTTCAGCCATTGTATTTGCCTGAGCAAGAGTATTAACTGCTGACCTGTCGGCTGAATACATCGGATGCAGAGGTTCTATGGCAAGTTTAACCCCTGCTGATATTGCTTCGGGAAGTATTTTTATTATCCCTTCTTTTATCTGCTCCCGTGATTTTTCCAATGATTGCCTGCTGTCTGAACCGCATACAAGAACGATCAATGGCGCTCCAAAAGCATAAGCCTGGCTAATTGCCAGCAGGTTATCTTCAATTGCACCCAGCCTTTTCTTTTTTTCGACAGAAGGGAAAAATCCGCCACGTACAAGTGAAACTACTTCCAGGGGAGAATCATCAAGTAGTCTATTTGCTTCACCCGGATCCTGACCTTCCAGGACGTTCCTCCATATACTGATTCCTTTTATTCCCGCATCGCTGTATTTTTTTATACACTGCCTAAGGTTCCAGGGTTTATTAGTCATCGTGTGAAGGCAGAGTTTGGAAAAATCTTTTAATCTTTTGTTCATAAACAGGTAATTTCTTATTAAAAGAAAACAAATAAAGTGGAATTGGCAGATTCATGCTGCCTGTATAACAATTATTCATCCAACACACCCCAGGAATGAATAATATTTCTCATTATTAATAATTCTTTGTAAATACATTACAGCCTCTCTTGCATGATAATCTCCCCACATAGATGATTCCCCGCTGGCGATTTTTCCTTCGGAAGGCACATTGTCCCAGCCATTCGGATGGTGATAAATACTATGGAGTATTAATCCCTGATGGTCAGGATTTGTATTGAGATAAGGCGCGTTAAGGTAAGTTTTAATAATAGTAAGGCCGGCCTGAAAGTATCTTTCCCCTTCTTTTTTGTTTCCTTTATTCATCAGAAACCTTCCAAGTCTCAACAGTCCTTGCGATGCAATAGTAGCAGCGGAACTGTCGACCGGTTCCCAGCCGTTGAAAGGATCAGCAGGTTTATTCAGGTAATCACCCAGTCTGTGGAGATTTGGGGCGCCGGTATCCCAGTAAGGAATGCCATCGGCAGGTGTATTCATTATATAAAAATCTGATGTTGCCGTAGCCGCGTTGAGCAACAATTTTTCCAATTCTTCCTTACCATCTTCCTCCTGGAATTCCTGATCATTTAAAAAATCCAGCACTTCAAGTTCCTCTGAAAAACCGAGTATTGCCCAGGCGAGTCCGCGTGTCCAGGTTGAAAAACCTGTATAACCCTGCTGTGAGGAGGGGCAGCGGTAATTTCCGTCATTCATGTTAAATATACATTCGTGGGCTGTACGTCCGCGGACATCATACCGGTCGCGGCCATCACCATAAAAAACAGAATATTTTGCGGTGCTTTTAATATGTTGAATTGCCCTGGTCAATAAAGAAATATTAATGTCATTTTCTCCCTTGAGGACATGGCCCAACATGTGTGATGCAACCAGTATCCTGCATGAACGTAATGTGTCCACGAAAAGGGAGTGGGGACCATTGAAAGAGTATATGAATCCTCCCCCCGGTACAGCACTCCACCTGGCGGCTTGCACTGCCCCTGATATTTTTATTGCCAGCGTATAATAATTTTTTTCCCACTCATTGCAAGGTATTCTGCCTTCGTTCATTAGACGAAGCAGGTTACCAAAAGTACTGATAATGTTAAATCCATGGTCATGTACTCCCATATGGCTGATATGGGAAGTCATTTTTTCTGTAATTGCCCGTCGTCCTTTTTCAAGGAAAGGTTGTTCATTGGTTGCATCATATTGTAATATGTATGAACCAAATTGAAAACCCTGGGTCCACTCTGTCCAATTTCTGGATGAATATTTACCGTTTACTGTAAATACCGGTGCACTGCCTGAAAGAGAACTTTCCTTTTCAATTTTATAAATTTTATCTCCTGAAATTTTCCAAAACGAATTTATTCTGTCACGCAGGTCTTCAGGAGAAAGTGAAAAGTCGATCTTAATCATTTTTAATGAGTATTTTTTTTGTAAAGATATCCATTATAAGGTACATATTTTTTTTATCACAGATTCATCTTTGCATTTATTCAGAAGTTCCCGGTTAGTTAAACGAAGTGAGGGATGTTTGAATGAAGGGGCTATTTCACTCAGAGGTGCCAGGACAAAAAGCCTTTCCGGAAGTCTCGGATGAGGAATAATCAGATTCTTTGTATCTGTTACCAAATTGTCATAATATAGTATATCAATATCAATTTTACGTGATATATAGGTTCTCTCTGTCCTTTCCCTGTTAAAACTGTTTTCTATTGATCTTATCTCTTTAATGAGGCCTTCAGGACTTAATCCGCATTCAATTTTTATTACCATATTCCAGAACAGGTCATCTGATTTAAAACCCCATGGGGGAGTTTCATAAACAGACGATACTTTTTGTATTTTACCCAACCTGTTCTGTATTAGGATGTATGTTTTAAGGAAATTGTATTTTTTATTCCCAATATTTCCTCCGATTCCTAAAAAAACTTCATGCATAATATTTATATTTGTATACACTTCTTAGAAGAGATAAATTTAGTAAAAACATATAGTTTAACCGGACTATTTTTTATTAATACGAATTTGAAATAGAGTGTTAAAAATAAGTCCTGTATCATTATATACCGTTGGTTGAAGTCAACGGCAAAGGATAAAGCATAGATGAAGCAATTCATAAAGTTTAGGGGCTTATTTCCAGCTGTTCGCTTTAACGAACAGAAAAAAAATTGATTATAAATTGTTTAACAAACTTATATTAAAATGAAAGATTTTTTTAAGTATGTACTGGCAACCATAGTTGGCATCTTTGCTGTGTCATTTATAAGCATGATAATGTTTTTTATGTTTGCAGGGATGATGGTTGCACTTACAGAGAAACAGGGTTTTGTGCAGGACAATAGTATGCTGGTAATTAATCTTAAGCATAAAATTGTTGACAGGGCCTCAAAGGACCCGTTCCAGAATTTAAACATTCCCGGGTTTGAACAGATAAAGACGATTGGTTTGGATGAGATCCAGACTTCGTTGGAAAATGCAGTTTCAGATGATCGTATAAAGGGGATTTTTCTCAAAATGTCGGTGATTAATGGAGGGATGGCGTCGGTTGAAGAGATCAGAAATATGCTTGCAGAATTTAAAGAGAAATGTGATAAACCGGTTTATGCTTACGGAGATACTTATGATCAGAAGGCTTATTATCTCGCCAGTATAGCTGACAAAGTCATTGTCCATCCTTTAGGATCAGTTGATTTCAGGGGTCTGGGAGGTGAAATGATGTTTTTTGTCAATGCTTTGGAAAAGGCCGGTATAGAAATGCAGATAGTAAGACATGGTAAGTTTAAATCTGCTGTTGAACCATTTATGCTTGAAAAGATGAGTGATGAAAACAGGGAGCAGATGTTAACTTATATTACCAGTTTATGGAATCATATGCTCAAGGGTATCTCAGGGACCAGGAATATTTCTGTCGACAAGTTGAATGAATTAGCCGATCAGGTACAAACTTTACGCTGGGGTGATGATATTGTCAGTACAGGCCTTGCAGATGCTGCCAAATATAAGGATGAGGTACTGGATGATCTTCGCGAAATAGCCGGTATTGATGAGGATAAAGGTATACCGATAGTTAGTGTAAGCAGTTATGCAAAAATGCCTGCAAAAGGTAAGGCTAAAAAATTGAGCCGTAATAAGATAGCTGTCATTTATGCCAGCGGTGATATTGGCGCAGCCATGGGAGGCGAGGCAATTGTTGGTGATGAATTGGGTAAAGAGATAAGAAAAGTCAGACAAGATAGCACTTATAAGGCTATTGTGCTCAGGGTTAATTCTCCCGGAGGCGCTATATTTGATTCTGAAGTTATTTGGCGTGAGGTTAAACTAGCTGCTGAAGAAAAAACAATGGTTGTATCCTTTGGAGACGTAGCTGCTTCGGGAGGTTATTATATTTCATGCGCTGCTGACCGTATTGTTTCACATCCCAATACTATCACAGGATCTATAGGTATTTTTGGCATGATCCCCAATTTCGGTGAGTTGCTTAATGATAAAATAGGTATTTCAACTGATGTTGTCAAGACTAATAAAAACTCAGATCTTATTTCTGTTACGCGGCCTTTGACACCTTATGAAAAAGAATTATTACAAAACTATATCGAAGAAGGTTATGATGCCTTTGTGTCTCATGTTGCTGAAGGTCGCGGGCTTACCAAACAGAAAGTTGATGAAATAGGGCAGGGGCGCGTATGGAGTGGTGAAAATGCTTTAGAGATCGGCCTTGTGGATCAGTTTGGAGGTTTAAAGGAAGCAATAGCCCTGGCTGCCGAGATTGAGGGACTTGAAGATTACCTAAAAGTATCACTGCCTGCTCAGCCTGATCCTTTCAGACAGCTTTTTGAATCCGGAACAGAAAATATCCGGAGCAGTTTACTGAAAAAGGAACTTGGTGAAAAATACAGATATTATGAAAATTTGAAAACAGCTTCTCAGCTGAAAGGCGTTTATGCCCGGTTACCGTTCGATATTTATGTAAACTGACGGCAGACCCTATTTGCTCTAATATATATATATATCTGATTCCATTATGCTTTATCATACAGAATTGTGGGAATTAGAATCAGGAATATTAATAATTTTCGGCCTGCAGAATTATAAAATAATGGCTTAGTCAGACGGGGGAAATTTAAGAAAATAGTAGTTTCTTAGTTAGCTGATAAGGGATTCGAGGTATTCACGTGCTTTTTTTGCCTCTGAATTAATAAAATTCAGGTCACCCTGGTTTAATCCTTCCACAACCAGGGGGCCTCGTGTAAAACCTCCCTCCTGTAAGCGGGTTATAAGCCGGGGAAAATCCACCATTCCGGTTCCCGGGGTTACACTTACATTCTTCGGCATAAGGAAGTCTTTAACTGACATGCCAAATACCAAACCATCAATTGCAGCTGCATCGTCAACGGGATTAAGAGCGCCATCCGTATAGTAGTATACATTACCCGGATCATACCATAATCCAAAATTTTTATGGCCCACTCTCTCTATATATTTGCGGCAATCTGCACCTGAGGTGTTAAACCCCCCATGTGTTTTAAGGCTTAACTGAACACCTTTTCCCTTGGCATAATCGCAACACTCTCCGATAGCTTCAATATATTTGTCCATATGGTCTTCGCGGGAAGTACCGCCAAAATGAACGATTGGGGCACCCAGGCTTGCTGTATTGTCAATATATCTTTTTAGCTGCGAAATACCTTCGTCCAGAGACTTGCTTACGTCAAAACTGCCTAATGACAAGGAAGCTACCTTAAGTCCACGGGAACGGGCCTCTTCACCAATCCTGGCGGCCTGGCCTGTAGTAGTTTCCAGTGTAATTATCCTGCCATTAACATCGGTCATGATACCAGCATACTTAAAACCGGCTTCAGCAATACCATCTAATGCAACACGGTAATCGTGCTGCAGCCATGGGCGGGTATAACAGGCTATTTGATAACGGGTTCCTGTGTCACAGGAATTTAATATTGCGCCAGTCAGTGTTGCAGACATTATGCTGCCTATAAACCGGCGTCTTGAAATTGAATTGTCAGGTTTAATTTTTTTCATGATTTAATTATTAGAACAGATAACTGTAAAAAAAGAAACTTCGGTAATCGCAGGATTTCCGAAGTTTCCCAGTACCCGGGGCGGGACTTGAACCCGCACAGCCGTTGTATGGCCATTGGATTTTAA
>CAZJGI010000016.1:0-38909 GCA_964545315.1 uncultured Prolixibacteraceae bacterium
ATCGGGGCAGGCTATATGATACCTTTGAAAACAATAAATTTTAATCATATGAAACGAGCCATGATAAAACATCTTACACCCGGGAGAAATATTATTTTGGCGAGTTCCATACCGTTGACTATTTCATTCAGCGTACTAAAGTTGATACGAAAATTGCAGATTAATAAATTGAAAAAATAATAGTATGAAATTAACCAGGAGGAATTTTCTCAAACTACTGGATTATTCCGGAGACGAGATCAAATATTTACTTGAACTTTCAGTTTCCTTAAAAAAGGACAAAATAAGTGGATGTGAAAAACAGATGCTTAAAGGTAAAAACATAGTGCTGATCTTTGAAAAAACTTCCACCCGGACACGATGTGCTTTCGAAGTCGCATGTTATGACCAGGGGGCTAATGTCACTTATCTTGGACCAAATGATTCCCAGATTGGACATAAAGAGTCTGTTAAAGACACTGCCAGAGTGCTGGGACGTATGTATGACGGAATTGAATACAGGGGATTTAGTCAGGACATTGTGGAAGAGCTTGGCATTTATTCAGGTGTTCCTGTATGGAACGGACTTACCAATGAGTTTCATCCAACACAGGTATTAGCTGATTTTCTTACAATAAGTGAATACTCTAATAAACCACTTTCAAAAATAAAACTTTGTTACCTGGGAGATGCAAGGAATAATATGGCGAATTCACTTATGGCAGGATCCTCTGTTATGGGTATGGACTTCAGGATTGCTGCTCCAAAAAAGTACCAGCCGGATAAAAACCTTCAGTATAAATGCATCGAATTATCAAAATTATCAGGGGCTAAAATTGAGATAACTGAAGATATCAAAACAGCTGTTAATAATTGCGATTTCCTTTATACCGATGTATGGGTGTCAATGGGGGAACCTTATGAATTATGGGCTGAACGAATCAAATTGCTGGAACCTTTCCGCATTGATTCTCAAGTTATGAAGCTTGCTAATAATCCGGATGTAAAATTTTTACACTGTCTTCCTGCTTTTCATAATACTGACACAAAGCTTGGTAAAGAAATTTTCACAAAATTTGGAATATCTTCTATGGAAGTATCTGAAGATGTTTTCGAAAGCAAGGCCTCAATAGTATTCGATCAATCAGAAAACAGACTTCATACGATTAAAGCAATTATGGTCGCAACACTGCTTTAGTTTCGTTCGCTGAAGCGAACTGAAAAAAGTCAGTGCAAGTAAGTACTGGGTGGAGGGGTGTTGATTGCCATCCGTCGACTAAAGTCGACGGCAAAGGATAAAGTTCTTATCAGGGCAGCTGATTGGTTCAGTGCCTTATCCTTTGCCGTTCGTTTTAACGAACGGGCTATAAGAAATGGATAAAGTTCTTATCAGGGCAGCTGATTGGTTCAGTGCCTTATCCTTTGCCGTTCGTTTTAACGAACGGGCTATAAGAAATGGATAAAGTTCTTATCAGGGCAGCTGATTGGTTCAATGCCTTATCCTTTGCCGTTCGTTTTAACGAACGGATTTCCATGAAAAGAACCTCCTGCAGGGAAGAATCAATTTTATTTAACATGAAACCTAATAAATGCTGTGTTTATAAATTATTTCATGTAAATTTGAATTAAAATATTTTTTCAGCCATGAAATTTAAATTATTTAGACAAATTATCATTTTCATAACCCCGCTCTTAATCATCACTTCCTGTCATAATCTTTTCGATGATGATGAGCCTGTAACTGAATATCTGGTGAGTTATGAAGTTTTAAAATCGTACACACCTGATCAAATACAATGGGCTTTTGATAATTTTTTTTCCGGGTATCCCGATATTAACAGTCAAAAAAATAAATTCATTTCCGGATTTATCGTTTATAAAATAAGCTACAACACTATTTTCCAGGATAAGGGCAAGGTAGCCTCCGGGTTAGTTTGTGTTCCTATGGGAGAAGGGCCTTTCCCGGTTTTGAGTTATCACAACGGTACCAATACGGAGCATAGCAATGCACCATCAGTTAATCCGAACAGGGATGTATATATGCTGCTTGAATTTATTAGTTCAACCGGGTTCGTTATATCTCTTCCGGATTATCTTGGTTTCGGGTCATCTGATAATATGTTTCATCCATACCTGCACAAAGAATCTACTGTTCAAAGTGTCCTTGACATGCTCCGGGCAGTAGATGAGCTGGCAGAAGTAAGAGGTTTTGAATTATTAAGTGATCTGTACATTACAGGTTATTCTCAGGGTGGCTGGACAACGTTACAGGTTCAGAAAGCTATCGAAACGCAATATTCCTCAGAATTTAACCTGAAAGCAAGTGCTCCCTGCGCAGGCCCATATGATCTGAGTTATATAAATAATTATATTCGTGACCTGACAACATATCCCATGCCCTACTTTCTGGGTTATATCTGCCACAGCTACAGTAATCTTGAGGAAATGACAACTCCGGTTAATGCAATATTCAATGAGCCATATGCATCAAAAATTCCAAATTTATATGATGGGAGTAAATCAGGGGACGAGATCAATGCAGAACTCACAACTGCAGTTTCTGATCTTCTGACCGATGATTATATTAACGATTTTGAAACAGCAGCAACTTTTTCATCTCTGCGTTCTGCTTTGAGCAATAATAGTGTAACAGCTTGGAATACAACAACTCCTACAAAAATAATTCACGGAACAGCTGACAGCTTTGTTCCTTATAAGGTTGCACAGGATATACATAATGATTTCGTATCCGCAGGAGCAGGTAATAAGGTTGAACTAATTCCTCTTGAAGGTCTTGGCCATACTGATGGAATTATTCCTGCGGGATTAATATCTGTATTATGGTTTATTGATTTAAAGGATTAATTGCAAACAGATCAAATAATTGTCATTTTATAAAGCTATCTGTTCTGAAATCATGAACCAACTTGCTAATTCGTTTATTTTTAAGAGCCTTAGGATATATATCATACAAATAACTGATCTGGCTTAAATCTTGTCTCATGGCAGTTAACAATATTTCCTCAGCCTCTTTTCCCTGTTTATTTTCCAGGAAAAGGCTTACCATACGATACTTCAGGATAACGTCATCGTTTTTTCTAATAGCTGATCCTATCACACGGATTGATTTAACCAACTCGCCATATCTAATCCACAAATCAGCCCATGTCAACCATATCTCACTGTTTTCAGGTTCTAGTTTCGAAGCTTTTTTCAAAGCTTTCCCTGCATCCTCAGGCTTTCCAAAGTCAGAACAGACCTTTGCCAGAGTAAGCCAGTATTCTGAATTGTAACTTTCAATTTTTATTGCTTTTTTAATAAAAACAATGCTCTCATTTAATTTCTTTTCAACCCACATTATCAGTCCAAGGCCAAACCAGGCATTATCATTGTCTTTATTTGCCTTTATTGCCTTATGATAATAATATTCTGAATGGGAATAATCCTCCAAATTAAGATAACACTCTCCTATATAACATAATGCGTCATCATTATCAGGTTCAAATTCTAAAAATTCTAAATATTTCGCGATAGCTTTATGGAATTTTCCTATGTTAGCGTATGAATTGCCAATATTAAATAAGGCCTGAATAAAATTTTCGTTAAGAGCGAGTGCATACTCATATGCCTCGATAGCTTTTCCAAAATCACCCAATTTATTATAGCTTATTCCAAGGTTAAACCAAACTGAGTAGTTAAATGGATCATTATCCAAATAACGGTTGTAATAATCAATACTTTTTTGGAAATCTTCGTCCTGATCACTAAAAAAACCCAGGTCATAAAGAGCCATTTCATTTTCGGGATTTACAAGCAGGGCCTTTTCAAAATAACTTACTGCACTTGCTGTATCACCTATCTGTAAATATGCTGCACCAATATTATAAAGTATATCATCCTTCTCTTCATCTCCGGTCCTGAGAGCTCTCATAAACGACTTTTCAGCTTTTTTCCTGTCGCCCATAATCAGGGTAACAGTACCTTTTATCAGGTGCACATCAGAATTATCAGGTTCAATGGCCTCTGCCAGACGAATATAATTTAACGCACTTTCGTATTGTCCTTTATTAATGAGAACCTGGGCATACTTTAGTTTTAACTGAATAGCTCCCGGGTGGATTTGTATTCCCTGCCGGGCAGCAATTTCTGAACTGTTAATATCTCCCTCATCAAGAAGATAGTCGACAATTTTCTCAAATTCCGAAACATCAAAATAATTTTTCCGCCCCGAGACAAGTGAACTTTTAAAGCGATTTAAAGCCTCACTAATATTCTCTTCTTCAAAGTATTTGCTTTCTTCCTTATTCATTTATCCTAACAATGAAACGGCAAAGTTAACAATTAGTTCCTAATTTGGAATCCTCTTTTTTTACAGGTGCTTATCTCTTAACAAATCACTTACTGTCTTAACCGGGCTGAAAGTATCTACAGGTACTTCTACGAAAAGGGTATTCCAGTTGCTCATAGCACCATTCCATAATCCGGGTAATTCCTGAGTCTTTAAATCTACTCCGTTTCTGGATTTTTTTGATATGAAGCCGGTATCAGGATCAATATATCCTGTGAGATCATATTTAACGCCCCGATAATTTTTTACAGCACAAACAATATCTACCGGATTAAAATGTGTTGATCCTGCGATTATGGATTGCTGTTCATTATTATCAGGATCAATTTGTACACTTTCGACAATCTGAAGTGACACAGTACTATCAGGATTTTTCGCCCAAAAGGGCCCTCCCCCCGGCTCACCCTGATTTTTTACCATGCCGCAAACACGAACAGGCCGGTTATACTTTTCTTTAAGATAATGGTATAAACTCTCCTTTTCTTCATAATATTGATTCTCAGAGGGTTTTGTACAAAGAACATTCTCCATAAAATTTGCAGCCTCAGCTAAAAATGCACTTTCAATTACTGAATGGTGCCTCTCATTTAAATATTTTTGATAACGGAATATCTTTTCCTGTATCTTTAATAACAATCCTCCTAATGCTTTTTTATATTTAATCGTTACATCTTTTAATCTGTCAGGGACTACGTTATCGATATTCTTTATAAAAATAATATCAGCATCAAGATCATTAAGGTTTTCAATCAATGCACCATGCCCTCCCGGCCGAAAAAGAAGGCTTCCGTCGGGTTCACGAAATACCTTATCCTCTAAGGTTACTGCAATCACATCTGTGCCAGGTTTCTGTACACTGAAAGTGATATCAAAAAGAACCCCGAATTTCTTTTCCAATACCGGTTTTGACCTATTGAGGAGTTCATGGAATATTTCAATATGCGAGGGTGAAACAGTAAAATGTACACGGACTATTCTCCTGTTATCCTTCACATAGCCCACACCTTCTGCAAGATGCTCCTCAAACGGGGTTCGGCTTCCATCCGGATACTTATGGAATTGAATAGCACCTTTGGGAAGGTATCCATAATTTAAACCCTTATTACTTAACAGATATTCAATCCATGTTTTACAATCATAGTCTGATTGGCTGGTTTCTATTGATTTTTTTAAATCTTCGTAAAAAGCAAATTTCTCCCTGTTAACCAGAAACTGTCTTGCTGTTGCATTTTTTGCCAGGGCAATATCACTGTCGGTTTCCATGCTACAATCATCCAAAGCCTGGAACAGATCTTTAAACATCCGTGTGGCAGCACCTGAGGCCGGAACAAATTTTATAGCTTTTAATCCTTCGGTAATTTTCTTGTCATACCTCTCGATGTTCTCTTCAATATCCTTATTATCAAGAATAATGATACCATCATTTGCTGTAGCCGGCTCAATTACTTTTAAAAAAGGAAAACCTCTTCTATAATTTTCAAGCTGTCTTTTTACTTCAGACAGATCACTGCCCCTTTTTTTTATATGCACCTCATCTTCTTTTGATAACATAGGCTTTAAAATTTATCAGCTAAATTTAAGGATTTTGTTTATAACAATGTTATAACAATAAGAAATTTTGTCTTTCTATACAGGCACATTATTCAAATCAAAACACCAGATATGCATTTTTTATAACTTTGCAGTTACCTTCCATAAGTGGATAAATTTACTGAAATACAATATGGATCATATTCAATATTCATGGGGTCATACAAAACGTTACAACGATTTTTCTTCCTACTTCAAAAGTCTGTTTGCTGAACGTGTACAAAAAGTTTCTGTAGATGCAGGTTTTACCTGCCCTAACAGAGATGGCACCAAAGGCCGGGGAGGGTGTCATTACTGTAATAACAATGCCTTTACTCCTTCGTATTGCAATCCTGAACATGGTATAGCTGACCAGGTAAAAAAGGGGATAAGGTTTTTTGAAAAAAAATATAAATCCATGAAATATTTAGCATACTTCCAGGCATATACAAATACCTATGCTCCTTTGGAAAAGTTAAAAAAAAATTATGAAGAAGCTCTTGTCCATCCAAAAATTAAAGGGCTGGTGATAGCAACACGCCCTGATACATTATCAGAAGAAATCCTTGATTATCTTGCCGAACTAAATAAAAAAGTGTATATAATGATAGAGCTCGGGGTAGAGACTCATATAGACAAGACCTTAAAAAGAATAAACCGTGGACATACCTTTTATGAATCTGTCACTGCCCTGGAACAAACAGCATCCCGGGGAATAAACAACTGCGCACATCTGATTCTGGGGCTGCCCGGTGAAACATATAAAGACTGGCTGGAGCAGGCTAAGATAATGTCAAGACTGCCTGTAAAAAATATAAAACTGCATCAGCTGCAAATATTAAAAGGTACTAAGATGGAAAAAGAGTACAATACAAATCCGGAACATTTCCATATCTTCAGTGCTGACGAATATATAGACCTGGTTGTTGATTACCTCGAATTGCTTAATCCGGATATTATTGTAGAACGTTTTGTAAGCCAATCACCTCCCGAAATACTCATTGTACCCAGATGGGGCCCTAAAAACTTTGAAATTTTGGCTAAGGTTGAAAAACGTCTTGAAAAAAGAGACACCTGGCAGGGACGTTTATATAATGGGTAATTACTATTTCAAATTATTTTAATGAATTTGAGTGCGGTCTTCTATAACAACAAGTCTGTATTTATGTCCCTGCATGACAACCCTGTGAGAATCAATATGCAAATGTTTTGTAATAATTACATTGTGAATCTCAAAATCACGAATAAGTTCTATCTCAGATAATTTGGAGCCTGAAAGCAACTCCCTCATCTGGCAAATCTTACAGAAATTATCATTGCGTGAAATTACCTTTCCCCGGTCTGTACAGCCCATTATTTCGCAAAATTCATGATCCAATATATCAGACTTTGTACTTCTTGTCAACTTTTGAAAAGATTTATTAAAGTACTTCACTTTAAATTCATGATCAACTAAAAATATTGCATGAGGATGGTGCTCAATAAGCTGGTTTAAGAGATCATTAGCCTCTTCAATACGTATAAATTCCAAATGCATTATCGGTATTATTTAGGATTAAATATTAATTTTCTCATGAATCAAGTGTGCCAAATACACGTTTCAGGAGGTCAGTAACCCTTGCTACCGGATCTTGACGTATTAATTTTTCTTCCTCTTCAATCTTTAAAAACAGTCCGTCAAGACCTTTATGTGTAAGGTAATCATCAAGTTTGACATCAACTGTTTTAAATCCGGCAACTCTGCCTATAACAGAGTTGGCAACTTCGTTCCATTTACCGGTCAAAGTATTCCAGCTCTGCGACGTGGATATATTTCCAACCAATTTTTTATTCAATGATTCTTCGATCTTTGGTCGATACAGATTAAACAGACCATCATACGTTGTTCTGCGCAGATATTGTGTGGCAGCATTATTTTCTCCTTTTAAAATTCCTAACGCATCAGTTATTGTCATACTTCTGATACTATTTACAAAAATTGGTTTTGCCTCGGAAACAGCGTCTTCAGCAGCACGGTTTATTCTTAAAAGTACATCTTCAAGAAGTTGGGTACCTCCGGGGATTTTTCCGATATTATCAACTATAATATCAGCTTCAGGAGGAAGCAAAATCTTAACCAGGTCATCTCCATAATAACCATCAGTAATTCCCAATAGCTCAACCGATTTACCGGCCCCTACTATTAAAGCCTCTTTAAGACCGGAAATTATTTCTGTTTGCGTGAGGGGCCTGTTATCCCCCATTGTCTGATTGGCTATTTGCATCAATTCTGCACATGACACTAAAAATGTACTTAAAAAAAATAAAAATAAATATCTTGGTTTCATATAGCTAAATATTGATTAATTCAATAATTATAAGTAAATACCCGGTAAATCTAATCCTGACAATTCTTTTGAAAAGCATAAAGCCGGTTTACCGGGCAAGCAATAAATCTATTATTTTGTCTTATAATATTTTACCAGTTAAATTTTTATGCAATAACAGAAGTATATTATCCCTCTTACCTTAAATAATTTTGAAGTAAAGATAATCATTTGAATAATTGATCTGCCAAATCCTGCCTTCCTTTTGCTTTTAAATATTTAATTATAGGTTTCTGATATTCTTTTTTATACCAGAAGAAAAACATCCTTTGTTCAAGCTTATCTTCAGGGGTATGTGCAGCATAAACTTTTTCCATAGTGTATGGGTGATAACCAGAGTAATAAATAACTGCGGCAAGAGTCATGGGGGTCGGAGTAAAATCCTGTACCTGTTCAAGATAGAAATTTAATTTTTTAGTTTGTATAGCCAGTTCAGCCATATCTTCCGGCAGGCATCCCGGATGGCTTGAAATAAAATAGGGTGTTAGTTGCTGATTTAGCTTTTCCGTTCTGTTAATAGCATCAAATTTTGATGCAAGCTCCCTGAACAGTTTGAACGATGGTTTTCTCATTAATTTAAGTACTGAATCTGCTGTATGTTCAGGAGCAACTTTCAGCCTGCCTGATACATGGTATTTAACTAACTCTGACAAATATTGCAAATTAATGAGATTTGTTTCACTATTCCCGGTTTTCTTTAAGATCAGATCATATCTTATGCCACTGCTGACAAATACTTTTTTAATATCCGGATGCTCTCTTACGTTTTTATACAGATCGACCATGGCTTTATGGTTGATATCAAGATTATTGCATATTTCAGGAAATATACATGAGGGCCTTTTACATTTACCACATATTTCCAGGTTAAAACCCTTCATTTTGTACATATTAGCTGAGGGCCCTCCAAGGTCAGTAATATAACCTTTAAAATCAGGCATTTGAATAATCCTATCAACTTCTTTTAAAATAGATTCCTGCGACCTGGAAGAGATAAATTTTCCCTGATGAGCTGAAATTGTACAAAATGAGCAACCTCCAAAGCATCCTCTGTGAATATTAATTGAATGTTTTATCATTTCATAAGCAGGTATTTGCCCCTTATTGTTGTACCTCGGATGTGGAAGCCTTGTATAGGGAAGGTCATAAAATCTGTCGATCTCATTATCAGTAAGTACAGGCCATGGCGGATTGACAACCACTATCTTATCCCCTACCCTTTGAAGGAGCTTTTTTGCTTCTGCCTTATTTGATTCCTCCTCAATTATTTTGAAGTTTATTGCAAATTGTTTTTTATCTCGGATGCAATCTTCATGTGGGGCAAGTTCTTTTTCTCCCCACTCCTTTTGTGTTGCATATTCACCGTTGCTCACATCTGTCAAAAATGCTGTTTGCCTGATATTGGTCAGACTTTGCACAGGCACACCTCTCAATACAAGTCTCGCGAATTCTGCAATTGACTTTTCACTCATCCCATAGAAAAGCAAATCAGCTTTTGAATCAACAAGAATTGAAGGCATAAGTCTGTCAGACCAGTAATCATAATGTGTAAGCCGCCTCAATGAAGCTTCAATTCCACCAATTATAAGGGGAACCTCAGGGAATAACTGCTTTAAAATCCTCGAATAAGTAATAACAGCATAGTCAGGCCGCCTGCCTGGATTCCCTCCCGGCGTGTAAGCATCGTTGGACCTTTTGCGCTTGTTGGCTGTATAATGGTTGATCATTGAATCCATATTACCGGATGTAACTGCAAAAAATAATCCGGGAACGCCGAACTTCTTAAAATCACGAAGATCATCCTGCCAGTTAGGTTGAGGTACAATAACAACAGTCACCCCTTCTGCTTCCAATACCCGGCCAATAACAGCAGGGCCAAATGATGGATGGTCAACATAGGCATCACCCGAAAATAAAATTACATCCGGACGGCTCTTGCCTGCCTTATGAAGTTCATTGACAGACGTAGGTAACCATTTATTATTAATGGGAAAATGCATATTCTTTATATTTCTATCTCAAGGATAATAAATATAATTCTATTTTTGCCATGTGATTCATTCTTTTTTAAATTCATTAAGGATTTCCAAATGGAACTGTTAAAACTGACCGATATTTTCAAAGCTCCTCCTGCACTTGCAATCTTTGGGGGCGAATATTTCTCTAAATTTCTTATGTACGTCCTTCGGTTTAACAAACTAAATAAAATCTCTGAGCAAATTGCATCAAAAAAGGGTATTGAATTCATAAATGAAATAATAAATGTGCTCGAATTTAAGATCGAATTTGATGAAAATGAATTAAAAAGAATACCGTCGGAGGGTCCTTTGATTGTCATTGCAAACCACCCGTTTGGTGGATTTGATGGTCTTTTACTTATTAAATACCTGTCCATGATAAGGTCAGATGTCAAAGTTATAGGCAATTTTTTGTTTAAAAAGGTAGACCCTGTTTCTGAATATTTTATAGTTAACAATCCTTTTAGCAGCAAAATAAAAGCTTCATTGGATATTCACAGCAGGGGAATTTCTGAAGCGATAAAACATTTGAAAGAGAATGGTGTATTATGCCTTTTCCCTGCTGAAAATTTAAGTACCTACGGGACATTCGATAGTATTCAAGACCAGGTTTGGCAATTTCCTATGATAAAATTTGTAAAAAAGGCCAGGGTACCTGTAGTACCTGTATATTTCCAGGGTACCAACAGCAGGATATTTCACCTTTTTGCAAAAATACACCCATCACTGCGTCAGGTCAGGCTTCCCTCAGAGCTACTGAGTAAAAGGCATAAAACAATAAAAATAAGAATTGGAGGCCCTATTAAGCCGGAAGAGCAGGACAAATTCAACGATATATATCAATACAGCCGTTTCCTGCGTGCCAGAACTTATGGTATGGAGTCTAACCTCGAAGTTAAAAGGTTCTTTAACTATAATCTCAAACCATATCCCAGGCCAGAACAGATTATTCAACCGGTTGATAAGGACAAAATTCTTAAGGAAATTCAAAAAATAAAAAAAGATTTTACCCTATTCAATATAAAAAATTATATAGTGTTTTGCTCTCCTTCAAATGAAATACCTAACATTCTGACAGAAATAGGAAGGCTTCGTGAGATTACGTTCCGTGAAATTGGGGAAGGCACGAATAGAAATATAGATATCGATGAATTTGACTTGTATTATCATCAGTTATTCATATGGGACGAAGAAAAACAAACAATAGTTGGCGCTTACAGATTGGGAAAAGGAAGCGAAATTATGGAACAATTCGGCAAGAGGGGATTTTATATACAATCACTTTTCAGAATTTCAGATGAGTTTAAACCTATCCTTAATGAAAGCCTGGAGCTGGGCCGTTCATTTGTTATCAAAGAATATCAGAGAAAACCAATGCCTCTTTTCCTTTTATGGAAGGGTATCCTGTACTTTCTGCTAAAACATCCTGAATACAGATATCTGATCGGGCCTGTGAGTATAAGCAACAATTACTCAAAAGTTTCCAAAGATTTGATAATTAAGTTCATAATGCAAAATCACCTTAACTGGAAAATGGCTCAATATGTTAAACCCCGTAAAAGCTATAAATTTACAAGCGATAATCCTGAGATCAATATTCTTATGGAGAATATGGAACACGATATCAACCGCCTTGATAAAGCAATTGGGGATCTTGATGAATTAAATTCAGGACTACCTGTCTTGCTCAAAAAATATATTAAACTTAATTCAAAAATAATTGCTTTCAATGTTGACCCTAAATTTAATAATTGTCTTGACGGATTAATAATTCTTGATGTTTATGATGTTCCTAAAAATACTATCGAATCACTCTCAAAAGAAGCAAATGACGGATCAATCCTTGAGAGATTTTATACAAGCAGGGAATAATAGAACATTTACAAAAATTGAAACCCCTTTAAAAAAAATAAATTAAAATATTTAATAAAGATATATTCAGATGCAAAAGATCAATACTAAATACCCTGTTCTAATCTTAAAAGGCTTGGCAATGGGGGCAGCCGATGTGATCCCCGGCGTTTCAGGAGGCACTATTGCCTTTATCACAGGCATTTACGAAGAACTCATTAATTCAATTAAATCTATTAATTTAAAAGCCTTCAAACTGTTGTTATCAGGGAAATTTTCAACTTTTTGGAGATTAATTAATGGTACATTTTTATTATCTGTTTTACTGGGAATTGCTATAAGCATCTTTTCCCTGGCAAAAGGATTAAAATATCTTCTTGATAACTTTCCGATACCGGTTTGGGCTTTCTTTTTCGGGCTTATCGTAGCATCTGCCATTTTTGTTGCAAAAAAAATCAAAACCTGGGATTTGAAAATTTGGATTGCATTCATAGCCGGAATTGCAGCAGCATACTTTATTACGATACTCGCTCCTGCAGAAGCTAATACAACCTGGTGGTTTATTTTTATTTCAGGTATGATAGCAATATGCGCCATGATATTACCCGGCATCTCCGGAAGCTTCATACTTGTTTTGCTTGGAATGTATAAATTCATACTGGAAGCAGTGGGTACACTTGATATAGGAATACTACTCATTTTTATTGCCGGTGCTGCAATAGGAATAATTTCATTTTCAAATATTCTGTCCTGGCTGCTGAAAAATTACCACGACATTACAATCTCAGTCCTTGCAGGATTCATGGTAGGTTCACTTAATAAGGTCTGGCCATGGAAACAAGTGATCCGGACATTCACAGACAGCCACGGAGAAGTAAGACCTCTTGTAGAAAAAAATATTCTTCCATGGAATTACGAACAAATTTCCGGACAGGAACCCTGGATGGCGGGGGCAATTATTTTGGCAATTACAGGCTTCATTATTATTTTTGTGTTTGAAAGATTAACAAAAGAAAAAACCTGATGAACCCTGACTTTTGTTTATTACTTGTAAAAACAAGTACCTAAAATTATAATTATGAAACGAGCATTTAAAATCTTTACACCCAAGGTGATGATTAAAACATATGCGAGTTCCATATGATACCTTTGAAAATCATTAATTTTAATCATATGAATAAATATGGCTTAATAGGATATCCGCTGGCTCATTCTTTCTCAAAAAAATTTTTTACTGAAAAATTTAAAGCAGAAAATAGTGATGAGTTGTACGAAAATTTCGAAATAAATAACATAACACTTATTAATGAGATCATAAAAGCGAATGAGGAATTAAAAGGCCTCAATGTGACAATTCCGTATAAAGAGCAGGTAATCCCATTTCTGGATGGACTGGATGCAGCCGCAGAAAAAGTTGGTGCCGTTAACACGATAAAAATAATCCGAAAAGAGGATAATATCAGTCTAACAGGTTATAATACTGATATCTGGGGATTTGAGATATCATTAACCCCGCTGTTAAAACAACATCACACAAAAGCATTGATCCTGGGTACAGGTGGCGCCTCAAAAGCTGTTAAATTCGTATTAAACAAACTTGGTATTGATTTTATCTCAGCTTCAATCGAAACATTAAAGGAAAAAGAAATAAGTTATGAGGAGATTGAAAAAAAAATAATGTCTGAACGACTGTTAATTATCAATGCCACACCTCTTGGCACTTATCCCAATATAGAAGCTTATCCACCAATACCTTATGAATGTATCACTGAAAGACACCTGCTTTTTGATTTGGTTTATAATCCGGAGGAGACAAAATTCTTACTAAAAGGGAAAGAAAAGGGTGCAATTGTGAAGAATGGAATGGAAATGTTGATCCAACAAGCCCTGAAGTCTTATGAAATTTGGAATGGTTGATAAAAATGAACATTACAAAAACAACTTCAATTTTTCATTAAGGCACGATTAAAAAAATTAAAAAAATGAAGCTTAAAAAGAAGATATTATTTGTTTGCCTTGGTAATATTTGCAGATCCCCCAGTGCAGAAGCCGTTTTTAAAGGACAGACCAAAAAAAATGGTATATCAGAGGATTTTATTATTGATTCTGCAGGAACCAGTAACTGGCATGTTGGAGAAAAATCAGATCCGAGAATGCAAAAACATGCTATAAAAAGGGGGTATTCACTAGACAGTATTTCCAGGCAATTTAACCCTGATTCAGATTTTGACCGGTTTGATCTGATCATTGGTATGGATGATAACAATATCCATGCTTTACAACAGATGGCAAGGAATGATAATGATCTCCTTAAAATTCATAAAATGACTGATTTCAGAAGAGACTGGAAATATGATGAGATACCAGACCCTTACTATGGAGGTGATGAGGGTTTTGAACTGGTACTGGATTTGCTTGAGGATACCAGTCAGGGATTAATGGATTTTATTAATCAAAATGATACAGAAATGTAACAAGTGCATCATAAGCAGGTTTTGATTTACCCTCAATTTCCACAATAATATTTACCTGAATTTTTGCTATGCCCCTGAGATTGCGTATATCTTTAAGAAAGACACGTGCCCTTATCCTGTCATTCACCAGCACAGGCTCCTGAAAACGTAACTTTTCAATGCCATAATTAACAATCATTTTTACATTCCTCACGTCTACTATTGAATACCAGAGATAAGTAAGCATCGAAAGTGTCAGATATCCGTGTGCTATAGTGCTGCAGAACGGTGACTCTTTTGCTGCCCGTAACGGATCAGTATGTATCCACTGAAAATCAAGCGTAGCCTCAGCAAACTTATTTATCTGATCTTGTGTAATTGTTGTATACTTAGATAGTCCTATCTCTTTTCCAAGAAAAGATTCAAATTCAGCATAGTTATTTATGATTGTCTTTCCCATGTCAATTGATTTGCATGTATACAAAATAAATGTAATTTCTTTGGTTTTTACTATAAATAAATCTTTCCGCCTCTAAAAATTCATATAGTCCAAATAGATTACCGGAATTTTAATACTGGTTGTTCCAATTATCGTATACTTATCTTTACAAATTATTTTATCACCTTTGCACTGATTATTCGATAATGAAAAATATTTTTAAAACCACTACCTTTTTGGCGATTCTGGCTTCCTGGTTATGGTCGACAGCATTTACCGGTATCAAGATCGGGCTTAAATATCATACACCTTTTCAGTTTGCCGGCATCCGGTTTTTTTTATCCGGTGTACTAATCCTTTTTTTTATAGGCAGTTATCAGAGATATTATTCAGAAATAAAAAATAACCTCAGGCTGGTATTCAAGTTATCAATTGTACAGATATTTATCCAATATGCACTATTTTACACTGGTATTAACCTTATCCCCGGTTCACTGGCCGCCATGATAATCGGATCATCACCTCTTTTTGTTGCAATAGTCGCTCATTTTTCATTCAGTAACGACAAAATGAATTTACTGAAAACGATTAGTATTCTTATCGGAGTAGCAGGGATTGCCATTATTACTATTGGCCGCTCCAAGGTTGAGTTGAAAGGGGAATTTGAACTTTTGGGCATCGGGTTGTTACTGGTTAATAACCTGGTCGCAGGTTATGCAAATGTTTTGGTAGCGAAGTCTCCGGGAAATATTTCTCCGCTGGTTCTTAGTTCATCTTCTCTGATACTGGGAGGATTGATGCTTTTTGCATTGTCTGTACCTATTGAAGGAATTATCCGGGGGCCCCTTCCTGCAGAATATTATGCCGCTCTGGCATGGCTTAGTTTTTTGTCGGCTGCAGCAATTTCCATTTGGTTCATTCTGTTAAAACGTCCTGGCGTAAAGGTATCTGTTTTAAATGTATGGAAATTTCTTATTCCCGTAATGGGCGCAATTTTAAGCTGGATAGTTATTGAAAATGAAAAACCCGACCTGATCTCTGTTACAGGCATGATAATTATTGCATCATCACTGTTAACATTAAATTTATCCAACCGTTTTGAGATCAGAAAAAATAATCAAACAAAAAAGTTAGCAGAATAAATCCGTTCAGGCAGTTTCTTTCACTCCAGCACCAACAGCTCAATTTTTCTGAAATCAGTAGGATGGCTTTCCGCCTGGATCGAAATTGTTCCTTTTGATATTAACTTATTACCGTCAGGTGGCAATAACTTATTATAATATTTATCACGGGGATCAAGTTGGGGTTTTTCATAACTCATAACTTCCTTTCCATCAATGAAATGCCTGATAATCTGATCACCTCTTACTTCCACTTCTACGGAAACCCACTGATCTCCATGAAAAGTTTCTGAACCTGAACTGATACAATGCTGCTCAACCAGGTTTCCGTCAATAACAATATTTGTTCCCGGTGTACAAACGTTCATGGTTGAGCGTTGGTCGACACCATTTCCTCCCAGTAATTGTACCTCTACCGAAACAGGAAAATCCTGGTCCTTTTCCATCGACTCTACTGCTTGGCCATGCAGCATAAGCCCGTTATTTCTATATGCCCAGGCAGGACCTCCATTTACCTGCTCCTTTACAAACCTGTATTCAACGCGCAGGCGATAATGTGAAAATTCCCCCTTGTAAAAAAGATGACCAAACTCATTACCCCATTTATTCCACTCATCATAAGATACCCTTAACAATCCATCCTCAACCCTGAAGGTGTTATTATAATTATGACCGGCTTCAAATCCTTTAAATTTAACAACCCAGTCATTAAGATCCTTTCCATTGAAAAGCTGTATCCATTCCTCCCCTTTATCTTTGTCATTTTTATTACCAGACCCGGAAACACATGAGGTAAATAATATTCCTGTTAAAAAACAAGTAATTGTAATATAAGAAATTATAATTTTCATCTATATGTGAATTATGTTAAACATTTAATAATCATTTTTTTACACAATTTTTTTTTTTATTATATTAATTTTCACGATCAAATATAATCTTTTCAGTAAATATTTTACTGCCCCAAAAACAATATTATTATATTTGTGTACCATTAAATCAGAAAGTACAGATGACGCTATTATTAAACCTACTATCTGTAATATTTAGTTTTTGTATTACAGTTGTTGCAATACCGCCGGTATTACGCGTTGCCAGGCAAAAGAATTTGTTCGACTTTATTGATGAGAGAAAAGTCCACACTGATGCAATACCACCTTTGGGTGGAATTGCAATTTTTTTAGGTTTTCTGCTCAGTACTACTATCTTCACATATGATTATAGCTTTAGTATATTTAAATATATCATTTCCGCTGTTATACTGATTTTTTTCATTGGGTTAAAAGATGACCTTATCACCATCTCTCCAAGAAAAAAAATTCTGGTGGAAATATTTGCAGCAATTATACTGATTGTACTTGGTAACATAAGAATAACCTATGGCCATGGATTCTTTGGATTTTACCATTTAAGCTATCCATTCAGTTTTGCAATTACACTCTTTATAATATTATCGATAATAAATGCCTTCAATTTCATAGATGGAATTGACGGACTGGCAGCAGGATTGGGAATTATTGCATCATTTTTTTTCGGAACATGGTTCTTACTTGCAGGACATATACAGCTGTCAGTAATGTCATTCTCCCTAACAGGCAGCCTTGGCGGATTTTTCTTATTCAATGTGTTCGGAAACAAAAACAAATTATTTATGGGAGATACCGGATCGCTGATTACAGGATTGATCATCTCTATTTTGCTGATTAAGTTCAATGAACTGAACATTGATAAAACACTTCCTTATTCTGTCAGTGCAGCACCGGTAATCTCATTTTCGATAGTAATTATACCATTAATTGACACATTAAGGGTCATTATTATAAGATTATCCAATAATAGATCTCCATTCTTTCCCGATAAAAATCATATTCATCATAAATTATTAGGTATTCTGAACAATCATTTTTATGTAACCGTGATACTGGTATCAGCAAATATATTAATGATTTTATTATCTGTGTTATTCAACCATATCTTCATTAATGTGACTTTTCAATTCATTGCAATTTTCCTGCTTGGGGTGTCTTTTTCACTGATACCTTCACATATTTTAAGAAAGAGGCAAAATCTCAATCGTGAAATAAGTACATTCAAAACAAAACAGTATAAAAACTTCATCACAGAAGAAATTTAACCGGTTCCTTCATATCGAATTAGCTTAATAAATAAGTGATATATAAGAAACTTTCTCACTTATATTTTACCATTTTTCAATAAATATAAGTAGTTGTGTATATTTACAGCTCAATAAAAAGTGCGAAATATTGATATCATTTGAAGCTAAATATTACATATTAAAGTTACTGGCAATTATCCTGGCAGCTGCAGCTATTGGATTTTTACTCTATTACAGGAACAAGGATAATAATGAACTGTCAAAAAACCAGTCAATTATATTGACAATTTTAAGATTTAGTTCATTTTTCCTGATTGCCATCTTATTATTGGTTCCTTTCTTTCATATCTTAAAAAAGACAGTACAAAAACCAAAAATTATTGTGGCATACGATAACTCCGCCTCAATGATTTCTGCTGTTGACTCTGGCGAATTAAAAGAGGTAGTAAAAGGGATAAGAGAAAAAATATCCGGAAGCTTAATAAACGATTATTCGGTTATTAACTATTTATTCGGACATCAGGCACGGATAAGCGACGATCTTGATTTCCGGGACAAAGGATCTGATTACAGCAGATTGATCTCTACTATAGTCAACAATCACTATAATGTAAATATCGGAGCTTTAATATTGATCGGCGACGGCACATACAATATGGGAAGAAATCCTGTTAATATGATGAATGATATCTCTTTTCCTGTATTTACAATTGGCATGGGAGATACAACTGAAGTAGCTGATGGATTGATCCGGGATGTAAGAGCAAACAGGACCTCTTTTACAGGTAACCGGTTCCCCGTTGAAATTGATTGTAAGTTTGTGCAGTTAAAAGAACGTAATATTAAACTCAGCATTTCCCAGGGTGGTTCAATTATTACAGAAACAGTTATTAAACCTGACAATAATGATTTTTTCCACACTCATCAATTCATACTGGACGCAGGATCCCCCGGATTAAAAACATATTCAGTAAACCTTGGAGTTTCACCAAACGAAAGAAATAAAACCAACAATGTAACAGAATTTGTTATCAACGTACTTGAGAACAAACAAAAAATATTAATCCTTTCAGACGGGCCCCATCCTGACATCGGCGCTATCAGGAATACTCTGGAACATCAACAATCATTTGATGTAACTGCTTTCTATGAACATCCTTATCCGTCTAACCTTACAGATTATAATCTAATTATTTTAAACCAGTTACCAACAACAGGTAAATCTATTTCAGATATTTTCGGAAATGAGAAAAACCAAAGAATACCGGTTCTCTTTATGATTGGCAGCACTACTTATATTCCTCAATTAAACATACTTGACAGGGGAGTAAATATCCAAATACTTTCAACTTCGCCCGAAGAAGCCCAGCCGGTTATTAATGAGTCATTTGGTTTATTTAATTTAAGTGATGAGTTTAGAGAAAGCATACCTAAATTTCCTCCTTTACAGGCTCACTTTGCTAATTATCGCCTGGAACCTGGAATAAGCATATTACTATATCAAAAAATAAATAATATTGAAACCTCCAAGCCGTTGATGGCAGCAGGAATATACAGAGGCAGAAAAACCGGCTTCATTTTCGGTGAAGGAATATGGAAATGGAGGTTGTACGATTATCTGTTGAACCAAAACCATGATCAATTCGACGAATTAACCAGCCAACTTGTTCAATACCTCGCCCTGAGGGAGAATGAAGATAATTTTATGATACAATTTGAGCCTGTGTATTCTGAAGTTGAAGAAGTTATTATGAAAGCTGAAGTCTATAACGATGCTTTTGAAATAATTAATAATGCAGAAATAATTATCACTATCGAAAATGAAGATGGAAATAAATTTAATTTCACCTTTGATTCAACAGAAAAAGGTTATATACTCAATGCAGGCAACTTACCGGTGGGCGATTACCTTTTTAATGCTGAAGTTTTAATTGGCGGGGATAAATTTACGGAACAAGGTAAATTCAGCATAAAAGCGCTGAATATCGAAAATATTATCACAAAAGCCAATCACAGGATATTGTATCAGATCGCTGAGAATAGCGGAGGTGATTTTTTTACTCCTTCAGAATTGGAAAATCTGACTACTGTCTTAAAGAAGAACAGTAATATCAAAACTACAATTGACATCCAAAAAATTATTTATGAAATTTTAAACCTGAAGGGACTCTTTTTTGTATTAATAATATTGTTAAGTTTGGAATGGTTTTTAAGAAAATATTGGGGCATTTATTAATACAATATGAATACATTCAAAATAATATTAAAGATTTTACCATTATTTACCCTCTATCTACTGGGCTCGTGCTCACCAGTAAAAACCTTAACTATTGATTTTCCCAAGCCTTCACCCAAAGAACTCCCTGAATCATTACAAAGCCTTACTCTGGTTTCAGGAATAAATAATAAATTCTCTGATCTGTCAGCTGATTCAATTCAAAAACTTTTATATCTGAAAGAATTTGAAACAGACACTGTCTTTTACGACCTTAAAATGGCCGACACTACTCTTCATGCATTAGGAGAGTTGCTTTTTGAATCGGGCCGTTATGATTTTGTCATTCCTGAAGACCGCTTAATAGAACAGGATGACCCTGAAAAATTTGCACCGGAGTTATCATGGGATAAAGTAGAATGGTTATGCAGATACTTCAATACAGATGCCGTTTTGTCATTAGACCATTTGGCTGCAAGGTTAATTACATCATTTGATAACAATGCATATTACGATCCTTTCCTGTCAGGATTCCATTCACTTGCAGTTGCGGAGATGAAAATAAACTATGAGGCTGTGTTCAGGGTGTATGAGCCTGTTAATAAAAAGATTCTCCTTAGGGAATTCATAAGTGATACTCTTTTTTGGGAAGATGCAGACAGTTCAGTCAGAACTCTTTTTGCAAGGTTTACACCAGCTAAACAGGCTTTCATTGAATGCGGCATAGATATTGCATTGCAACTTGCAGATCAAATATCCGTAAGATGGACTGTGCAAAAACGGAAATATTTTGTAAAAGGAAATACAAAAATGAAACATGCAAGCCAACTGGCTAATACGAACGACTGGCTGGCTGCAATGTCAATTTGGAAAGAAATTGAAGAAAATACAAAGTCTCCTTCATTGAAAAGTAAAGCACAATATAATATTGCATTGGCATATGAAATGATTGGCGACCTGGACCAGTCTATATCGTGGGCACTAAAATCTTATAATTCCCAATTCAGGCCAGTTACGTACGAATACCTCGAATTATTAAAAAGGCGAAAAAGCGAATTAAAAAATTTATCGCAATGAACCGCAAATACAGATTATTATTTTTTCTTGTAATCCTCATCTCGTCCTGCACTGTTTATAAGGAATATCCTATTGAAATTTTAAAACCCGGCGAGATTACTGTCCCGGAAACTGCCGAAAACGTTACTATTGTCTACCGTAACTTTAAATACCCGGGTGATACCTTGCAGCACTTTTTCAAGGAAAACGGAAGACTGGTAAGAGCAAAAAACGATCCTGCAAATCTTGACAGCATTCTGGTGAACGACTGTTTTAGGGAATTATCCAAACAACTAAAAGAAAAAGAAACATTTGCTGAAGTATATGTATTACCTTACAATTTGTTTAACAGACATTATGCAGAAAAATTACCGGACTTGCCCGCTGAATTTATTGACAAAATTGCCTCTGTCACCCACACCGATATGTTAATATCCCTTGAGAGTTTTTCCTGTTTATTCTCAAGGTACCCTCAAGTTTTTGAACAGCCCCAATCAAACGAGATTGTTACGGTTGCGGTTTGGAGCATCTATGATCTTAATACAAAAACAAGACTTGAAAGGACTTCACTGATAGATACTATCTATCAAAACGGGTATGACAACGATGGAAATTATATTTCAGGTTATAAGTTACCTTCCCGCATTCCTGCTATGCGTCTGGCCTCAAAAGTAGCAGGCGAAAACTATGCAAAACGTATGCATGAATCCTGGAGTACTGCTAAGCGGGTTTATTCAGTTCCCCCTTTACCTGATTTTTCCGACGCAGCTTATTATTTCGAAGAGGGTAAACTGGATCAGGCAATCAGCCTTTGGAAAAAATATATTCATGAAAAAAACGGAAAACTGGCAATTAATGCCCGATACAATCTCGCCCTGGCTTATGAGATGAAAGACGAACTGGAAACAGCTCAAAAATGGCTTGAGTCAGCAGGTAACCTTGCCAACAGCTATAATAGCAGAAAAGATATTATAATGATCAACTATTATACTAAAGAACTGAAAAAAAGGATAATGGACATGAGGCACCTGAAATAATCGGAATATACAGCACAACAATATTATTCAGGTTAATTCTTTCAAATATTATATTCCGCCGGGATATCTGCCGGCAAGTTAATCATAACATTAAGATTTAAAGTTTCTGTCCCGGTTTATCTTGTTACCACTTAACGTCATCATTATACAGAACTGCATATGGTGGTCTTGGATTTTTCTCCGAAAAAACGACCAACTTTTCATATGGCTCAATTACTATTCCCTCTTCCGATATTTCACCTTTATCATCCAGTATATTTGACAACCTGAGTTTAAGATTTTTGGCCAGAAACGGATAAACTGCCTTGCGCTTAGAAAATTCATATCCATGGCCCTCGTCAGGAAAATGTATATTCTGTACTTTTTTCTTCACACCCAGCAGGTTATAAATATAACGAATATGAGGAAACTCAACTTGCGGGTTGTTCTTAGTCCAGTCGGCACCGTCAGATATCAATATCATGGGCCTTGGTGCAGCCAATGCTGCAATCTCCACATTATTTGTCTGATGAGCACTACTTTTATGAATTGGCAATCCACTTTCACAAACGCAACCTCCGAAAAAATGAGCAGATACCTGTACTACAGGAGCAGATACCTTAATACGGTTATCAACTGCTGTAAGAAGAAAAGTTTGCGTAGCTCCTCCGGATGCTCCTGTAATTGCAATTCGTTTAGGATCAATATTCTCTAATGACAATAAAAAATCAAGCGCCCTGATGCTGTTCCATAACTGCTGTTTTAAAGCCAGGGGATGCTTATGCTCCCAGCCCCAATCTTTCATTTCTCCATAACCAACCATATCATACGAAAAAACCACTGCACCCATCCTTGCCAGGCTGGCACATCTCATTTGTGCATCAGCACGAAACCTTCCATAATCTTCAGGTTTACTCCAATGCCCATGTGCACTCAGTATACCGGCCATTTTTTCATTCTGCTTTACAGGCATATATAAACTACCGGTCACAAATACCCCGGGCAAACTTTCAATTGCCACATTCCTGACAATATACCCTTCATACTTTCTCTCACTTGTATACCTCGGATTTAATGGGGTCCTTACTGGTAAAGGATTTAAACCTGAACCTTTGAGTATACCCTGCCTGATAATCTCAGCCCTCTCAAGCCATTCCTGTTTAGTTCTGTATTTCTCTTTTAGCTTTTCCAGGACTTCCCGTCCCTCTTCTTCAGTATAATAATGACCAACACATAAGTTATCGTCCTTTTTCTCTTGCCCGTTAGAAATAAAAGAGATCAGTAGCAGGATAAAATAAAAGAATATTAGTTTTTTCATTCGTTTAAATATAACTCAGTTTAACACATGAATTCAATAACCTTGCAAATTATTGAATGTTATTTCTATTTATAGAAACAAATTTAAAAAAAGAAATGTGACTGAGAATTAAAACCGGGAAATTATTAATTAAACAACTTCTCTCTTTAAGTATGGAGTCAATAACCGTTTTAATTCATCGGGACTTCTTAAACCGCTGCCTGACCATAACTGTTTTCCGCATTGAAAAATCATTAAAGTCGGTACTGCACGGATGTGATACCTGGAAGCAATAAAAGGATTATTGTCCACATTAACTTTTATTATCCTTATGTTGTCCTTTAACTCGCCTTTAATACTTTTTAATACTGGCTCCATTTGTTTACATGGCATGCACCAATCAGTATAAAAATCAACCAGAACAGGTTTGGAAGATCCAATTATATCATAAAATCGTCGATTCATTTTTCCTGAAATGATTTCTGCTTACGTTTACGAATAATACCTGCGATAAAGTCTCCAGCAAGATAGCCTGCAGCAGCTCCCCAAAGTGTACTCCAGTACCAAACAGATTGTATCACACATGTCCCGCTTAAACATCCTACATATTTCCAGTGCAAAAAACCACCTGCAGCTCCTGCAAGAGTGAATAAAATTATAATGTAATAGTTTTTAAAAAAATCTTTCATATTGATCATTTTGGTTAAGTAAACAACAATAACAGAATTATGTTTAAATCACCTTTTTAAAATTATCCGGATAAAGAATCTTTAATGCTTTGAAGTATCTGAAAATATTTATATTTACAATATTCAAATGATTAGTTCTGTTAATTTTTGAAGGTATTATATAGTTTGCCCCGAAAAATCCGGGGTAACGACGACGTGTTTTAATCATACTACAGTGTATTTGCTTATACAGGTATGTTTATTTTATTTTGCTAAAAAAATGTTTAAACTGACAAAATTATTTCTGTTTATAATAATGTTTGGTTGCTTTGCAACCGGATTGTATGCCCAGGAAGGATTTACGGTCAGAGACATTAAGTTTGCAGGTAATGACTCCATACCTGATGAGTTTTTATTAAGCCAGATGAATACTAAACCTGGAACCCTCAAAGAGAAGTTGATATTCTGGAAGAGAAATAATTCATTTGCATCATTTACTTTTGAGAGTGATCTTATCAGATTACATAAATTTTATCAGAGAAACGGATTCCCTGATTCTGAGATTACTTCAGAATACATTTTAGATAATAAAAGAAAGAAACTTGATATTACAATCAATATCATGGAAGGCCTCCCTGTGATTGTCGATTCTGTAATCTACGATTATTACGGAAGCAGCGATGCTTCAGGTATATTGGATACCTTAAAAAAAGAATTGCCATTGCAATCGGGAATCCGGTTCCGGGACGAAAAGATATTCTTAACTGAAGAAAGTATCCGGAATAACTATTTTAACAGGGGTTATCCATATATTGAGCTGGATAAAGAGATTATCTATAACGGCCAAAATCCAAAAGCTAAAGTAAATTTCAGAATTAATCCCGGGAAAAAAAGCTACCTGGGTGAAATCATAGTGGAAGGTGATTCTTTGGTAACGAAAAAATATATTAGTAATCATATTGAAATAAACAGAGACCGAACTTTCTCTCCTGTTACTCTTAATAAAATTCAAAATGATCTTTTCAGGCTTGGCTTGTTCAGATTTGTCACAGTAAGGGCTTTAACCGATAGTGTCAGGAAGGACAGTATTCCTGTATTAATTAAAGTAATGGAACTGCCACGATGGTCTTTTAAAATGGGAGCCGGGTACGGCACTGAGGACAGAATAAGATTATCATTACTCATGACCAGGTTAAACTTCCTAGGAGGAGGCAGGTCTCTGATTGTGAAAGTACAACATTCATATTTCACACCTTTTGCAGCAGAAGGAAAATTGATACAACCTGACCTTATAATGAAAAATCTGGACTTCATTGTTAATCCCTATTTCTCAAAAGAGAGAGAAGAAAGTTATACAGTCCAAAGAAGAGGCTCTGCATTTACATTTCAAAAAAAAATAAAACATAGCAGTGCATATATCTCTTATTCCTATGGAAAAGATATAGTAAACCTTTCTGATTCTTATCAACCGGACATGGATCAGGAGAATCCCGATGAAAAGGATAATTTCAAATCCGGAATTACATTGGGTTTTAACAGAAATTCGACTAATGACTTATTTTCTCCTACCAGAGGATGGAAAATTAACAGCACTGCCACTGTAATGGGTCTGGGAAATAGATCACTTCACCATTATTACAGAATAACAGGTGATATTAGCTGGTTGATGCCCCTGGGCAAATCAGTTATTGCATATAAAATAAAAGGTGGTGTAATACAACCTGTCAAAGGGGCTGATTCAACACCGATCGAAGACAGATTTTTATTAGGCGGAGCAATGTCATTACGTGGTTGGGGAAGACATCAGATTTCCCCTGTAAATATAAATGGAGATAAGATAGGAGGTAACAGCATGACGGAGGCCGGAATAGAATGGCGGTTTCCAATCGTGGGTATTTTCTCCGGAGCTGTCTTTTCAGATATCGGAAATACCTGGGAAAATCCATGGGAAGTTAAATTTAATGACCTCCTGTTTAATGCAGGTTCAGGGATAAGAGTTAATACTCCGGTTGGCCCGGTAAGGCTCGACCTGGCAACACCTCTATTTGCAGGAAAACTTAAAACTCAGTTTTTTATAACTATAGGACATGCTTTCTGAAAAATTTTTATTAATGATACGAGTATCCCGATTAAAAGCGGGACCCGACAGAATGATTAAAATCCTTACGAGTTCTCCCGACTGAAGTCGGGATAAACTATAGTATACCTTTGAAAATATTTACGTATGAAATGGATTATCAAAATAGCAGCTTACTTACTGACAGGAATAATTACTGTACTGTTACTGTTGATAATCCTTATCGCCTCAGGAACACTTAATTCAAAAATATCCTCTATCACCTCAAAGGTAGTGAACAATGTTATCAACGGAGAAATTTCAATAGGTAAACTGGAAGGTAACCTGCTGTCTGATTTCAGTATTAGTGACATCAGTATCACTATGAATGAAAAAGAAATCCTTAAGGTTAACGAGCTGGCAATAAAATATACACCACTGGCCATTGCAAAAAAAACAATCGAAGCAAAACTATTTCATATAAACGGATTACACCTGTCTGTTACAGAAGACAGCACAGGTAAATGGGACTTCCTTAAACTAATGCCTCCAAGTGATACAGTGAAGAAGGAGGACGAATCAAAACCTATGCTATGGAAAATAAATATGCATGATATTAAGCTTAATAATATAGTTGCATATATTACAACCAAAGAAGATGATAATACTATCCCTAAGAAAGTTAGCCTTGATGCTTCGGCCAATTTCAGATATTCAAAGGACATACTTTATGCCAAACTGCTAAACTTTAAACTCAGCACAGAAAATCCCCAAATCCTGATAACAAAAATGAATATCGAAACTGATTTATCAGATTCAGTTTTAACATGGAAAAACTTCGAATTACAGATGCCGGGAACTTATCTTGTTTCAGATGGGAAAATACCAATTAACAAACCCGAATTTTCAAAAATAGAACTTAATATCTCCCCTCTTTCTTTTGAAGATATAAAAGGATGGGTAAAAGGAGTATACGGGACACCTGACATCGAACTAAATATAACTGAAAATGAGGACGGAAACGAAAGGGGAGGTGACATTAATTTTTCCCTGAAAGAAAATGATCAATCATTAATAGTTGACGGAAATATTTGGGAGGTAAATAATAACACTGATTACAAATTTTTTATAAATGTAAACAATATCGACGGATCACACTGGACAAACAATTCGGGATTAAAATCAAATATTTCCGGTACTTTACAAATTGAAGGAACCGGTCTTGAAATTAAAGAAAATGTAATCCGGGCTAATGCAAATTTTAAAAACATAATATTTGAAAACTACAAAATTGACAATCTTTCCTTAGATGTTGATAAAAACAGGGAACGCATAGATGGAATTATTATGGCAGCCACACCTTACGGAATACTTTCAGCCACAACTTACCTGAATGGCCGGAATTATCAAATTAAAGCCTTTAAATTTCAAAACTCCGGTCTCGACCTGGGTATAACAGGTGAAGGAATGCTTAAAGGCAGGCACAATTTAAACCTTATTCTGAATGTTAATAATATTGATACTTCCTCAAACATTATTTTTATTCCTGACAGTATCACCATAAACGGCCAATTAAATGCTTCACTTGACGGCACAACCGATACAATGAATTTAAATGCCAGACTGCTTGTGGATACTATTAATTGGAATTCATTATCAGCCCAGAACCTGATTACGAATATGACATCTGAATTTTCTTTGAGCGGACTAATAGATGAACAATCCGGCATAACTAATGATAATCCTTATGATAATTTACTAAAAGGCTTGTCACTAAAGGCTGACATCCAATCAGATGTCATTAGTTTTAATGAATATAAAATTGACAGTTCCGGAATTAATCTCAAAATGGAATCTGAAAAGTTATTTGGCGGATTGATTTTAAATTCATCCTACGGAAATATTGAATCTGATTTTGAATTCAGTGAACTGTTTAAATTACCGGTTTATCAACTAAATGCATCAATAAAAAATGCTGATCTGTCAAATATAGCGTCTAATCCTGCTCTTACCGGGAACATGAACTTTGATATTTCGGCTAAAGGAACAGGGATAACTCCGGGTAATTCCGCACTTGAAGTGATAATGAGGTCAACAGAATCCTCTGTAATGAACCATAAATTGGAAAATTTCACATCTGTCCTTAATATTAATAATGACCATTATCAGTTGGAAGGAATGTCGCTGGAAACACCTTTTATTCTTTTTAACCTTTCAGGTAAAGGGAGTTGGAAGGAAAATAACGGTTTATATTTTTTCCTGAGGGCAAAAGATATAAGTTTACTTGCACCTGTGACAAAACTGGAACCATTGAACCTGGAAGGAGAATTAAACGGTGAAATCACCGGTCCTTCTGATTCATTGAACATAAAGGTCAACATGGCATTTCAGGAGTTGAAAGCCGGAGATATTAATGCAGAAACTATAAATGCAGACGGTAATCTGTACCTAAAAAACGATTCATTGAACGGCATGGTTAAATTGGAAATCGATAACTCTGAGCTAAATGATTTCAAGTTGGAAAAATTTTTCTTCGAAACTATATTAAATAACAATAAAATTGATAACCACATTGGTTTTTATGTTACAGATTCTTTGAATGGTTTTGTAAAAACAGCATTAATATTTAGCAAAAATCCAACACTTAACTTAAATGAATTATATTTTCAAATCCGGGATAACAAATGGTTAAATACCAAAGATTCTTCCTACATCACATTCTTCAAAGATTCATTACTGTTTAATAACATTGCCATAACATCAAAAAACAGTTTTATGAAAATTGACGGAGTTTTGGCTTCCAAAGGGGAAGAGAATCTTAATTTCGAAGCCAGGGGAATTAAACTGATTAAAATACCAGGATTACAGCTTATTCCCTTCCCCGTATCCGGGACAATTACCAGCAAGTTAAATATTTCAGGGACTGCCAAAACTCCTTCTTTTATTTTAAATGCTTCAGCAGATCAACTGATAATGGATACAATAAAATTTAATAAAATCAACATAGATGCAGGTTATGAAGATGAAAAATTAAGTTTTAACAGTACTGTTGAAGACCAGAATAAAATACTATTAGAAGCAAAGGGTATATTACCGGTCTTAATTTCATTTGAAGACAAAAAATATGAGATCACGGAATCCGGCGAATTATATGTTAATTCAAATATTAATAATTTTGACCTGGGAAGGCTTAACCAATTCATACCCTTGACAGGCACGGGGATTAACGGTTTATTTTCAATGGGGACAGAAGTATCAAATACTCCCTATAAACCCAATCTTAAAGGATTCGCTCATATAGACAGGGGAAGATTACGTTATGACAGGTATGGAATTGATTACAGGGATATCAATTTAAGAAGCCGGTTAACAAAAAATATCATAATCCTTGATACACTAAAACTTCAATCCGGGAAAGGTAGTCTGGATATAAAAGGGGAACTGGAGACAGATACTCTTTATAAAGGTCAGCTGAAAACTTTCCAACTTAATATCCGGGGTAATAAATTCAGACTTTTCAATTCTGATTTACTAAGAGCAGTCATTAATACAAATATAAACTTAGCCGGCACGCCGGAAAAGCCCGTTTTAAGCGGAAAATTAACAATCACGGAAGCCAATTTGAATACTGACATGTTCCTAAAAGAATTCGGAAGTGTATCGGATGACCTGGAAGAGCCGCTCCTTGTAGAAGCACGGGAAGCAGCTGAAAGGAAAAACCTTCATCAAGCCACTTTACAACATGATAATGATTCGCTTTCGATGGATATTCTTAAAAACTTAAGCGGGCAGTTTGACGTTGAGATACCAGGTAATACCTGGATTAAGGGGAAGAATATGAATTTTGAGATAAATGGATTAGTCAAAGCTGTTATTGAGAAGTCTCAAATCGATCTTTTTGGATCTGTTAATGTAAAAAGAGGATATTATAAGCTATACGGGAAAAGACTGGATTTTGAAGAGGGCGAGGTAACGCTTACCGGAGGAAGAGAAATAGATCCTCAGTTAAATTTCAATATAGCCTACCGGTTCAGGGATGTGGAAAATATCCTGAGAAAATTAAATATTACTGTTACCGGCAGGGTTTCGAACCCGCAACTGGCCTTTTTACTTGATGGTGCCCCCATACAGGAAAAAGATGCTGTTTCCTACCTGTTATTCAATAAAAGCTCCAATCAACTTGACTCTCAGGAAAATTCTTCAATTAAGGGAGGCAACCTTGATATTGCAAGGGACCTGGCTCTCGGACAGCTTTCAAATGTTGTGAAAGATGCCTTGCAATCATCACTGGGTCTTGATGTTATTGAAATATCAGGTGAAGACGGCTGGGCACAGGGAAGCCTTTCAATTGGCAAGTACATTACTAACAATTTGTTCCTTAGCTATCAGCGAACATTTGCACTCGACAAAAAAAATAAACAAATAGAACCAGAAAAAATCTCATTGGAATATCAACTTTTAAAAACACTTTTCCTTCAGGCAACTAACCAGGGGGCCAATTCCGGATTTGACTTTATTCTGAAATGGAACTGGAAATAAATGCGACTTACCAAAAATAAGAGTTATTATTCCACCGTTAAATGAATGAATAAAAACTAGGAAAAAATTTGCAATTCATTACCTTTGCAATCAGTATGGGATTTATAGAGAAATACGCGTACAAATGGCTTAATAAAAAAGCTGCAACCATTAGCCGCCGGGTAAAATTACCACATCCGGATTCAGTAAAGAAAGTAGGAGTAATTTGGCGGCCTTCAGAAAATAAAGCATTCGGATACCTTAAACAACACTTTTCACAAAAGCAGGTAATTTTTCGTAATATTTGCGTTGATATTGAAAATTCAAATACAGAACAATTACTAAATGTAATTACGTCAAAAGATCTTAACTGGATGGGATTCCCGAAGCACGATAAATTTGAGGATTTTATAAATACTGAGTTTGACCTTCTGTTAAACGTTGTTATAAATAAGAGCAGACCGGTAAGCTACATTACAGCATTAAGCAGGGCAAAGTTTAAAATTGGTTGTTCACCTGATGATGATAATTTTTTTGACCTTAATATTAAAATTAACAGTAAACAGGATTCCTTATATCTTGCCGAGCAACAAATTTTTTATCTTAGCCAACTGAATAAAATAACATCAATATGAATCAATATTTTAATGGTACCGGAGTAGCACTGATAACACCCTTCACAGAAACTAACAATATAGACTTTCAGAGCCTGGATCAAATAGTCAGAAACCAGGTTATTGGAGGCACAGACTATTTGGTTGTACTCGGAACCACAGCCGAAACCCCTAATCTTTCTACAACGGAACGGCTTGAGATTGTAAGCTTCATAAAAGAAAGATCAACAGGATTGCCTGTTGTAGTCGGAATGGGAGGGAATAATACCCAAAGGATAATTAATAATATTGGTAAATTTGATCTGAACGGAGTCAGTGCCCTGTTGGTTGTAACCCCTTATTATAATAAACCTTCACAAAAAGGAATGATCAGTCATTATCTGGCTGTTGCTGAGGCCAGTCCGGTTCCGGTAATTTTATACAACGTACCTTCAAGAACAGGAGTAAACCTGGAAGCGGATACCGTTATAAAACTTGCTGAATTATCTGAAAAAATTGTTGCAGTAAAAGAGGCGTCAGGAGATCTGGTGCAAATATCCAGAATAATAAAATATGCACCTGCCAATTTCTCGGTTATATCAGGTGATGATGCTTTTACTCTTCCTATGATTGCATTGGGGGCAAAAGGAGTAATATCTGTGATTGCAAATGCTTTGCCAAAACAACTGGGGCGGCTAACCCGGTATGCCCTTGATGGAGACTTTGAATCTGCACGTAAGCATCACTACGAATTGTCAGAACTGTTTAAATTATTGTTCATAGAAGGTAATCCTGCAGGCATTAAGGCTTTATTAAACTCCATGGGATTAATTAAAAATATTCTTCGTCAGCCACTTTGCCCTGTGAGCGATCAAACTTACACACAGATTAGCAAAGCCTTTCAAAATATATCCGAATAATTCTGATATACAAATTAAATTGTCTGCCACCTTGTGGTAGAATTATATCTTTTCGTGTACTCTGTTACATCTTGTTCTTCATCCTGCTCTTTGTTTTCAAAAACTTCATTATATGTATCTTTACAATCTCCACATATGACTGTTTTTATTGCATTAAAGAAATATTTCTTTAATCCATGTTCGAAATCGCACAAAACTACACCCAAATTTTTCATTTGTATCAATTTTAAATAAAGTTACTGATTAATCATTCAACTCATTGACATATTGCAACTTATATAAAAGAAGAGCTGCATATGAACTCATTGATGTATTTTGAACTATTATATCCTCAGGAACTCTGAGATTAGCAGAACTAAAGTTCCAGATCGCTTTGATATTACAATTAACCATATCCTCAGCCACATCCTGGGCCGCATGATCGGGTGTCGTAATTATACCTATCCTTACATGAAGCCTGTCTGAAAGGTTGAACATTTTATTGTATTCCAGTACATGAATACCACCAATTGTTTTTCCGACCTTTTTTTCATCAGTGTCGAAACCTGCAATGATCTTAAGCCCTAATGACTGATGCTCCTGAAATGCCATAAGCGCTGAGCCAAGGTTTCCGGCTCCAACAAGAAAAGCTTCATTCATTTTATTAAATCCTAAAAATACCTCAAGGGCATGGATCAATTCATATGTATTATAACCAACGCCGGGCTTCCCCTTTATTCCTGTATAAGCCAGATCCTTCACTACCTGGGTTGAGTCGCATTTCAGACTTTTGGCAATGGCAGGAGCAGAAATATTTATTATCCCTTCGCCCCTTGCCTGCTCAAGAAAATATAAGTATCCCGGTAACCTTCTTATTGTAGGCTCCGGAACCTGCTTTTTTCCCTGACTATTTACTGATCCTGCCATCTGATATTATAATTGATTGTATTTTGAGTCCAAATTTAAGAAATTATATAATAAAGAATTATTTCTTTATATCAGGCAGTATTTTCTTAACCGAAATTTAAGATTGCAGGAAATATAATTTATACCCGGTAAAAGAAAACAACAACAATTAATACTTACAAATATTTCCGGCAGTATTACAGGTAAAGTATCGTTATTCTGATCTTTTGTGTTCCACCATTATTAATTTGTTGGTATCGTAACCTCTTCTGGCGGCAATTTTTAAAATATTTTGCAAAGTATCTTTCTCCAACCGGGGTGTTCTGCTTAAAATCCAAAGATATTTATCAGACGAGCTGCCTACGAGTGCCCATTGATAATCTTTATCTAACTCCAATACAAAATAATCTGCATAGAAAAACAAAAAGAAGGAAACTTTTAGTTTGCCCGGATATGCGGGATCTGGTCGCTTTCCCTTTCCTATGGCCTGCTTAGGTTCTCCATCTGTCCCATTTGTATATCCCCGGTTAATAACCTTTATTTTTCCATCTGGCTTAAGTGAATATGTTGCAGTCACATTTGTCAGCCCACGCTCAAATGAGTGATCATAACGGGCAATTTCATACCATGTTCCCATGTATCTATTTATATCCAACTCCTTAACAGTTGAGTAATCCATATTGTCATTTTTTTTTGACTGGCAATCAAATACCAAAAAAGTAATTAAAAAAAGAAAAATTAAATGAAGTTTCATATGATTAAGATTAATTATTTACGGTTGCATCCTACTATTGTCTCATCGTAGCTTTATCCTTGGCCTCTGGTCCGTTCACTGAAGTGAACGGCAAAGGATAAGGCCCTGAACCCATTGGCTGCCATTATTAACCCTTGAACCTTTTAGCTGCCTTGATCCATCAAACCCATTGACTGCATTGATCCGGCGTTATCATTGACCTCAAGACCCGTTCACTGAAGTGAACGGCAAAGGATAAGGCCCTGAACCCATTGGCTGCCATTATTAGCCCTTGACCCTATTAGCTGTCTTGATCCATCAAACCCATTAAATGCATTGATCCGGCGTTATCCTTTGCCGTCGGTTTTAACCGACGGACTAATCAAAATACTCCCCTACTCCCCATTTTTTGCAGTATCCTTAAAAATTAAGGCTTTCTGTTAAATCAAAAAAAGTCACAGGTTTGGAAATAATTCTTCTATTTCCATCTATCAGAAACATTGTAGGTGTTGCATATACATTATATACTTTAGCTACGTCACCATTCCATTCTTTTAAGTCTGAAAGATTGTAATAACTTTCAAACCCGGCTTTTACGACAGCTTTATGCCATTCTGTAAGCGAAGTATCCAAAGATATTGCAATAATTTGAAAATTATCCGGCTTCTTTTTCTCATGCCATGTTCTGATCTGTGGAAGAATTTCGTTGCAATGATTACACCAACTGGCCCAAAAAAGAATAAGAGTTTTTTCTTTCATAACTTTTGACAAGGTTACCCGTTTACCTTTTATATCATCTAAAGTAAAATCAGGAACCGTAGTACCAACCTTCATGCTTTGATAGTTCAACCTTCTCTCCAGAGTTGTTTTATCATCTGTCCGGCAAAGTCCGTCGGCATAATTGTCATTTATGAATGCCAAAACATTATCCATCCGAAGAAGTTCAAATCCATTAACCAGATAACTGAGAATAAATTCATACATAATTCCATATTCATCATTACTATCACCGGATGAGGTAGTGGCAGATGCATTTTTGACACGTCCCATAATCTCATCAACAGCTTTCATATATGTTTTTTCCCTTTGCTCCTTTGTAAAACCCTCTCTGTTAAAAGTTACCAGATAATTAAAAACTTTTTCTGTCAACACTGATGAATTGACCAGTGATTCATCCGCAAAATCAACAAAATTTAAGCAATCTTTTTGATAGAATTTACTTCGTTCAATTGACGACAAATAGCCATCTCTGAAAGGTTCCCTGAAATTATTTATAAGACTGGAGGCAAAAAGTTCGTTATGTTTATCCGAAAGTTGGTTGATGAACATATCCCTTTCCATCTGAAGCTGATTAAATTCATTAGCTTTCCGGGCTCTTTTATCCTTTAATGATTCCAGTTCTGCATATGTGGGAACCGGATCTCCTGAATTGCCAGGCGAAGTTATTTTTCCATCGTAATAATCAACTTCCTGTTCAAGTTCTTTCAGCCTGTCATGATACTGTTTTTCCTGCTGCAAAAAATTAAACCACAAACGGTTTTCATCTGAACTTAATATGACAAGGCTGTCCTGAGGATCTTTAAAATCTGTTTCAAACAGTATATCTTCCCTGTTAAAAATAAAATCCAGTTGTTGTGGAGGCTCACCCATTACCCTCGAATATGTTGTCTGCCCAAAAATAATCCGATACATGCCTCTGTCAAAATTATCTGAAAAGCTGTACTTAATACTTTTTATAACAGGGAAACCACTTATAACATTGGCTTTCAAGCTATCGATCGAAATGAATTTATCCCCTCTTACATATCCTATAACAACAGGATTATCAGGTTGATTTTTTATCCTCACCTCAAAAGTATATTCCCCGGCAAAAGCAATTTCACCAAAAACAATTAGAAAAAACACAGCCCAAAAACAAAAGATCCTTGTCATCCGGTTATTAAAGATTAACAATTCAAATTAAGTAATTTATGTAAATATATAAAGATAAAGTAATTCAAATAATGATTATCAAAAAAAAGTGATTCAATCGACTTTTCGTTTTGATTAGTAAATAAAAACAACCATTTTTACAATCATAATATATTTTCGTTTTATGAGAGCATTATTTTTTTATTCTCTAATATTTTTTCTGGCCTCATGTACAGGCAAAAAATCCCGGATGGTTGAACAGCAGGATAGTGTTAAAAATACAACTATTACTGAAGAAAAAACTACACAACCGGTGTTATCAGAATCAAAGGACAGTTCCACTGCAGCAGCAATAAGTAATGAAATGATTTTTTTTAATGGCGGAACATTTAAAATGGGTTCAGAAGAAGGTCTGCCCAATGAACAGCCGGTTCACGAAGTAAAGATTGCACCTTTTCACATTGACAAAACTCCTGTGACAGTTAACCAGTTCAGGATATTTATTGCCGCCACAGGTTATAAGACAGAAGCTGAAAAATTCGGAGATTCAGGGGTTTTTAATCTTGACCGGCAAACATGGGAACTATTACCGGGAGCATATTGGAAGAAACCATTCGGGCCTTCAGGTCCTGATGCTGAAGGAGACCATCCTGTTACCCATGTAAGCTGGAATGATGCTGTAGCGTATGCTTCCTGGGCACAAAAAAGGCTACCGACAGAGGCTGAATGGGAATATGCCGCCCGTAGTGGAAAAAATTCATCCAACAGGTTTAGCTGGGGAGCAAGTGTTACAATTAACGGAGAGTATCATGCCAATACCTGGCAGGGGGCTATCAATGCGCCTGAAGTTCTAGACGGCTATCTGTTTACTTCACCTGTTGGTGCATACAAACCTAATGAAGCAGGCCTGACAGATATGGGAGGTAATGTATGGCAGTGGTGTGCTGATAATTATAAACTATACCCGGGAAATAGTGAGCCTTATCGTGAAGATACTAACATTAAAGTTATAAGAAGTGGTTCATTCTTCTTTGACCAAAATGAAGAATACAGCTTTTCAGTGAGCGGAAGATCAATGAATTCACATGAGACTTCCCTTTTCAATACAGGATTCAGATGTGCAAAAGATCCCTGAAAATAAAAATATTAACTATTCTCAATCATTGATATTAGATTATTGACTTTAGAACTCAATTTATTTACAATATCTGATTAATTTTAAAGCATAAAGAATATTATAATTTCCATAAAATTAAAAGAAATGAACAAGATGAACCGTAGAAATTTCATTGGTAAGGCTGCGGCAGGAGCTGCCGCAATTACCATAATCCCCCGCCATGTAATGGGAGGAAAAAGCTTTATAGCTGCCAACGATCGGATTAATTTAGGTTTCATAGGTGTTGGCAAACAAGTATATACCTTATTAAACAGTATTGGCAAATGTGAAGGAACTGTAACAATAGCTGCTTGCGATGTATATCAGAAAAAGCTGGATTTGTTTATTGACGCAGCTAATAAAAACAATTCAGATAAAGGGATAAATACTAAAGTTGAGAAGTATCACTATTATCGCGAACTTTTGGAACGTAAAGATATTGATGCAGTGGTGATTGCCACGCCTGACCACTGGCATGCCCAGATAGCAGTTGATGCCGCCAGGGCAGGAAAAGATATTTACTGCGAAAAACCTCTTGCCCTGACTGTTGCTGAGGGCAGGGCAATGGTCAATGCTACAAGAAAGTACGACAGGGTATTCCAAACAGGGAATATGCAACGGTCGTGGAGGGATTTCCGTCATGCTGTTGAGTTGGTACGGAACGGTTATATTGGTGAGATAAAAGAGATCAATGTCAGTGTGGGAGAACCTGTCAAACAGTGTGACCTGCCTACAGAACCGCTACCGGAAGGATTGGACTGGAACGAATGGATAGGGCCTTCCCTGTACCGGGGTTTCAATGAAATTTTGGCTCCTGCTGATGTTAAAGGGCCATGGGCATGGTGGCGTGGTTATAGAGATTTTGGAGGCGGACTGATCACCGACTGGGGAGCACACATGTTCGATATCGCGCAATGGGGCCTGGATATGGACCATTCAGGGCCTGTTCAGTTTTTTCCGCCGGAGAAACCTGAACAGCAGGAGGGGCTATCAATGGTTTACGAAAATGGTGTTCGTGTAAACCATAAAAAATGGGGGACTGAAAAGGATGGTAATGCTGTACAATTCATTGGAACTGAAGGAAGAGTTGAAGTGAGCAGAAGCTTCATCCGTACTTTCCCGAATACAAACCTGGCACAGGCTGAACTGAAAAATACTGATAAGCGGGTCTATGTTAGCGAAAACCACTATCAAGATTGGATTGACGCTGTCAGAAACCGTACCAAACCAATTTCTGACGTGGAAACAGGGCATAGAACATCCTCTGTTTGCAACGTGGTGAATATTGCTTATGAATTGCAAAGACCTCTTCTCTGGGATCCAAAATCAGAAAAATTTTCAGGCGATGACTATGCAAATTTGATGGTAGGAAGACCATACAGAGGTAAATGGGATTTTAATAATTATTGAAAGAAGACTGGCCCCGGGGGTACTATTATCATCGGGGCCGGCATTAATACAATTATCCTGCAATGTTTCTCGCAACGAACGCCATTTAAATATTTCTCGCAAAGAGCGCAACGTAATATATTTCTCGCAAAGAGCGCAACGTAAAGAAATTATTGATGGGCGTCATGAGTTATGGATTTCGTTTATCCTCCTCGAGAAATAATCTCTTCACGGAC
>CAZJGI010000016.1:39009-54824 GCA_964545315.1 uncultured Prolixibacteraceae bacterium
ACTCTGCGTGAAAAAAATCTTCGTCGCGGGCTCTGCGTGAAATAATTTCGTTGCTAATACCGGAATTCGGCGCCCGATTTTATTTTTTCCAGCCTTTCCCTCATAATATCCAGATAATATTTGTACACATCGCGTGGAGAACAATTTTTTTCTTTACAAATAACTGCTGCATAACCTGTTACCACTCCCATCTGAGTTGTCGTATGCATTACACGCGGACTACCAAGTCCCACATGAGTTGTAGAAAAACATCTTCCTGCCATAAAAAGATTGTCAATATCTTTCGAATACAGGCACCGGTAAGGAATTTTGTACTGTTCAATTTTAGTATATCTGGCTTCACTCAGAAAATCATATTTACCCTCACGGGGATAATGAATATCAATCGGCCTCACCTCCTCCACAAATCCATCTTCAAAATCAGGCTTATTTAAAATATCAATCTCTTTCAGAATATAATCGCCCATTATTCTCCTCGATTCACGTTTCCCTGCAATATATGCCATCCATTTAAGCTTAAGCCTTGCATTTGCAGGGTCTTGTTTTACATTATACCAGTTTCCGTAAATTGCCCTGAACATATGATCCCTGATCTCTTCAGCATCATAAATAGTGTTCTTCGTCAATCCGTATTCCCAAAACCATTCCCCTCGTGTAGCTTTATAATCTTTTGCAACATCCATAGCCCAAGGAACTTCCTGAAACCCCACTGTTTTAGGAGTTTCTCCGTATCTCCCCTCCGAATCTTCTACTTCTTCGGAATTCCACAGGATAGTATTTCCCATAGTCATACTGTCTGCTGTTTCAGGGGCCATGGCCTCTCCAAATTCTTCAGCTGCCTCCCTTCCCATCCTCACCTCACACCCGGCCCAATATCCTATCCAACCGTCTCCCGTTGCATCCACAAAAAGCGGAGCCTCAAAGCGTATTTCTTTGTGTGTCTCTATATTAAAACAATCGACTGCAGTAATTTTATTTCCATTCTTATGAACAAAATAAGCACGTGTATTTGGGTATACTGATATATTTTTTTCTGCTCTGACGACCATCTCAATAGTATCATTTGCCATAATTGCCCCATCATCTCCATTCGGATAGTGTACAGTATTTAGTTCCTGCACAATAGTATAATACTCAAGGCCCTCTGTATGAACCCGTATCTCTTTACTGGCATTACCTCCTAAAACAGGCCGGTCATTTACCAGGGCCACTTTCAGGCCCTGACGGGCTGCTGCCACAGCGGAGCCACAACCAGCCAAACCGCCTCCAACAATCACCAAATCAAAAGTTCCGGCCTTTTCGGGTGGAGGAATTCCGAGCTTTTCTTTCCTCCAGGAGGTCATCTCAGATAGTTCAGAAGGAGGTATATCATCAGAATTTTTCGAAAAATAAATAGCGTCACACCTTCCCTCAAATCCCGTAAGGTCTTTCAGCTCAATTAATAATATTGCAGATTTATCAACGCTTACATTTCCTCCAGGTACCCATTGCCAGCCATTATTAATCCCGAATATCTGAGGGTATTCCTGCCCGTTAAAAATAATCTTAAACGTACCGGGTGTCTCAGGCCTGTCAGGGACCCAGTCTTTTGTCCGCACCCAGAAAAAATATTCACCACTCTCAGGAAAACGTATCCTGGAAGATGCATTCCCCACAGGCTCGCCCATCCCATGTGCAAGCAGATAGGGAGATCCCATCGCAGGAATAAACTGCTGGTCAACAACCCAACCTCCCTTATCCTCAAAACTTTCGGTCTCTACGAGCACAGAAGGAACATTCTGTGCAGTAAGCACTTTGAAAATAAAACCGATAAAGGTACAAATCAAAAATGGCTTCATAAATCCTTTTATTTATCCTGGTTTATTTACTAATATTAATATACAATCGCATTCCAAATGTAATAAAGATATCATCCTTTCGAATATATATAAAAGTATTTTTAGTGACCTGTATTTTCTGATTTTTATAGCCTGATCTTAAAATATTTCACTGGTACTATTTTGTCATGATAAAACAGCTGATTAATTTTGTCAAAAAAACACTTAATATCTAAAATGATTCCTAAAATAAATAATCTGGAACATACCGGTTCGGGTAATTTTTTATTAATTGCCGGGCCATGTGCAATCGAGAGTGAAGATATGGCATTAATGATTGCGGAAGAGATAACCAATATTACGAACAGGCTTAAAATTCCTTTTATTTTCAAAGGATCATACAAAAAGGCTAATCGTTCAAGGTTGGACTCTTTCACAGGAATTGGAGATGAAAAAGCTTTAAAAATTCTTCATAAGGCCGGACAAACATTTAAAATACCTGTGATTACAGACATTCACACACCATCGGAAGCATATCAGGCTGCTCAATATGCAGATGTATTGCAGATCCCGGCATTTTTATGCAGGCAAACCGACCTGCTCATTGCTGCAGCTGAAACAGGGAAGCCGGTAAATATTAAGAAAGGCCAGTTTTTATCGGCTGAAGTAATGAAATATGCAATCCAAAAAGTACGGGAAAGTGGCAATAATAATGTCATGGTCACAGAAAGAGGCACTGCATTTGGCTATTATGACCTTGTTGTTGATTTTAGGGGAGTACCTATAATGCAGGAATTTGAAGTTCCTGTTATTCTGGACATTACCCATTCATTGCAACAGCCCAATCAATTGGAAGGAGTTACAGGGGGGAAGCCACGTTTTATCGAAACGTTGGCCAGGGCCGGAATAGCTGTGGGGGCTGATGGCATATTTATTGAAACACACCCCGATCCGGCAAACGCTAAATCTGACGGCGCCAATATGCTTAAACTGGATTTACTGGAAAACCTGCTGAAAAAACTAACCGGAATAAGGGAGGTAGTCAAAGACATGTAATAGGAACTTGTCATTATATGCTGTTACTGCTTTCAATTTTAAATGGGCTTTTATATAATGATACAAACTAAATGGGCAAACACCCATAACAGCAATAAGTAATTGACAAGATATTAAATATCAATGGAAAAACAGATATGCCATTAAAATAGCAGCAATAATACCGGTAAAATCTGCAATTAAGCCGCAAATTACTGCATATCTGGTATTTTTTATTCCAACAGCACCGAAATATACAGCAAGGATATAAAAAGTAGTATCTGTTGCACCCTGCACAGTGCTGGCCACTCTTCCGACGAATGAATCAGCTCCGTATGCTGTCATTGCATCAACCATCATTCCGCGTGCACCGCTTCCACTCAGTGGTTTCATCAGTGCGGTAGGCAAGGCAGGGGTAAAATCTGTGTTAATACCCGTAAATTCAAAAAATGATGTAAAGGCCGATATAAGCCATTCCATTGCACCGGATGCCCGGAAAACCCCTATCGCCACTAATATAGACACCAGGTAAGGAATTATCTTAACCGCAGTTTTAAAGCCATCTTTGGCTCCTTCAATAAATGCTTCATAAACATTGATCCTTCTTATAACTGCCATTAATATAAAAATAATAATCACAGAAAAAAGAATAACATTACTGGCAATATTTGACACCAGGGTAACAGTTTCTTTATCAAGAGTTGAAAAATACCAGATAGTGGCGGCGATGAACAGAGTAATACCTCCGAGATAGAGTAGAATTACCCTGTTGAAAAGATTTATTTTCTGATAAACTGCCACCGATATCAGTCCGGCTATTGTAGAAAAATAAGTTGCAAGCAAAACAGGTATAAATATATCTGAAGGATTCGCTGCCCCGAGTTGTGCACGATAAACCATTATACTTATTGGTAATAATGTTAATCCTGATGTATTAAGCACAAGAAACATTATCTGGGCATTGGATGCTTTCTCTTTATCGGGATTAGTCTCCTGCATCTCTTTCATAGCCTGCAATCCTGTCGGTGTGGCAGCATTGTCAAGGTTAAGCATATTGGCAGCAAAATTCATCATAATTGACCCGTATGCCGGATGTGACTTGCCCAGTTCAGGGAAAAGTTTGTTAAAAAACGGCCCTATCAATTTACTAAAGACCTTTACAATGCCGCCTTTCTCCCCTATCCTCATTATTCCCATCCAAAGGGTCAACACCCCTGTCAGGCCCAGCGATATTTCAAAACCGCTTTTGGCCATATCAAATGTAGCATTGACCATCTGGGGAAACACTTCTGTGTCACCGAAAAATATAAGCCGCGTAAGTCCAATAACAAAAGCAGAAACAAAGAAAAATATCCAGATATAATTAAGAGCCATTTAATACTGAATATGTCCTAAAGAGCGCAAGTTGTCTCTTTAGGTAATTAGTACAATAATAAAAATCTGATATTTAATTATTTACAAAAAATTATGTTTTATTTTAACAATTTTTACTTTTAGAGCAGGCTCAATATTTGTTCACAAAATTTTCAGCCATTTTCTCAATGTCACCAACCAATGGATCTCCGGAAAAAACAGCCAGTCTGTATCGGAATATAGCAGATTGACCGTTTTCAATAGCAAAGTTTAACTCTTCCCTGCCATTGGAGAAAACTTTCTGTCCAGGGTTATTGGCTGCAAACAAGCCGTAACCCCTGGCATGCCAGTATGTCGGATAGCCTGCATTTTGGGGATGGTCAAAAATAACAATTGCCACCTGCTCACCATTAACAACACCGCTTAATTTTACCCATCGTCCGCGTGTTGACCATACTTCATCGTCTTTAATACCCTCGCTGCTCAGATAGCTGCCTGTTGCTGATTTATCTCCGGAGGCATCGACTTCAGTTATGTTACCATGGGAATCAGCTACTTTCATTTTCCCGGATGAAGGCAGCTCAAGCTCACGGGTAACCCTTATAGCAAACATGCCTTCCTTATTATCTGTTATATTAACCTTTCCATTTACAGCCTTCAGAGTTGTTTCCCTGTCGATAATACGGGTATTTCCATCAACGGAAAAAGTAAACTCTGTAACCTCATGCAGCAATTTTTTTCCGGAGTTATCTTTCCAGGAAGCAGAAGTTTTCAGTTTACCGCTCCCTTTACCGTCTTTAACTGTCTCAACAGCTTCATGATAAATAGTACCATAGCCATCTGCTTTTTCTGCAGGTATGGCTTCTGAATTATTCCAGAAATCAAGTCCGTTTACATCTCCGTAATTAAGCCATATACCTACATGATGGGGATGATCAACTCTTTCCCCGGCTTTTATTTTTAAAGGGAACTGCCTGGTAATCTCATTACCTCCTGCAGTTATCACCGGCCATAGTACCGGCTTCTTTATATCTTCAGGATATATGTATGAAGTAAACAATTTACCTCCAATCAAAACATCAACCTTTTTCTCTTCCTCTTTATTAACAACCTTCACCTCAGGCTGCCCGCAACTATGGCATGTAAATGCCAGGATCACAAGTGTGATAACAACTAAATGTCTCATGATAAAAAATTTTAATTACAATATCGTTTAATTATGTTATATGCACCATTAATGCCAAGTTCGCCTGCCCTGCTCAGGTCAAGAGCGCCTCCTTCAATATCATCAAGAAATATTTTTGTAAGCCCCCTGTTAAAGTAACCTTCGGCAAACTCCGGCTCAATTTCCAAAGCTTTGTCAAGATCATCCATCGCACTCTTATAATCCTTTAGCCTCAGCTTAATATATGCCATATTGTATAGTCCAAAGAAAAAATCAGGATTGAGTGACAGGACTTTCTCATAATCATCAATAATCTTTTCATATTCAGGCAATGCAATATTCTCATCACTAACATTTTGTGTCATTTTTTCTTCAATATGAACTGAAATATCCTGATGTTCACCGGCAAGCAGCTCAATCTGTTCCAGCATTTTATATCTGCAATTTCCTCTTACAAAATAAGCAATTTCCTGTTTGTCATCCGTAGAGACAGTTTTTTCAATATCTTCAAGGGAAGAATTATAATCTCCTGTAAGACAATGAAATATTGCACGGTTCAAATAATTGTGGCTGCTTTTATTAATTTCCAGGCGCGCATTAAAGTAAAGCACAAAATTTTCAAATACCGATTGATATTGATCCACTGACTTATTGGTTACAGTAAGAAAAGGATTATAATTATTAGCTTCATTAATTTCATCTATTGATATACTGTAATATTGGAATCTCTCATAATCTACTGCATTTTTTTCGAATGCAGAAACGATAAAAATTGGCTGCAGGTCAATTACTATATTTCTGTTTTGTACGAATCCGTCATCTGTTTCCTCCTCATCTCCGGGAAGGTCTCTGGTATCCTCGACAATAAGATTTATCCTGCTTCTTCGGTTACGTTGTTTTGAATTCTGGTCTTCACTCTTATCCTCATCTTGTGAATCGTCATCCTGTTTAGTTGTATTTTGCTGACTACCTGTTTGTTGCTGGCTTCCCGCCTGTGCAGCAGAAGTCTGTCCCTGTTGTCCCTGTTGTCCCTGTCCACTCTGGCTGTTTTGAGCAAGTTTATCGGCATCAAGGAGTCTTTGAGTAAGATCAAATTGGGGATTAAGTTGTCCGGCAATCTGGTAATCGTTTTCAAATCCTTCCCTTCCCAGTATCTCCTTTGCCATAGCCCTGTTAAAGTATGCACTTGCCATTTCGGGATTCAGCTTGATGGCAAGATCATAATCGGCAATAGCCCCTTCATAATCTTCCAGTTTATGCTTTACTATACCTCTGTTATTAAAAGCCATTGCATTCTCCGGATCAAGTTTTATGCTCTGGTCATAATCACGAAGGGCAGATGCATAGTCATCCATTTCAAACCTGGCAATCCCCCGGTTAAGGTACGCATTTGCAAAATGAGGGCGTATTATTATTACCTGGTTGAGATCACGTATAGCATCTTCAATATTCCCCTTTACGATTTTTGCATTGCTTCTGTTCATTAATGCATTTGTCGATTTGGGATTTATCTCCAGGGCTTTATTGTAATCTTCAATTGCACCTTCTATATCCTTCAAAGACAACCTGGCAATACCTCTGTTGTTATATATTCCTTCGTCATCAGGATCAAATTCCAGTCCTTTATTGTAATCCTCAATAGCTCTTTCAAACATGTGAAGATTATGATATGCCATCCCTCTGTTCATATATGCCTGAGGATAATAAGGCTTCAGATCAATGGCCTTGTTGTAATCATTAATAGCACCCCTGAAATCTTCCAACTGATGTTTTGCAACTCCCCTGAAAAAATAAGCCTCCGGTAAGTGAGGCCTGAATTTTATTACAATATTGAAATATTCAATAGCCCCTGTATAGTTACCAATTGATATCCTGGTCCTCCCTACCCTGATGTAATGATTGATATTTAATTGTGCTTCAGCACTGAAGAATACTGAAAGCAATAAAAGCTGTATAATTAAGATTTTCTTCATTATTATATCCCTGAATCAACAAAAATAATATTAAATAAAAAGCATCAGTAAATTCATTAATATAATTTAAGTTTTTATTCCGGAAACATATTATTATCGGACATATTCACGCTGCCGTCATTCAAAAAAAAAATGCATCTCCTTAAATTGCATAAAAGTTGCAGCAGTTATCTAATCCGGACACCTATTATCATCTTATCTGATTTTTATGAACTTAAGAAAATTATATCGCGCTATCAAAATTTATTTTTTAAAAGAATTATAATTATTATTTTTGAACGGTATCCAATTAATAAATTCAAAATGATCAGAATAAAATATTTTTTAGCACTAATAATTTTATCCTCCCTGTTTATAACTTCCTTCGCAAACAGTAAAGATAAAAAGCCCAAAGAGGAAGGTTATGTTTTCAAGGATGAATTAATTTTACCTGCTACTCCGGTCAAAGATCAGCACCGTTCAGGAACATGCTGGTCATTTTCAACATTATCTTTACTGGAATCAGAGATGTTACGGCTTGGCAAACCTGTTGTTGACCTTTCTGAGATGTTTATAGTTTGGCATACCTATTCTGAAAAAGCTAAAAAACATGTCCGTCTTCATGGCAATCTGAGTTTTTCAGCTGGTGGTGCATTTCATGATGTTACCAATTTAATTTCAAAATACGGAATCGTACCCGAATCGGCTTATGACGGATTGGAATACGGAGAAGAAAAGCATGTCCATGGAGAGATGGACCGGGTACTGCTTGAGTTTGTTGAGGCAATAGTAGAAAATAAAAACAATAAGCTTTCCAGTGCATGGCACGATGCATTCAAACTTACACTTAACTCCTACCTGGGTGAAATTCCTAAAAAATTCCAGTATGAAGGAATACAATATACACCACAAAGCTTTGCCGGGAATTTCATAGGATTGGATATGTCTGATTATGTTGAAATAACATCTTTTACCCACCATCCTTTTTATACTAAATTCATCCTCGAAATTCCGGATAACTGGTCGTGGGATGAATTATATAACGTACCGATGAATGAACTTGAAGAAATAATAGATTACGCTTTAAATAATGGATTTACTGTAGCATGGGCTGCAGACGTAAGTGAAAAAGGATTTGCTTCAAGCAATAAAGGAATTGCAGTTATACCGGCAGCCCCTGAAAAGGATATGACAAATGCCGAAATTTCACGATGGGAATCTTTACCTGAAAGAGAACGTGAAAATGAATTGTATAAACTTGAAAAAACTGTTCCTGAACTCACCATTACCCAGGAGATGAGACAGGAAGCATTTGATAATTTCCAAACTACCGACGATCATGGAATGCATATGATCGGATATGCAAAAGATCAGTCTGGTAATATCTTTTACAAGGTTAAAAATTCGTGGGGAGAATACAATCAATACAAAGGATATCTATATGTATCCAAGCCATATATGAGATATAAAACCATGAGTATTATGCTTCATAAAGACGGAATACCTCAACATATCCGCCAAAAACTTGAATTATAATATTAATGCAACCATCAAAAAAATACTTGTCGGATAACTTGTTTAGTAATGAACTAAAAGCAACCCGGATATTATTATTAATATTAAGTGCTTTTTTTTTATCACTTTTTACATGCTGTAAAAATGACTATATAATAGATAATCCATATAAGAATGTAGACTGGGAAAATTTTGGCCGATATAAAGCTGATTTCCATATACATACAAGCAGAAGTGATGGGCATTACAGTCCTGATGCGATTATTGACCGATACATAAAGGCAGGTTTTAGCGTATTATCATTAACTGACCATAATCTTGTAACTTATCCATGGCAAAAATTTTCAACTTTTAAACCAAGTGATTATGTAGCCAAAAACTGGGAAACTGATATTAACTATTTACCTTACGAAAAAATTTTTGTATATAAAGACCTCAATCCTGACTCTTTGGGAGTAATAGCCGTTCAGGGCAATGAGATATCTTATCATCATCATATTGGCAGTTATTTTAGCGATTGCAACTGTAATAAAAACGAATCAGGGACAATAGAAGAAATAGCGAAAAAGAATGGATTAGCCGTTATTAATCATCCGGGAAGGATAGAGGGAGACGAGAACAAAGCTGTAGAATGGTATGTTGAACTCTTCCGGCGACATAAAAATCTTATTGGCATGGAGGTGTATAATACCGGCCTTTATCATCAGCCCGGAAGCGTCAACAAATGGGATTCCACTCTGATAAGTTTAATGCCTGAAAGGCCTGTCTGGGGATTTTCCAATGAAGACTATCATGGTGACTACAGAAAAAATGGTGATATCAGGCATCTGCCCGGCCGCAACGGTAATGAGTTGTTATTACCGGAATTGTCGGTTGATGAAGTTCGTAAGGCAATGGAGAGCGGACATTTTTTATTCTTTCATGCCCCTAAAGGGCCTGGCGGCCCTGCCCCACCTCTTGTTAACTCCATTAAAATCAACAACCATGAAGGAACAATCCACATAAATGCCTCCGGATATAAGTATATTGAATGGATTTCGAAAGGAAAAGTCATTACCTCTGGTGATAAAATAAAATTATCAGATCTCCCCCTCATAGATAAATATGTTAGGGCGGTTATTTATGAATCACCAAACGGAGCTTTTATATGTACTCAGCCATTTGGAATTATCAGGCGGTAAATAGACTTTTTAACAAGTTTTTCTATGTTTAAAAGAGTGTTGAGGGAAACAGGCGTTTTGTTAGCCACACTGATATTAGTCACTTCTGCTGTTTCCGGGCAGGACTCTGATGAAGACTATACATGGTGGAATGAAATACATGGCTGGGAACAAGGGGACCCGGGATGGAGGAACTGGTTAAATATCTCTCCGGGATTTCTTGGCCCTAATGCATTGCCTGTACCTCCGATAAAAACAGGAATTATTGAGGGACCTTTTTCGCTGGAGATGACAGCATCAGCCCATTTCCTTAAAGGAGATCCTACACAGGATATATCCGGAAAATTATTTATTCCTTTTGTTGACAATAAAATTGCCGTTGAAGTGTACGGAGTTATTTTCGAATATTACTCATTTACTGAAGATATAAGGGATGAAAGATTTGCGCGAGACAAGGACGGAGAAGGCACTGCAATGGGAGATATGTATTTCAGCACGCTCATACAGATTGCAAAAGACAGAAAGTTCCCAAATACGCTGCTTCGACTTGCCACAAAAACTGCTTCCGGAAATAACCTTCAGGCTGCGCGATATACGGACAGCCCCGGCTATTTTTTTGATGTAAGCTTCTCGAAAAATTTTTTTACCCGACATAATTATACTATTAAGCCATTCGGATCATTAGGATTTTACTCATGGCAGACAAATGATGAACTCAGGCTGCAAAATGATGCACTGATGTATTCAGGAGGATATGAAATATCAAAAAACAGCTGGCTGGCATCAGCATCAATATCCGGATATTCAGGATATAAAAATGAACGTGACCGGCCTGCCCAACTTAATTTTGATCTTAGTAAAAATTTTAATGCAAAGTCAGTGAAATTATATTATATACACGGATTAAGAGAGTGGTCATATAATACATTTCGCATATCTTTCATATTGAATTTAAATGATAAAACTCAATAGTAATTTTTTGCCGGTTATTTGTTTAACTTTGCCATGAAATTCAAGTAATAAAATCATTTTTCTCACAATAATGAAAAAGCTATCTCTGGTTATTTGTGTATTCAATGAAAAACAGAATATTATCCCTCTTTCTGAACAAATAAAGGAAGCTTTGCAGGATATAGACTTCGAGGCGATTTTTGTGGATGACGGCTCCACCGATGGCACACAGGAAGAGATAAAAAAAATAGATGATGAAAGGTTTATCCTTATAGAATTGAAACGCAACTACGGCCAGAGTTCTGCCTTACAGGCAGGCATTGACAATGCTGAAGGTGAGTTTGTTGTACTGATCGATGGTGACCTGCAGAATGATCCCGCAGATATACCGGGAATGTTGAAAATGATGGAGGATGATGAATGGGATATGGTTGCAGGAGTCCGGGCAAACAGGAAGGATGGAATGTTTCTAAGGAAAATACCATCAAAAATTGCAAATTACATGATAAGAAAATCAACCGGCACAAAAATGAAAGACCTTGGTTGTACTTTAAAAATATTTACAAGTGAAATAATAAAGAGCATTCATATATACGGTGAACTCCATCGATTCATACCCGTTCTGATAACACTTGAAGGAGCGACCCGGATCACCCAGACCAATGTTAACCACCGGCCACGAAAATACGGAACATCAAAATATAATCTTAGCAGGACCACAAAAGTATTAAGTGACCTTATTCTTATGTTCTTTCATAAAAAATACCTCCACCGCCCGATGCATATTTTCGGGGGAATTGGTATAATAACCCTCGGTGCGGGCATAATCATAAATCTATATATGCTCATCCTTAAAATCTTAGGACATGATATCTGGGGTAAACCTCTGTTATTACTTGGAATATTGCTGGTTTTAGGAGGGATTCAATTTATAACAACCGGTATAATTGCTGAGCTGTTGATGAGGACCTATTTTGAATCGCAACAAAAAAAACCCTACCGCATAAAACATATTCATTCTTTAGGTAAAAAATAAAACAAAAGGTACGATTTTTGCGTTAATACGCTTAGAATTAATTTTTAGAAAGGGGAAAAAATGAAAAAACTATTTGGAGCAATGGTGATTATGTTGTTGCTATCTGCTTTTGCACTATATACAGAAGCTCAGGAACGTATTATCCATGGTATAGTAACTACCTTCGACAGTATACCACTGATTAATGCTAAAATAAAAGTATTAAGTTCAAAGCAGGTAGTAGAAACAGATACTTTGGGAATGTTCTCTGTCGGGTGTAATACTACTGATAAGCTTAAAGTGAGCGCTTATGGTTTTTACAACCAAAAAGTTGAACTTAGCGAAAAAACTAAGTTTGCCGCTATAAATCTAAAACTAAAAGAAAGTGAGAAAGCCCGTGAATATGCTATTGGTTACGGACATGTTTCTGACAGGGACAAACTAAATTCTTTGGCTAATCTGAATAAGGATGATCTTGATTTTTCGCAGTACAATACTATTTATGACCTTATAAGGGGAAGATTCGCCGGAGTTCAGATAATCAACGGTGAAGTAATTATCAGAGGAGTGAACTCGATTAATTCAAGTAGTGCGGCACTTGTAATTGTTGATGGGATAGCTACACATACAAATGTATTAAATACTATTCCTCCCGTACAGGTAAAAAGCATTAATATTATTAAGGATGGAAGCGCAGCTATTTATGGTTCGAGAGGGGCGAACGGGGTAGTTCTTATAGAAACAAGAAAAGGGGATGATTAATCCCCTTTTTTCTTTCATTTTGCGGTGACGACGAGACTCGAACTCGCGACCTCCGGCGTGACAGGCCGGCATTCTAACCAACTGAACTACGCCACCTTAAACTTGTATTTCAAACACCTTCTGCTATGTATTATTATCAAATATCAGCTTTTGAAAAGGTGATGCAAATATATACTTTCTTTTTTTTCCTGCAACATAAATATTTATAATTTTTGTTTAATTTTATTTTGTAATGAATACACGTATCTTAATCAATAACATATGATACCTGTATCAATTTTTCTTCTGATAGTTCCCTCTCCCCGTCCCATGAATATGCTGTTAAAATCTTGCTCCCATTCACGCAGGAATCGACACAACACAAATTTTTTGATAAAATAAACGGCCCTTTGAACCGGCAGTAATGCCCGATAAACAGAACAGGTTCACTTTCAGCATAGGGATATGTCTTTGGAAGTATCTGCTGGGGAACAGTGTATTGAGGTAACCCGAATTTACTCTCAAATGATAAATCTTCAAAAGTTTTTCCAAAAGGGTCTTCCCACCATTTCAACCTGAATGAACGGGGAGATACTCCTTTATTATTTATTATCTTCAGGTCGCCGGGCAATCTGAAATGAGGCCCACGGGTAATCAATGAGATGATTTTAGCCATTTTTGAATCCGGTTTCTTGAAAACCTTTTGAAAAACACTCTTTTTGATATATGGGAAAGTAAGATTATTCTTCAAATAACTAACTGCTGAATCTGACCAGCAGGCATGAATTACCCTTAAACCATCGAACTCAAGGAACAGAGGTAAAGAACGAAGCCATTTAACATGTCCTGCCCACTCCTCTTCAGCATCTGTAAACTCCTTAGTGGTCTTCAAAACAGACATATAACTTTTTAATGGGGGTTTTACGAGAGGTAATCCTTTTTTATCCTTCAGACTGGCAATAATTGAATTTATTTCATGATTTCCAAGTATAGCAAATGCATTGCCATTTTCAACCATATTCCTGACTATCCTGATTGTCTTCCGGATATCAGGCCCTCTGTTGATAAAATCACCTGTAAAAATAACTTTACGGTTATTATGCGTAAATCCTTTCCCTCTCTTTTCATATCCCAGCTTTACCAGCATCTTTTTCAACAGCCGGGCATGCCCGTGAACATCTCCTATTATATCATACATACCGGTTAAATTATAAACCTAAATAAAATCACCAAAAATAAATATAGAATATCACTATGAAAACAATTATTACAGCTGAATTGATAATATCCCAATGATTATAAGATGACCTGGTTTCACGATACTGATCTTTTGATACTGTTGCCAGGGTAAGTCCTGAGATTGAATCCTTGTCTTTCTGTTTGGTAAAATAACTAATTATTATCATCAGAATAATAACTATAACAAACAGGTAAATTTCATAATGCAGCCAGTTAGGGGCCAGGAACAATTTATAAATGACAGATGTTTGGGTAATAGAACCTGAAAAAATATTAAGTACAAGCCTGGTCATGCCAAGGGTAAAACCTGTCAACAATCCCCACAACCCTGCAGCGGGAGTAACTCTTTTTGATAATATGCCAAGCAGAAAAACCGCAGCAATACCGGGAGCAAGAAGAGACTGGACATCCTGAAGGTATTCATACAATACCTTTCCCAAACCTTGCATGACAGGAATCCAGGCAATCCCAAGAAGGACAATGACAACTGTCGCCACTCTACCTACAATAACATAATGTCTTTCATTCTTTTCCGGTTTATATTTCTTATAAAAATCAACAGTAAACAACATAGCTGAAGAATTGAAAAGCGATGCAAGAGAACTCATGAGTGCAGCAAGAATCCCCCCCACAACTATTCCGGTAAAGCCAACAGGTAAAAGTTCTTTCACCAAAGTTGAAAAGGCAGCATCATTAGACTCAAGGGAAATCAATCCCTTCTGTTGTAATGCATAGGCTATCATTCCGGGGATAAGAAAAATAAAAACAGGAGTGAGTTTAAGATAAGCTCCGAATATTGTTCCCCGCCGCGACTGCTTCATATCCCGTCCGGAGAGTACACGCTGGACTATAAACTGATCTGTACACCAGTACCAGAATCCTATAATCGCTGATCCCAGGATCACACCTGTCCAGGGGAAATCAGGGTCTTTGTGGGAACGCATCAGGCTGGTCATCGAATCTCCGTGAACAGTTATGTTTGCATTACAGATATCCATCAATTCATTCCACCCTCCTACCTTTATCAAACCTAAAATTAAAATAGCGATGGAGCCTATAAGAAGAATTGGCGTTTGTAAGACTGAAGTATAAAGCACAGCCTTCATGCCGCCAAAAGTTGTATAAAGTCCGGTCAGGACAACAAGGCCAACAGCGCTGACCCAAAAAAAGTCAATATCATTACCAAAAACAGTAATATAATCAATATTGAATACATCCTTAAACACTACCCCGCCGGCATAAACGGTAACAGCAACTTTTGTTAACACATAGCTCACCAGCGATATCACAGAAAGAAATGACCTGGCATGGGAATTATATCTTCTCTCCAGAAATTCAGGCATAGTAAAAACTTTGCTTCTCGAATAAAAAGGAACAAACAGCCAGCCTAAAACTAATATCATCCAGCCATGCATTTCCCAGTGAGCCATAGCCATCCCGCTTTCTGCGCCTGCACCTGCAAGCCCTACCAGGTGTTCAGATCCAATATTTGAAGCGAAAATTGATGCGCCTATTGCTATCCATGTGGCATCACGACCGGCAAGAAAATAATCAGTTGTGTCTTTATCTTTTCTTTTTAATACCCACCATACTATACCAATAAGCCCGGTCACAAAAAGTCCCAAAATAATCCAGTCAAGTGTTTTCATCCTGTAATTTTTTTGTTTTATATTAGGTTATTTCTTTCGCAAATTGTGAGCATGAAAATAGAAAAGATGTTCAGAATAATTATCTGAATAAGACTTTTTTATTCATCAATATCAAAAAAAATGTTTTTTTATTGGTTAATAAAGATAATTTTGAATTTCTGTAATTATTCAAGATCAAATTAATAGTTTCAAAATGAGAAAAATTATTATGCGAAAGAAAGTA
>CAZJGI010000017.1:0-49530 GCA_964545315.1 uncultured Prolixibacteraceae bacterium
TTATCCAAAGTCATAAATCTTTTATTGTAAAAATCGTTTATGAAACTGATAGTCTTAAATGTGATGTTACCGGCCTTTTTTAAAAGTGTCACCAGTGCATTTCCTGAATCAGGAAGTTCAGCATTAATACCTCCCCTAAAGGTAGCTTCCCTGCCGTTTATTTTCCAGACTGCGGATTGCAGTAAATGATAAAAACGATCTTCATTGTGTATATTTCTAAATGAAAAATATAGTGAGAGACCATCTATTTCGTCAATCAGGGGATCAAGGTTAATACCAATGGAAACTCTTGCATTATTAACATTAATGGCAGAATGAAATTCACCTGTTATCTCTTTCATCCTTCCATTAATTTCATAAAGATATTTACCCGCAAGAAGATACTTTACCTCTCCGTTAAAAAGGATAAAATCTGCAGTTGGAGTGAAATAAATATCCTTTTTAACAACAGTTCCTTCCCTGCCTTCTGCCACATGAACATCCTTAGTATAATAAAATTGGTAATTATCATTGATTTTAACACGAGGCTGCAATGGCTTTGCATAAACAATAGAGTGAGCAGGAAAATGGGTAAAAATATTCTGACTAAAGAGGAGTTCCATAAATTTCCCGATAATCCGGGAATCAGCTTTATTTATCTCTCCGGAAATATTGTACAGTTCTTCTGCAAGCGCTCCCATGATCAGTCCGAGAACAGGATCAAACGAATTTATGTCCTGAACATCCGGATACCCCCATAATTTAGATGCAGTGCGGATAAGCCTTGCTTTTATGGTATCGACTGTGTCTATCGCCATAATCCTTTTATATTAATAACTTTAATAAGAAAGAGGACCAATAAAAAATTTCTCATGATGTTGGAATGGTTCATTGGTCTTATCAATAGTACCTTTAATTATCATTTCTATTTGTGTCTTTACCCTTCTGCTGTTTACTCTGGTGTTAAATTCAACCTGTTCAATCTGCAGTTCTATACTTACATCAATTAATCTTTTTTCATTATTACGAATAGAGGTAAGCAAAGACCTTTTCAATTCATCTTTAAGATAATGAGTGTTATAAATATTTTCAAAATCGTAATTAAAAATTTCAGTTCCGAAAGAGGGATCATGCCTGACCTCATCATATGATGTCATTGTTATCAGATGAATCATGTTATGGATCGATCTCTGCATATCGACTCTGCGAACATCATCCTGACTCATAATCTCCTTCAGGGCAAGAGGTATATCTAAATATTCAGCCATAATGAATAAATAAAATTACTTTACGTCAGTCAGCGAGAAAACTTCTCTTTGTCTTTTGCTCTTTTACGAAAATATTAGTCTCTTTTTTCTTACCTATATATGCCAGTGACTCAAGTTTATCAAATAAAAGGGCAATAATCTGCATAAACTCACTAAACTGTTCCACACTAAAAAGGATATCAAAATGTCTGTACTCAAAATTGATACAATAGACAAGCAGCTTTTCGAAATCTCCTTGTTTCAATTCTGACCAGTTGGTAAAATAATTTAGTAGTTCTTCCTTGTCATTTGCACTGTTTGAATCTATTGTGTTTCTTATAACTCTTGCAGCAGAGGCAATATATGTAAAGATATGCACAGGGGGCAGATCAGGAAGTTCCAGCTGTAACCTCAAATGATTTGAGGAAATAAAATTCAGAAGGTTTTCCGCCAGTTCATAAACAGACTTAGCCAGTGATGTATCCTGGTTCTTCTCCTTTATTTTTCGTATTATACTCAGTAAATCGAGTTCAAGCGCGCTAAAAAATTTATCCACTGCAATAATAAAATTGATAAGGCCTGAATGACTATTCATTGTCATACAGGGAGGAATATAATCTTCATAAATCTCCGGCCCCCCCTGATTGATTTTCAGTTTTCCTATAAAAAAAGAATTTGGTTGAATTCCTTCCTTCGCAATATTCTTTTCGGCTACTACATTTAGCTTAAATGATGGAATTGTATATGGATACCTGGGAGGGTCCTCATCTGCATTAAGTTCACCAAATACCTGTCTGCTAAAAGGATCGACCGAAAGAATAATAAAATAATCACTCTCCTCTCCTTTTTTTGCCATTTCCAGACCGGCAGTCATATCTACCTCTAAATCTTTAAGATGATGACTTTCAAGTATCTCTATTCTGAAACCGGCTTCACTTACAGCCCTGCATTGAAAAATCCTGGCCTTTAAAAAATTCTGGTTATCAATCCTGAATACTATTTTCCCCGACGTATAAGACTGACTGTCAACCGGCAATAATCCATAATTCCTACTGTTTAAAAAAACCGCCCGGGTATCATTAAAACTTTCAGCAATTACATTTTCATGTTGGATAAAATGCTCTTTGCCAATGTTCATACCATTTTCCCAGTTAACAGTAAAATACTTTAGTAATGGTGGCATAACCTGATAATAATTAATAATTAATAATAAAAAAAATTCATAGCTTTAAAATACAGTATTATAACCTAAACATGAGTTTTCCAATTCCGCTTCCTGACTACAACCCAACAGAAACCTCTTCTGCTTGTGTGGCATCAATAATTTCGTTTCCACATCCAGCTCAGCCGGAACAAAAAAGTTATAAAAACTTTGCAGGGCAAGGTCAGCATCCCCTTCCTTAAAAAAATCCCTTATTTTGGTATTTTCAAGAGGCCCTATCTTTACATCCAGTTGCCCAATAAATCCTGAAACAGAATTACCGACAGCCATGTCATAGCCTAGTTTACATTTTCCCAATTTATTAGACATTGAATCGTTCTTAATTGCTTCGGCATTGATCTTTTCATCTAAATTGTATTCTTCATAATTCAATTCAATGCTCACTTTTTCATTTAATACACTTTCCAGACATTGAGCTGTAAGTTCGTAATTACCTGCAATTCTGTGTGTGAAAGGTAATAACTTAACTATTCCGGATGCATATTTTAAAGGAATCCTGCTATCTATATTCCAGAAACCAGGTGCAAGCCCATTTATAAATTCAGAAAATAAAATTTTAAAGGCCTTATTTTCCTGCAAGGCTACGTGAACATTCTGAAAAAAAATCTCATTTTCAAATGGTCTGAAAAACAACCTGGCAAACTTCTCCTCTGTCTTTAGTTTCATTGAGTCTTTAGCCATATCTTCAGCTGTTGCTCTCTGGTTATCAAAAAAACGGTGAAAAAGTGCCTCAGGCAGTGAATCATATATCCCTAAACGGTTCAAATGGATTGTCAACACCTCATTTCCATTCTCAAAACTCTCAACTTCTGATTCACTGATATCAGTTGACCACTTTCTTTTCAGCGCACCGTCGAAACTGACCATAATATCATTCTGAGAAAGACCATGCGACAGTAATAATGCCACATAAAATTCAGCTTTAAAGTCATAAAGAAGCGAATTTATTATATCTGCCTTCTCTTTTATGCCCATTTCATTAATATAAAAGGAAGCTGCCATGATTTACATACGGAACACCTTCCTGTTTAGATACATAATAAAACAGATTAACAAACACTTTTATCTCTGATCACATTTCAAAAATAATCCTGAAATAAGCAGGAAAGGTATTTTTAATCTGTAACAATTTAAAAAAAATTGAGGAATAAAAAAAAAGAAACCTACATTATATTAATTATATAATTATCTAAATAAAAAATCTGCAGGATTAACTCCAACTTTGAAAGAATCGATTAATATCCCGGATTGGGAAAAGCGTAATATTTCCCCGTTCTGCGACCAGTCTATTACATCAGCAATGTATATTTCATTAGTGCGGGGATCAATTCCAATACTGTAAAACATCCTGTTACCCGATCCGATAAATGGTGATCCGGGGAGATTATCATTGGTTACAGCCATTTTATAAAGGTCTGTATCTATATAATACAGTGTATCACCGGCATTATTGATCTCAAGAACGGAAGGCATTGCAGTTTGACCAAATCTGTATATTCGTTCCAATTCATACGATACAGGGTTAATACGACTTAAAGCCGGATCTTCATGTCCTGCAGGAGACCCCTCATAACCACCGTCAGAAAGAACCCATATTTTTTGATTTTTGTCTGCAACAATATCCTTAGGCTGAAGGGGCACTTCTATTGCAGCAACCAGTTCATCTGTCCTGACATCTATAACAAGTACATGTTTCCCGTATGACCAACTGGTGACAAAAACCTTATCGCCAATCTGTACCATCTTCTCTGAAGTTTTGGTTCCAAGGTTAATTGTTCCGGTTTTCCTGGTTGATACAGGATCAATTATTGTAATATGATTCGAGATCAAATCTGATACATAAGCTTTTCCATCAGAAACAATATGGATATGGCGAGGAGAGGTCAGACCGGAGATTACACCTCTGAACTCAATAGTTTTCGCATCTGCTATATATACCTTACCTGAATTATTTACCACTATAAACATCTTATCACCAAATCCACTCAATGACTGAACAACATCCCCAAGCGGAGCATTATTACGACCGTAAAAAAAATTCTTTATTACAGTTCTGTTATTATAATCGTAAAATGATAATGATCCGTTACCATACATGAAATTTCCTTCACAGGCAATTAAAACTCCCTCTTCAATATTTATATCAGGGAATACTGTTTCTACAGGCTCATCAGTACATGAAAAACAAATCAGTACCAGAATTACCAGATGAATTATTAGTTTCATTTGTATTTAAATTAGTAATATTTTTAAATTTCAATTTTATCAAAGTCAAATCCAACCGACAAACTATAACAACGGCCAGGCATTGGCCTCCATAATATACTTTGGTAGTTCGTATCAAATATATTGTCAACGGTAAATTTTAAACTCAATTTATACTGATTTAAATCTATCTGTCTGTTGACTGAAAATGTACTTAGCCAGTAAGGATTAAGCACACGCTCAAAATCTGCGACCTCATTGTCTGATTTTGTAAACCTCCGGCCAACTCCTTTTAAATCGTATTTGAGAGTAATCTTTTTAAAGGTAGAACTCAACCAGAAACCCCCTTTACTTTTCGGAATATAAATTAATTGTTTACCTCTGGATTGATCTGCAGAACTTACTGCATTTAGGTTTGAAGTATTGGTAAAAGAAAAATTTCCACCTGATCTGAACATTACCTTCTTAAGCTTTACCGATGCAGTATACTGATATTCAATGCCTCCGGAAAAGACATCTCTTATGTTATCTGCTTCCCAGTAGTATGCACCATTTGATGCAGGTTGCCATAATATCCAGTTTTCAATCTTAGAAATAAAACCTGTTATTTCATTATTAAACATTACTTTATCATTTTCATACTCCCCTGCCAGGGAAATATCCCCGGAGTACCCGTCCTCATGTAAAAGATCAGGATTTCCACCCGGCATCCAATAAAGATCATTCAGAGCTGGCTTATGGTAGTTTCTTCCGGCATTAATCCGCAGTAAAACGGGTACATCAGCATCAAACTGAAATTCAAATCCGGCAGCAGGAATAAATGGTACAAACCTCTTATCATATTGTTCAGTTCGAACAAGTAAAAATCCATTTAACCGTTCAGAAGGCCGAAACTGAAAGTTTAAAAAAAGACTTGATTCATATCTGTCCTTCCTGTAACCGTTATCCCTGATACGGTCAGTTATTTGAACCTGATGATAATTGGCATCAACACCAATTGCAGCATAATATTTTTCATTAAATTTCCTGTTAATTTGCAGATGATTTACAAAACCAGTTTCTCCACTGTAGGAGTCATCGTTCACATAATTAAACTCCGGAGTAGCCCTGTAATAGTCCATCCGTGTTGAGCTTACTCCGGAAAAAAAATGATAATCGGCTATCTGTGAGTATTTTCTCCATTCAAACTGGGTCCTGAGTTGATTATCATCCTGATACTCTTCCCTCGGATTACCTTCATATGACATTAATTGTGGCAGTTCACGGTCATTCTGCTGATACCAAAAACGAAAACTCAATATCTCGTCAAAGTCTCTGCGGAAATAAAATTCCTGCAAAATACCATATCTGAAATATTCTGCATTTTGTAATGTATCCTTTCTGTGGGGCAAAATACCGGTATTATAAAATGGAAAATCATTTTTAGACTGATCGAAAAACAAGCGGGTTGCAAAGCTTGTTCTTTGACCTCCATAACTAATCTTAAGAAATCCTTTATGTGTATTGAAAGACCCACTTTCCAGGAGAGTTTTTATATTAAAACCTTTGGACCAATCCGGATTATTGACAATGTTAACACTTCCTCCGAGGGCTCCGCTTCCACCTGTCATTGAACTGGTGCCATGCAGCAGATAAATATCATCAAAGAAATACACAGGGAACAAGGAGAGATCTGCCGATCCCCTCATAGGCGAATTCAGATTGATACCATTCCACAAAACCTGGGTATGAGTAGCAGCCGCACCCCGGAAACTGGCAGTGGCGAAGGAACCCCTTCCGTAGGATTTAATAAAAACCGGAGAGTACTCCGAAATTAATTCAGAAAGGTCTGTTGTCAAAGAATATGCTCTTGCCACAGAATCAGGCCTGGTGATTTTGAGGCCTGCTTCATTTACCTTTCTTTTAGCGATAATTTTAACTTCGCTTATACTAATTGTATCAGAAACACTTTGACCGGCAGAATATATTACAGCCAGCATAAATACTAACAAAACAGATTTACTTTTCATTCCCCTAACATTAATTATTATTATGGGGAAATAATTGGGCAGGTATAATAACCGGCGCTCTTATTCCCGAAAGCATTTTTGAAAATGGCAGGTCTTCTGGCTTACCCCAATTGACGGCGACCTTCCCGCTCCGGTAATTATCGGAACAGTGGCAGAGAATGCCGTCAACATGAAAGGCTTACAGCTGCGGGTACAGCTCCGGTTTCTCACCGGATTCCCTATTTGTAAACCATTTTCGTCACAAGTATAATAAATATATTACTTATTTTTATATATTTTCTCCGGTAATTTTAAAGCTCTTAATATTAAAAACACACCTGCCAGGATAAAGGGCAAACTGAGCCATTGCCCCATATTAAGAGCCATATCAGCTTCAAATGCCTCCTGGTCTTCCTTAATAAATTCTATTAAAAATCTGGCCATAAAAATCAGAACAAAGAATACACCTGTAAGCAACCCTTCACGGTTCTTTGAACGGGTACGCCAATATAGTAACATTAATAGTGCGAATGAAATAAGGTATGCCAAAGCTTCATAAATCTGGGTAGGATGCTTTGGTACTGTCTCACCGTTACGCTCGAATATAAATCCCCATGGCAGACTAGTCTGTATACCATATATTTCTGAATTCATTAAATTTCCCAATCTAATAAAAGCTCCCACAAGGGCAGTCGGGACAACAATGCGATCGATTGTCCAAAGAATATTACGCCTGGTAACCAACTTTGAATAGAGTAACATGGCAATTATTATTCCAATTGCGCCTCCATGACTTGCCAGACCACCGTGCCATACTTTAAAAATTTCTCCGGGATTTTGTGAATAATAATCCCAGCCGTAAAAAAATACATGGCCCAAACGGGCTCCAACTATTGTAGCAATTATTATATAAAGGAAAAGAGTATCTATCCACTTTCTGTCTACCTTTTCAGAGAGAAACATTTTTTCGCCAATATAATATCCTATCAAAAAGCCTGATGCAAAAAGAAGACCATACCAGCGAACTGAAAGAGGGCCCAGGTTAAAAATCTCCGGACTAACATTCCAATGAATAAAATTTAATACATTTATCATTTTACCGTTTTTAAGTACAGTCTGAAAATTATATTGATACCATTCTCAGACAAGTTATAAATTTTATTAAGTTAATTATCAACTGTTAATGCAATCGCAATGTTACATTATCAAAAATTAAATTTGTCAAGGCAACTCAAAATATACAGGATTAATATTTAAACCAGGCCCCTGCCATGACAATGTTTATATTTTTTGCCGCTTCCACAAGGACAAAGGTCATTTCGTCCCACCTTCTTCTCCACTCTGACAGGTTGAGGCCTTGATCTTTCCTGAGTCTGAGTTGCTGCTCCTTTCATTGGGTTCTCCACTCCCGGCATATCTGACTTTTGCGTTGTATAACGACTCAGGTCTGTCCTCTTTCTCGCTTCAGCATTTCTAACCTGATCGGGGCTTTGTATTGGTATATGTCCTTTCATTAAAGTGGAAACTACATTCTTGTTAGTTGTAGTTAACATCATTTTAAATAAATTGAAAGATTCAAACTTATAGATGAGGAGCGGATCTTTTTGTTCATATGTGGCATTTTGCACAGATTGCTTAAGATCATCCATCTCCCTTAATTGTTCCTTCCATGCCTCATCTATTGTGTTTAGTACAATTTGTTTCTGATAGGATTTGACCAGCTCCTTGCCTTTATTTTGATATGCTTTCTCAAGGCTGCAAATAATTTGAAATAATCTTTTCCCATCTGAAATCGGAACAACAATATTTTTATATACCTGAGATTTCGTTTCATAGACATTTTTTATAACCGGGTAAGCCTGTTTTGCTATTGTTTCCACTTTCCGGTTATAACTATCAATCATCTTCTCATATATTCTTTGAGTGATCTCACTTACATTCAATTTTTTAAATTCCTCTTCCGAAACAGGGGATTCCATAGAGAGAAGTCGCATTAATTCAATATTAAAGTCCTCAAACTGATCTGTTCCGTAGTATTCATTTACCAATTCTTCCACAGAATCATACATCATATTAAGCATATCAACTTCAAGGCGTTCGCCAAAAAGAGCATGTTTACGTTTTTTATAAATAACTTCTCTTTGGGAATTCATGACGTCATCATATTCCAACAATCTTTTTCTTATTCCAAAGTTATTTTCCTCCACTTTTTTCTGTGCCCGTTCTATTGATTTGGATATCATAGAATGTTGAATAACCTCACCTTCCTTAAGTCCAAGGCGGTCCATCACACCGGTAATCCTTTCAGACCCGAACAACCTCATCAGGTCATCTTCGAGGGATACATAAAATTGAGATGAACCCGGATCACCCTGTCTTCCGGCCCTTCCCCTCAGCTGTCTGTCCACTCTTCGGGAATCATGCCTTTCTGTACCTATTATAGCCAAACCACCGGCTTTCCTCACTTCCTGTGTTAATTTAATATCCGTCCCCCTACCTGCCATATTTGTAGCAATAGTTACCGTACCAGTCCGGCCGGCTTCTGCAACTATCTCTGCCTCCCTTGCGTGCAATTTGGCATTCAACACATTATGCTTAAGCCCTCTTATCTTTAACATACGGCTCAGTAACTCAGAAATCTCAACAGATGTAGTACCTACAAGAACAGGCCTTCCGGCTTTGTTTAAATTGACTATTTCATCGATCACAGCATTGTATTTTTCCCGCTTGGTTTTATAAACCAGGTCTTCCCTGTCATCTCTGACAATAGGTTTATTGGTGGGAATAACAACAACCTCCAGTTTATAGATATCCCAAAGCTCACCGGCTTCAGTTTCGGCAGTACCGGTCATGCCGGCCAGCTTATGGTACATCCTGAAATAATTCTGTAACGTAATAGTGGCAAATGTCTGAGTAGCTGCTTCAACTTTTACATGTTCCTTTGCCTCTATAGCCTGATGCAAACCGTCAGAGTACCTGCGTCCCTCCATTATACGCCCTGTTTGTTCATCTACGATTTTAACCTTATTATCAATTACAACATATTCAATATCTTTTTCAAACATGGTATAAGCTTTCAGCAATTGAATTATTGTATGCAGTCTCTCTGATTTTACAGAATAGTCCTGCATCAGTTTATCCTTTTTCTCCAAAAGCTCATCATGCGAAAGCTGTGCATTTTCCAGCTCGGCTATCTCAGCCCCCATATCAGGCAAAACAAAGAAATCAGGATCGTCAAAACCACCTGAGATAAGATCAATACCTTTATCAGTCAACTCTACCGAATTAAGTTTTTCTTCAATGATAAAAAAGAGGGGATCGGTTACAATATGCATATTTTTGTTATTCTCCTGCATATAAAAATTCTCAGTTTTTTGCATGATAGCTTTCATACCTTCCTCACTGAGAAATTTGATCAATGATTTATTTTTAGGCAATCCTTTATGCGCCCTTAACAATAGCAGTCCACCCTCTTTTTTTTCCTCTTCAGTAGCATTTTCTTTGGTCAGCAAATGTTTTGCATCTATAAAAATACGGTTGACCAGGTCTCTTTGCGCTTTATATAACCGCTCAACATATCCTTTCAAATCTTCAAACTGTTGTTGTTCTCCCTTTGCGACCGGCCCTGAAATTATTAATGGTGTACGGGCATCATCGATAAGAACTGAATCCACTTCATCAACTATTGCATAATGGTGTTTTCGCTGAACCAGGTCTTCCGGGTTTATGGCCATATTATCACGCAGATAATCAAATCCGAATTCATTATTAGTACCATAAGTGATGTCAGCATAGTAGGCCTTCCTGCGAGCCTCGGAATTTGGCTGGTGTTTATCTATACAGTCGACTGTCAGGCCATGAAACTCATAAATTGGCCCCATCCATTCAGCATCACGTTTTGACAAATAATCATTAACTGTGACGACATGCACTCCCCTTCCTGCCAGAGCATTCAAAAATACCGGTAATGTAGCCACCAGAGTTTTCCCTTCTCCGGTTGCCATTTCAGAAATCTTTCCCTGATGGAGCACTATACCACCTATCAATTGGACATCATAATGTACCATATCCCATTTGATGAGGTTACCTCCGGCCACCCAGCTATTTTTCCATATAGCCTTATTACCCTTGATAGTAATGCTTTCACGGTGGGAAGCAAGATCCTTATCAAACTCACGTGCAGTAACTTCTACCTGCTCATTTTCAAAAAACCTCCTGGCAGTTTCTTTGACAATTGAAAAAGCAGTTGGAAGTATCTCATTAAGCACTTCCTCAATCTTGACAGAAATGGTTTCCTCCAGTCTATCAATCCGGGAATACAGAGCTTCACTCTCAGTAATGTCAATATCTTCAGCCCTTGCATTTAACTCAGCTATCTGCTCCTCCTCTTGTCTTATATATTCATTGACGATATTTCTTAATTTATCAGTTTCATCTCTCAACTCATCATTTGAGACAGGAACCAAACGTTGGTATTCCTGCTTTACCTTATCCAGCAAAGGGGTAATCTCCTTTATATCCCTTTCTGATTTATTTCCTAATATTTTACCAAGTATCCTGGTTACCAATGCCATTTTTCAATCTTTTTATTTTAAATACCACTGCAAAGTTAGTCATTTGTCCAGGGCAAAAAAAACTATTAATATAAATATCAGATAGTTTTTTTGGCAGCTGCTTTCTCTGCCTTCTCAATTATCTTTACCAAAGAGACCGGTTTGCCTCCCCTGGCTTTGCTAAGATCTGCAGCTTCCATAAATGCCATTATTTCTATAGTTTCCTGTGGATCAAATGGAGCAGCACCGGTATTGAAGAATTTTACGATTTCTTCAAGGAGAGGATTGTAGCCCGCATATTTGCCAAGTGTAATTATCTCCTTTTCTGTATAAACTGTACCGCCGTAACCTGTTTTGCCACTTCGTATCCCCCTGAAAGTTCCAATCCTGTTATCACTCCAAACACCCATTACAACGTCAACACCTGGTGTGGATGCCCTGGTAACTGTCTTACATCCTGTTCCCATAATCGTAAAGAGAGTCTCCACACCATGAATGCCATACCAAAAAAGATCCGGATGAGTCTCCTCCAATGATGCCGGGCTATATGTTTCCGCTCCCAGTATTTTTCCTTTTTCTCCTGTTTTCAGCTGCTCCAATCCGTTAATATATCTCAAAGATGATGCTGAAAAAAGTGGAACATCATATTTTTTGGAAGCATTAAATATTGCAATACCATCTGCAAGTGACGCAGCCATAGGTTTATCTATAAACATACGTTTACCTGCCTTTAAAACCGGAAGAGCCTGTTCCAAATGCCTGCGTCCGTCATTTGTCTCAAGAAGGACAACATCCACTTTATTAATCAGTTCATCCAAAGAATTTGTAATTTCAACACCCATTTCTATAACCTGCTTTGTGTACCCTTCAATTCTTTCGACACTGGATTTTATATCCAGACTTCCCTTAGGATATGCAGCAACCACTTTATAATCGCTGAACTTATCACCTGCATCCTGAGCATTCAACGTTTTTGTAAATGCAATACTATGTGAAGTATCAAGGCCGATTATACCTACCCTGCGACCTGAGGGCACATTAAAATTCCCAATCAGTGAAGGTGCAGCAACGATACCAATCCCTGATATTGCACCTGACTTTATAAAATTTCGTCTGTCAATCATAATAATTTATTTTTATTTTTTATAAAATGTAATCTGTATTTACAAATATCTATTTCTTGTCCGGATTTAAAAAATGCATAAAAAACCGGTAGACCTGTTCATTTGATACTTCATCAGGTGAGTGGACTACCCGGTTAGTCATTGCGACGCGATTATCAAATCCCAGAAGTTTATTAACTGCTATACTGTGATTAAGTGCTTTCCAACGTTCTGGTGGGTCTTCTGATCCTCCCGACACCATAAATGGTCGTGGTGCCATAAGGGCATGTAGGTCTGTCAGGTCGAAACCTTTTGCTGTGAGTTCAGGATATAATCCTTTGGCAGGATTATCAGGAGTAATGCTTCCCCGCGGCCTCCATGGCTTTTTATGATACCCCAGATACCATGGCTCCCAATAGTTAACAGACGGCCTGGACTCATCGAAAACAATACCAGGATCTGACCAGACAGCACAGGCAAATTTATCATACAGGCAAGAGGCAAACATAGCCCACTTACCTCCGAATGAATGGCCGACAATACCAATCCTGGATGAGTCAACCTCAGGAACTTTAGCCAGCACATTCCAGGCATTAGCCGCTGCATATCCAAGCATTGACAGTGGCTGGACCCTGGCATTATCAAGGGAGGGGTAGTACAATGCATAAGTCTTGCTTTGTGAAGCCTCAGTTGTACCGATAGACAGAGTTACAAAACCACGTTTTGCCAGCTGCCATGCATAATCACGGTAAGGACCCCCTTCTCCTATTGCTGTTTCCGGTTCATAATATACCGTAATAATTGCCGGCTTAACATGTTCTGTCTCAGGAACGAGGAGGTATCCTTCCGTTGTTTCCCCCGGTATCCAGGAAAACCTCACTCTGTGCTGAAGAAAATTATCTCTCCGTAAAGTATCCAAATATTCCAGCCTTTGATCAGTAATAAGTTGTGGCCATTCACCCATCATGCCATGCCATGTATCCAAAAGTTCCTGCCTTCTCTCTTTCCATTCACTGCTATCATTAACTTCCCGGCCATCATAAAACTTTAATGGAGAACTAAAATCTCCATAATCGTCTTTATACTCTGAGGGAGGATTGAAAAACTGAGAAATATTATCCCATGGACTTCTGCTCTCATTATTGTAATCTTTGCCATTCAGGCTTAAATTAACTGATTTCATCCATGACATCAACTGCTCCTTCATTTCACTTACTTTCCCGGTATTTTCATTTGCGATATCATTTTGCTCTCCCGGGTCAGTTTCAAGATTATAAAGTTCGAATTTCACCCTATCCGCCTCATAAACAATACGGTGAAGTTTATATGGCCAGTCGAGCCAGGCTGCATGCCCCGGTAAGACATCATCAGGATATATTTCCGCAATTTTAGAGGCATCTAATAAAAGTGACTTGTTATCAACTTCGGTGATACCCGCTTGTTGTTTTTGCAGAAGATCCGTCATCAACTCATTTGAAGGTACACGTTTCCCTGCACTTGTATATTTCCAAAAACCAATAGGTTTTGTTCTCTTATCCTCCTTATCATTAATAAGAGGCATAAGGCTTATTCCGTCGAGTACAGGCAAATCTTCATCTAAAATTCCGGCAGCTTCAAGCAGTGTAGGATAAATATCAACGGTATTACATGGCATGTTGGTTATACGGTGTTTTTTAATGATTGCAGGCCACTCCATTATTGCAGGTACGCGAAGACCTCCCTCATAAATTGATCCTTTAAATTCTCTTCCTCCGGTTGTACCGTATTTATTAAGCCCCCCATTATCACTTAAAAACCAAAGTATTGTATTTTCAGAGATATTCATTTCAACAAGTTTATCTCTCAATTTTCCAATTGCGTGATCCATGCCTGTGATCTCTCCGTAGAAATTCCGGAAATCTTCTTTCTGTCCTTCATAAAGTGATCTGTCCCGTTCGTCAGCAATATGAGGTTGATGGGGAGACCCAAAACACACATAAGCAAAAAAGGGCCCTGATCCGTTTTTATATTTTTCGATAAACTTAATTGCTGCGTCCATAGTCACCATAGAACTTTCTCCTTTAGTCTGCACAGCAATCCCTTCGCGGCTAAGAACCGGATCGTTTTCAAAAAAATTAGGCGCAGACAACCATTCGTCGAATCCACTGGCGCCCGGATTCAATGGGCTGCCTTTGTATACAGTTCCCAGATGCCACTTACCGAAATGTCCCGTAACGTATCCGGCTTTTTTTAATGCTTCAGCGATAGTATATTCCTGGGGACGAAGGGTATAACCCCAGCTAAAACAACCAAAACGGTTCGGATGGCGGCCGGTCATTATGCTACCTCTTGTCGGGGAACAAACAGGTGCAGCAGCATAAAACCTGTCAAAACGCAATCCTGATGCAGCCATATTATCAAAATTGGGAGTTTTAATCACAGGGTGGCCGTTATAAGCCATATCACCCCATCCCTGGTCATCAGCCAGAACAATTATTATATTAGGCTTATCTGAAGAATTCGTTTGACTACCACAACTTATTAATAACATAAAAGTCATTGCTGTCAGCAGCCTTAAAAGAATTTGCAAATTCCACATAAATTTAAGCATAAGTCAGTTATATTATTAAATTTCAATTTTCATCAATAAATGATTTATCAATTTTTTATCTGTTCCGGCATTCATCTGGAATTACAAAGCTGCATGTGAACAAAAAATTTTCAATCAACATTCTTTACTGATTATTACCAAAATTAAGGTGTTGCAAGTTACTAATAAAGATTTAAAAATCGCAGAAGAACTTAATCAAGATAATATTTGAAAAATCTGATTTTTATTATGGTTTACAATCTGTAATCTTCTAATGATTTCATACTTTTATATCAAAATATGTATTACTAAACAAAATGAAAAATTTTATTTTTATTTCCTACACAGCTTTAATCTCCCTGCTACTAATCACATGTACCAGTACGAACAACAATAATAAAAACTGGCTCCAATACAGGGCTGATTCAGGCAGGAGTGGTTATACGCCACAACATATTTCTGAAAATATGTCCCCTAAATGGATTCATATTCTGGAACCTTCTGACAGATCATGGACAGGTATACATACCCGCATGACATTTGACCATGCTCTTCAGCCGGTAATAAAAAATAATACCCTCTTTGTTGGAAATTCAAACGATAACCAGATATACGCCATTAACACAAAGACAGGAGAAATAAAATGGAAATATTTCACTGACGGGCCGGTTCGGTTTGCCCCTGCTATATATAAAAATAAAATCTACGCTGTAAGTGACGATGGTTATATTTACTGTCTGGCTTCAGAAACAGGCAACTTAAAATGGAAAAAATACGGCGGACAAAGGAAGGACATGATAATTGGTAATGGTAAAATGATTGCCAGGTGGCCTGCCAGGGGAGGCCCTGTTATTGATAACGGTGTTTTGTACTTCGGTTCCGGCATATGGCCTTCTGAAAAAATATTTATTTATGCTTTAAATCCTGATAATGGCGAGGTATTATGGGTGAACGACTCTTCAGGTGAAATGAAAATGCCTCAGCCTCATGGAGGGGCTGTTGCCGAAAGCGGACTTTCTGCCCAGGGGTATCTGGCATCGGGAGCGGATAAACTATTTATACCCACAGGAAGAGCTGTACCTGCAGCCCTTGACTCAAAATCAGGAGAGTTTCTGTATTTTCACCTGCAGAAATACAGGAATATGGGTGGATCAGATGTGATAGTTTCTGATTCATTAATCTTTATCCCAAGTGGAAATACGAGAGACCTGAATGAGACAAAAGGTAGGTGCTATTCAATTTTTAATTCAAGCGACGGTGAGATTATACCCGGTGAAATAAAATCTGAAGCTGTGGCAATAACGCCTGAATATATATACGCAGTTAATAATGAAACTCACCAAGTTGAAGCATACTCAAAAAAAAATCTTATCACTACCAGGGAAACAACAGACAGAAGGGGTAATAAAACAGTTGTAAAAGAATTATCGGGGCCAACCTGGAGTTCAGGGGTGCTTAAAGACCATGTAAAAACACTTATTGCCACTAAGAACAGGCTGATCGCAGGTACTGCTACAAACAAGATACTTATTCTTGATATACAAAACGGAAGGCTCATTTCATCTTATAATGTCAACGGTGTTCCTTTGGGACTGGCCATTGCACAAAACTCCCTGTTTGTGAGTACTGATTTGGGTTATTTATATTGTTTTGAAAGCGGATATAAGGGTAATACTAAAATATTTGCCAATGATATTTCCAAAGACATAACATCTATAGATTCAAAGTATGCCGATGCTGCAGATGAGATTATTGAAAAAAGCGGTGTTAAGAGTGGTTATTGCCTCGATCTGGATTGTGGCGACGGCAGCCTGGTCTACGAAATAGCTAAAAAAACCAATCTTAAAATTGTGGCCCTGAGTAATAATAAGAATAACGTCGATAAAATAAGACAATTCCTTGACGACGCAGGATTATACGGGAGCAGGGCAGTAGTATTTCACGGAGATATAAATTCTATTCCCCTGCCCGACTATTTTGCAAATTTGATCATTTCACAAGAATCACTGTTTTCCAATGGATTAAATGATGTTGATAACAATATTAAACGCTGTCAGAAGCCCTGTGGCGGTGTTGTAATAAAAGGAATTACCGGTAAAATCACGACGAATGTCAGGGGAGAACTTAGGGGTGCCGGACAATGGACCCATCAATATCACGATCCGGCAAATACTACTATCTCTGAAGATCAAATAGTTAATGGAAAACTGGAAATGCTGTGGTTTAAAGATTCAGACTTTGACATGCCTTCACGCCATGGCCGCGGTGTAGCCCCGTTATATAAAAACGGAAAACTTTTTGTGGAAGGGAATGATGCAATACGTGCCGTGGATGCCTATAATGGTAATATACTATGGGAATATTTCATCGAAGACCTTATGTCAGCATATGACCAGGAACACATAATGGGTACTGCAATAACCCATGGTAACTGGTGTATAGAAGGAGACAGGTTATTTGTAAGACGGGGTGTATCAATGTATAACAGATCAGCAAAGGATTGTTATGCACTCGATATTAATACCGGATATAAAGTGGCTACCTACAATGCCCCCGAAGGATACTGGGGCTACCTCGCAACACAAAACGGAATACTTTACGGGACAGTTGCAAATGAAAAACATATTGTCAGGTGGGGTTACCAGGAAAGTGACATGTTCGGACAATTCAGTGAATCAAATTCCTTATTTGCACTTGACATAAAGACAGGAGAACCTCTTTGGGAATATAAGGCCCTTCACTCAATCCGCCATAATACAATTGCGATCGGAAATGATAAAGTTTATTTAATAGACAGGCCGGTTGCAGATATGGACTATATATACAGGGGAGAGAAATTAAAGCCAATGGCACCAGGCGTTTTGGTCGTACTTGATGCAAAAACAGGTAAAATACTTTTACGTAACAACAATAATATTTGGGGTACACTGCTCATCTTAAATGAGAAAAGAGACAGGTTGATAATGTCATACAACGATACACGATATAAGCTCCCCTCTGAAAAAGGAGGGAAAATAGCTGTGCTGGATGCATCAACCGGGAATATACTCTGGGAGGCTGAGACAAGGCAAAATCTTCCTGAAAGTTATGCCAGCACAAGCAGGTCACGCCCACTAGTCAATGATAGTATTATATTTGCAGAGCCGGAAACCTTCGATCTCTTTACAGGAAAGGTTATTGACAACAATTTTGAACGTTCTTACGGTTGCGGAATAATATCCGGTTCCAAAAAAATGCTGTTTTTCAGGTCTGCCACAGTTGGCTATTACCTGTTTGATGATATCAGCTCCGGCATTCACAACTATGGTGGTATAAGGCCCGGCTGCTGGATAAATATGATCCCTGCGGGAGGACTGGTACTAATGCCGGATGCAACAAACAGATGTGACTGCAGTTATTTGATGAAATCCTGGATTGCTTTAAAACCGATGAAAAATTTGTAACACATAATTTTAGATCAATCATATAAACGGAGATTAAATATGCATGTAAAACCCAAATTTTATTTAGTACTACTATTAGTGCTATCCATACAGTTTATTATATATGCCCAACAGCAAAATGTACTTAAAGGATATGTCTTCAATGCAGAAACCGGAGAGCCTGTTCCAAATGCAAACGTTATCCTGAAAGATACCAAAACCGGTGCAAGTTCAGACAACAGGGGTTTCTTTTCACTTACTGCTGACCCGGGCACTTATATACTGAGAGTTACTTCGGTCGGATTCTCTGAACAGGAAATATCAGTAACCCTTCCAAACACAAGTGATGAACCTTTACATATAAATATCTCACCAAAAAAAATAGGAATTGAAAGTGTTGATGTATTTGGTGATTTATTTCTGACAGGGAGGGATTCTGCAATCAACAGGGTACCTCTTTCCATTCTGCCGGCTATTACAAAGATCAGTGCAGTAGAGATTGAAAAACAGGGTGCAGTAACCCTTATCGATGCTGTCAAATATGTCCCCGGAGGATGGACAGAAAGCCGGGGAAGAAAAACCAAACAGTTTTTTTCAGTAAGAGGACAAAAATACCCATACCCTAATTATTCAATTGATGGCATTTGGCAAAAGGAGTTCGAAGAGACTGGTTATTTCTTTTCAGCCCTGGATATAGAGTCTGTTGAAATCGTGCGTTCAAGCAATGCACTCATAAAAGGATTATCCGGCCTGACAGGAGTTATTGATGTCAAAACAAAAAGGCCTGAAAAGGAAACTGCTTCCCTGCTGGCAAAATATGGCGGTCTTAACAGCTATGCAACTAAGATTCAGTATGGCAATAAACTTAAAGAATTATCTTTTAATACATCAGCATCTCTCTTTGGAACAGATGGCCCTCCACGAAGAAAAGGCAAAGAGAGAATAGCTAATTTTCATGGGACCATAGACTGGAATCTTACTGATAAATTGAATTTAATGGCAGGTTCGGCATTTATTAACGGATCAAGGGAGTTTGTCAATATTGTTGAACCGGGTGCACCTAACATTGCAAACAGGGAGGAGAAGTTTGACCCTTTAAGTACCCTGATAACCTACTTAAAATTTGATTATAAAGCAGATAACGGATCAGAGACGGAATTACAAATGAATTATACTTACAGGGATGTTGAACATTCAAGTTATAACATAGTAAACGAATCAACAACCATTATTGATGAAAAAGACTGGGAGTATGGATTCAATATTCTTCACAGCCGCCCACTGAGCAGTTCAAACACATTACGGCTGGGAGGATTATATAACCACTGGGAAGCACCAAATGGCAAACGCTATTATGTTGGACGCAGCTGTAATGTACATACATGGTCGGGAGTTATTGCGGACGAGCAAAAAGTTGGCAGGTTCCTGTTCGATGCCGGATTCAGGATCATAGGGGGGTACATTGTCGAATGGGGAGGATTTGGTATTGAAGGCAGCGCAGCAGGGTTTCAGAATGTAGAGCCTGTAGAGGATGAAACTGCACCATTTGAATGGCAGTCTGCTGCCGGTGTAACCTATATGTTGTCAAATGCTTTATCATTCCATTACAACTTTTCAGGAGGAACCATTGCCCCCCGTAAAGGAAGCCTCAGCGAGGAAGGGACATCCCCTGAAACGGAAGGACGCTTTCAATATGACATTGGATTTAGATATAAATGCCCCAGGGACAATGAATTTTCTGTCAGCACATTCTATACAAAAAGAAGAAATGCTATCGACTACAGTGGCAATACGGTCACTACAGACAATGATATGGTACTGGAACTGTATGAGAACCTTGATAAAAGAAGCTATGGCCTTGAACTGGCGACAAAAATAAATGTCCCCGCATTAAATAGCATAATATTTGGAAATGCAATGATCATGAAGGGAGAGAAAGAGAGTGAAGATAAAATGATCGATGATAACCAACTTCCCAAAATTATCTTAAACGGTGGGGTATCATACGAAAAATCAGTATTTGATGCATCATTATTCATGCACTACACAGGACCTTATTCAAATAATCGATTTGTAAATCCTTCATGGGTTGCCCAAAATGGTGATTTTCCCCTGGGTGATTTTATATCTGCCGATATAACTGCAGGTTACACTTTTTCAGGCCGTTTTCCGATAAGGATATTTGGGGAGGTAAAAAACATACTAAATGAAGAATATCAAACTGTTGCCGGCTATCCTGATGCAGGAAGATTATTTAACCTGGGATTGAAAATTAATTATTAAAATCAGAACCTTACAGGTGCGCTTAGTATAAAATAAAAGTTGCATTATTAGATATAAAAGTTAAATGAGCATTAAATCAATACAATGTGTTAATTTCTTAATCAGACTGAAAAAAGTTAAGTCTGTCTAAAATCAGGATAAATTTCTATACCTGAAAATTTATTGAAATTGTATTATACTGAATTTCAGTTTTCTATAAAAAAAGGTAAGTATCATCCATAAATATTTCAATATTTAATGGGTTCATAAAGTTTATTTTATAAATGATAATCAGTAACTTTGAAATGATCCAAATTGTTCTTGATACAATTCTCTAAATTAATTTAAGTTAAACTGAATTATCTAAAAATTATGCACCTAAAGAGGAGAAAATTTCTAAAAAGTATTGGCTCTGCAGCTGTAGGTGTCGGCTTTTTTCCGACCATTATAAAAGCTTCAACCCTGGGCCTGGGTGGAAATGTACCCCCCAGTGACAGGATCAATATGATATTGATTGGCTGCGGTGGAATGGGCAGGGGGGACATCAATCAGTTTTTAAAATTTGATGATGTCAGGCCTGTTGCCGTTTGTGATATAGATGACAGCCAGGCAGCAAAGGCTAAAAAGATGATTGATGACAAATATGGCAATAGTGATTGCCGTGTTTATAAAGATTTCCGGGAAATTCTGGAAAAAGAGGATACGGATACCGCAGTTATAGCGGTACCAGATCACTGGCATGCACTCATTGCAGTTAATGTAGCTGAAAAAGGAATTAACATTTACGGTGAGAAACCATTAGCACGTTCCATTGTCGAGGGCAGGGCTATTGTTAATGCGGTAAATCGCAATAATATCATATGGCAGACAGGCAGCCAGCAACGTTCAGCAGACAATTTCCGTTATGCTGCTGAATTGGTCAGAAATGGCAGGATTGGAAAAATTGATTATGTGGAAGTAGGATTGCCCGATGGCGGCCATTATATCGGCAATCCTCCTGAACAAGCCATACCTCAAGGAGTTGATTGGGATATGTGGCTCGGGCCTGCCCCAAAGGTACCTTTCAGAGGCGTAATTCACTGGGACTGGCGGTGGATCATGGATTATTCAGGCGGTCAGCTGACCGACTGGGCAGGACACCATATTGATATTGCTCATTGGGGACTCGACTTTGAAAGTACAGGCCCCCTCACTGTTGAAGGTAAAGGAAGAGCTAACAATGATGGGATATTCAACGTACCAGCCGAATATGATTTTATTTGCGAATATGCAAATGGCACCAAAATACGTGTAGCTAACAGCTCGAAGCTGAAACACGGAATGGGAACTGCATGGTATGGCTCAGATGGATGGATACATGTTACGCGGGGAGGTCTAAAAGCCTCAGATGAAAGTATAATTAAAGAACCAATTGGATCCAAAGAAATACATCTGTATATAAGTTCCAACCATCACAGAAATTTTATTGATTGTATAATATCCGGAGAAGAAACAATCGCTCCTGCTGAAACGGGACATAGATCTGTCAGCGTAGCCTTACTGGGTGAAATTGCAATAATAACCGGACAGAAACTCCATTGGGACCCGCTAACTGAAAAATTCACTGACAACAATACCTATGCATCACGTTTATTAAAAAAACCATACAGGACACCATGGGTACTGCCTGAATAAATATTAATTAAATTTATATTAATTATTGAATATGAAACGAATAAGATCATTAATTACACTGGTAATTAGTTCATTGATAATAATTTCCTGTTCTCAAAGAGGAAACCTTGAAGCTTTGATAGTAACAGGACAAAATAATCACAACTGGCAGAGGAGCCATCTGTACCTTAAATATATCCTGGAAAAATCGGATCTTTTTGATGTTGATATTAAAGTATCCCCGGCAACAGGCAAAGATATGTCATCCTTTATTATAGATTTTAGCCCTTATGATCTTGTAGTCTTAGATTATACCGGTGACGCATGGCCTGAAGAGACAAAAAACAATTTTATGGATTATGTAAAAAACGGGGGTGGAGTTGTTGTATATCATGCAGCAAATAATGCCTTTCCCGACTGGCCCGGGTACAATGAAATAATTGGATTGGGCGGATGGGGCAACCGTAATGAAAAATCAGGGCCTTATGTTTATATTGAAAACGGGAATGTTGTTCGTGACAATTCCCCGGGCAGAGGCGGGTCACATGGACAACAACATGAATTTGTCGTGGAGACCTTTAATCCCGAACACCCTGTAATGAAGGGTTTGCCTAAAAAGTGGCTTCATACCAAAGACGAATTATATTCCGAACTTCGCGGACCTGCAAAAGATATTGAAATACTTGCATACGCACATGCCGACAAAAAGTTTAACGGCACCGGGAAAAATGAACCGGTATTAATGACAATAGCCTTTGGAAAAGGACGCATCTTTCATACTGCTTTAGGACATGCCGGAACAGATGTATTTGCTCCTGCAATGGAGTGTGCAGGATTCATAACTACTCTTCAAAGGGGGGCCGAATGGGCTGCAACGGGAAAAGTGACCCAAAAAATTCCGGTAAACTTTCCATCAGAAACACAAAGCCTCCGGTGGGAATTTTTTGAAGATATTAAGGATATCCCTGCAATAGTGGAACAAATGCAACAATATGAAATTGGACAATCAAATGAATGCTTCAATATCCTCAAAAAATTGATTGCCGACAATATAAATAATACAAAAAATTTAAATGAATATCATCAAATAATTTTGCAACTGCTGAAGTCGAATGAAGCAACTGATGACTGTAAAAAAATATTGTGCAAAGAGTTTTCCTGGATGGCCGATGAATCCTACAGGGAAGTATATGAAACACTCAAACAAAATCCCAATTTAGCTGACGAAGCCACTTATGCCTTAGATACCATTAAAAAATAAATTATATATCCATTCCTTTGGTGTCTGCAATAACATCGGAGGAATGGATTTAACCTGTTACCTGAACACTTTCAACAATCTCCTGTCCCCTTCTTATTGCCTCAAGATTAAGAGGTATAAGTTTATGATACCTGTGAGGAAGAGATTTTTCCAGTCCTCTTTCAACATTTTCAAGCGACAGTATGGGTTTTATTTTCAGGTAGCTGCCAAGAAATATCATATTAAACACCCTGGGATTGCCCATTTCAACTGCACTTCTAGTACCTTCAACCTTATATATATCTATATCTTTTCTTTTTGGAGGATTAACAATTCCGTTAGGGTCATATATAAGAGTTCCTCCCGCCTTAACACTACCCTCAAATTTGTCCATACTTTGCTGGTTCAGGATAATGGCAGTATCAAATTCCTTCAATACAGGGGAGCTGATCCTTTCATCACTGATAATGACAGTAACGTTGGCAGTTCCTCCGCGCATTTCAGGGCCATAAGACGGGAACCACGTTACCTCTTTATCTTCCATTATGCCTGAATATGCTAATATTTTACCCATTGACAATACGCCCTGGCCTCCAAATCCTGCAATAATAATTTCCTCTGTCATGATATCTTTATTAAAATTAAGAAACCGGTTCCCCTCTCCCACTATCTTTAAGGTCACCTATCGGATAATATGGTATCATATTCTCCTCCATCCATTTATTTGCCTCTACCGGAGTCATTTTCCAGCCCGAATTACATGTTGAGACCACCTCGACGAAGGCTGTTCCCTGCTTGTCCAAAACTTTTTTTATTCCTTTTTTCAATGCTCTTTTACATCTTCGAACTGCTGCAGCATTTTGAGCTGACTGCCTGGTAACATATGATGTCCCCGGCAATTGAGCTATCATTTCAGTAATTTTAACGGGATATCCGTTCCTCTCCATATCCCTGCCCATAGGCGTAGTTGAAGTTACCATACCGTCAATGGTTGTGGGGGCCATCTGCCCACCTGTCATACCATAAATACCGTTATTAATAAAAACCACCAGGATATTTTCACCCCTGTTACAGGCATGAATAATTTCTCCGGTTCCTATTGAGGCAAGGTCACCATCGCCCTGGTATGTAAATACAAACTTATCAGGATTTAGACGGACAATACCTGTAGCCACTGCAGGTGCACGGCCATGAGCAGCTTCCTGCCAGTCTATATCAATATAATTATATATAAAAACAGAACAACCCACAGGTGCAACCCCAATAGTTCTTTCCCTGATCCCCATTTCATCAATTAATTCTGCAACCAGCTTATGAACCACCCCGTGAGTACAGCCGGGGCAATAATGCATTGTTGTATCAATTTGAAGTTCTGATTTTTTATAAACAATGTTTTCTGGTTTAATTATAACTGTATGATCCATATTACACATCCTCCTTAACAAAAAAACTTCTCATCGCTTCGGCAACCTCATTGGGATTAGGAATAATTCCACCCATACGCCCGAAATATTCAACTCTTCTGATATAGCCTGCTTCAAAAAGGGCTAATTTGATATCTTCGCTCATCTGACCGGCATTCATCTCTACCGATAAAAATCCTTTCACATTTGGAGCCAGTTCACCAATAACTTTTTTCGGAAAAGGGAACAAAGTTACCGGCCTGAGGAGTCCTGCTTTAATCCCTTTACTTCTTAATAAATCCACCGATTTTTGGCATACTCTTGCTGATGTACCGAAAGCCACAAAAAGATAGTCCGCATCGTCACACATAAAAGCCTCATATCGTTGTTCATCCTCTTCCATTTTCTTGTATTTATTTTGGAAACGGCGGTTATTTAATTCATTAACATTAGAATCCAACTCGAGAGAAGTAATTATGTTGCGTTTACGGTATGATGGTTTACCCGTTGAAGCCCAGCTACCCCATTTTTCAATAATCTCTTCATCTGTCCAGCGACTTTGGTAATCAGAGAGTTCTACTTTTTCCATCATTTGGCCGATTGCACCGTCTGTAAGTATCATTACAGGATTCCTGTATTTAAAAGCCAGGTCAAATCCAAGGCTTACAAAATCATTCATCTCCTGCACAGAAGAAGGCGCCAGTACCAGCATTTTGTAATCACCATGACCTCCTCCCTTCACTGCCTGAAAATAATCAGCCTGTGACGGTTGTATCGTTCCGAGTCCGGGACCACCCCGCTGGACATTAATAACCAAACATGGCAGTTCTGCTCCGGCTATATAGGATATTCCTTCTGTCATTAAACTTATCCCCGGACTGGAAGATGATGTCATTACTTTTTTTCCTGTACCTGCTGCGCCATAGAGCATATTTATCGCTGCAACTTCACTCTCCGCCTGTAAAACAGTCATGCCTGTTTCCTCCCATGGCTCTCTTGCCATAAAAGTCTCCAACACTTCCGACTGAGGTGTTATGGGATAACCGAAATAACCATCACATCCGCAACGTATTGCAGCTTCAGCCAGCACCTCGTTCCCTTTCATTAATCTAATTTCTCCCATTATATGTATTTCTTCTGATTTATTGATTTATGATCAACTGCATTTGTCCTTATCACAAAACAGCCACCCAACTAACTAATTTTTGTTCTGTATACGGTAATACATGTGTCCGGGCAGACAACAGCACAATCAGCACAACCAATACATGCATCTACATTCACCACATATGCATAATTATAACCCTTCGAATTTACCTCAGTATGTAATGCAAGTACATCCCTGGGGCATTCCTCTACACATAAATTGCATCCTTTGCAACATTCCCGGTCAATTACTACCGCTCCTATCACTTTTGCCATTTTCTTAATTTAATTCTTTAAGATACATTTTGACTACAAAACTATTTTGAACAACAATAAAAACATGCAACTATTGTTGCGTATTCATAATTTATAAAGAAACCTGGTTAGAATATTTCTGTGTATGCCAAGATAAGATGCAATATGCTGCCTTTGAAGTTTCCTGCCTAATTCGGGATATTCGTCAAAAAATTTCCTGATACGCTGTTCAGCGTTAAGTGACTGGAATGAATGAACCCTGTCAAGTGCCTGTATATAACTTTCTTCAGCCAGAATCCTGACTGTCCGCTCAAATTTTTGGTTATTATCCAACAGATATTTAAACTCATCCTTTTCTATATAGATTAGTTTTGAATCCTCATATGCACGAATTGATTCAGTAGAATTATCACCTGAATAAAAACCATGATGATTACTTACAATAAAATTATTTGGAGGAAAGAAAAAACGGGAAACCCATTCAACACCGGTTTCTGAAACATAGACAGAATATAGTAATCCATCTATCAGAATGCCGATCTTTTTTGTCCTCTCTCCAAAATCAATAAATGATTGGCCCTTATGTAAAATTACAGGCTTATTCTTTAGTTGGAACTGATCTAATAACTCCAGTGTCAGCTTGTACCTTGATATTATCTTTTGCTGATCCATTCTAAATATTTAGGCCGTTTTCCGGGCTGAAAAATATTCATTGAATAATTTCAACCGTTTTTCCAATTCCGGAAACTGTTCCCTTTTTACGAATGACACACATGCTCTTATACCCTCCTCCATGCTGCCGGTATTATCGAGTGCAATAGCGCTTATCCCATAATAAAGTAAATTTTCCACTAACTGGTTCCCTGTCATTCCCGGATAGGATAATGTAAAATAAAATCCGTCAGCAACTGGTTTGTCCAGATCGTTTTGATAAACAATATTAAAACCGTTCTCAAGAAACATCCGTTTCATTACCTTAGCTCTCTCTCCGTATTCCTTAACCTGTTCTACAAAATTATAATTCCCGTCATTTGCTTCTTTTAACATTGCAGCCATTGCATACTGGGAAGAATGGCAGGTACCGGACGAGAGTGCGTATAATAGTCTTAAAGTTATAGTACTCCCAAAATCAGTTCCTCCAAAGCGTTGCTGAAGTGCAGGATAATCTCTTTTAAATAATGAATTTGAGATAACCATTAATCCACAGCGCTGGCCTGCATATGAAAATATTTTAGAACCGGAAATAAACAATACATAGTTATCAGTATACTTTGCAACCGTAGGCTGGAAAGGAGGCATTCCGGGTTTAGACATATCCTGTCTGAAATCCATACACAGATAGGCCAGGTCTTCCAGCACAATAATATCATATTTGTTGGCAACATCACCAATTATTTTGAGCTCCTCTTCAGAAAGGCATATCCAGGAAGGATTATTGGGATTTGAGTAGACAATGGAACAAATATTCCCTTTTGCTAAATACTCCTCCAGCTTTTGCCGAAGTTTATCACCTCTGAAATTGAATACATCAAATTTTTCATACTTCTGTCCAAGGATCATCATCTGCTGTTTCTGCACAGGGAATCCCGGATCAATAAACAGTGTTGTATCTTTTCCTGATACAGCATTTGCTGCGGCTTTAAACGCTGCATACGTACCCTGCATTGATCCTACTGTAGGGATACAACCTTCCGGAGATACGCTGATATCAAGAAAATTTTTCACAAACCGTGAGGTCTCTTGTTTAAGAGGCCTGATACCATCAACCATAGGATAAATAGCGGCTATCCCTGCTTTGAGAGCCCTGATCTCAGCCTCAATTCCTATTTCAGACGGAGGAAGCCCCGGGACTCCCATTTCCATGCGGATATACTTTAATCCGGTTTCTTCCTCAACAAGATTAACCAACGCAACAATTTCCCGGATGGATGCCCTGCCTATATTAGCAATACGAAGTTTTTCAATTTTCTTGTCAATTATCTCTCTGTTAAATGGCGAATTACTCATTCTCATTTTTTTGATAATAATAGTGTTGTTTATTGGCATTTTTAATGACAGTAACCCATAATCACTTTAACCATCATACAGGTAATGTCAGCCTCAAAACAAGTTAAAATTAGTTATGGTTACAATTATCCTGAATGTATATTTTTCCACGCTCATACTCACCAAGAATGGCAAGGCTGGATACTCTTTTCAATACCTGGGGTATTGCTCTTTCATAATTCTCAAGATTTTCCCATTCAACATCGATATGAAAATTATATTCATTTGGTTTACCTATTATCGGTACTGATTGTATTTTTGACAGATTGATTTCATTTTCAGCGAAGACATTTAAAACCCTGGCCAATGATCCGTAAAAATGGCCTACTTCAAAGCACAAAGAGGCTTTATTGGCCTTCTCAGTAGGATTTCCATGCTTTGACAGGATCAGGAAGCGGGTATAATTCTTTTTATTAGTTTCAATGCCCGTATCAAGTATTTCAAGTTTATATAATTCTGCTGATCTTAAATTTCCAACTGCTGCAGCATTCATATATCTTTCCTCAGAAATGAGTTTAGCTGCCCCCGCTGTATCCATTCCCTCATGAAGTTCAGCTTTTGGGTAATATTTTTCAATATATTCTATGCATTGCTGCAATGCAATCGGATGCGAATATATATCTGTAATATCAGCAGGTTTAACTCCGGGAACTACCATTAAGTTCATCTGGATATGTAAAAATATCTCTCCAACTATACGAAGATGATAATCTCGTATAAGTTGATAATTTTTTAGCAGGCTGCCGGCAATAGAATTCTCAATTGCCATTACGGCAAAATCTACTTTATCGGTATCCACTAACTGACAAACACTGGTAAAAGTTTTACACTCAACAACTTCGATATTGTCTTCAAAATATTTAATAGCTGCATCTTCATGAAAAGAGCCTATTATGCCCTGAACTGCAATCCTCTTCATTTATTTTTTTTTAAACTACAAATATACAAAATATGAAATAGAAAGATGGTTTCTCCGGTTAAAAGGGAGGGAAACACTTTCTCAGATAAACAAAAATGCATCGATTGATTATAAGCTATTATAAAAAGAATCCATTTAAAAATGGCTAAGGTTAAAGCAATCGAATCCTGTAATTTTCAGTATAATAAACAATTAATTATCAGCTTCGAGATCTCCTTTATACTTTTCCAGCTTTCCAAGACATTTGTCAACATCGGTTGGGCGTATTACAAAAACAGCATTGTCTTTATTCATCGAAAACGCATACAGGTATTCAATAAAAATACCTTCCTTACTCAGTATATTTAATAAGCGTGACAATGCACCAGGATTATTAGTACTGTTAACTAACAAAACGTCGGTTATTCTGACTGAAAAAAGTTTTTCCCTTAAAATCCGGAATGCCTTGTCAGGCTGATCTACTATCAATCTCAGGACACCGAAATCTGAAGTATCTGCAACTGTAAACGCTGATATGTTTATCTCTGCGTCGCCAAGTATTTGAGCCACTTCGTTCAACCTGCCCGTTTTATTTTCCAAAAAGACTGAAACTTGTTTAACCTTCATAATAAAAACCTCCTGTAGCAATATTTAAAATTTGCGGTTATCAATAACTCTTTTTGCTTTGCCAGCTGTTCGCTCTATAGTTTTTGGCTCAACAAGTTTAACTTCAGCAGAAACGCCAAGTGTACCCTGGATAGCATTTGTTATTTTTTTTCTCAAAGCTTCGAGTTCACGTATCTCGTCTGAGAAAAACTGCTCCTGAACCTCAACCATAAGTTTTAACACGTCAAGTGATCCTTCCCGTTCGACTACAAGCAGGTAGTGGGGTTCTGTTTCACTGATTTCAAGTAATACACTTTCTATTTGTGATGGAAATACATTAACTCCTCTTATAATCAGCATATCATCTGAACGGCCTTTACATTTTTCCATCCTTACCAGTGTTCTCCCACATTCACACTTCTCATAAATAAGCCTTGTAAGGTCACGTGTCCTGTATCGAATAAGCGGCATTCCCTCTTTTGTTACAGTAGTAAAAACAAGTTCTCCCACCTCTCCGTTTCTTACAGGTTCAAGGGAATCAGGATTGATAATTTCAGGAATAAAATGATCTTCATTTATATGCATTCCTGCCTGGAAGCTGCATTCGCATGACACTCCCGGGCCAACAACTTCACTAAGCCCGTAGATATCAATAGCACGTAGTTTTAGTTTAGCCTCAATTTCCCTGCGCATATTCTCAGTCCATGGCTCTGCACCAAAAATACCCACCCTGAGCTTCAGATATCCAGGTTTAATACCCATTTCCTGCATTACCTCGGCAAGAAACAAGGCATATGAAGGTGTGCATGCTATTACTGATGTGCCAAAATCCTGCATTAGCTGTATCTGCTTCTTTGTATTTCCACCTGAGATAGGGATAACTGTAGCCCCCAGATTTTCAGTACCATAATGAAGCCCCAAGCCGCCCGTAAACAAACCATACCCATATGCAACCTGAACTATATCATTTTTATGTACTCCTGCCATGCAAAGTGCACGTGTAACTACTTCTGACCACATTTGCAGATCATTACGTGTATACCCAACCACAGTAGGTTTACCGGTGGTACCTGAACTGGCATGTATCCTTACTATTTCACTCATGGGAACGGTAAACATCCCAAACGGATAATTATCACGCAGATCAGTTTTATTTGTGAATGGAAGTTTTCTTATATCTTCAATTGTCTTAATATCACCCGGCAGCAAACCTATTGACTGCATTTTAGCCCTGTACCCGGGAATATTATGATATATACGCCTTACTGTCTTTACAAGCCTCTCTCCCTGCACCGCTGTCATTTCGTCACGAGAAGCACATTCAATTTTTTCATTCCAGATCATTACCAAAAATTTCTCAAATTTTTATTTTATTTATAAATATATTAATAGTTAATTTTCTTCTGTATTATCACCTTCTGTAAACTGAATCATCATCGAGAATTTTAATGCCATACTGGTGTAGTCTTCTCCCGGCTTCAATCACATCAGGCACATCCAGGATCAGCAGAGCAGTCTTTGTTTCTGAGACTAAGCGCGTGTATGCATTTTCTATATGAAGTCCTATCTTCGATAACTTAATAAGCAATTCATCAAGGCTACCGGCTTCATCTTTCATTTCCAAAACAATTACCTCACGCAAAAAAGCAGAATTACCTTTTTCAACCAACACCCTGTATGCCTTTTCAGGCTGGTCTACCAATAAATTCAGTACACCCCAGCCATGCATGATATTATTTAGTGTCAGGCAACGTATATTTATGTTTTCTGACTTTAAAACATTTGTTATACCCTCAAGATGTGTAATCTTGTTCTCGAGAAAAACAGAAACTTCACATGCCATGATAATAAAACATTAATTAATATATCAAAAACTGCTTCCTGATGCCGCTGTTCTTACAGGCAAAATTAATTGTAATATTAAAATTTATAAACAATCGATATCATATTTCTGTAATTAGTAACATTTTCGGGGTTCTTGACTTTTCCCTTATCATTATAATCATTTTCACCATATGCAGCACTAGTAAGAGAAAACTCCCATCCCAGCATAAAATTCTTAAAGTTATAAATTATTTGAGGCGATATTTTGAATATCATATCAATATCTGTCGCCATGCCATAAAAAGCTCCTCCCATATATGGATCATCACTTGTTCCGAGGTTTTTAAGGAACCCGGCATAAAGGCCTGCTACCAATTCTTCGCCATAAGTAAAATTTATCCAGTTATAAACATGGTTCATGGGTGTATATGTTTCTTTCCCTGTAGCTTCATCGAATGATGCAACGGCATAACCTCCGGGTAACAGGCTCTCACTGACATTTTGCCCGAACATTGACTTACCTTTAAATTCAAATTTACTGTCTGTATATTTAATATATGCCAAAGCAGCCCATGTATTTAGTTTCTGAGATGTTTTAAATGTACCATTTTCTCCGGTAGTGAAAGTTCTTGGCTGGATACTTTTCCAGTCAACAGCAACTCCCGCAACCCAATGATCATTAAAAAACTGCAGCTGTCCGTGTAAATTTGGAATAACAGCATCACGCTGGTACTTATAAGTCTTTCCTGAGGGACCGGAATTTGCATAGTTAAACTGATAAACAGCACCGGCAATAAAGTCAATGTTATCGGCCAGTCTGTGTGTCAACCTGATCTGGGGTGTACGGTTAAATACCTGAAATGGCAATCCTGTATTCTCATTAAGTACTGAAGGAAATACTTTTTCAATAAAAGTAGGATGCCATGCCCGGCCTATGAGCAGAGTTGTTTTGGGCCAGGCAAAATTTGTATATGCATGTCTGAACCGCAAACCATTTGTCTCGGAAAAACCGGTAAAATCAACCTCAACGTAAGCTGATATAGTAGCTTTCCCTATTTCAAGACCTGAAAAACGAGTACCAAACCTGGTAAAAGTATTCAAAAGTTGTGCGCTGGGAACAGCATTAATATCTTCACCGTTGCTGTCATAAGCCGGTCTAACAGGATAAAATTCCAAAAGCCGGTCACAAGCGTCAACATTTCTGCGCGTATCATGAATGAAATCATTTCGGACAAAACCGGTAAAATCCATCTTGATTTTATTTACCGTGATAAATCCATCTGCTAATGCAGAAAAGGAAACTAACAAGATCAATAATAAAAAAGCTGTACTTTTCATAAAACTATATTTTTTTGGGATTATTAAATATTAAAGTCCCAAAAATAGCATAAAACAGGTGAGATTAATTATCAGATATTGAACTAAATAATATTACTTAATAATTTATTTTTAATTTAAATAGACAAGAATAACAAGATAACCTGAGAAATTACCATAACAAATTATTGGTATTATGTAAAAATTTCCAATATTTGAACTACGTAAAAACTTTGCGGATGATTCTAAAAAAGCTGATTCCCATAAAAAAATGGAGGCTGCCTGTGTTAGCTGCCTTGGCTGTATTTACAGGGATTTCATTTTTAATCCTGTATTTATCCAAAGCTCATTCTTATATTTCAGATAATCCTAAGGCCTGTACTAATTGTCATATCATGGCACCTCAATATGCTACATGGAGTCATAGTTCGCACAGGGAGGTAACTCACTGTAATGATTGTCATGTGCCTCATAATAATTTTTTTAACAAGTATTATTTTAAGGCCAAGGATGGCCTGCGGCATGCAACTATATTTACCTTAAGAAATGAACCCCAGGTTATTTTTATAAAGGAGGAAGGTGCTGAGGCTGTTCACACGAATTGTATCAGGTGCCATTTTGATCAGCTGGTAGACCCTAAACTAAATGCTATGGTTGACAATCACAGTGGTAAAATGACAGAAAGAAAGTGCATAGAATGTCACCGGGAGGTTCCCCATGGGCGGGTGAACAGTCTTTCCAGCGTTCCCAATGCCAGGGTGCCTTTACCGGAAAATCCTGTGCCAAAATGGTTAAGATGAAGTACTAATTATTAAAATCACATAAATGAGAGTAAACCTTAAATTTATCGAAAAACGTCCATGGCTGGCCTGGATACTATTCACTGGTACAGTGGTACTAGTGTTTTTATTTGGGCTTCTTGCTGCTTCGATTATTGAAAGACGTATGGAGGCTGTATTCGTAAATGTTCCAAAAACGGATTTAAGGCCTTTTGAACCCAGGAATGAAATCTGGGGACAGGATTATCCGCGTGAATTTCAATCATACTATGGAACTGCAGATACATCATTCAGGAGCAAGTATAATGGAAATGCAATGATTGATATGCTTGAGGTTGATCCCCGGATGGTTGTTTTATGGGCAGGTTACAGTTTCTCAAAAGATTATAAGCAGGGGCGGGGACATTATTATGCAGTAACAGATGTCAGGAACATATTAAGAACAGGAGGGCCAAAAAACAGTAATGACGGACCACAACCCACAACCTGCTGGACATGCAAAAGCCCTGATGTTCCAAGGTTGATGAATGAAATTGGCATTGCACAGTTCTACACTGGCAAATGGGCCAGATTCGGTCATGAGATTGTAAACCCTATCGGTTGTGCAGATTGCCATGATGAAAAGACAATGAACCTGCGTATTTCAAGGCCTGCCCTGGCAGAAGCTTTCGGGCGCAGAGGACAAGACATTACCAAAGCGAGCTACCAGGAGATGAGAAGCCTGGTATGCGCCCAGTGCCACGTTGAATATTATTTTAACAAAAAAATTGCAGAAGGGGCAGAATATCTAACCTTCCCCTGGGATAATGGTTTTACAGCTGAAGAGATGGAGGCTTATTATGACAATATGGAGTTCAGTGACTGGACCCATGCACTCAGCAAAGCGCCCATGTTAAAGGCACAACATCCGGGATATGAGGTTTATATGACCGGAATTCATGCAAAGAGAGGAGTATCATGTGCTGACTGTCATATGCCATACATAAGTGAAGGTGGACAAAAATTTACTGACCACAAAATGCAATCACCACTGAATAATGTCTCAAATTCATGCCAGGTATGCCACAGGGAAGAAACTGCCAGTCTGATAGAAGATGTTTATCAACGCCAGGACAGGATAATTGAAAACCGGGACGAATTGGAGATTCATCTGGTCAGAGCTCATGTCGAAGCGCAGAAAGCATGGGAGCTGGGGGCCAATGAAGAACAAATGACTAAAATTCTTCAGGGAATACGTCATGCTCAATGGAGATGGGACTATGCAGCTGCCAGCCACGGAGGTTCATTCCACTCACCTGTGGAAATTGGCAGGACAATAGCTAACGGGATCACTATAGTGCAGGAAGCACGTATAAGGCTGGCAAGATTATTGGCTGACCTGGGCCATAATGAAGAGATACCTTATCCGGATATTTCAACTAAAGCCAAAGCACAAAAATTTATAGGCCTTGATATGGAACAACTAATTGCAGAAAAAAAGGAATTTTTGGAAAACGTAGTGCCTGAGTGGATAAAACAAGCAGAACAAAGGGAAAGTGCCTGGGATACAGAAATAAACAAGTAAAAAATTCAGGGAGGTGAAAAAACCTCCCTGAATTTTTTTTGCATTTATCTTTTGCTTAATACTTCAGCTTCATACCTGTTTACTTCTGCAATATAATCCTCTCCCGCAGGAACGTTATTCAACATACACCAATAATCCCAAACTGCCCCAAAAGGTTTTAATTTTAATTCCTCAAGTAATGCGAGCCTGTCGAAAAACATACCTTCTTCCTCGTACTTTTTCAGTTGCTTTACAGGTTCAAGCATAGCAAAAAGAAAGGCTTTCTGAACAGCCCTTGTTCCAATCACATATGCACCAATGCGGTTTATCGACGCGTCAAAAAAATCGAGACCAACATTAATCCTGTTGAGATAATTATTCCTGACAATTTCCGATGCAATCAATTGCACTTCCTCATTAAAGATGACAACATGGTCTGAATCCCACCTGACACCTCTTGTAATATGCAATAATAACTCATCCACAAATTGCAGGCATGCAGATATTTTATCGCCTACCTGTTCCGTCGGATGGAAATGCCCGTTATCAAGGCAGATCAATTTATTGTTTTTGATAGCATAACCCAGATAAAAATCATGAGATCCTACAGTCATTGATTCAGTTCCTATTCCGAATAATTTACTTTCCAGGGCATCTTTAATATAATTCCCGGGATACTCTTTTTTAAATCCTTCATCAAGAGACTCTTTCAATAACATCCTGTGGCCATTCCTGTCAACCGGAATATCTTTTGACCCATCAGGAATCCATGTATTATGGACACAAGGCTTTCCCAACTGCTTGCCCATAGCTGCACCTATTTCACGGCAGCACTTCATATGGTCAATCCAAAACTTCCTTATGTCGTTATCTTTCGAAGATAGTGTGAAACCACTGTCTGCTTTGGGATGAGAAAAAAAAGTGCCGTTGAAATCAAGCCCGATACCCAGATTTTTTGCCCAGTCAATCCATCCCTGAAAATGTTCAACCTTTATTTCATTGCGGTCGACAGGTTTACCTCCAAACTCACCGTATATAGCATGAAGATTCAAGCGTTGCCGACCCGGAAGAAGCTGCATCACTTTTTCAATATCTTTTCTGACATCATCGACAGTTCCTGCCTTGCCAGGATAATTACCAGTAGCCTGAATACCTCCGCCCGAAAGTTCAGCATCAGGCCTTTCGAATCCACCTACATCATCTGTCTGCCAGCAATGCAAACTGATCACTACCTCATCCATCTTCTTAAGTACTTCTTCAGTATTTACTCCCAGATCACTATATTCCTGCCTGGCTAATTCGTAAAATTGCGATATCTTTTTTTCCTTCATTATATTGTTTTTTAAAATTCTAATCTAAATAAAAAATTTCCTCCAAAGTAACTGAAACCGGAGAATTATCAGGGTTCACCTTCATAATATCTGACATATAATTCCACCACTTCCTGACAATGTCTGTTTCTCCCAATTCCTGAGAGTCACTATCCCCAACGACTTTTTGAAATGCAAATAGAGTATCTGTTTCTTCATCAAGAAATATTGAATATTCCCTTATTCCTGCTTCATTGAGTAATTTTTTTAACTCGGGCCAGATATTATCATGTCTTTTTTTGTATTCCTCCTTCATACCTTCATTGAGGTACATTTTAAATGCTTTACGTTTCATTTTTGCATTATATAATTGAGTTAATTAAGGATGTTTCCCCCAAAGATATCTTTTACTTTCATCAAATTGGGGATTAGGTACCGGAAATTCAGCTTTCACATCACTCTGCCACTCTTTTAGTAATTGCCTGAGCTCTTCTGTTTTTTCAGGATATAACGTTGACAGATCCATAGCTTCACTGACATCTGCTTCCAGATTAAAAAGTTCCGATTTTCCTGTGACCATATTTTCAATTAGTTTCCAGTCACCTTTCCTTACAGCTCCGGCCGGAACGGAATGATGATAAACAGGGTAATGCCAAAATACCGGCCTCTCATCTATATAATCATCACCTCTGAGTTCATGCAACAAAGATATCCCATCTAAAACCTGGCCTTTAGGAGCATTTGTGTTTACAATTTCAATAAAAGTAGGATAAAAGTCAACGCTTGTAACAACCTTTTTACTAACACTTCCGGGAGCAATAACACCAGGCCATTTAATAATAAGCGGCACTCTGATACCACCTTCATAAACAGTACCCTTTTCAGCTCGCAAAGGGGCATTTGATGAAGCAATATATTTTAAAGGATTATTATTATATATTTCCAATTGTTTTTCAGCAATTAAAGGAATGCGATCATAACGTCCTATTAATCCACCATTGTCGGAAAAGAAAATCACCAAAGTTTTATCCTCAAGGCCTGCATCTTCAAGTTTTTTCGATATCCTGCCAACGCTTCTGTCCAGATGCTCAATCATAGCAGCATAGACAGCATTTCCCGGATAGTTGTCTTTGCGTTTCTTTTTTAAATACTTTTCAATCAAATCCCTGTCAGCATCAAGTTGCACATGTACATCGTAATGACCAATAAAAAGAAAAAACGGATTATCTCTGTTTTTATCAATAAACTCTTCCCCAAAATCAGTTAATAGCTCTGATAGCCTTTTAGGAGAACCTTTTTCTCTTTCAGGATCAAATTTCACATTGTAATAACCCTGGCCTACATTAGCTTCATCATATCCCTGGTTAAGCGGATGATGTTCTGCCCCGGAACCAAGGTGCCACTTTCCAAAATATGCAGTTTTATATCCAGCCGCTTTCATCATTTCACCAATAGTAATAATCTGTGCCGGCAGATATTGTGTCCTGTTAACCGGAACAGTGACCTCCTCATAAGGCCTCCAGTGACCAGGAATAAAATCTATTACCCCTACCCTGGCAGGATACTGCCCCGATTGTATGCTGGCTCTTGTAGGTGAACATACAGGACAGGCGGCGTATGCATTCTTAAAAATAATCCCGTCATCTGCAAGATTGCTTATATTGGGAGCTTCATTAAATGTATTCCCATAGACAGGTAAATCCATACCCCCCAGGTCATCTGCGAGTATGAAAATAATATTTGGTTTTCGTTGCGAACTATTGTCACAATTCCCCTTAATGACCGGTAAAGTAAATGAACAACAAAGTAACAATAGCTTTAAGGAATTTCTCATGACAGAGATTTTTATAAAAATTCAAGTCCAATTAATAAAAACTCCTGATTAAGTTGTAGGATCAGATACAATATTATTGATTTATTCCGAATTATCCCATTCTTAACTCCAAAAATTGGAATACTTCATGTTACAGTTTACTTTTTTTTTTAATTTCACGACGTTAAAGTTATTTTTAATTATTATGTATAGAATGAGTGGAATAAAATCAATTTTTACAGGACTTTTTTTAGTATCCTGTCTGTTTTCCGGATGCACCACATCCGGTGGGCAAACCAATAATGAATTAACAAAAAAAGAGAGAAAAGAAGGATGGGAATTACTTTTCGACGGAACCAGTTTCAAGGGATGGCGCATATTGGGAATGGATTCAGTTCAGCCTGATCACTGGAAAATAGAAAACGGCATGATAAGAAAAGTAAATAACCGTGAGGTTGCCGCACAGAACAATGGCGTGCTTGTTAAAGGAGGAGATCTGATGACCGCTGATACCTTCGGGGATTTCGAATTATACTTTGAATGGAAAATTAAAGAAGCCGGCAACAGCGGTATAAAATACAATGTCAGCGAAGAGTTATCTATGTCATCCGGGTCAAAACATTCTGCTCTTGGATTTGAATATCAGATTCTTGACGACGATCACGAGAAATATAAAGGAAAGTTAAAACCATCTCAGTTCACAGGTTCTCTGTATGATCTGATACCAGCTCAAAATACAAAGCTAAATCCAATCGGCGAATTTAATAACAGCCGCATTATTTTTAAAGGTAATCATGGGGAGCACTGGTTAAATGGTATTAAAGTAGTGGAATTTGACATCTCAGTACCTGAATTTGAAAGTGCTTTAGAGAAAAGTAAATTTGTAAAAATCACAGGTTTTGCAGACAAGCGTAAAGGGCATATTGTAATAACCGATCATTCTGATGACTCATGGTATCGTAATATAAAAATCAGAAGGCTTTAATGTTGAGATAAAATACATTTAAAAAAAATAAACCTTAAAATCATATGGAAAAAAGAAAAGAAAACAATTTAATGTCCCGTCGACACTTCATAGGTAGCGTAGCTATGGCAGCGGCTGCAGGAGCGCTGGTTAATTCCTGCTCATTTTCAGAATGGAAAATCGGCATCTATACCCGCCCATGGGGCAAACTGGATTATCTGCAGGCTCTTGACAGTATAGCTAAAGCAGGATTCGAATATGTAGGCATGATGTCACATAAAGGTGGCAGGGTAATCCATCAGGATACTTCTCTTGAGGAGGCAGCAAAAATTGCTCAGGAGGCAAAATCACGCGGACTAAAAATTGCTTCTATTTCAGGCCATTCATTTAACCGAAAAGCATCCCTGGATGAAAATATAGCCGGACTTAAACGGTTAATTGATAACAGCGCTGTTTGTAACTGTCCAAACCTTATGCTAAATGGAGTTTCAGCTCCGGAAATTGAAGACGATTATTATAAAACGATTGCAGCTTGCTGTGACTATGCAGCGAAAAAAGGAGTGGAACTGACATTAAAACCCCACGGGGGTACTAATGCAACAGGTGCTCAATGCAGGAAACATATCGAAACAGTAGGACATAAAAATTTCAGGTTGTGGTATGATCCGGGAAATATTTATTATTACTCCGACGGAACAATCGATCCGGTAAATGATGCTGCGGATGTAGACGGACTGGTGACGGGCATGTGTGTCAAGGACTTCAAAATGCCAAAAGATGTTAACGTTACCCCGGGAACAGGAATGGTTAATTTCCCAAAGGTATTCGAACGGCTTGCCCAGGGTGGATTTAAAGGAGGTTCGCTTATTATTGAATGCCTCAATACAGGTGATGACCAGTATCTGATCTCCGAAGCAATAAAAGCCCGGGAGTTGCTGGAAGAATTAACTGCTTAGATAATTATCTGTATTTCAGATAATATTAAACTATTAAAATCTTCGGATTTTATTCTCATTAATTAAATTCCATAAAAGATGGATGCAAGGTCTGTTTTTGGGAAGCACCAGATAATGCCTGGAAATCATAAGGTATTTACATTAGAAAATTTCTCTCTGGGAGCAAAAAGGGAAAAAGATGGTTGGGTCCTGCTTAATCCATATCCCCTGTCTCCGGATGTTGACAAAAAGCCTGATTTTACAGAAGGTGAATATTTCCAAACCGGCAAATCCAATACTATTCACTTAGCACCATCACTTCCTGAAAAACCACTTGTTTTTAAAGGTAGTAAGCTTCACCTCGGATCAGGCCAAAAGCTTACGTTTTTCCTTACTATACCTTTATCAGTACAGGTATTCTTCTCGAAAATACAGTCTGAAAACCTTATTAAAGAATATCCAACTAAAAGACTATCAGACACATGGTTCGGAGAAGTTTTCGGCGGTGAACCAGCTTATTCATTAGGTACTGTTTTTTATATGTCGCTTAAAGAAACAGAATCCTGCTCCCTTGAGGCAATATGCCCGATAATTATATATAATAATTCTCCCGGAGTACTCGAAGTACAAAGACTAATTATCAGGGTTGAAAATCTTACCTTATACCTGAAAGATGGAAATATCATTACCAGTTCAATTATAGTTGAATATAAAGGGAAAGAAATAATTAGTTCGGCCTCATACCACTATTCGAAAGTATTTCATGGAGAAAAAGCTGAAATTTTGGCCAATCCGCGAAGCGATGCATCAAAAAGCCTGCTGAATATAAATTTTCATTTCATTAAAAATATTTACAAGCAAGAATTATGAATTTCAACTGGTCGGAATATTTTAATGCTGAAGTCCTTGAAAAAATAATAAAGGTTTTAATCATCCTGGCTGTTGGTATTACTTTAATTTATTTAATCGCATTTATTATAAAAAGAGTTCTGCCACCTAAATGGTCCAGACAGCGCAAAATGATAATTAACAGGATTGTCTTATATTCAGGGTTTATTACGCTGGTATTTATTATAATATCAGAAATGAATCTTAAACTGGCCCCCCTCTTCGGAGCTGCCGGTGTGATAGGCCTGATAATCGGTGTTGCTTCCCAGACCAGCCTGGGCAATATCATAAGCGGATTTTTCCTTGTTTCAGAAAAATCATTTGAAATAGGCGATATCATACGCCTGGGAGATAAAACAGGCACTGTATTTAGTATTGACCTGTTATCTGTTAAAATAAGAACTTTCGATAACCTTCTGATCCGTGTTCCAAATCAAACTGTCATAAGTACTGAACTTATTAACCTTACACGTTTCCCGATACGCAGGGTGGATATTCCTGTGAGCGTGGCATATAAGGAAGATCTGAACAAGGTCAAAAAAATTATAGAAGATGTTGCGAAAAAAAATCCACTATGCCTTGATGAACCTGATCCTCTTATTATTTTTCAAAATTTCGGTGCAAGCGGGATTGATATTCTCGTTGCAGTGTGGGCAGAAAGTTCTCACTTCCTGGATGTAAAAAACTCAATCTTCCTGGAAATAAAACAAGCTTTTGAACTGGAAAACATTGAAATTCCTTTCCCTCATATCAGCTTATACAAAGGAGAAGCTTCCGATCCGATACCTGTTGAGATAAAAAATGCGGGGGAATAAGTTACATCCCCAGATATTTAAATACTTCGTAAACCATAAAGGCAGGCCAGACTATAGCTTTGAGAAACCCAAGAACTCCGGCCCAGAAACCGGCAGCATGAACAATATAATATACTGCTGCCCCAATAAACCCAAGCCCGTAAATAGCATTCGAGGCAGGGGCATTTTCATGAATTTTTTGTTTCATTTGAGTATAACTTAGTTAATTATAAGGATTTTCATAAAAGAGGGTTTAACCTCTTGTTGGTATTACAAAAATAATACAAAATAATATAATATGCGAGTTTTATTGCTGGCTGTTGGATTTGGAGAGTTTCATATCCATCGGTTGAAACCGACGGCAAAGGATAAGGTTCTGATATAAGCAGCTAATTTGTTCATTGCCCTATCCTTTGCCGTTCACTTCAGTGAACGGATTATAATTAAAAACAATACATTTACAATGTTTCTAATTCTTTATTTGTTTATTTTTAAAAATTATAAAAATATGTTTCTATGAATAGAAGGTCTTTTTTGATTATCAGCTTTTTAATTATAGTTTTGCTGACAGCCTCCGGAGTTATCCGGGATCCAATTAATCCAAACACAACAAAAGCTCTTAAAAATTCTCCTGATGGAAGTTTCAGTATAATTGTCATACCCGACACTCAGGGATATCTTGGTAAAGGCACTAAAAAAGAGCCTGACAGCAAGGAACATATATCAAATCCGGTCTTTGATTCCCAAACACAATGGATAACAAAAAATCTAAAAACACAAAAAATTATTTTTGTCAGCCATGCAGGTGATATTGTAGATATTAACAATAATGATCAATGGTCTCTGGCTCGAAAATTTATGGATCGTCTGCATAACCAAATCCCATATGCAATATCAGTGGGTAATCATGATATGACCTCAGAGGGTAATTCCTCATTATTCCAAAAATACTTTCCGGCTTCACGTTTCGAACATTTTGACTGGTATGGAGGATATTACAAAAAAGAAAACGGTATCTCAAAAATTTCAGGCAGTAATGCAAACAGTTTTCAATTATTATCGGCAGAAGGTATTGATTTGGTAATATTACATTTGGAATGCAACGCACCGGATGATGTGCTTCAATGGGCTGACAGTATTCTTGTAAGTAACAGAAACAGATTTGCCATAGTTACCACACACATGTTTTTAGGTCCGGTAAATAAACCGGAAACCAATGAGGGATATTATAACGGTCCTAAAGGGATTATGGATTGGAATAAAATACATGGAAAGCGTGGAAATACACCTGTCCAATTATGGGAAAAATGCTTTTCCAAACACGAAAACTTGCATATAATATTCAGCGGAGACCAAAGCCGCACAAATACAATGCATCTTGAATTAGCAGGTGACAAGGGAAATACTGTTCATGCCTTATTAAGTGATTATATGACAGGGCCCGGGCCTTTGCGAATCTACAGGTTCTTACCAAAAAGAGATAAACTGAAAGTGATCTCCTATAATTCTGTGACGGATGAAATTATAGAAGGAACTAAAATAGTGCCTAATAAGAAAGAGCACAATTTCGCGATTCAAATCCCTTTAAAAAAATATCAAAGCAGATGATCAGCATAATTTATTGCAGTTAATCTGACTCCAATATTAATATCCAATCATTCCCATAATTACCGGGATTACCCGGAGGATCAAAATGGCCGATTCCATTATTCTCTTCTCCATCTGTTTCATCCAGTGAACCATCGCGGGGATTAAACCAAAAAGCTTTCCATGGCCGGGCCAATTTAGACAGCACTACCCTTACTTTCTGGCCTTTATGAAGGTATACCATCATAAATGATCTGTCATTACCCACAACAGCGCGGATATTATTATCATCTAAAAAATTTGTTCCAAAAATAACCGATTGGTCAACATGAAAACTCCCTGGCGGATATTTAGTAAACAATTTTTTTACATGCCTCATGTCATCAGCCCCTGGACGGTCCAATGCCTCATTCCAAAAGGTAAGACAAGGTACATGGTACTTATTGCCAGGCTTATACATTTGCCATATTGCATTATTACCGTATGAATAACCGGCGCCACCAGAAAAAAAAGTCCAATATGCCTCCATCCGGATATCATAGTCATCAAAAAAACCATGTGAATAATAATTCTTATCTTTTATTAAACCGTCTTCCCCAATTACTTCCTCCCTCTTCTTTCCGTATTTGGAGAAATCATTAAAATGCCAAAATAAAACCGGAATGTCTTCATAAGAAGGTTCTGCATTTACCCATGGTTTCTGTGGAGACAATTGCTGGAAAACCATTCCGAATTCAATAATTTCAGTCTGGAATTTTTTAAAATGCCCGCTTTGAATGATATTAAATGATAACCATGGTTCATTATGAAACCAAAAATGAGAAGAAATTGGTGCAGTAGGGTGATAAGAGATCAAGTGACCACCTTTACCCTCAGCCAACCCAGCTGCCATTGATTTCCATATTAAATATTCAGCATCTGTTTGTACATTGCGGTCCCCACCCAAAATCCAAATAACAGGTTTGCCTTTATACCTTTCAGAAAGAAATTTCCCATAAGCATATGCATTCTCAACATTAAAATTTGCACCTCGTCCGTGGCGGTCTGCAACATTATTCGACCATGTAGGCAGCAGCCCCATATGCATCTCTCGCTTTTCTGCTTCATTAACAACAAAATCAACATATTCAAAATATTTTTCGTTGGGCAGGGAAGGCTTCCTGTTATGAAAAATGGTATCACCATAGTAATTCCTTTGATCAAACCCTCCCATCATCAAGGTGGCCTGTAAAACGGAAAAACCTTTTTCTTCGCGGTTATCCATATAAAATATCACTTCCTCACGACTTAAATCACTAAATAATTCCCATGCTGTATCACCAATCCATAAAAATGGATCCCCTTTATCTGTTTCAATGATTGTTTTTCCTGGTACTACAATTAAATTTTGAGAAAAAATCTCAGTATTTAGTGATATAATAGTCAGTAAAATTATAATGACAGTTTTGCCGTTCATTGATCCAACCTTGTAAAATATTTATATTCAATTAATTATACAACAGAACATTTTTTTATTATAATTGTTAATTTAAAGGGTATCAGAAACAGCACATCATACAACTATTCTATCCATATTTACGGTGTTGCCTGACTCAATTCCCGTTAAACTTTAATTTGATCAAAACTGTAAAAAAAGCCAAATCTGAATAAAAATTGCCGGAATTATTTCAATATAACTTCTATAGCCTATAACTATATTATTTATTCTCAAGCGCTCTTATTTGCTCTTCTGTTATTGTGCCTGAGTAAACCAACAATGAATATTTAAGTACCAAAGGTTTATCAGTGTGTACTGGCACTACTGCATTTCCCGGGAATGCAGCATTCTGCATGCTCTTTGCATTTCTGAGTATCCATGGCTGGGGATATACGGGATTGGCAGGATTATCCAGTATAACAATACCTGCTTTTCTGCCATCACTACCCATACTTCCGGAAATATTAATATATCCGGGAGATTCTACAGCTGTATTTTCAGGCTTTACTATTCCGTCAGGGCCGGAAAAAATCACATCATCAGGCAAAATAACCCGCACAGAGAAGCCACTATAACCTTTTACATCTTCTGAACCTCCAATTGTCAGATTCTCCTCAAGAGCCAGGAGATTTATTTCGAAATCAATCTTTCGAATATTGTTCCTGGCCGGATAAATAGTGATAGTACTGTTTTCCTTTAAATAGGGAACTTTTTTCCCCGATTTTAACCATTTATCAGACATCCACTCAACATCAGTTTTCAAAACTCCGGCCCCACCCTTTATTGTTGAGAACCTGACGTCTTTAACTCTTTGCTCAAAGTGATCAATTGCCCATGCGTCAGCTATTCGTTCTCCATTTATACAAATCTGATGCCATGCCCAGAAAATGCCACGGTGGTGCAGATGGTCGGCAGGAAAATCCTCAGTTAGTACATAACCATCCAATCCCCATAAAGGATGAACATAATTACACCTCTCATACTGTCCATCATAGTTTTTGGGTTCGATTTGATAAAAAAGCACTTTCTGCCCTTTTTCCAAAAAAAGCAGGCCGTCCTCTTCTTTCTCCATAGTAATGGGGGATTTTGAAAAAGCGCACGAACCTAAAAGAAAAGTAAAAATTAATAAACTATTTTTCATAACGGATTCATTTCAGGTCTTTGAAAATTTCAACTAATATCAGAAATATTTTTGTATAAAGTTATTTTCTGTTTTCAAATAAATCATTAATGAATAACCCTAAAGAGAAAATATTCGTATATTAGAGCGAATTTATTCGCATTTATTATGAGTGTACTTGAAATTTCAGAAAAAGATTTTTTATATGGGGCCAGAAAAGGCATAGAGAAGTCGAGGCTTTTATCAATTGCCGGGGAAACCGGTTTAACACTGAAAGAACTTAGTTCTTATCTTAGGATTTCTACAAGGTCGATACAGGAAAAGAAACCATCTCAACTAATTGCACCAGCTCCTTCAGAGAGGGCTCTTTATATTGCGAAATTATTCAAAAAAGGAATTGAGCTTTTTGGGAGCAGAGAAAAATTCAGGAATTGGCTGTATTCGAAAAATATGACTATGGGTGGTGAAAAGCCAGCTTCTTATTTAGATACTTTTTCCGGTATACAAATGGTAATGGATGAATTAAATGCAATTGAATACGGATTCTCAGCATGATGTTTGTTTACCGGATCTCAAATAAGAAATATTCAGCCCTTAATGGCCAGGGAGGATTGTATGGCAGGGGAAGGTGGCATCAAAAAGGGAACCTGATTGTTTATACATCTGAACATGCCTCTTTAGCTGCCTGGGAAAAACTTGTGCATGTGACAAGTCTGGAAAATATGCCTGAAGATTTATTACTTATAAAAATTGAAATTCCGGGAAAATCAAAAATTCAGACTGTTCCACAAAGTATATTGGTAGATGGATGGGACGGCTTCCCATTTGTATCTGAGACTATTGATTTTGGTACTTCATTTCTAAGGAGCAGGCATTTTCTGGCTTTAAAGGTCCCTTCAGTGGTAATTCCGGAGGAATTTAATATTATTCTTAATCCCAATCATCCCGATTTTTCTGATTGCAAAATTATAAGCAAAGTCCCATTCCTTTTTGATAAACGAATAATCCCAAAGGCTGGGTGGTAATTTATTTTACATTTTTGGTTGTTATTTTAAAATCAAGTAGTTAATCCATTTCCCAACCCGGCCTGACAGGCTCACGAATTATCTCGTCTGCTTCGGGTAACCCTGTGGCTTTCATGTTTTGAGCATCCCAATCAATTTTCTCTCCTCCCAAACGAAGTGACAATACTCCTAACTGTGTTATCTCGGTAAGTTTTGAGGCATATTCAAAGTTCGACAATGCCTTTTCCCCTCCTTTTATGGCATCAATCCACTCGCGGTGATGTCCTTTTGAAAGCGGGACAGACTGTGATGGGGCTGTTACTGATTCACGTAAACTTTCAGGATATATTTCAGGTGCTGCTGTAGCCCCTCCATTGGTCAGAATAATTCCTTTTTCACCTATATACATTGCTCCCCTCGACTTTAACCTGACACTCCGTGGCAGAGCTGCAGGATGCTCAGGCAGCAGGCCACCTGAATACCAAGTAATTTTGTAAGGAGGCATGTTTCCCCTGGCGCCGAAATAGAAATGGCCTATCTCCCCATAAGGGGTAACCTCACGGCTTCCTGCATTACCGGCAGGGAATATCTGTACACTCTCAGGTACCTGAAGGTCGAAAGCCCAGGTTGCCGCATCCATGTCATGGCATCCGAAATCGCCTAATGAGCCATTTCCAAAAACCCAGAAGTCACGCCATGTAAAAGGAGTATATGCTTCATGATATGGTCTGAAAAGTGTCGGGCCAAGCCATAAGTCCCAGTTAAATCCACGTGGCACTCTCATTGATTCGGCCGGATATCCCGTAAGACTTTTTTGTAACCTTGTTGCCCCGACCCATGAATATGATTCATGAACTGTTCCGATCACACCCGAACGCAGCAGGTTAATTGTTTGCCGCATGGTGTCGAGAGCATGTAACTGGTTGCCCATCTGGGTAGCCAGTCCAGTCTCTTTTTCAACCTCAGCCACTTTACGGGCTTCCCATATATTGTGAGTTAACGGCTTCTGACAGTAAACATGCTTCCCTGCCCTCATTGAAGTGATTGAAATATATGCATGGGTATTGTCAGGTGTGCAACATATCACTGCATCAACAGACTTATCCTTCTCAAGCATCACCCTGAAATCTTCGTATTCTGTTATTTTGTAATTTGGCGCCTTCTGTGAGTAATGTTCCTCTATTGCCTTTTTTCGTGGCCTGCGCCCACCATCTGGCCGGTTTAATCTTTTATTATCCCAATATTCAGCAGGATCAGTAATGCTTATTATTTGAGTATCGTCTAATTTAAATATCTCATTAAGGTGATGCATGGATATTCCTCCTGCACCTATAAGAGCTATGTTAACCTTATCACTTGGCGGAATAAATCCCTTCCCTCCCACAGTGCAACGTGGAAGGATCATTAAACCGGTACCTGCAACGGCTGCAGTTTTTAAAAATTTTCGCCTTGTGCTTGTCAACTCTTTATTTTGATTATGCATTTGATTAATTTTAAATTTAATATACTAAATGAAATTTTATTCTTTCTTTAATCACCGTCCAACAAATCCTGATTAATATAAAAGCTCATCATCCTGATTTATCGTTAAAAAATCTTCTGTTTATTTATAATTATGAAGATATTTTGTCCTATATACCTATAAAATCATAAATGTCCTGAAATTAAAAATAATCCTAAAAAAAGTGATCAAACGAAGGCATTAAATTCGATTTTACAGTAATATAATCAGTAGGGTCATATGTCAGAATAATAGATAAGAAAACGTCTTCTCAAGTCCTTTATTAACTCAAGTGCTTGTTTAGAATAAAATGGTTCCGGGGGCAGGTTATTATTTCGTTCCCGGATAGAAGCAATGATTTCGCCCAGCCGGTATTTCCCTGAACAGAGTTCATAAATTTCACCTGCCATTTCATTTAATACAATCGGTCCTTGTGGATGAGCGGTTACTGTGAATCCTGAACCTGTCGTTTCCATAAGGTTTACCGAACGTCGTGGAATAACATTTAAAAGTTCCGGGCCGGGGATTTGATTATCCTCTTTAAATCTTCTTTTACTCATATATTCACACTGCTTTATGCATGGGTAGCTTAAAAAGAGGTCGGACCATTTTGTGGTGACGTCATATTCTCTTAATGTAAGGTGCTCTTCAATTAATTCCATCGGAACATTAGCCATTGCCTTCTGATACTGTATTAATATTGCATGATTAAAACGATAATATTGTTCCAGTACCCAATGTTTTGATTTGCCTTTCGGAGTAGCAACCGGGTGATGTAGTGATATACATGTCATCATCCCCGGATCATGTACATCCAGCCCGTAAAATGCCGGATTTTTGGAAATAGCGGTGCCCGGGTACAGGCCAAGAAAGCATG
>CAZJGI010000018.1:0-48964 GCA_964545315.1 uncultured Prolixibacteraceae bacterium
CGCATGGAAGGAAAGGAAAGACTGGATATATTAAAACAGCTTACTGATATCATAGAGGAAGAGATTGCTATGAATGAAGAGCTACTGGTGCTTTGTAAAAATGATTCAAGGCTTGGATTCCATTCCGAAGCTGAGGGTTATAAATATTTCCCTGCAAAAATTGAATGGCGAATGGAAGAACTCAAAAAAGTCCTGACTAACGATGTTCCTGCAATTAAAAAACTGATAAAAAAAGGCAAGCCCCTTTTTCCTGAGTATACAGGTAAAAAGCCTGAAGGGGCTGTGTCAAAGTGTATAAAAACGGCAGATATAAACATTGACGGCACTATCGCTTTGCCTGCAGGACTTCAATGGCAGGAACTGACAGAAGGGAAGGCAAAAGGACAGGTGCAGTGGGCTGCATCAAGGGATTCAGAAGCATTATATATATGGGTGACTGATAAAACATCACCTGATAAAATTTCTGACATCAGGGTGAAAGTAGAGCCTGAACGGCTTTACCCTGTAGCTCATTTTGCTTTCAGTGAACTGAATGGATCAAATGCGGGCGATCCTGTAAGAACTCTGGGTTATTCACTTATATATACTGCCGGATTCAGAAAAACAGAGGTACAGGATCAAAAATATATTGTCTCAAGGATCCCGTTCTATATACTAAAACTAAATCCTTCTCAACCCGGACCAATACGAGTTGATGTAATTGTACAAAAAAGCGGGACAGGAACCTGTTCATGGCGTCCGAATAATCCGGTAACCTCGCGGTTGGTTATCGGGAATGACAATCCTGCTGACCTTGGATGGCTGGTAATTAATTAGAAAAACAGCTCAAAATGATGAATTCAAAAGAGAGGGTTAAACTGGCAATGAACTTGCAGAAACCGGACAGGGTGCCATTGATGTGCCAGTTCAGTTATGGAAGTATGCTTCAACAACTAAATCCCGGTCCGGTAGAGTTTTGGTATGATAAGAACAAATTTGCTGAAGGTTTGATTGAGCTCCGTGAAAAATTCAGGTTCGATGGGATATTAGTGAGCCTCCATGGCCATTTTGATGACTGGAGAGGTAAAATTAAAGGTAGGGAACAAACGAATGACGGAAATATCAAACTAACTTTTAAAGACAGAATTGAGGTGCACTCCCTTTCAGAACTACCCTTTGTCACTTTTATGGAAAAAAGAGTGCCTCCCGATATTGAAGACTTAGATATTAATAAGGATATTCCTTCGGTGATAAATTACATACCTGTGTCGAATAACCTCCATTTTAAGCTTGATACAAACAACCTTTTCGATATTTTCGATATTATTTACAATGAAGTCGGGGAAGAATTTTCAATTCATGGAGAGGTTACATCACCTTTTGACTATTTTCTTGACCTGATGGGACACGAGAATGGACTGATCTCACTTATGATGAATCCTGATAAATGCCATGCCGTTTTAAATAAATATGCTCATGGCATAAAGGCGATAGCAGAAAAGATGTGCGATAAACAGATTGATGCAATCAAGCTCTCTTCTCCATTTGCCGGAATGGGTTTTATCTCGTCTGACCAGTACAGCGAATTTGTTTTACCTTATGAGAAAATCATTAATGAAGCAACACTCAGCAAAGGGAAATGTATCTATACCCATACCTGCGGGTCTATCGGCGACCGTCTGGAAATAATGCGCGACAGCAAAACATCAGGATTGGAATGCCTGGATCCGCCTCCCATAGGCAATGTTGACCTTGAAAATGCTTTTGAGAGGATCGGGAACGATTTGTTCATAAAAGGTAATATAGATTCTGTCAATTCTTTACTTTTTGCTGATGATAAAAAAGCTGAGGATGATGTTGTGAAGATAATTGAAACTGGGAAAAGTAAAGGGAAAGGTTTTATCCTGAGCACTGCCTGTTCTATAGCTCCTAAAGTCACTGCAGAGAGGCTTGGGATGCTTTACGAACTGGTGGATAAATATGGATGGTATTGAAACAATCCGTCGGTTAAAACCGACGGCAAAGAATATAGCTTCGATCAACCTAGTGAATGGGTTCATGGCCTTATCCTTTGCCGTTCACTTCAGTGAACGGATCACAACATAATAGAAAAATGACAATAAAAAATTAATTTATAATCAGATGAGATACAAATTACTGTTTTGTTTTTCCTTTATTGTTCTTTCCCTTTCTGCCGTTGCACAGGAGATAAAAATATCGCATGGCCCTTATATTCAGGCAGTAGGGTCCACTGAGACTACTATCGTGTGGACTACCGATACAGATGCAGTTTCGTGGGTTGAAGTTGCTCCGGCAGGTAATAACAGTTTTTACAACAGTGAACACCCCCGTTATTACCAGACAAAAAACGGCAACAGGGTAATTGGACAACTTCACAAAATAGTTATCAAGGGATTGGCACCCGGGACTGAGTACCGATACAGGATTTTTTCACAAGCAGTCCTTGAATATGCAGGCCACAGGGTTCTGTATGGCAATATTGCATCCACAAATGTATACAGGCAAAGGCCTTTAAGATTTAAAACACTCGATAGTGCTAAAGAGTCAATTTCATTTACAGTACTGAACGATATTCACGGCAGAAATGATGATCTTTCAGCTCTTTCCCGGGATGTTGAGTTCGGTAAAACTGACTTTGTAATATTTAATGGGGATATGGTATCTTCAATGGACAGTGAGCAACAGTTTTTTGAAGGATTCATGGATGAATCGGTGAAACTGTTTGCATCAGAAGTCCCTGTTTTTTTCAGCCGGGGAAATCATGAAACTAGGGGGCCTTTCAGTGTCAACTTTCTGGATTATTTTCCAACATATACCGAAAAATTATACTACTCATTCAGGCAGGGGCCTGTTTATTTTATTTTCCTGGATTGCGGAGAAGATAAGCCTGATTCGGATATTGAATATTCGGGACTGGCTCAGTTTGATGCATACCGGACAGAACAGCAGGAATGGCTTAAAATACAAACTGAAACAGAAATTTTCAAAACAGCCCCTCATAAAGTAGTTATTATCCATATCCCTCCTGTTGGATCAGACTGGCACGGGCCACTGGATATAAAAAGAAAAATTTTGCCTGTATTGAAAAATAAAGGCATATCAGCGATGATATGCGGCCATATCCATAACTATAAATATATTGAACCTGATAATGAAATACACGATTTCCCGATAATTATAAATGCCCACAACACATCACTTGATATACAGGTAGATATGGAAAAAATGGTTATACTAAGAAAAGATACTGCAGGAAGGGTCATAAACAAAATTGAATTGGATTAAAGTAAAAAATTCACACAAACTGACTGATAAGTAAAATAACAATTAAAAAAAGATACAATTTTCATAAAATTTATAACTTTGATGCTGTAAAACATATTATCAGAGATTAAATGTTAAATATATCATCAAATGTAAAGGATATAACAGAAAATCCCAAGTCAGTTTTCAGTCTGTTAAATAAGGAAGAAAAACAGGAGTTGGAACAGCAAATAACTCTGACTCATTATAAGAAGAATGAGGTGATATTTAAGGAAGGGGACAAACCGGCCGGTATGTTAATGTTGGTAAACGGTAAAGTTAAGGTAATAAAGGAAGGTGTAGGGGGGAGAGAGCAGATAATTCGAATGGTCAAGCCAATGGGGATCATAGGCTACAGGGCTCTTCTTGCGAAGGAGAATCATATAGCTTCAGCGGTAACTCTCGAGGAGTCATTATTATGCACGGTCAAATCAGAATTTATCATGATGAGAGCTATCCAAAATTACACCTTTTCAGAAGAGATAATCAGAAAATTATCGAAAGAGCTTGGCTTTTCAAATACACGCACCGTTACCCTCACTCAGAAACATATCCGTGGAAGGCTTGCCGAGTCACTGATTCTACTTAAGTACAAATATGGATATGAGAATGACGGATCAACCCTTAAGGTTTATCTTTCACGGGAGGATATTGCAAATCTTTCTAACATGACTACTTCTAATGCAATCAGAACTTTATCAACATTTGCAAATGAGAAAGTGATAGCCATTGATGGCAGAAAAATTAAAATATTAGATTTAAACCGGTTGGAGCGGATTAGTTCACTTGGTTAAATCTTTATTATTCATACATATATACTCTTTTAACTCTCTGTGATACACCTGTTAATATTTCATAAGGAATAGTGCCTGTTTTTTCTGCCATTTCAGAAACAGGTATATTATTACCAAAAAATTCAACACTATCTCCTGCTACAACATTAAGTCCTGTAACATCCAGCATTAACATATCCATACAAATGTTACCCACAACAGGTACTCTTTGTCCTTTAATAAAAGCCTGCCCTGTTCCATTTCCCAACCTTCGGTCAAGCCCGTCTGCATAACCAACAGGCACTATTGCAATGTCACGTCTGTCTGCAATTTTTCCCATACGGTTATAGCCTACAGTCTCTCCCGGATTAACTTTTTTAATCTGTGAGACAGTACTCCTGAAAGTTGAGATAGACTGCAAGGGCAACTGAGTCAATGATATTCCATACAGGCCTATTCCAAGCCTGACCATATCAAATTGCTTTTCAGGGAAACGTTCTATACCTGCAGAATTCAAAATATGCCTGTCGATATGATAAGGAAAAACCTTCAATATACGCTCTGATATATCTTCAAAACTTTTTATCTGCTGCCAGGTAAAAGCATCCATTTCCGGATCATCGGCAGCAGCAAGATGAGAAAATACAGTTTTTATCCTTACTTGGTTACAATCTGTTAACTCCCCGATAAGGGCATCGATATCACTCTCCTCTTTAAATCCGAGCCTGTTCATGCCGGTATCAATTTTAATATGTACCGGAAATTGAATAATGCTATTCTGAGAGACAGTTTTCATGAATTTTCTGAGAAGAGAGACACTATAGATATTGGGTTCAAGGCTATAATCAATCATATTTTGGAAACTATGTTCCTCAGGATTCATAACCATAACAGGAATTTGAATTCCGGAATGCCTAAGTACCACACCTTCGTCAGCAACTGCAACAGCAAGATAGTCAACGTTCTGAAATTGCAGAAGTTTAGCAATTTCCACATCACCGCTTCCATAGGAAAAAGCTTTCACCATAACCATTATTTTTGTAGCTGGCATTAATAAACTCCTGAAAATATTAAGGTTATTAACCAGTGCATTCATATCTATTTCCAAAATAGTTTGATGGGCTTTTTGCTGCAGGAGAGAAGAAATCCTTTCGAAAGCAAACGCCCTTGCACCCTTTATAAGGATCACAGAATCGGTAAAGTCATTTCTGCTAAAAGCATTTTCAAAAGCAGCAGTTGAGGGATAAAACCGTTTATTCATAGAAAACAGTCCGGAATTAGCTGATATGCCATGTCCTATACCTGTAATTAAATCAATATTCCATTGTTCCAATAACTTGTTAACCCGGCTGTACAGTTCTTTACCGGGAATACCTGTTTGCTGAAGATCTGAAAGAATTACCTGTTTTTTCAGATGCACTGATTTAGACTGATGGTGTAAAACGGTAAGTGCAATCGACAGAGACGCCAGGTCAGAGTTGTAATAGTCATTAATAAGAAGGCAATTATTCATTCCCTGCTTTATTTCAAGGCGCATTGCCACCGGTTCCAATCGCTCAAATGCAGGTAGTATATTCTCAGGATTCGCAAGTATAACTGATGCCAGTGCAAAACAGTGACATGCATTCTCAATTGACGAATCATCGGTAAAAGGAATTTTGAAATGGTAAAATGTTTCATGTTTTTCAGCCTTGATCAAAGTATATCCGTTATCAGTTTTTTTGCTAAACCTGATAAAAGCATTACTGTCACTGAGTGTCCAGCTTACGACAGAAATAGCATGCTCCCTGCAAAAATCTTCCACAATATTTGCGGTATGGATATCATCTTTACAAAATATCAGTTTCCTGGCAGGTTTGAAAAGCAATAATTTTTCATGTATTTTCTGTTCAATAGAATCAAAGTTTTCCTGATGAGCATCACCTATATTAGTCAAGATGCCAATATCAGGCATTATTATTGAAACAAGCTTCTCCATTTCACCCGGATTTGAAATTCCGGCCTCAAAAATTCCCAGATCATAATGATCGTCCATTAACAACACTGAAAGCGGGACTCCAATCTGTGAGTTGTAACTCTTTGGGCTCTTTACAATTCTGAAAATATCAGCAAAAAGATTCGTAAGCCACTCCTTTACAATAGTTTTACCATTGCTACCTGTAATAGCTATAACCGGATAGTGATAAAGGCTCCGGTGAAAGGCAGCCAGCTTCTGCAATGCTATAGTTGTGTTTTGAACTAATACGAATATTGCTCCGGGTGTTATACAAGCAGGCTCTGAAACAACAAAGGCCTTCATGCCTCTCTTGATCAATAGAGGAATATAGTTATGGCCATTATTCCTTGGACCTTTCAATGCAAAAAACAGGGAATTTTCCCCTTTTACAAAGGTCCGACTGTCAGTAACTATATGATTAACTGTATATTTTTTATAAGAGTCAGGGATAAATAACTGCCCTTCAGTAATCTCTGCTATTTTTGATATCTTATATTTTATCATTATAATTTTCTAAAAATAATATCCTTTAAATAAAAAATTGATCAAATAAGGATTAGTAATTTATATTTGTACTTTTACAAAAGTAAATTTTAAAGCAACAGCCCTGCAAATAATGGAAAATAAAAAAATAATAAAAATTTTATTGAAAGATATGAGTGAGCTTATAGAGCTCATTTCAGAAGTCAGGCTAAAAGGTAACTTTGACAAACTCGAAATAGATTTCATTCATACAAGGGCTAGTGGTATAATGCAATTATTAAATCTTCTGGATAAACAGGAAGGGGAGGTTCCATCTGATATAAAATCTTTCATAAATAAAACCAACGGTGATCATTTCCCGGAAATTAGTGTTCAACAGAATGAAGTCAAAGCAGATTTTACTGAATCTGACAGTCACGAGGTTATCCCGCGTGTTCACCAAGATAATGTTTATGAAGTTGTAAATTCAGATATTTCCCGGGATACTTCTGCAAATACTGAAGAAATAATTATCAATAAAGAGCAGGAGATCAATGAAAGCGGCATGTTGGAAGAGAATAATGAAAAAGCTGATACAAAGTCCTGCCTGGGTGACAGTTTCCTTAAAGGGAAATCCATCAATGACATCATTACTGACCAGAATAAACTTGAATTCAAGTTATCCAATCTTCCTGTTTCAAGCATCAAGTCTGCTATTGGTATTAATGACCGGTTTCAGTACATAAGGGAGCTTTTCGACAATGATGCCAATAAATTTTATGACTCACTGGAGAAGCTGGATTCTATGAATAGTCTAAAGGAGGCTTCAGATTATTTGCGGGCCAATTTCAAATGGAAAAAAAACGAACTCAGTCTAAAATTTATTAATCTGGTAAAACGCAGATATCATTATGAATAAACCCGGAAGACTGATCCTGGTTCCCACGCCCATAGGTAATCTGGGTGATATTACCCTCCGGGCAACAGAAGTTTTAAAAACTGCAGATATTATACTTGCTGAAGACACCCGTGTATCAGCCAAACTATTGAATCATCTGTCTATCGACAAAAAACTGATACCTCATCATCAATTTAATGAGCATCAGAAGATTAATTCAGTAATTTCCATGTTACAGAACGGCAATACTGTTGCACTTATTTCTGATGCAGGGACACCCGGCATATCAGATCCGGGATTTTTGCTTGTAAGGGCCTGCGTGGAGCAAGACATTTATGTAGAGTGCCTGCCAGGACCTACTGCTCTTATACCGGCACTTGCGGTTTCAGGTATTGCCTCCGAAAGATTTGTGTTTGAAGGATTTCTTCCACGAAAAAAGGGACGTAAAAAAAGGTTGATGCAATTGTCTGAAGAAGAAAGAACAATAATTTTTTATGAGTCACCATTTCGTTTAGCAAGTACATTAAGGGACATGATTGAGTATTTCGGAAGTGATCGTAGAATATGTGTCTGCAGGGAGCTAAGTAAAATATTTGAAGAGATCAAAAGGGGGAAACTTGCTGAGCTGTTGGAATACTATAACGACCATCCGCCAAAAGGTGAAATTGTTGTAGTAACTGAAGGTATAAGGTTAAAAAATAAATTACAAACAACCAAAGAGGGATTCTGATTACAATATTTTGCAATTAATTTTGCATCATAAATAATTTAAATAAATCATATGAAATCCCTGCGCGGGAAAAAATAAATAAAAGAATATAGTAACTTTGCCTGGCATACAAGAGATTTATATTTCATGCAAATATTAGAATTTGACACTATTGTAATAGGTAGCGGGCTTGCCGGTCTTGCAGCTGCCTATCACTCTTCATCATTTGGTAAAGTTGTCCTGGTTACCAAATCAGAACTTGACATAAGCAATTCATACTATGCTCAGGGTGGAATAGCTGCAGCCCTAAGCGATGATGACTCACCTGAACTACACATAAGGGACACACTTGCGGCGGGACGTGGCCTTTGTGATCTGGACGCTGTGGAAATCCTTGTTAATGAAGGAATTGACAGGGTTCGTGAAGTGATTGAAATGGGAATGAAATTCGACATGCAGGATGGCAAATTTCTTCTTGGAATGGAAGGTGCCCACAGCAGGCGACGCATATTACATGCAGGAGGGGATTCTACGGGGAAAGAACTAACCTCTTTTTTCCTGAAAAAGGTACAAGAAAAAACATCGGTATATCCTTTTGAATATTTATCTGTAATTAAGTTACTGAAAAACAATGACCGGATAACAGGTATAATGGCCATTGACCTTAAAACAGGGAAAAATATTATTTTTAAAGCAAAAGCTGTTATTCTTGCAACAGGAGGTTTATCCAGGCTATTTGCCCGCTCTACAAATCCTGATACAGCCACTGGCGACGGCATAGCCCTCTCTTATGAAGCAGGAGCCAAAATTGCAGATATAGAATTCATACAGTTCCATCCTTCAGCATTATACATCCCGGGTACCGATGCATACCTGATAAGCGAGGCAGTCAGAGGAGAGGGAGCATGGCTGCTTGACCATAACGGGAACAGGTTCATGAAAGATATTCATCCACTGGCAGAACTTGCACCACGTGATATAGTAGCATATAGTATTTTTAAACAGATACGCAATTCAGGAACAGACTATATATACTTATCTCTCAAACATCTGGATGCAGAAAAAATAAAAAGACGTTTTTATAATATATATTTACATCTAAAGGAACTGGGACTGGACATGACCAAAGACCTTGTACCAGTTTCTCCGGCAGCGCACTATATGGTTGGAGGTATAAGGACCAATCTTGATGCGGAAACCAATATAAAGGGCCTGTTCATCTGTGGAGAGGCCGCATCAACAGGTGTCATGGGAGCTAACAGGCTGGCAAGCAACTCTTTACTTGAATGTTTAGTCTTTAGCAAAAGAGCCAGCGACAAAGCTGCACAATTAACCTGTTCTGATTGCGATACAGACAATTTAACGCCTGTGACTATTAATAAGGAGCAGGAAAGCACTTTTATCGCTTTTCAAAATGAAACAGCTTCATTTATGTCGAAGTATCTCGGCATATTAAGAAATAAAAACGGATTGGAAAAGGCATTGAATTACTTCATGGAAATTGCAGATAAATATAAAGAAGAAAAAAACGACTATTACCTGACAAAAATTTTTCACAGTGCAACTATCTGCAGTCTTATTGCCCGCGCAGCATTAAAACGCGAAGAAAGCCGGGGAGGACATATCAGAAGCGATTTCCCTGATGAAAATCCGGATTTTGAAGTGCATATAATTCAACAAAAAAATAAAAATATTCAATTCGAACCTGTAAGAAAATAGAATAAAAGATGATGGATGAAAAGACATTAAAGTCAGCCGAAGTATTATTTGAACTGGCAATTGCAGAGGACATAGGCGAAGGAGATATTACAACCAATAATCTTTTACCTCCGCATACAAAAAAAACAGCTACCCTTCTTGTTAAAGAGGAAGGTGTCGTCGCCGGTCTTCAGGTCGCTGAAATGATATTTAAAAAATTTGATAAGAATATCGAATGGAACGAAAAAATACACGATGGCAGTAAAGTGCAACCGGGAGATATTCTTGTTGAATTTAAAGGTGACTTCAGGGCAATACTGACAGGAGAGCGAAAAGCCCTGAATTTCCTGCAAAGACTATCAGGAATAGCAACTTATGCAGATAAGTGTATTAAAAAAATTGAGGGATATAATGTTACAATTCTTGATACCCGTAAAACAATGCCAGGATACCGTTACCTGGATAAATATGCTGTAAGAATGGGGGGGGCATCAAACCACAGATTCGGATTATATGATATGGTCATGATAAAAAATAACCACATACAAGTCTCGGGTGGTATCAAAAAAGCAGTAGAAGCGATACGTTCAAAAATACCTGCAGGGATAAAGATCGAGGTGGAGACAGCTGATATGGAACAAGTAAAGGAAGCATTGGATGCCAAGGTAGATATCATCATGCTGGATAACATGAGCTCAAAAATGATGAGAGAGGCAGTCAGGCTGATCAATAAAAAGACAAAAATTGAAGCTTCCGGAAATATGACCCTTAAACGTATAAGAAAGGTTGCGGCTACAGGTGTGGATTATATTTCAATAGGTGCCCTCACACACTCAGTGAAAGCTCTGGATATCAGTTTAAGAGTAATTGATTAACATGAATCTGATAATTGACATTGGCAACTCCTTTTCGAAAATAAATATTTTTGATGAAAATACTATTATAGATTCATCATCGGTTAAAATACTTAATTGTGAATACATTGCTAATCTCAAAAAAGAACATATAAATCTTAAAAAGGTTATAGTTTCTTCTGTAAAAATTTTCCCCGTTGAATTAAAACTCTATATGCAACAAAATTTTGATAAGTTCATAGAGCTCAATTACAAGACACCTCTTCCAATAGAAAATTTCTATAATACAAAAGAGACCCTGGGTTATGACAGGCTGGCAGCAGCTGTTGGTGCATTTTATTTGTACCCTGATTCAAATACACTGATTATTGATGCAGGCACTGCAATCACTTTTGATTTTATTAATGAAAAAAATCAATATCTTGGCGGAAAAATATCTCCCGGTCTGGAAATGCGGTTTGATGCCCTGCATCAGTTTACTGCAAAACTGCCCCGGGTAAAAAACAGAAATTTTGAAGCCTTATTTGGAAAAACTACTGAAGAATCAATATTATCAGGGGTACAAAAGGGAATTATTTATGAAACAGATAGAACTATCGATTTATTTAAAGATTTTTATACAAATTTAAAAGTAATTATTACCGGAGGGGATGCTATTTTTTTTGAAAAAAAATTAAAAAATTCTTTCTTTGTAAATTTAAATTTAACAGCCTTAGGGTTAAACCACATATTAGAATATAATGGGGAGATTTAGAAGCGTATTTTTTCTTGCCGGGTTAATAATACTTCCGGTATTTTTATTTGCACAATTCAACAATAACACCACCTCACCCTATTCAAGATTTGGGCTGGGTGACATACAACCATACACATTTGGCCGTACAAATTCAATGGGTGGTGCTTCAATCGCCAGCAGGTACAAGCAGCAGATCAACCTGTCGAATCCTGCCTCATACACAGCAGTGGATTCTTTGGCTTTTATGTTCGAATTTGGATTTGCCGGAAAATTTACCAGGTATAGTAACGAAATAGCCAATATGGAATCCAATGATATAAATTTCAGGTATTTTGCAATGAACTTTCAGATAACTAACTGGCTGGCGACTGGATTAGGATTAACTCCCTATTCAGATGTTGGTTACGATGTAAAGGTAAATGAAACGATTGAGAATGCCGGAGATATTCTGCAAAGTTATTATGGAGTAGGTTCAATATCCAAAGCTTTTTTCGGTTTGGCAATCGAGCCTGTAAAAAATATTTCTCTGGGTGCAAACCTGAATTACCTGTTTGGAACACTGAATCGCAATTCTGAAGTTTATTTTTTAGAATCATCTGACTTTTACAGTATACAAAAATATGAATCAATACGGCTGCGCGACTTTGGAATGTCAATCGGATTACAGGCTACGCTTCCTCTACAAAATGATCATCAGTTAATTTTTGGCGCTGTCCTGGAGAACAAGCCTAAATACACTGCATTCTATTCTGATTTGACTCAAAAAAATATAACATCAAATAATAGTTCTGATCTTGACACCCTGAATTTTCAAAGTAAAGATAAGTCTGTTATCGAGTTTCCATTAACCTTGGGAGCAGGCATTTCATATGTCAAAAAAAACTCATTGGAAATAAATGCTGATTATTATTACCAGGCCTGGTCAAAGGCGATTTTTTTTGATTCACCTTATCCCAATCTGACAGATTTAAATAAATTTGCACTCGGTGCAGAATGGATTCCCGACCGGTTTTCTATAAGAAGTTATCTGAAGCGGATTGCATACCGTGCCGGGTTAAAACATGAACAATCATATCTAAAATTTGATAATCAACAAATTAACGATTTTGGCATAAGTTTTGGAGTAGGTTTACCGGTATATCGTTCTAATTCAACAATTAATATAGCAGCTGAATTTGGAAGAAGAGGAACAAAAAAGAATAACCTGGTTATTGAGAACTATGCAAAATTTGATGTGAGTGTAAATCTTTATGATTTATGGTTTGTAAAACGAAAATATGATTAATATTTAAATAAAAAATAATAAGACTATGAAAGCTATTATTCGTATTACTTTTTTCATTGTGTCATTAACTGTTCTTTCACTAACAGGAGTAATGGCGCAAAGAATTATTAAAGGCACTGTTTACAAGGAAGGTAAACCGGCTGCCGGTATTACCGTTGAGGCTCACAAAGGTGGCACGATGATGACAAGCTTCGATGGTAAATATGAAGTTGAGGCAAGTAGCAACTCGAAATGGATAAAATTCACCTATATTACTGAAACAAAAAGACTTGATATTGAAGGCAAGCCAGGAGATGAATTCGATTTTGCCTTTGACGGTACAATGCCGTCGGAAGGAGATGAGGAGAAAGCATCACAAAGTGGTGATATTATTCTTAAGTCAGCTGAAGATCTTATAAGGGAGCAAGACAGGGAATTCATGAACGAACTTTCACTGTATAATGAATTTTACAAACAGGATAACTTTCAATCTGCATTTCCTCACTGGAATAAATTGTATTCCAGGTATCCAAAATCTACTATCAATCTCTATATACACGGTAGTAATATGTACGAAAACATGATAGAGAATGCATCTACTCCGGAGGAAAGGAATAAGCATATTGATGAGTTGATGAAATTATACGATAAAAGAATAAAACATTTTGGCGAATCAGGCTATGTTATGGGCAGAAAGGCAACCGCATGGCTTAAACACAAATTAAACACAGAAAATCCACCTGAAGATGAAGCTTTAAAGTCAGTTCTGAAAAACGGATATGAATGGCTGAGTAAATCAGTTGATGAACAAGGTGAAAAGACAGAATTACCTGTTCTTGTACTACTGATGCAGACTACCAGGTCCTTATTCTTACTGGGAGAGCTTCCAAAAGAGACAGTAGTGAAGAACTACGATAATATCAATATTATTCTTAATGCAGTTATTGCTAAAAATGAAGATCAGGAGACCACAAAAAATGCCCAGGATGTAAAGATTTATGTTGAAGATATTTTTGGCACTTCAGGTGCTGCCGACTGTGAAGCCCTTGTAAATATTTTTACTCCGCAGTTTAAAGAGAAGAGTGATGATATTGAGTTTATAAAGAATATGTTACGTCGACTTGGCAAAGCTAATTGTGATGAAACCGAACTCTTCTCCCAGGCAACGGAAAAGCTTTATCAGCTAGAGCCTTCTGCAGAGGCTGCCTTCAATATGGCACGCAGATACCTGAAAAGAGAAGATATAGCCAAGGCAAACGAATATTACAAACAGGCTATGGAACAGGAGACTGATAAGAAATTGCTGGCTAATTATTATTACGAATATGCAAGGTTTGAATTTGCAATGGAGAATAAACCTTCCGAAGCACGTAATTATGCCCTTAAAGCACTTGAAATAGATCCCGAATTTTGCCAGGCTTATATGCTAATTGGTGATATATATGTCGCTGCCAGCCGTTCGTTTGGAGGTGATGCTTTCGAAAAATCAACTGTATTCTGGGTAGCTGTCGACTATTTCGAAAAAGCCAGAAGAGCAGGACAGGACTGTTCAGTAGATGCTTCTCAAAAAGCTTCTACTTACAGAAGATATTTCCCCAATAAGGAAGAAGCTTTTTTCCGTAGCCTGCAGGAAGGTCAAACCTACAAAGTGGGAGGTTGGATAAATGAATCAACACGAGTCAGATTTTAATATTACAGCTTATATTATTAAATATTACAAAAGGGTTGCAGTCATTTTGTTATGGACTGCAGCCCTTTTATATGGATGTGAAAATAATATTGAAAAGATTAAGCCTTTTAACTCATACGATAACCTGCCGTTAGTTGAAGCAACCAACTTTGAAACTTTTTTTACTGACAGCGGAAAAGTAAGATTTTCTCTTAAAACACCATTGTTACTTAGATTTGAACCTGAAGGAAAACCCTACCTGGAATTTCCGAAGGGAATTGAACTTATTAAATATGATGATCACAATAATATCGTATCAAGTATTACCTCTGATTATGCAAAACAATTTGTAGAGGAGAAAAAATGGGAAGCTAAAAATAATGTAGTTGCCACTAACATGAAAGGAGATACCCTGAAAACTGAACATCTGATCTGGGAAGAAAACACAGAAAAAATATACACAGAAGAGTATGTAAAAATAATAAGGGCTGACCAAATTATTACCGGAATAGGATTCCAGTCAGATCAGTCGCTGGAAAACTGGAGAATAAAAAACCCGAAAGGGACCATCTACATATCTCCTGCTAACAGGGAAAGCGAAACCTTTGATGATCCCGATCCTCAGCCAGGAACAACACAACAACCCATTGACCTTAAAAAATAAGGCATTGAATTCATATTAACGGGAAAATCCTGATATTAAAAAAATTCTTATCTTTCTATTGTTTTGACTTCTTTTTCTTCATTAGAAAAAATATGACAGCTAAAACAACTAATACTATTGCAATAATTATAATTACAGTAGTTCCGGATCCGGAATTCTGAGCCTCATTAAGCAGGTCTGTCTCCATATAAGAACTATCCTGAACACCAAGATTATCAATATAAGTAGCTTCATTCTGGGCTGTCAGGACAAATGGAAAACTCATTAATCCTGTGAATAACGTTGCAAAAATTTTCTTTATGGCTTTCATGTATATATATTTAATTATTCGACATTCTTTTTAAATCATCATACAACTCTTTAGCGGGCAAATACCGGGGATTTATTTCAAGTAACATCTCCAATTTTTCCATAGCATCATTGTATTTCCCTTCTTTATAAAGCTGGCCAGCCTCAAGCAAAAAAAATGGTTCGTAATACGGATGAATTTGTTTCCCTTTCTCTATATAAAAAAAGAATTTTTCTCTGTCTCCCTCCAGTAAACCGGCCTGTGCCAATTGAACGTAAAGCCAGACATTATTAGTATCTGTTTTAATTGCATTTTCCAGTATGCTTACTGCTGACAAATTTCCGCTTTTTATTTCAGAAATCCCATAAAAATCTTTATTATCCACCCTTTTTATTAATACTGAAACAGGATTTCCTTTATGATAGAAAACTTTTATTATACCTTCAGGTCGCCATGTATCATTTTTCAATAACCATGGATGCACATAATTCAAACCAAAAATTCCATAATCCCAGTCAACAGAACTTCTCTCTAAAAACCTGGTATACTTATACCTGATATTCGGGTAGTTTTCGAAATAATTTGAAAGGTTACTGTTCATTGCCACTGTTATATTATCTCCGTCTGCCAACCTGATCAAATAATCAGCAGGTTCCTTTATACCATGAAAATAATAATCATATTCGTAATTCCCCCATGCATTTCTGCTATAACCTGACAGGCCATTAAAATAAACATAGTCAACAGGAAAAGTCATTATCTGATGCTTAAGAGGCCAAACCATTATACCGATAAAAAGGATTGTCATTATACAGGTAATAATTCTGTTTTTCAGGTATAATATTTTTAAAAATTTATATATGCCCAAAATAGAGATAACCGCAAGTGGAGGCATAATGAACAACATTTGTCTTACTCCGCTATAGAGGTTGGATCCTATAACAATTACATATAAAAATGGAAATAAAAAAGAAAAAAGAATAAAGCCCTCGTAAAAGGAAGATTTTCTTAATCCCCATTTACAAATACCGGAAATAAATAAAATTATAAAAACAGCAGATCCTGCAAAAATGAAAGGAGGTGTAGAAAGCAACATCCATACTGGCAGATAGTACCATGGTAAATCGGTACTCCAGATTATTTTACCATCAAACAACTGTTTGATGCTCACAGCATAGTGTTCCATTAAACCGAGGCTTTCGACGGGATTGACCAGCACATTTTGCAGGGCGTATGGCCAAAATACCAATCCCCCGAAATATCCAACAACTAAAATTATAAAAGCCTGTAAGAATATTCTGATAATTAAATTACTGTTGGAAAGAATATCTTTTATCAAATATGGATATAATACGAAGAAGCAAAGCAATCCTGCAGCCAGATATGGAAAAAGAAGAAGGCCGCCGCTCCTTACCGAAACAGTAAATGCAATTGCAAAGGCAAGGAGCATTGCGGTAAGCCATTTTGGCCGGGGGATTTCTTCTATATATTTTATTATATAGAAAATACCGGCCATATAACCTGCTGCAAATGGTATATCCTTAAGGTTTCCAAACGCCTGCCCTGACAACCTGGGCATGAAAATAAGTGTAAAAATTACTAAAGAGGCTGCTATCTGAGAGCCTGTTATCCGTTTAACAATCAAGCCTGTAAACAGGAGCAGCAACCAAAAAAACAAAGCACCCGTATAGTGTCTCACCAAAAATTCATCTTCAACCTTAAATACTCTGTTAACCAATGCGGTAAAATTATCGACCGACTGGCCATAGTACTTAAGGTTTGTTTTTGGCGTATCCAGGCAACTATCATCGTTGCCCCCTGTAAAATACCAGTTCACAACCTTTTTTGCATGTGGATAATGCAACTGCTCGTCAACATTTACGGCCGCATATGGGGCCAGGAAAATTAAAACTAATCCTGAAAATATCAGGGTTGCAGGAAAAATATATCTGTAATGAAATATCTTAATAAATTTAGTCATATATCTTCTTCACAAAGTAAAGAGGCCTGCCCTGTACTTCTTTAAAGATTCGATAAATATATTCACCTATCAATCCTAAAAATGTCAACTGTACCGATCCGAAAAAACTAATTGCAAGAAACATGGATGACCATCCAGGCGGAGCAATACCTAAAAATTTTGAAACAAACGTATAAATAATCCCACAAAGAAAAACTACTACTCCGGTTAATCCGAGATATAAACAGGCCCTGATTGGCCATTTTGAGAAAGAATAAATAGCATCAGCAGCCAGGGAGAACAACTTCCGGCTGCTCATTTTAGCCTCGCCGGCCAGCCGGTCGGGACGGTCATATAATATATATTCATGCCTGAAGCCAATGAAATTCCGAATTCCCGGCACATAACGATTTCTTTCCGAAAACTTAAGCATCGCCTGATGGGCTTTTTTATTAAGAATACAAAAATTGCCTGTTTGTGCCACCTGCTGTCCTTTTGTAATTTTATCGAAGATTCTGTGAAATATATTAATATATAATTTTTTGGAAAATTTTTCACTTCTTGACTGTCTCACAGCCGACACAATATCTGCATCTGTGATTTTCATTTTTTCATATAAAACAGGCACCAGCTCGGGTGGATCCTGAAAGTCGCCATCCATAATCACAACATAATCTCCGGAGGCAAAATCTATTCCTGCGGTCATTGCAGCCTGTAATCCGAAATTTCTTGACAATGAAATGATTTTCAACTCATTTTTTCGTTCACGGTATTTTATCAGAATTGGAAGTGTATTATCCGTACAGCCATCATCAACACATACTACTTCAAAATTTTCACCTGTCTTTATAAGTTCTTTCCAAAGTTCATCAAGCAACTGTTCAACCAGTTGTTCCTCATTAAGAAATGGTATGACAACTGAAATCATGATCTGTTTAATTATTAATTATTCTTTGTGTTGAGTCCCGGCAAGAGGAACAGGGAATTCCATATTTACATCTCCCATTACATATTCAGATGGGCCAAGCCGTTCGGCAGAATTCATCATTTCCTCCCATGTAACCTTTTGCCCGGTATAAGCAGCAGTCCTTCCCATTATTGCAGTGAGATTAGAAACTGCTGTACGTTCAGCTTCAACAACGGGTTTATTCTCCCTGATAGCTGTTACCATATCAATATGTTCCTGCACATATGGTGAAACTTTCGGCATTCCTGTCGCTTTTCCGTCAGATGTTTTTGGATATTCATATTGCCATCTGATTGAGCCATCCGGATTATATATTGTATTAACACAATTAGTATAGCCATCAGTTCCCATAACCAGTTCGCCCAGTGAGTTTGCGCATCCGTCTATCTGCCTTGACATGCTGTGAGAAAATACTCCATTACCGAAATCAAAATCGACACTAAAAAAATCATACTGATCGCCTGTCAAACGGCGTACCCTGCCTCCAAAACCTATGGCTGATTCGGGATGTTTACCGATAAACCAGTTTACTACATCAATATTATGCACGTGTGTATCCAGAAAATGGTCACCGCAAAGCCAGCAGAAATTATTCCAGTTTCGCAACATATATTCCATATCGCCCCACCCCTCTTCACGCGTTCGAAACCAGACGTGTGACTGCAGCCACCATGCCTTAGCGGAGGTTATTTCCCCTATTGCACCTGATGCAACCTGTTTAAAAGTTTCAAGGTAATCATGCTGATGGCGTCGTTGGGTCCCGGTTACCACTGTAAGACCCAAAGTCTCAGCTTTCCTGGAAGTTGCCATTATTTGCCTGGCCCCCACAGGATCAACGGCAACAGGCTTTTCTAAAAATACATTCTTTTTAGCCTGAATGGCTGCATCAAAATGCATGGGCCTGAAATGTGGAGGAGTAGCCAGTATAACCAGATCCAGATCAGTTGCCAAGAGCTCTTTATAACTATCAAAACCCCAGAAGCAATTTTTTTCAGGTACCTGCACCTTTTGCTCCACTAATTTCTCATGGCAATCCCAAACTTTATCTTCAAAAACATCAGCCAGGGCTACCAACTCCAGGTCATTACCGGCAGCCAAAAAATTGAGCGCTGCTCCTGTGCCCCTGTTTCCGCATCCTACCAGGCCTGCACGTATTTTCTTGCCGTCAGGGGCTTTTTCCAGAAGAGGAGGAAATTGATAATCAACAGGAAGTTTTTTCCTGCTGCATGAACCTGATATTGTTAATCCTGCCAACCCTGCAACTCCGGCAAGTGCTGACCGTTCCAAAAAGTTTCTTCTCGAAAGTTGATCCTTTTGCATATTATTTGATTTTTTATTTTTTATCTATGAAACCTTCAGGATCATATTCACACACCACCCTGAATCCCACGTGGTTACAATCAGAATACCACCATATGCTTTTAGGTATCTGAGGGTCTGTAACCAGCCAGTCTTTTGTCCTTGTAAAATCCCGTCTTGCAACTCTGATATCTTTAGCACTATTTTTAAACGATCCCCCTCTTACAACATGCTCAAGTCCTTCTCTTGGGCCTCGCGGATTTTTCACAATTCCCTGAGGATACTTTGCATATACCTGCGGGTCATAGTAATCCAGACAAAACTCAGCGACATTGCCCAGCATATTTTTCAATCCAAAAGGATTTGATCCAACAAGAGCCGGTGGCTGTGTACGGTTAGGACTGTTTTCCTGATAGATGACATATCTGCTGATTACAGAGGTATCTGCCCCAAAAATTTTACTTAACAGTCTATCGCTTTCATAGTCTTTGGGCGAACCTTCAAAGAAGTATGGTCCAACTGTTCCGCCTCTGGCAGCATATTCCCACTCAGCTTCTGTAGGAAGTCTGTATTTTTTACCTGTAACACTGCTTAGCCACCTGCAATAGGTTTGTGCTGCATGATGAGTCATTGTTATTGCAGGTCTTGTTCCCATTCCCCAACCCTGATCAGGAGCGCCCCAGGGAGGAGTGGCACCTGTAATGCCATCTGCATCTTCATCCACACCTTCCGATTCTTTGCGGCCTTGTGAACTTGTAGCATTAAAAAAAGCAAGATATTCATTCCATGTTACTTCAACCTCCGCCATCCAGAAGCTTGCCAGTTCAACTTCACGGGCAGGCCCTTCATCCGGCCTCCGGTATGGTTCATTAACAGGGCTTCCCATATTAAACTTCCCTCCCTGAACAGCAACCATTTTAAAAGAGACCGGTGTGCCGGGTATCTGTTCGGAAAAATCCTCAAAATTGTCAACATAAGCAGGTTCTGTAAATATCTCTCGCCCGGCTTCAGCAATTTCTTCAACAGCAAGCGTTACTTCACCACGGTAATGTCCTACATCAAGATGACACTGAACACAAGAAGACGCACCCGGATCCAGGATATACTTCAAGTGCGCATCAGACCCCAAAGCATCAAGAGTGGAAGGGAAAAGATTTATATGACATTTCTTGCAGCCATCTTCATACACAAATCTTTTGGATGCCTCAAATGTACGCTTACCCTCCCAGTCAATTTCATCAGCATCCTTAGTCAGATAATAATACAGATCATGAAAACCATGATAAGCTTTTCTGGTAATAAACCTGACCGGCTGATCTTCGGGTGGAAGATGACAGTCTACACATTTCGTTGAAAAACCGCTTGAGGTGTTATTATGATTTGAAAGTTTCCAGGCAGCCTCAGCATGAGGATGTACATGACAAGCCATACAAAACTCATTTGAAGATGTATAATTAATAGTAAAATTAAACATGACAACAAACAATAACATAACAATGCCGCCACTTATTAATAAAATATAAGGCTTCCGCCGGATCTTTCTCTCTGCCATCTTATATCGGGTTATATACAATATGATTCATTACAATAATTCATTAACACTATCTCTTACAAATTCACGGGAGAAATACTCCTGGTGGACTATTTCACCGTTCCAGACTACTAAATCGAGATCTATTGTGCGTGGTCCGAATTTGGGAGCATTCCTGTCACGGCCCAGCTTATCTTCAATTTCTTTTAAAAATTCTTTGAGTTTGTTTAGTTCTTTATTCGTTACGACTTTTACCGCACCATTAGTAAAATCCGGCTGGTTTTCAATCCCAATTGGTTTCGTTTTTACAAATTTTGAAACTTTAACAATCATCATCTCTGAATTCAACAAGCCAAACATATCCGAAATATTCATTTCAGCATTAATATTTGAGCCTATAGCTATTATGGCAATATTCTTACCGCAGTGTTCACTATTTTCATAATCTGCATGCTTTGAGCCCACCATAACATCTTGATTATTAACTTATACAGCGAATATACTTTTATCTATTTATGCCTGCTTCGTTCAAGTTCAACAGATACGGATTCACTATAGCGAAGTGCATGAGGTTTATCAACCTCAACCCTGGCATAATTGACTTGCTCATACTCCATCAATAAATCTAAAATTTTATTGGTCAATACCTCCAACAACTTAAACCGTCCCTTCTGTACCAAAGCGATAACCTTCTTTGTAATTTCTTTATAATCAAGGAAGTTAACAGGTTCATCGGTGGCAAGCAGAGTATCTGAAACTTCAAAATCAATTTCAAAATTTATAATTACATCCTGTTTGTTAACCAGCTCTTCGGGATTAAATCCGATATATGTTCTTAATAATAAATTCTTTACTTTAATCTTTGCCATAATGTATATTAATTTATACATCCTATATTCTGACCTCCGTCAGCATAAATGATCTGACCGGTGAGGTAATCATTTTCCAAAATAAAATCCATACTTTTCAATACAGAATCAACATCACCGGGCCGTTTCATCGGAACATTATCTGCAAGCTCACGCAGATAATTCATATCTTTTCCTTCAGGGGGCAGTATTATTCCCGGGGCAATTGCATTTACCCGGATTTCAGGGGCCAGTTCAAAAGCTGCCATCTTTGTCAAATTCCATAATCCCTGCTTTGAAAGTGAATAAGCTGCATAATCCGATTTATTCGATGAAATCCTGGTGTCAATAATATTTATAACATTTCCTTTCTTACAATGCTTTGCGAATGCCTTTATCAGGAAAAAGGGTGTTCTCACATGGATATTAAAGTGTATATCAAATAAATCTGCTGTCGTTTCTACAATATGTGCCGGTAAAAATACAGAAGCATTATTGATCAGCAAATCAATTTTACCAAATTCAGAAACTGCTTTAGGGATCAGGGTTTCAGTCTCGCTGGCAACAGTGAGGTCTGCCTGAAGAGCCGAAAATTTTTGTAAAGGGTATCTCTTTTTAAGCTCTTTTACAAGTTCTGTAACTTCTGTAAAAGAGGAATTAAAATGAATAATAACATTCCATCCTGCACCGGCCAGGTATTCAGTAAAAGCCCTACCCAGCCGTTTTGATCCTCCTGTTATTAAAGCAGTTCTTTCCATTTAATCCCTGTAAGAAATAAGTTTACTCAGATATTTTCCGATAATATCGAATTCAAGGTTGACAACCGTTCCTGGTTTAAAAGTATGGAAATTAGTCACTTCATATGTATATGGAATAATTGCCACCTGAAAAGAATTATTTTTTGAATTCACTACAGTCAGGCTTACTCCGTTCACTGAAACAGATCCTTTTTCAACAGTCATATAGCCCTGTCCTGCCATGTCAGCAGAGAACTCGTATTCGAAGGTATAGTACCAGCTGCCATTAGCCTCTTCTACCTGAGTACACACGGCGGTTTGGTCAACATGTCCCTGGACTATATGCCCGTCGAGACGTCCGTTAAGTATCATACTACGTTCAAGGTTAACTTTTGATCCTACCTCAAGCAATCCAAGATTAGATTTTATCAGGGTCTCTTTGACAGCCGTAACCCTGTATGTTTTTGCATTTCTGTCAACATCAACTACAGTTAAACAGACCCCGTTATGTGAAAGGCTCTGATCAATATTCAGCTCGTCGATAAAAGAACATGACAAAGTAAAATGGACATTGTCTTTTTCCTTTTCAATTGCCTTAACTATTCCAAATTCCTCAATTATACCTGAAAACATAATATCATTATAATTTTATACAATTTTCCATTCAAATCCATCTTTAGTATCATTCACCTCAATTCCGATTGCATTAAGCCCCTTTCTTATTTTATCGGCCGTATCCCAGTCCTTTCGTGTTTTCGCCTCAATTCTCAGATTAAGTAAAAGGTCTACTACCTTTTCAAAGAGGGTATCTTTCTCACCGGCAACCTCCTGTTCTGATGCAAGTCCTAAAATATCAAAAACTACAACATTAAAAAAGGATTTTAGGTCCTCAAGCGCTGTTTTAGTAATAAATTCAGTACCGTTCTTAACCGAATTAATTATTCTCACACCATCGAAGAGACTGGCGATAGCCAGAGGACTGTTAAGGTCATCATCAAGTGCTGAGAAGCATTTTTCTTTTATTTCTGCAATATCAACTGTTAAATTATCAGACACCGGAAGAGCATTAAGGTCATTAACAGCCCCCATCAATTTAGCAAGGCCTTTTTCGGATGCGTTGAGTGCATCATTGGAGAAATCAATTGTACTTCGGTAGTGGGCCTGGAGCAGAAAAAATCGAATTGTCATAGGAGAGAATGCTTTCTCCAGGATTTCATGGGTGCCTTCAAAAAGTTCATCAAGGGTAATAAAATTACCCAGTGACCGGGCCATTTTCCTGCCGTTAATAGTGATCATGTTATTATGCATCCAGTATCTTACCGACTCTTTACCCCTGCAAGCCACAGACTGGGCAATTTCACATTCATGATGAGGGAAAGCCAGGTCAAGGCCTCCTCCATGTATATCGAATTCCTCTCCCAGGTATTTCATACTCATTACGGAACATTCCAGGTGCCATCCCGGGAAACCGTTACTCCATTTTGAAGGCCATTGCATGATATGCCCCGGAGATGCTTTTTTCCAAAGGGCAAAATCAAAAGGATTTCTCTTTTCATCCTGTCCCTCCAGTTTTCTGGTATTTGTTCTTATCTCATCAAGATTACGTCCTGAAAGCTTTCCGTATTGATATTTTTCATTGTACTTTTCTACATCAAAATATACAGAGCCATTTTTTTCATATGCAAATCCCCGGTTCAAAATTGTTTCTACCATCTGCTGCTGTTCGATAATATGTCCGGAAGCCCGGGGCTCAATATCCGGGGGGAAAGTATTCAGCTGTCTCATATTCCGGTGAAAAGTATTCATATATTTCTGAACGACCTCCATCGGCTCAATCTGTTCAAGGCGTGCTTTTTTTGATATCTTATCTTCACCTGTCTCATCCTGTTCATTTTCAAGATGACCAACGTCTGTAATATTTCTCACATACCTGACATTATATCCCAGGTATTTAAGATATCTCACGAGAAGGTCGAAAGTTATATTCGGCCTGGCATGGCCCAGATGTGAATCGCTGTAAACAGTAGGCCCGCAGACATACAGGCCAACCCTGCCCTCCACCAAAGGTTTAAACACCTCCTTCTTACGTGTTAATGTATTATAGATTACCAAATTACTACCCATGACGGTCAATTATTTTACCGAAAAACACAAAGGTAAAATAATTGAAGAAATAAAAGATTGTTTTTCTTAGGAAAGGTCAACTATTAACACACCCTGATCAGGAGTTTAAAGGCGTTTATGTTGATTCAGGCAACGACTCTGTTTGTTGGTGTTTATCCAGTTTATCGAAATGGTTTCTGTAAAAAATCAATATTGTAAAAATACCGGTTGTGATACATGAATCGGCAATATTGAAAACAGGCCTGAAAAAGATAAACTCATGCCCTTTCCAAAAAGGGAACCATTCTGGTATCGTCCCCTCAATCAGGGGAAAGTAAAACATATCAACAACTTTTCCGTGAAAAAACCCGGCATACCCTCCCCCCTCAGGTAAAAATTCTGCTACCTGGCCATAGCTGTGATTAAATATCAATCCATAGAACAGGCTGTCTATTATATTGCCAATCGCTCCTGAAAATATAAGGGCAATACTTACCAGAAAACCAAAAGCTATCTCTTTATGACGTGCTAATTTTAAAAGATACCATCCTATAGCAATAACGGCAAGTATCCTGAATATGCTCAGAAACAGTTTACCATATTGGCCGGCAAATTCAAAACCAAAAGCCATTCCGTTGTTCTCAACAAAATGCAAAATAAACCAATCTTTAAAAACCACAATCTCATCCCCAAGCGCCAGATTTGTTTTGATCCAAATTTTCAGAACCTGGTCAGCGATCAGTATAGCTACAATTATTATTCCCAGTTTTAATAAACGATTTTTCATTTTTTCAATATAAAAAAACTCCCGGATATTTTTTCGACATAAAATTCCGGGAATAATATGATCTTAGTACTCCTGGGTAAATTATCCCAATTTCTTTTTGGCATCGATACAAAGTGTAGCATGTGGCACAGCGCGAAGTCTTTCCTTTGAGATCAGCTTACCTGTTTCGCGGCAAATGCCATAAGTTTTATTCTCTATTCTGACAAGAGCTGCCTGTAAATGTTGAATAAATTTCAGTTGTCTCTGGGCAAGCTTACCGGCCTCCTCTTTTGATAAGGTAGCAGCGCCCTCTTCAAGTACTTTAAACGTGGGCGAAGTATCCTGGGTGTCATTTCCATCGCCATGAGTAATGGAACTTTTATACATCTCATAATCTTCCTGTGCCTTTTTTAGCTTCTGAAGTATAAGTTCCTTAAATTCCAATAACTCATCATCTGAATATCTGTTTTTTTCTCCCATGACAAAAAACTTTATGTATAAATTCCATTATAAAAACCCGCCTAATTTAGTAAATTTTTTATTACACAATTAAGAAAGGGAACAACTGACTAATTTAGTTTTTCCACCTCAATTTTTGTAATTACATCCTTATCGATTTCAACATCTTTGGCCGGCGGTGAAGAAAGATGATCAACCAATTGAAGATCAAGTGCTAATGTCTGATCACATATATATTTCCTGAAATTTAGTACTGCATCATTAATTGCATTATGTTTCAGGATCACAATTTTTATTCTGTCAGTAACCTCAAAATTGTTTTCTTTCCTCAGGTTCTGAATTTTATTTATGCATTCACGGGCTATACCCTCCTGTTTCAATTCTTCAGTAACATGAATATCAAGGGCAATAGTAAGCTGACCTTCAGAGGCTACAGTCCATCCGGGGATATCTTCCGTACGTATTTCAACATCATCTCCTGAAACTTTTATCTTTTCACTATCAATCGTAAGTTCAGCTTCTCCCAGGCTTTCAAATGTCTGAATATCATTCTGATCAAATCCGGTGAGAGCCAATGCTATCTGTTTCATATGCTTCCCGTACTTTGGCCCCAGTTTTTTAAAGTCCGGAACCAGCTTCTTTTTAATAATTCCGGATGTATCAGAAAGATAGTCGACAGCTTTCACGTTTACTTCAGCCAAAATAATATCCTTCACAGCATCAAACTGCCTGTGAAAATCTGCAGACAGGACGGGTACCATGATCTTAGCCAGAGGCTGCCTCACTTTGATCTTCTCCTTTCTCCTTAGGGCCAGTATCATTGAAGAGGCCTTTTGTGCAATTTTCATTTTTTCCTCCAGATCTGAATCTATAAAAGATTCGTCGAAAACAGGAAAATCAGCCAGATGGACACTTTGATCCTTTTCACGTCCGGTGACCCTGTTAAGGTCCCGGTAAAGCATATCAGCATAAAACGGGGCAACCGGGGCCATCAGTTTTGAAACAGTCTCAAGACAAACATACAAAGTTTGATATGCGGATATTTTATCTTCAGAATAATCGCCCCCCCAATATCTTTTTCTGCCCAGCCGTACAAACCAGTTGCTTAGATTCTCAGTAACAAACTCGGAAACAGCTCTTCCTGCACGTGTTGGCTCATAATTACCATAGCTTTCATTTACCTCTTTAACAAGAGTATTCAAAAGTGAAATAATCCATCTGTCAAGTTCAGGCCTTTTTGCAATTTGTATTTCCGGTTCTTTAAAACAAAAATTATCAACATTTGCGTAGAGAGCAAAAAAGTTATAAGTGTTATAAAGAGTACCGAAAAATTTTCTTTTTACCTCATCAACCCCTTCAATATCAAATTTCAGGTTATCCCAGGGTTGAGCATTGGTGATCATATACCAACGTAAGGGATCAGAGCCGTATTTATCAATTGTTTCAAACGGGTCGACAGCGTTACCAAGACGCTTCGACATCTTATTTCCCTTCTTATCAAGAACAAGACCGCTTGAAATAATATTTTTAAAAGCTACAGAATCACTAACCATAACAGCTATTGCATGCAGGGTAAAAAACCAGCCTCTGGTCTGGTCCACTCCCTCTGCAATAAAATCGGAAGGGAAGAGTGAGTTCCATAAACTATCGGAGTTGTCCTGATTAAAAACAGGATTAAACGGATAATGATGCTGAGCATAAGGCATAGCGCCTGAATCAAACCATACATCGATCAGGTCAGGGTCACGGAACATTTTCCGTCCTGTCGGCGACACCAGGACTATGCTATCAATATAAGGTTTATGAAGGTCTATTTTTTCATAATTCTCTTTAGACATATTATCAGGATTAAAGTCCTGAAAGGGATTTTCTTCCATAAATCCTGCTTCGACCGACCTTGTGATCTCACCAATTAGTTCTGCCACTGATCCAATGCATATCTCTTCCGAACCATCCTCAGTACTCCAGACAGGCAGGGGTGTACCCCAGAACCGTGACCGGCTGAGGTTCCAGTCAACCAAATTTTCCAACCAGTTCCCAAACCTGCCTGAACCAGTTGACTGAGGTTTCCAGTTAATTGTATTATTAAGTTCAACCAATCTGTCCTTCACAGCAGTGGTTTTAATAAACCAGGAATCAAGCGGGTAGTAAAGCACCGGTTTATCTGTTCTCCAGCAATGCGGATAAGTATGCACATGTTTCTCAATTTTAAAAGCTTTATTGGCATATTTTAGCATAACCGCTAAATCCACATCGACAGAAGTGTCATCTTCACTTAACTTATCATCGTATTCATTTTTTACAGATCTTCCTGCAAACTCATGATAGTTATCAACATTTACGAATTGTTCAACGAATTTTTCCGACATATTATGAATAGGGAAAAACCGCCCTTTACGGTCCACCAGGGCCTGGATTTTTCCGTCAATATCTTCAATAATTAAAGGTGAAATATTATTCTGCCTGGCCACTCTGTCGTCATCAGCACCAAATGTAGGGGCAATATGCACAATCCCTGTACCCTCTTCTATTGTAACAAAATCACCTGTGATAACTTCAAATGCCTTTCCTTTGGGTTTTACCCACTCAATAAGTTGTTCATATTGAATGCCTGCAAGATCGTCTCCTGAATATTCACCATTTATTTTAAAAGGAATATCTTTATCTCCGTTTTTATAATCATCAAATGATATCAATGCATTTTTCTTATCGAAATATACAGAAAACAGATCTTTTGCAATTATAAACGTACAGGGAATCCCGGTATATGGATTAAATGAACTGACCTTCACATAAGTGATATCAGGCCCTACACATAATGCTGTATTAGAAGGCAATGTCCATGGTGTTGTTGTCCATGCAAGAAAATAAAGATCAGTTTCAACATTTGTAAAAAGAAACTCAGACCTGTCGTTACGGATAACTTTAAATTGTGCAACAACGGTTGTATCGGTAACATCGCGATAACAGCCCGGTTGGTTCAGTTCATGGGAACTCAGACCTGTTCCTGCTGCCGGGGAATAGGGTTGAATTGTATACCCTTTATATAATAATCCCTTGTCATAAATCTTTTTTAAAAGCCACCACACAGACTGAATATAACGGTTATCATAAGTAACATAAGGGTCATCCATATTAACCCAGTAACCCATCTGCCTGGTCAGCTCCTCCCACTCCCTTGTATATCTCATCACCTCCTTCCGGCAGGCAGCATTATACTCCTCAACTGAAATTTTACTTCCAATATCCTCCTTACTTATATTTAAAGATTTTTCAACACTAAGTTCTACAGGAAGCCCATGAGTATCCCATCCTGCCTTGCGGTGTACGCGAAAGCCTTTCATCGTTTTATACCGGCAAAAAATATCTTTTATGGTTCGTGCCATAACGTGGTGAATGCCAGGCATCCCATTAGCAGAGGGAGGACCTTCATAAAAGACGAACGCAGGAGATCCCTCCCTGAGTAAAATACTTTTGTGAAATGTATCTTCTTCTGTCCAGCGCTTTAATATATCCTTATTTATCTGCGCAAGGTCCAACTGCTTATATTCATGAAATTTTCTTGTCATACAATCTCTTATTCACCTGGATATTTAAAAAATATGCAAATATAGAAATTTTTCAGGGCTGGTCTCTTTTTAAGCTTCAGTAAAATCCAATATACGTAATATTCACTATTTGATATACGAAAGGATAATATTAATTTTACAAATTATTTGCCGCAAGTAATAAAAACCAGATAAATAAACTATTACTATCATGGAGCGAAATATCCTGAATTATTTTTTTGTGCAATGTATACTGATAATCACCCTCAGCTGTTCTCAGCAGGTGCCTGCTGAAAGGCCTGACATTCTTTTTGCCATAGCAGATGATGCTACATGGAAGCATTTTGGCGCTTATGGATGTGAGTGGGTAAAGACTCCTGGTTTCGACCGTGTTGCCAGGGAGGGAATACTATTTACACGTGCCTATACACCAAATGCAAAGTGTGCCCCATCGAGAGCTTGTATACTCACAGGCCGAAACAGCTGGCAGCTTGAAGAAGCAGCTAATCATTCACCTGCATTTCCTTCAAAATTCAAAACGTACCCTGAGGTGCTGGGTGAACACGGATACTGGGTTGGAAGTGTGGCTAAAGGCTGGGCGCCTGGTGACCCCGGTGAAATAAACGGGATAAAACGCGAACTCACAGGGCCAAAATTCGACAAACATAAAACCCAACCACCAGCAAAACATATATCAAACAACGATTACGCAAGAAATTTCGAAGCTTTCCTGGAAGCCTGCCCCGAAGGACAGCCTTTCTGCTTCTGGTATGGCAGCACTGAACCGCACAGAGCTTATGAATATGAAGCCGGCATAAAATACGGCGGTAAAAATACAGCCCATATACTTGATAGTGAAATACCTGCCTTTTGGCCTGATGCAGACACGATCAGAACAGACTTGCTTGACTACGCTTTTGAAATTGAATATTTTGACCTCCATCTTCAACGGATGCTAAACATACTCGAAGAAAAAGGAAGATTAAAAAACACTCTTGTAATAGTAACTGCTGATAATGGTATGCCTTTCCCACGGATAAAAGGACAGGTTTATGAGTACTCAAATCATCTGCCATTAGCCATTATGTGGCCCGATGGAATTAAAAATCCGGGCAGGATTGTTGATGATTTTATAAGCTTCATAGATTTTGCCCCTACAATACTTGAACTTGCAGGCATTTCGCAGGAGCTGGCAAATATGCAACCAATAACAGGATCAAGTTTAAAGGATATATTTGTGTCAAAAAAATCAGGACAGATAACCAGGGAGCGAAATTCTGTACTTATAGGTAAGGAACGGCATGATATAGGAAGGCCTGATGATGCAGGTTATCCTGTAAGAGGACTGGTAAAAGAAAATTACCTTTATCTGAAAAATTACAAACCACAACGATGGCCTGCCGGCAATCCTGAAACAGGATACCTTAACTGCGACGGAAGCCCGACAAAAACATACATTCTTGACACCAGAAGAAAAAAGGGAATTACAGAATATTGGCAAATGAACTTTGGAAAACGACCGGAAGAGGAACTTTATAATATCAAATCAGATCCGTTTTGCATGAATAACCTGGCAGAAAATACAAATTTCTCCGACTTAAAAATTAAACTTGCCGAAGAGTTAAAGCAAAAGCTTATATCACAGGAGGATCCACGAATACTTGGCAATGGTGATATATTTGATAATTATATTTATAATGGTGTAGCCCAAAATTATTATAACCGTTTCATGAGTGGGGAAAGAGTGCCTGCAGGATGGGTTAACATCACAGACTATGATTCAGATATAACAGAAAAATTAAAGAATTAGCAAGCAGCTGATCAGAATTATTAAGACGACAATATCTTTTACTGATAAGGGAAATTTGAAATTTGCCAATAAGGCAGGAAGATGCATTATTATTATCATTTAGCAACATATTACCTGCCAAATTGTAATATGCCGGTACGATTTACTAATTTTGTGAATCCAAAACAGAAAACATGAAGGTTATAGATATAATACAGAATTCAAAAAAAACAGTATTTTCGTTTGAGCTCCTGCCTCCTCTGAAAGGAAATGACATAAGTAAAATATACAGGACAATAGAAAACCTTCTTGATTATGATCCCAAATATATAAATATCACTACACACAGGGATGAGGTTGAATTTAAAGAATTACCGGACGGGACTATTGTCAGGCGGATCACAAGAAAACGTCCGGGCACTGTTGCAATTGCCGCATCAATACAACACAAATTTGGTATTCCCGTGGTGCCTCATATCTTATGCGGAGGATTTACCAAAAGTGAAACAGAATATGTTCTTATCGACCTTCACTTTCTGAATATTGAAAATGTATTGGCTTTGCGTGGAGATGGGATAAAAAGCCAGCATATTTTTACCCCTGAAAAAGAAGGTCATACAAATGCTAATGAGCTGGTAGAGCAGATAGTAAACCTCAGAAAAGGGGCATACCTGGACAAAGATCTGAAAAACAATACACCTCTTGACTTTTGTATCGGTGTTGCGGGTTATCCGGAAAAGCATTTTGAAGCTCCCAACATGGAGCAGGACCTGTTAAATTTAAAACGAAAAGTAGATGCGGGAGCTGACTATATAGTAACGCAAATGTTTTTTGATAACCGGGTATATTATGATTTTGTTGATAAATGCAGGTCGATAGGTATTACTGTACCCATAATTCCGGGCATAAAGCCCATAAACATGAAAAATCAGCTTACCATCCTGCCCAGGATATTCAGCATTGACCTGCCAACTGAGCTGTCAGATGAGCTTGCCAAATGCAAAAATAATGAAGAAGCAGCTAAAATAGGAACTGAATGGGCAATATATCAATCGAAAGACCTGATAGAAAATAATGCACCCTCTCTGCATATATATACCTATGGGATTTCAGACAATGTAAAAGAGATCATAAAAGCTGTTTTCTGACATTAGGTCAGTTTCCCATTTTAATCTGGCTGTTTATCTTATCATTTTCAGCCTGATTATTCAATTTCATTGAATATATCATTGCTTCCACCTGTCTTAAAAAATTTCTTTTGTTTTTGCTGGGTGCATATACATAACCATAAGCAACGATAACTCTCCTGCCGGCAGCATCAAGCTCTGCAAGCGAAATGTACGGACCTCCCATAAAATCATTTTCAAGCTTCCACAGTCCTCTCATCTCAGAAGCATAGTTACCGTTATGTTCTCTTATATTGTAAACCTGTTCAACCATTTCCTCTGTTGCCATATAACTTCCTTGAGTGGGGCCGGGAATATTTGCTCTTAAAATGCTGTCCCTTTTATTAACAAGATATTTCACAGTAAAAGTACTGTCAGAAACATAAGGAAATGTATAAATTATTATTCCCTGTGATATTTCAGGTGTTTCATATTTTAGCCAGATAAAATCTTCCTCCCTGGAAGCAATTTGAAATCCGGGTGCCACCTTCATAGTAATGTTAAACTCCTTATCAAGGACATTATAAACAGTTTTTTCATGGTATTTTTCATAATTCATGATCATCCTGTCCTTTTCTGCTTTCAGAAAGTACCTTAAAATATTGTCACTGTTTTCATCGAATATTTTTAAGAAATCTTCTGTGGTCTTAACCTGGATAATAACAACAGCCTGGGGATAAGCCCAAACATTATCTTTGAAAAAAACACCTGTTGAATCGACATTGGGAGATATTCTGGTCTGGATAATATTCCTTGTAGTTTTAAAAATACTTTTAAAACCGTCGGGAGGAACATTGACAAGGTCAAAAAGCGGTTCATCCTGAGGTAGGGCAATATGTTCACGGGCAAGGTTTTCACGCAAATATTTACCGGGTTCTGCTTCCCAGGCTTCATCAGTAATAACAATAACGACCTCCCCGGCATTACCCGTAATATTTCTATACATACCGGCGTTATCATTTTTACAACCAAAAAATGCCAGTATGAACAAAAATGGTATATAGCTAATTAGAAATTTCAGGCTCATAGTTATATATTTTTGGTTTTGTTTCCATGCAACAAAAATCTTACCATAATCTCAATGTCATACAACATAAAAATCCCGTTGTTGCAGTAAGCTACAACGGGATTTAATGCCTGCTACCGGAATTATCTATTTTTCAATTTTCCCCGGTTCGGATTTCTTTTCTACCACGTCGTCGTCGTCTTCCTCCTTAGTGGCTTTTTTAAATTCCTTCATACCCTTACCCAGGCCTTTCATTAATTCAGGTATTTTTCTTCCCCCGAAGAGAAGAAGAACTATGATTAATATAATAATTATTTCCTGTGGCCCGATAAATCCTGTAATTACAAATAAATTCATAATTCAAAGTTAAAAATGGTTTGCTACAAAAATAGAATTTTTTTACTTAAAATGTTCCATTAATTATTTTTATTATATCATTTGCATTTGCATAAAGCACCAAAGCTAAAAGAATAATCATTCCGGTTATTTGGGCATACTCCATAAATTTCTCTCCCGGCTTTCTTCTTGTTATAATTTCAAAAAAGAGAAACATTACATGTCCGCCATCAAGTGCGGGGATTGGAAGCAGGTTCATAATTGCCAGAATAATTGAAATAAATGCAGTCATATTCCAGAAGGAGAACCAATCCCAGGTTCCCGGAAAAATATTTCCTATTGCAGCAAAACCTCCCAACGATTCATATGCTTTAGTGTCCGGCCTGAAGAAAAGTTTAAATTGTTTAAGGTAATCATTAAGTGTATGCACACCTCTTTTCAAACCTGCAGGAATAGACTCAAAAAAACCATAATTAATTGTTTTAAGTTCAAAATAGTGATCAGCAAAATGACTATTTTTCACGCCAATCATTCCATCTTCAGAAATAGTGATGTTGATATCTTTCAACTCATTATTTCTTTTAACAGTTAATAATACATTTTGTCCGGCATGCTCTTTTGAAGCCTTTGACCACTCATCATAATAATTAAAAGATTGTCCGTTCATGCCAACTATTTCATCACCTATAAGCAATCCTGCCGCTTCTGCAGGTGAGTTATCAGAAAAACCATCCACTCCCAGCCTGAAAGGTATTCTGGGCCACATAACAGATTTGCTTTTCAGCAATAATGCCAGGTCATCATCAGTAATTTCCACATCCATCTTCTCTCCATCCCGGTTAACCTGCACTGATTTTGCATTATCAAGGACAATAGAAGGTATTATTTTCATAAAATTTTCAATATACCTGTTATCAACAGATAATATTTTATCCCCTGTCCGGAATCCTATTTTCTCGCCTGTTTCATTTACGACAATACCATATTTTACATTTTCTGTTGGAAGATATTCTTCACCCCATGCATACAGAACTCCAATATAAATCAAAATTGCAAATAAAAAATTCATTAACACGCCGCCCGTCATTATCAGAAGCCTTTGCCAGGCAGGCTTTGACCTGAACTCCCACGGTTTTGGGGGCAGTTTCATTGCTTCTTTGTCCATTGATTCGTCGATCATACCTGATATTTTCACATATCCTCCAAGAGGCAGCCAGCCAATACCATATTCAGTTTCCCCTCTCTTTGTTTTAAAAAGTGAAAACCACGGATCAAAGAACAGGTAAAATTTCTCGACCCTGGTTTTAAAAAACCGGGCAAAAATAAAATGCCCAAACTCGTGTAAAACTACCAAAATTGAAAGACTTAAAATAAGCTGAGCTGCTTTAACCAAAAACGTTTCCATCTATATTATTTCTTTTATATATTATTATTTATTAATAATCCTGATATTTTTCTGGCTTCATCGTTAGTTTGGATTAAATCCTCCAGATCAGGATCCTGAATAAAATTAACTCTTTGCATAGTCTTTTCAATGATATCAGGCATCATTAAAAATCCTGTTTTACCTTCAAGAAATGCCTGTACCACAACTTCATTGGCAGCATTTAAAATGCATGGCAAATTTCCTCCGGCATCCAATGCTTCATATGCAAGTGCAAGATTACGAAATTTTATTTTATCTGGCTTCCCGAAAGTCAAAGAAGGAAAATTATTAAAATTCAACCGTGGATAATCATTTTTTATTCTGTAAGGGAAAGCCAGGGCGTACTGTATTGGCAGGCGCATATCAGGGATTCCAAGTTGAGCTTTTAGAGAACCATCTTCAAATTGCACAAAAGAATGAACTATTGATTGCGGGTGTACAACTACTTCAATTTTGGAAGAGGGCAGTCCGAACAGCCAATGTGCCTCAATAACCTCAAATCCCTTATTCATAAGTGTTGCTGAGTCGATGGTAATTTTAGCTCCCATATCCCAGTTGGGATGATCAAGGGCCATCTCAACAGTGACATTTTCAAGTTCCTGCTTCGACTTTCCCCTGAACGGCCCCCCTGAACAAGTCAGCACAATTTTCTCTACCGGATTACCAGCTTCTCCTATTAAACATTGAAATATTGCTGAATGTTCAGAATCAACGGGAATTATATCCACATTTTTCTCCCTTGCAAGTCTGGTAATAATATTTCCGGCAACTACAAGTGTCTCCTTATTGGCAAGAGCTATATGTTTTCCGCTATTCACGGCATAATATGTGGGTATCAGGCCTGAGTAACCAACCATGGCTGTCAGTACCATATCAACTGATTCCATCCGTACAACCTGATTGATTGCATCACTTCCAGCATAAACTTTTACAGGAATATTATCAAGGGCATCTGCAAGTACCTTGTATTTATCCTTATTTGCGATAACCACTGCGTTAGGCAGAAACTTTCTGGTTTGTTGTATTAGCAGTTCAACATTATTATTAGCAGTTAACACCTCAACCTCAAAAATATCTGAATTATTTTCTATGATCTCAAGAGATCTTGTACCTATTGAGCCGGTGGAACCTAAAATTGCAATCCTTTTTTTCACACTACTAATTTTATAAATTAATTCCTGCTAATGATAAGTGCATAAAGAATGTATACTCTGCTATAAATCAATATATTGCTCAGGATCAAGCGGATTACCTGCATGCCAAAGTTCAAAGTGCAGATGTGGCCCTGTGGATAACTCACCTGTACCTCCAATGAATGCAACTGCTTCACCTGCCCTCACCATATCTCCCTGAAATTTTAGCAACTCAGAGTTATGCATGTAAACAGAAATCAGGTCATGCTGATGCTGAATATGTATAACATAACCCGTTTCCAGAGTAAATCCTGAAAAAATAACTGTACCATCAAGCACTGCCGATATACGGGAATTTGGCCCGCTTACCAGGTCAACGCCGAAATGGTTGGCAGCAGCATCAAATTTATTTGTAACCATTCCCTTTACCGGAACAAAAAAATGAATCTGACTAAGGCTTAAAACCGGGGGTCCATCACTCTCTTCTGATATACTCGTTTGCTCAGCAATTAACTTATCCTGAAATACCGAATCATGATTAAATTGATGAAATTCTACTTTTTCAAACTGCTCAACAGTATCAGGAGAAAGATAATCTTCCGGAACACCACCTGAAATTACTGTTTTTATAGTTTCAATATACTCATCACGTCTATTAATTTCAATTTCAAGGGAATCTGTCTTCAGGGCATTATTTATTAATAATTGCCTGTATTCAGCGCTCGGATATCCCGGTATATACTCCTTTAGCCCTGTTGTTGCGATTAATAAGATAACACAAACAACAATAATTGCAGATAACAGGCTCATAACAGTAAATACTTTCAAACGGGTGAGTTTCATGCTCCACACCGACTGAAATGTAGTATCGTTATAAATAATTAACCGGTATCGGTCGTTAAGTTTTTTAAATAATTTTTTTTTCACTAACACAAATCAAGTAAATTGAAAGCTGCAAATTTATAAAGAAATGATGAACTATAATCCGCTTTATATTTTTTTAACCAGAACTGATCTAAAACAGTATCAATAATAAATATCAATGAAATTGAAATATTATCTTTGCAATTTTTAAGATAAAATTATTTTTATGAGAAAATTAATAATATTCCTTTTATCAAACCTGATCCTTGTCAACATATCAATAGCAGACGAGGGGATGTGGCTACCTTCGCTGATACACAAGTTGAACATTAATGATATGCAGTCTAAGGGGCTGAATTTAAATGCCAATGATATTTACAGCATTAATAATTCGAGTCTTAAAGATGCAGTAGTTGCACTTGACAGAGGATCATGTACTGCTGAACTAATTAGCAGCAATGGCCTGCTTTTAACAAATCACCACTGTGGATACGACGAAATTCAGAACCATTCTTCAGTTGAAAACAACTACCTGGAGGAGGGATTTTGGGCAATGTCATATAAAGAAGAGTTGCCAAATCCAGGGAAATCAGTAACCTTTTTAATCAGCATTGAAGATGTTACGGATAAGGTTCTGGCCCAGGTTAGGAATGACATGGATGAGGAAGAAAGAAGTAAAATAATCAGTTCAGTAACCAGTGAGCTTGAAAAAGAGGCTAAAAAAGACACACACTATGAAACTTTTGTAAGAAGTTTTTTCAATGCTAATCAATTTCATCTTTTTGTTACCGAAACCTTCAACGATGTCAGGCTTGTTGGTGCCCCACCCCAGGCACTTGGGAAATTTGGAGGTGACACAGATAACTGGATGTGGCCACGTCATTCCAACGACTTCTCACTTTTTCGCGTATATTGCGGACCTGATGGTAACCCGGCGAATTTTTCCGAGGACAATATTCCTTACAAACCCAGGCATTTCTTTCCAGTTTCAATAAAGGGAATCCGGGAAGGTGATTTCACTATGGTCATGGGGTATCCTGGCCATACTAACCGTTATATCACATCACATGACGTGAAATATATTATGGAAGTGACAAATCCGGTAAGGGTTGAAGTGCGTGATGCAAAATTACAAATCCTGGACGAATATATGTCTACAGGACCAAAAGCAAAAATTCAATATGCTGCAAAATATGCACAAAGTTCTAACTACTTTAAATATAGTATTGGACAAAATAACGGACTTAATAATTTGAATGTTATCGAAAGGAAGAAAGCTCTGGAAAATGAATTTACTAACTGGGTGAACAATGATGAATCAAGAAAAGATAAATATGGACAAGCTCTCACCTATATTGCTAATTCATATTCTATGACAGATGCAAACAAAGCACAGGAATATATTGCTGAAGCAATGATCAGGGGACCTGAGATATTTTCTTTCGCTTATCGTGCTCTGCCACTATTCAGATTACTTAATGAAAAGGACATTAAAGATGATTTTCTTGATATGATAACAAGCAGGGTATCAAGTGGCATGAACAGCCATTTTAAAGATTATGATGCTGAAACAGACCAAAAGGTAGCCGGAACTCTATTAAAACTTTATGCCGATAATAATTCACCTGCTTATTATCCCGAATTCTTTAATATAGTGAATAAAAAGTATAAGGGTGATTTTATGAAATATACAGAAAAGATGTTTAAAAAATCTGTTTTTGTAAAGGAGGCAGAACTAACAAGTTTTCTGGAAAATCCGAACATGAAAACCCTTAATAAGGATATGGCATTTCAAGCTGCACAGGATATTTTTAAAAAGTTCCGTGATATCGATGCAATGGTTGAGGAAAAAAATGAACAATTAATAACCGGTCACCGGTTATTTCTGTCAGGCTTAATGGAAATGCAGGATGACAAAAAGTTCTATCCCGATGCAAATTCGACAATGCGACTTACCTACGGCCAGATACTTCCATATAAACCTGAAGATGGTGTAATATTTAAATACTATACCACCCATAATGGTTATCTGGAAAAAGAAATTCCCGGAGATGATGAATTTAATGTTCCTGAAAGGTTAAAAGAACTTTTTATAAATAAAGATTTTGGCCGTTATGCCGACGATGAAGGGAATCTGCCGGCATGCTTCATTTCCAATAACGACATTACAGGAGGGAACTCAGGCAGCCCTGTACTTAACGCCAACGGAGAACTTATTGGTATTGCTTTCGATGGCAACTGGGAAGCAATGAGTGGGGATATTGCTTTTGAACCTGAGCTGCAACGATGTATAAATGTTGATATCCGTTTTGTATTATGGGTTATTGACAAATATGCCGGTGCTACTCATCTCATTGATGAGATGACTGTTATAGAATAAACTTTCCTGTATGCCCGGCCCTGAAATAACAATATATACAGATGGTGCAGCCAGAGGAAATCCGGGACCAGGAGGTTACGGTGCAGTTCTAATATCCGGAAATTACAGAAAAGAATTATCTGAAGGTTACAAAATGACAACAAACAATCGAATGGAATTGCTTGCTGTTATTGAAGCCCTTAAAGCCCTTAAAATACCCGACAGCGATGTAACCATATATACCGACTCAAAATATGTCGCAGATGCCGTCGAAAAGGGATGGCTGTTTAATTGGGTAAAAAAGGGATTTAAAGGAAAAAAAAATCCGGATTTGTGGACCAGGTTTCTGGATCTTTATAAAAATCACAGGATTAAATTAGTTTGGGTTAAAGGCCATCATAATGATCCGCTAAACGAACGTTGTGACCAACTTGCAGTAGAGGCATCTATGGGAAGCGTTCTGAAAGAAGATGAAGGGTATTTGTTAAAAGAATAATAAAAAACTATCCTTACTCTGGTAACCCAACACCTCCGGAGGAGGGGGCTTTAAGTTAAACTAAATATCAGAACTGCAGCTTAAGCTGTTCATCCGATAACCTGAATGATAACCGGTGGTATTTAGAAATTCCAAACCTGGTTATTGCCTCACGGTGAATTTGTGTAGGGTATCCTTTATTTTTATCCCATCCATAACAGGGAAATTCATGATGGATTTTAACCATAAAATCATCACGGTAAGTTTTTGCAAGGATTGATGCAGCAGCAATAGAATAAAAGCGGCCATCCCCTCTGATCATACATGTAAACGGTATATCAGTAAACGGTCTGAATCTGTTGCCATCGACAAGAATATGCGCGGGAGTGATGCTGAGATTTTGTATTGCCCTGTTCATGGCATAAAAAGATGCGTTAAGGATATTTATCCTGTCTATTTCCTCATTTGTTGCAACTCCCAGCGCCCAAGCAATTGCCTCTTTTTCTATTAAAGGGCGAAGTTGTAATCTTTGGCGGTGTGTAAGCTTTTTTGAATCATCGAGCATATCATTTTTGAAATCGGGAGGCAGCACGACAGCCGCAGCAAAAACCGGGCCTGCAAGGCAACCTCTGCCGGCTTCATCGCAACCTGCCTCGGTAATTCCTTCTTTATAAAATGACAATAAAGGTTGTCGTTTCATCTAATAAATAATTTTTTCGATGCATTCCCATAAAAGACGGGAGGATTGATCCCAATTGAATTTTTTCTTTTGTTCAAATCCTTTTTTTATCAATGTCTTACGCAATTCAGGATCATTTGCTACCTGAAGCATCGCATAAGAAATCTGTTCTGTACTATATGGGTCTGCGTACAAAACGGCATCTCCTCCCACCTCAGGAATTGAAGTCGTATTGGAACAAATAACAGGGATACCCGCACTCATTGCTTCAATAACAGGGATTCCGAATCCTTCAAAGAATGGAACAAAAACCAATGCTAAGGCAGCTCCCATAATATTATGCAACTGATCTGTCGTTACCCTGCCAGTAAAAACTACATCTTCTTTATGATCCATCTTCTCCCAAAAATTAAAAATTTCTGCTGTACGATGCATCTCCCCACCGACAATAACCAGTCTGGTATCTTTGCCACTTATTTTTTTATACTCATTAAATGCCTTCAACAATCCGGAAATATTTTTCCTCGGATGCAATGCCCCTACAAAAAGAAAATATTCCTTCCCAGAGGTATATTCTTTACGGGTCATTATTTTGTTTCCTTCAGCGATTGGTGCAAATATTTCATTAACACCATCATAAACTACATCAATCTTATTTTCCGGAATATTAAACGAATCAATTATATCCCTTTTTGAATATGCAGAGACTGTCGCAATACGAACAGCTTTATGTGCAAATCTTGGAAAAAACCAATTATAATAGATGCTTTTAAGCCATGGGAGATCTCCCTGCCGGTGAACGAAATTAATATCGTGAATAACTGCCAGCTGTGATATTTTTGAACTTAATGACAAATAACCATCGGGCGAAAAAAAAATATCAGCTTTATATTTTTTCAGAATGCCTGGGATCCTAAGTTCAAACCAAATAATCCAAAGCAACGGATGACGTGTTGGAGGCCATAAAACAACGGGGATTATATTGTCAGAAAAAATAAATTCCCTGCTGTAAGGTCTGTCAAATATAAATATAAATGTATGCTCAGGATGTCCGGCAGTCATCCTTTTTAAAGTTTCAAAGGTGAACCAGCCTATGCCTTCGAGCCGGCCCTCTAAAAGCAACCTTGTATTAACCGCAATAACCATAATATACAGTTCTATTTCCGGTAAAAGTACGAAGTCTGTTTAAATATTTATTATTTTTGGCTTTTCATTATAAGGTACAATTATGTAATAAACGGATTTTGAAGCGGAAATTTATTACCAACCTGATATTGCTTGTTTTCCTTAACCTCCTTATTAAACCATTCTGGATATTTGGTATAGACCGGACTGTTCAGAATACGGTAGGAGATGAAAGTTATGGATTATATTTTGCACTGTTTAACTTCTCTATGATACTTAATATCATTCTTGATATTGGTATTACTAACTATAATAACTGTAATATTGCCAAGCACAACTTTCTCCTTCCTAAACACTTGTCAAATATTGTGGTACTAAAATTTGTCCTTGCATTCGTTTATGCATTTTTCAGCCTGATAATAGCTTCTGTTATCGGTTACGACAAGGTTCAGTTCCATCTGCTCTTTTTTCTGATTCTCAATCAGTTCATGATATCACTTACTCTTTACCTCCGTTCAAATATTAGTGCTTTGCATTTATTCCGCACTGACAGCCTGATTTCAGTTCTTGACCGCACTCTTATGATAATTTTTTGTGCCTTACTCCTGTTTACAAATATTTTAAATGGTGGTTTTAATATCAAATGGTTTGTCTATGCTCAAACTTTAGCATATCTGTTAACTGTAATCATAACATTTTCAATTGTTTTGCACAAGGCAGGTAAAATAAAATTACATTTTAATAAAAAATTCATACTGGTTTTTTTAAGAAAATCATATCCTTACGCCGTGCTCATTCTCCTAATGTCATTATATACCAGAATTGATTCTGTTTTGCTTGAACGGTTATTGCCTGAGACAACGGGAAGGGAGCAGGCAGGTATCTATGCACAGGCATTTAGGCTGTTCGACGCTGTGGCAATGTTTGGAGCACTGGTAGGTGGACTTTTACTTCCAATATTTGCAAAAATGATTAAACAAAAGGAGAATGTAGGGCAAATGGTGAAGCTTTCCTTTTCTTTATTAATTGTACCCGCTGTCATTATAAGCATAGGATCTGTACTTTATGACCAGGAGATTATGTCACTCCTGTATAAATCAAATACTGAACATTCTGCAGAAATTCTTGGAATTTTAATGACAGGTTTTATTGGAGTTGCCTCGGCTTATATTTTCGGCACTCTGTTAACTGCAAATGGAAGTATGAAGCAACTTAACCTGATGGCACTATTTGGTGTATTACTTAATATATCCTTAAACCTTTTTCTGATACCACGCTATCAGGCACTTGGTTCTGCTATTGCAAGTATGATAACACAGTTCCTGACCGGAGCTGCCCAGCTTGTTCTCGCAATTGTTATTTTTAAAATGCAACCCGGATTAAAATATATAATGAAATTAGTTGTTTTCATCGCTTCCGTTATCATACTCGGAATAATCTCGAAATACACAAATAACTGGATATTGGGTTTGATGTTATTAGCAACAGGAGCCATGATAATAGCTTTTGCATTAAAACTTATTAATCTTAAAAACCTTTTTGAAATTGTTTTATCCAAACAAAATTAAAAATCCGACTATTGACGAACTTCAACAAAATGAAGAATTTGAGCTGATAGGAGAATTGTCACACTCCCAGGTAAAAAATTTCGTAAAAGAAAATATTACAGATAACAGCAGATTGATAAATTATTTTATGATCTATCAGATTATAATGATTCTTTTAGGCCTTTTCTTTTTGACCCGTTCACTGATGCTGGCTATTAAAGGAAATACAGAATCATTAATTTACGCTATGGCGGCAATAGTTTTCTGCTTTACTTTGCTTGTAATAATTCATGAACTCTTACATGCACTGGCATTAAAAATAACCGGTGCAAAACATGTTTCAATTGGGGCATTACCACAAAAATTTATATTTTATGCTGAAGCAGACAAACATGTATTAAACAGAAAACAATTTGCATTTATAGCATTAACTCCGTTAATAGTCATAAAACTCCTGACATTAGCAGTTCTAATACTATATATTAATCAACCCCTCTTTTATTTTTCAATAATAGTTATGGGTATACACAGTCTTTTTTGTGCCGGGGACATTGTGATGCTTTCAATTTTTTATCGTTTCCCGGGATCAGAAATTTTTACTTTTGACATAAAAAAAGAAAGAAAGAGCTATTTCTATAAAGCTAGAGCAAATATGCCGGGTAGTTAAAAGAATAATATCCGGATCGATGCCTATCAAATGTCTTCAATAAGCCTTTTCATTATCATTGTCATTTTAGGTTCAGCTTTCATTGCCACCTTCTGAACTTCTTCATGAGAAATTTCAATAATTTCTCCGGGAACTCCGCTGTCAGTAATTATAGATATACCAAAAACCCTTATTCCCATATGGCGTGCAACAATAACTTCAGGGATAGTAGACATTCCGATGATATCTGCACCCATAATACGAAACATTCTGTATTCTGCAGGAGTTTCAAAAGTTGGCCCTTGTAAACCCAGATACACTCCCTCTTTAATCGGTATATTATATTCAAAGGCAATCAGCCTGGCTTTATTCCTTAGTCGTTCATCATATACCCTGCTCATGTCAGGAAACCTTGGCCCCAACTCCTCATAATTTTTACCATACAGAGGATGTTCCGGGAAGAAATTGATATGGTCATTTATCATTACAATATCCCCGACGTGCCAATCCGGGTTCAATCCTCCTGATGCGTTTGAAACCAGCAGGTAATTTATACCCAGGAAACCCAACACCCTGACAGGAAAAGTAACATCCTTCATTGAATATCCTTCATAATAATGAAACCTGCCCTGCATAGCAATAACTTCTTTACTTCCTAATCTGCCGTATATTAACCGTCCTGCATGGCCATCAACGGTAGAATCCGGGAATCCGGGTATCTCATCGTATGGAATGTAATCAACAATATCCATCTCATTTACCAAACCACCCAGGCCTGTTCCCGTAATAATCCCAATTTCAGTTTTTGCATTAAACCTGTTTTTTATAAAGCTTGCGGTTGCTCGTATTTTCTCCAACATACCTTAATATTTTCTTATTAAATGAATTTTCTTCTTCATTAATGAATTTAACCCTTACAGGCAAATAGTACAGAACTTGTTTTAACAATTCCGGAAGTCCGGTCATGTCCCTCAGACGTACAGCATCTTTTTCAGTTGTAATAATTATTTTCCTGTCACTGTCTATTGAATCGAATTTACTCATGATTAAAGCTACATCCTGATCAGAATAGTAATGATGATCCGGGAAGTCCATAGTCAACATCTTTTCAGCAAATTGATCAATAAAGTTGTATATCAGCTTCGGATTAGCAATTCCCGTAACAATAAGAGCAGAAAAAGAAGACTGCAATGTATAAAGATTACCGTTAATACAATCCTCCGTGAAGACCGGTGTTAACTTATCATATTCATATGTACTAAAGAACAATTGCTGATAGGGTTTTAGATCAACCTCTTTATTTATCAACCTGCGTTTTATTGGTGTTAACTCATTCTCAGGACATTTAGTAAATATAATAATGCCTGCCCTGCGGATCTGCGCTGCACCTTCACGCAGTCTGCCTGCCGGTAAAAGTGTATCTTTCCAAATAGGTGCATTATAATCTATCAGTAATATGTTAATCCCCGGAATTATCCTGCGATGCTGATATGCATCATCCAGTAAAACCACATCAGGGGGCTTGTCAGCATCTGAATTAAATATTTTTTCAAGTCCCTTTAATCTGTTTTCACAAACCGCAACGGTAACATCATGGAATTTTCTTTTTATCTGAGCAGGCTCATCTCCGGCTTTAATTGCAGGTGTATCAGTCTCCACCCATAAGAAACCCTTTGTTTTCCTTTTATATCCCCGGCTAAGAACTGCAACCCGGAAATGGTCTTTCAGGATACCGGCCAGATATTCAATATGAGTAGTTTTTCCAGTACCTCCGACAGTAATATTACCGACAGAAATAACAGGTACATCAAAATCTTTTGATTTTAGAATACCTAAATCATAAAAACGGTTGCGAAAAAAAACAATAATCCCGTAAATTATTGAAAAAGGATAAAGTAAAACTTTAAGCATCCGGATTTATATTAAGATATAAGAATTGATTTCATTGAACTATTTTCCAACTATTTTAATCAGTTTTCCTGCTTTTACCTGATCTGTCAGTTCCATATTATTAAGTAGCGCCAATTCTGCCATCATCCCCTGAGGAACGCCCAAACTGCTAAAAGTACTTGCAAGAGTGGCTGTTCTTGGAGCTGCTTTCACCAATATCCTTTGAGGTGTAACATTTAATTTTGAGTTGTCAGTTAACCTTGAGAAAGATTTCATTATTCCCTCCAGGCTGTTACGGTAACTGGCAAATCCTGCTTCAGTTGACACTCCATGAAAAACATAGAACCTTTTGTCATACTCAATAAAATATGATAATACTACATTTGTCGCTGTTGCTCCTGTAGACTGGTCCTGCATCGTTTGGGTTGAAAGGACAGCTATAGCGGGCAAACCGTTTACAGTAGTATTGGTACTTTGCTGAACATTAAGCTGAAGCTGTTGAAGGGTTGCCTGTGCAGCTTCCTGCAGTGAACTTTGATTAGCCAGGCCGAATACTGCCAGTGCATTTCCATCTGAAGGGGCCATACTGACCTGAATAGGCGAATTCTGAAGTTGCCATCCTGAAGGAAATGAAAATCTGAATTTCAAGTCAGGATGATAAAATGTATTTCCCTCCACAAAACCCTGGCGTGGGTCCTCTCCATAGACAATGCCATCAATAAGCTTGAGATAGTTTTCTGAGTTTACCTTCCATGTTGAAAAATCCAGTTGCTGCTGCCACTCAGAGGCATATCTGTTTACTGAATTATAACGGTCACCCGGATCCGGATGGGTTGACATGAAAGTGGGCACTCCCCCCTCCGATTCTGAAAGGTTCATTTTTTGTAAAACCTGAAAAAAATCAGCCATCTTATGGGCGTCATAACCGATTCGTGATGAATATTCTGCCCCTAACTGATCAGCCTGTCGTTCATCATCCCTGCTGAATTTTAAAAACAACAGCTGCATACCCTGAAAAGCATAATCTGCCATTTGTGCAAATTTCTCAGAAGCAATCATACCCCCAATCAACAAGAGGGTACCTAACTGTTGCTTAGTCTGCTGACTGGCAGAATGCCTTGCAGTAATGTGTCCCATCTCATGGCCTATCACTCCTATCAGCTCAGCCTCATTATTCAACTGGGCAAGTATGCCACGTGTGAGGTATATATATCCTCCCGGAACAGCAAAAGCGTTAACTACAGGAGAATCCAATACCTTAATATGATACTCCAGTTTGGGACGATGGGAAATGGTTCCCAACTCTTTAGTGATGCCCTGTACAAACATTAGCAAATCTTTATCCTGATATTCTCCAAAAGTAGCCATAACCTGCGGATCATATTGAGCCCCAATAGCAACCTCCTGAGATTCTGACATTAACATAAGCTGCTTTTTACCGGTAACCGGATTTACAGCACACGATGGAACGATCAGCATTGCAGCAATGACCAAAATAAATTTTTGTAAATTATTAATTAGCTTCATAATGATGATTAATTATTTATTAATATGAACTCTCCGATTAAAAGAGAATTACTTTTATCAATTTTTTATTCCCTGTTTTATTTCATAAAAAATAATTCCGAATCTTACTACATGATAAATATCGCAATTTATTTTAATAATCAAAATGAGATACTACATATATCTTGCCAGATTGAATTTCCTTGTAATGCCCTGATGATTTTTTAAACCATTACCTTTAAGAATACTCTTCTTATTTTTAATTATTATTTTCGCGAGTTAAAAAGTAACAGATGCAAATTGTAATACTTGACGGATATGCCCTCAATCCCGGTGACCTTGACTGGAAAAGGATACAAAAACTTGGCAAGTGTACGGTTTATGACCGGACACCTCCTGAGAAAATAGTGGAACGGTCAACTAATGCTGATGCTGTTTTCATAAATAAAGTAATTTTAGATAAAGATGTTATATCCCGGTTGCCTGGACTCAAATTTATCGGGATACTTGCCACGGGGTACAATGTTGTGGATATTAAAGCTGCAAATGAAGCAGGAATTGTGGTTACAAATATTCCTTCATACAGCACTGAGTCAGTTGCACAGATGGTATTTTCACATATACTTAATTTTGTACAGAATGTATCATCTCATGCTGCATCAGTAAGATTGGGAGAATGGGCAAAAAGCAGGGATTTCAGTTATCATTTGACACCACAGACCGAGCTAGCCGGGAAAACACTGGGGATTATAGGATTCGGACAGATAGGAAGTACAGTTGCAAAAATAGGACTGGCGTTCGGAATGAAAGTAATTTTCAATAACAGGAGCAAAAAAGTTGCTCCAGGGGGAATTGTCAGGACTGATTTAGACGAGCTGCTAAGAACCAGTGACTTTATCAGTATAAATTGTCCCCTGACTGCTGAAAATGAAAAATTCATCAATAAAGTTTCAATAGAAAAGATGAAACGAACTGTTTTCCTGGTCAATACCGGTCGGGGGGCATTAATTGATGAATATGACCTTGCAGAAGCCCTTAACACCGGAAGGATAGCCGGAGCAGGCCTGGACGTGCTTGCCAAAGAGCCTCCTGACAGGGATAATCCGCTGGTATCAGCCAGAAATTGTTATATAACCCCGCATATTGCATGGGCTACTTCTGAGTCCAGAAATAGGCTTATGGAAATTGCGGCAGAAAACTTAAAGTCATTTATGGAAGGAAATCCTAAAAATGTTGTGCGGGAATAAAACATTTTGAAGTGTTGTGCGTTCTTTAGCTGGACAAAAAATACCATGGCAATAAAAATTCTTCATGTAGTTTTACTGGCTGCCGTAAAATATATTTTTACACTACCATATGCGATGCTCATAGGACTGGAATATGAGCAGGCCATATTTGCGGTACTGACGGGAGGCATTGGTGGCTTTCTGTTCTTCTATTATCTAAGCAAACCTGTCATAAAAGGATTTAATGCATTAAAAGTT
>CAZJGI010000019.1:0-5394 GCA_964545315.1 uncultured Prolixibacteraceae bacterium
CCATAACCGGGATATGTAGTTTGTGTAGCTATCCTGAAAGCCACATCTTCAAATCCTTCATTGACCAGGAATGGCCAGAGGTATTTTGTTCCGATAATTCCTGTATTTAGATGGTAATCCCTGTTTTTAATATCATCAATTATAGTTTCAACTACTTTATCACGGTACCCCTCAGGTACCATGTCCCCTTTCAAAGCCAGTAACTGATAGGTCTGATATGTCTCATCAGTACCGTAAAGGGCAGTTTCAGGATTGAAAAACTTCTTATTGAATTCCTGCTTAATGGTGTCGGACAATGCCCTGAAGTTCGAGGCATCATCATCAAAGCCCAATAATTCAGCAATTTGCGTCATTAACAAGCTGTTATAATAGTAATAAAAAGTATTTACTACCGGATGATTCGGACAATCATGCCTACCCGGTGAACACCATTCACCCAAAGAATACCAATAACCCAAAAAATTATTTATTATATAAGTCTCTTCCGGATTTTCGTCATTACTGCCCAGATTTCTCAGGTATAACAGGTATTTTTTCATTGCAGGATAGTGCTCTTTCAGCACTTCAGTGTTTCCATAATAGTTATACATCCACCAAGGAATGAGAATGTAAGCACTTCCCCATGCTACCCCACCTCCCATTCCTCCGACAAGTGTAGGAGTTGTGTTGGGTATACGACCATTCTCTTCCTGTCCGTCCCTCATATCATTAATCCATTTCTTATAAAATGTCTCCATGCGAAAATCATGCATTGACGTTTCCGCAATCACCTGTCCATCACCATTATAAGCGCCTTTCTCCCTGTGGGGACAGTCAGTAGGATATCCGTGCAGATTGCCTTTTTGTGACCATAGGGCTGCTCTGTATATTCTGTTTATTAATGAGTCGGATGACTCAAACCTGCCTGTTTGTTCAAGGTCTGAGTGCACTACCCTACCTTCCACTTCCAGGTTTTCAAGATCTTTACCATCTCCGGTTTTTACCTCGATATACCGATATCCTGTATAGAAAAAGCGAGGTTCATAAACCTCATCATCTTGTCCTTTGAGCTTATAATCAGTCCACACCAGCGCATGATACCTGTGCTTTGTGCTGAGTTTATCCCCCTCTTTAAGTGGTTCAGAGAAAAGTGAATCATTTAATGTTTCGGATCCTCTTATCCTTATTGTCTGTCCGGCAGAGTCCGATACCTTTACACGCCACCATCCTGCGATATTCTGTCCCAGGTCATATAGATATACTCCAGGTGCCGGGTTAACAGACCTGACCGGCTTTATTGTTGCCGTAACCCTCAACGGAGGCATTAACTGTGATTTAAGTTTACCTCCGGGCCCTTTATCAACTATTGTACTTTTCCAATCGCTGTCATCATAACCTTCTGATAACCACCCCTCCTCCTCCAATGCTGAATCATAATCTTCCCCACCATAAAGACCATTGAAAGTAACAGGGCCATAAGAATATTTCCAGGAATTATCAGTGACTACCACTTCCCGGCTGCCATCAGAATATTTAATCATCAGCTGCATAAAAAAAGAAGGGTTTCCCAATGATGAATTATCACCACCCCAGCTATATCGGCCTTCTGCCTTACGAAGGTTCCAGGCTCCGTTACCAAGAAAAGCCCCGGCAACATTGATTCCCTTTTTCAACATTGACGTAACATCAAATGTGGAATATAGAACTGTTTTCCGGTAATCAGTAATCGCCGGGTCTAAAACATGATCACCAACTTTTTCACCGTTAAGGGAAAGCTCATATAAGCCTGCTGCACTAACATAAAGAAATGCTTCACTTACTTTCTTGTCAATTTTAAATTCCTTTCTAATCATGGGGCTTTTATATACAACCTCCTCCGGAATAGTGATCCATGATGCAGTCCACTCCCTGCTATCTATGATCCCGGTGTGAAACCATGCCGGCTGATTTGAAATATATTTTTCAACATCATTCCACACCCTGACCTGCCAGTAATATTTATGGTTACCTTTCAATGGTTTTCCTTCATATATTATATTATATGTATCTCCTGAATTGATTTTCCCTGAATCCCAGATTATCTTGTCTGCATTTTTAAAATCACCTGCTGATTCAGACACTATAATTTGAAAAGCCTGTTGTGTTATTCCCCGCCTGGGTGAAGATAGCTTCCAGGAGAATATCGGTTGTGGTATATCAACTCCCATTGGGTTCTTTAGGTATTCAACCCTGGGATCGTCAATTTCTATATCGGACGAGTTGCTGCAACCCATTGTAACAAGTAAAACTGAAATAAAAAAAGTAATAATGAAAAATTGTTGGTTTAGTAATGTTTTCATTTGTAACTGAATATTAAATTATTGATTACTAATAGCGTATAATGAATACTATTAATTATTTTAAAAGTTGTAAATTTTATCTAACCCACCTCCCGGAGGGAATGACAAATTAATTAAAAAAAAACACTACCGGAACAAAAATGTTAAAAATCATTTCTGTTTCCAAAAATTAAAATTATTCTTTTTTTTGGTTTTTAGATCCGTTCACTGAAGTGAACGGCAAAGGATAAGGCTTTGAACTAATAGGCTGCTTACATTAGCATCTTATCCTTTATTCTTGATCCGTTCGTTAAAATGAACGGCAAAGGATAAAGCAATGAACAAATTACCTGCTTTGACCAGAACCTTATCCTTTGCCGTCGGTTTCAACCGACGGATAAGGAGCAAATACACCCCACTCCCCCATATTTACCTGCACTGCCCTTGATCCCTTTATCGGGAGCTTTTTTATTTCACATCATGGGGGGATGGGACATGCTCCAATATTTTATCTATAAAAGCATACGCCTTCAGACGGATAGCAGGTGGAAAATCATGTTCTGCCTCAGGATAATGTATCTCTGTCTGATCCGGGACATTTAGCAAAGAATAAATTTTCTGAGCTTCAGACATTCCCTTCATTACGCCATTTACATTGAAATTGGCATCATTCATTGGTGAGTTTGAAAAGAAAGCCCTTGGAGCGAAAAGAGCGATTATCTCATGAAAATTAAAAGGTATCTTATCACCATCAAGCATATATTTATCCCTGATAAGAGGCATATATCGGTCCTGTGCCCATGGGCCCAGCCTGCCTCCATACCTCTTAACGGCAGTTTCGCCAACATCATAATACTCAAACTGGGTCCATCCGCAACTGGTGACAATCACTTTAACACGATTATCAAATGCCCCAAGAAACATAGCATTATGCCCTCCCAGGCTGTGGCCAATCACCCCAATCCTCTCAGGATCAACATCATCTCGCTCTAAGAGCAGGTCAATACATCTCATATGATAATAAATACCTGCCATGGTACCCGATTCATAACGGGCCTTTTCAAAATTGAAATCCGCTAAATCACCGAAACCGGGATAATCCGGTGCAATAACTATATAACCTCTTTCAGCAAGCTCCCTGGCATAACCCCTGTTTGCAAGCCCCTCACCATCAACAATTTTCTTCCCCAGTGCACCTGTCGGATGTAGTGCGATCATTGCAGGTAGCTTACCATTTATCCCTTTCCTGTGAGGAATATACAGATATGCAAAAACCCTCTCTTTCTCATATGCCCTGAAATTAATTGTATACCTGGTATAACCTTCCTGTTTTGATTCCTCTGTAATTCTGATGTCATTTCCCACTTCCCCTGTTCTTTCAGGAAGTTTGCCCATCACCTCCTCCATACGGCCGATAATTTTCCACCGTTGATTTTCCCATCCAGCAATATCCTGAAGTAAAATTTCTTTTTTATCGGAAGTCGAATAGAAAAGTACAGGTTTGGTTTGTGAATGTACCATCAGCGAGGACAATTGTAATGATATTATCAATCCAAAGATGATCTTTGGAAATGCCGGTAACAAGATCTTTTTCATTTTTTTAAATACCTTATATAAAGCTTTGCATAAATTATTCTTAAGTTTATAGCCGTCAACATAATCCAACAGGGTCATAAGATTACACTTTAAAAAAGATTCTTAAATTTTTAAATTACTAAAGTGATGCAAGCTAAACCAGCTTATTCATTATTGATTGTATATAGCAAATTTACTAAACCACTATACAGTCTTTCCCTGTATTTTGTTAACAGCTGTATATCTGTTTTATCCACTACAGTCTTTTTTGCATCGTCTTTGTTAACGGGACCTTCAATGTCATACGCCGGGATTCCCAATTCCAGGTAACACCATGTTGCCAAACTTCCTGGTGAACACACTGGTGATACTTGTCTGTTTTCAACTAGTTGTGGATCGATACCTTCCCAAAACAATTTTGCATATTGATTACAAAGATCGATATATTTTTTATCGTTTTTTGCAGTCCTTGACACCAGTAATGTTTCGCCGCAAATACCTGCCAGATGATGGAGTGAAAAAACAGCTTTTGGTCTGAATTTTTTCAAGAAACGCATAGTCGCCATCGTTTCGGATTCGCTTCCGGGAAATGGTCCCTGATAGGTCAATCCATCAGGGTCAGAAGTAAAATAATTATACACAGAATCTACTACTGTCCATTCTGCCGGAAAATTCCGGTTCAAATCGACCCCATTTGCATTTCTTCTCAGATACCAGGGATTACCAAGAGTCAATTTTTCACGGTTATCACAATTTACCGATGGTAGCGCAACAAGAGAAATCTCATTTAATTCACTGATATTCTCCCTGAGTATTTTTTCTATTATGGGAATTATTAATTCCGGGCCTGACTCACCAGCATGAACAGCCCCAACAAGAGCAATGGCTACAGGGCCTTTACCTGCCTGCAAGCCAATAAGAGGCCTCATGTTTACGCTATATCCTATTGTATCTGTGGTTACATACTCCGGGTATTTATCCCTCAACCCGGTAATACGGTCCAGGACTTTCTTATATGGCCACCACACTTCCGTATCTCTGACTTTAACCGGCAACGGTCCTACAGGTGTACCCTGTGGTGTTGCGATCCAGTAAGCATATACCGTGCCTTTCTCTACTTTTGTATCTTCAAATATAAATTTAACCCCCAGCACAGACTCAAGGCTTCCCTGATATATACAATCTGATTCTTTATAATCCATTCCATAGAAATACTCCTGGTAATCGGTGTTGAATGTGAAATCATCACAAAGGACGCGGTAAACCTTAAATTCGTTATACCCATCTTTTGAGTCCCAATAAGGAACAGTTCTAAATACAGTGATTATGGTTTTATTACCTTCCGTGTACACTTTGCCCCAACGTAATGTCTTTACTTTTTCAGAATCTTGTGAATATACAGGGTAAATAAATCCAATGCATAATAGCACACAAATAAATGTTAATCTACCTTGTAATTGCCAATTTATAATCATAACTAAACATTATTATCGAATCAAGACCTAATTCCTCATTTTCATTA
>CAZJGI010000019.1:5494-20977 GCA_964545315.1 uncultured Prolixibacteraceae bacterium
AACACTAAAACACTGAAACATTAAAACGTGAAACACTAAAACATTTGCTCATTCTGCTCTCAATAGCCTGGCAATCCCTTCCATCAGTACCTTCTCTGCTTCTCCGGTAACAGGGCTGGTAGCAATTTCATACCCCCCCTGTTTATAGGCTTCTTCAGTACCAATATAGAATGGCCCGTAATCACCATATGCAGCCATTGCCACGAAAAGATCGGGTCTCATGGCTTTTGCTGCCAGCTGGTATTCCACAAACAATTCACCGGGCATTAAAAGCAACCTAACATCGCCAATACTCAAACAGGAGATATCGGTCTTTTTACCTTCCAACTGTCTTTTATACCAAGCCAGTTTACCCATATTATTAGATAAATAATTAAAAGGAAGATCAGGTTCTTTCATCTTAACTTCAATTTCCTCCAGGTTATCAGCAACAGGAAGGGTGACTCCTATAGTTTCCCAGTCTACCTCGTTCCCTGATATCCTAACCTTTTTACTTCCTTCCCATGCCCTTTCCATTCCGTCAGCCAGTCGGTTTGCGAGGATACCCCTAATTTCCTTTGAACCATCATTATATTTTCCTGCAGCAATATTTCCACCTGCTCCGTTAAAATGCACATGCAACGCATCAGGTACCTGAAGCTGTCGGTAAAAACGCGCAATACCCGGAAAATCAGGATTTGCAATGCCCGTTAAATAGTAGCTTTGTGGATGAGTAGCATAAAAACTCAAAACAGCAATTGGCATTTCTTCATCCCAGAAGCTAATAACAGATACCATTGAATCAATTACCCCTTCAGGTTGAGCTATCAAAAAAGAGTCCCTGCAGGAGGAACCTCTCATTGATTCCACTTTACCCAGGTCATTTATTATTCTTCGGTTTGATGCCACCTTGTAAACAGGCGCTTCACCGAATGAGATATGCGTAACTGTCCTTTGTGATTCCATGGATTTCTTAACTGCAGAACTAAGGTTAGAGATTAGCTTCCGGGCAAAATTACCATCGAAACATCCGGGGTTCACTCCAGCCTGCTCAAGGATTTTTTCTGCACTAAAGTCACATATGGGTGTATCATGCTGATGCAGGGTATGCACTGCAACCCTTTCGGGTGAAGTACCGGCGGCATCTGCCAGGGCTTTTTTAAATTCATCCTGGCTTTCATTAGATATTCCAATCCAGTCGACAGCCAGTAAAACCACCGGCTTCCCTGCACCGGTTATTACTATTCCCCTGGCCTTTAACTGAAGGTCCCATGAATTAAGCATCTCCTGATATGTAAGCGGGCTTCCTGCAGGTGGTGTTGCATCAACATCAAATACCGACAAATACACTTTTGTATCACTATTCTGACCTTTTAAGTCACTTGTTGGTATGGTAAAACAGAAGAGATGAAATGCAAACAGGAATATAAAAGAAATCCTTTTTAATATACTACCCATAATTATCAAACTATATTAAAAATATCAAAACCTCTGACCGGTTTATATAAATAGTATTGGCCGGTCAAAGGTAAATCGGTTATAAACAATTAAATATAATTTTGCAATACTTACACTTTCAATGATTTCAGCTGATCACGATTTTCATAAATTTTCATGATAGCATTTATCACATCATCCATATCCTCTTTGGTTCCCAATAGTGGACCAGATGCCCAAAGCATAAGCATATCTTGGCAAACCTGGTCACACATAGGCAGGTTCATACCTTCTTTAAACTCACGGAGCCTTGCCGGAGAGTACATTTTTTGGTACATCTTTTGGTTGATAATTGTATCTATCCATGGTTCTCTGTGCAGTCCGTTTTTAATATAACCACTCAATCCGACACCTTCTGCAGCAAGGACTTTCAAAAAAGTATCTCTGTCAAGGTTATTAAAATGCTCCTTATTGTAAGTCATAGGATAAAGGTAGAAAGAACCACTTTCTGTTCCGTCATAAAGTTTTTGCGGCACAACACCGGGAAATCCTTTTAACCTTTCTGACAGATAGTTAGCATTTGCATTTCGTCTTTCAAAACGTTCTTTTACACCGGCCATCTGTCCCAGAAGAATAGCGGCCTCGAACTCATTCATACGGTATTTGGGGCCTATTCTTTCTGTACGGCCTTTACGGGAGGTACCATGGTTCTGCACTGTGTAGCAGATATCCATCAGTTCTTCATCATCACCAATTATAGCCCCTCCCTCGCCGCAAGAAATCGTTTTGCTAGTCTGGAAGCTGAAGCATCCCATTGAACCAATGGTTCCCAGCACCTTACCCCTGTGTCTTGCAAGGTGGGCCTGGCATGCATCTTCTATGACAAATAAGTTATGCTTTTTTGCAATTGCCATGATCCTGTCCATATCTACCGGTTGTCCCATCATATGAACTGGCATAATGGCTTTTGTATTCTCATTAATGCGACGTTCAACATCATCAGGGTCAAGCTGATAAGAATCAGGGTCAAGATCAGCCAGTACCGGAAGGGCACGGGCAGATAAAATAGCAGCTATTGTTCCGGGATCAGTATATGGTGATGTAATAACCTCATCACCCGGACCAATCCCGAGTGCTTCAACAGCAGTATGCAAAGCCTGTGTTCCCGATCCCACAGCAACACAAAACTTAGCCTCCATAAGCTCTGCATACACTTTTTCAAAAGTCGGAACAGTTCCTGTTGCCGACTGTATACGGCACCATATACCGCTTCGGGTCGTCTTTTCAATTGATTCGACAACCTTTTCATCGATATAAGGCCAATCAGGCCAGCTCTTGTTAACCCTCACAGGCTGCCCTCCAAGAACAGCAAGTTTCTGTGCACTACTGTTAATTTTAGTAATATTTCCAAATGCAGGAACAGCAGCTGCAGCGGCCATCCCTACTGATCCTGCAGAAACAACAGTAATGAACTTCCTTCTTGATAAATCTTTTTTATTCATACAAATATTACTTAGTTAAACAATTATTAATCAATTATTTATATTCTAATCCGTTCACTGAAGTGAACGGCAAAGGATATGGTAATGAACTAATTGGCTGCTTACATCAGCACCTTATTCTTTGTTCTTAATCCGTTTGTTAAAACGAACGGCAAAGGATATGGCAATGAACTATTTTATCTGCTTCATCGAAGCGTTATTCTTTGTTCTTAATCCGTTCGTTAGAACGGACGGAAAAGGTATAGAGAAATGAACCAATTGGCTGCTTACATCAGCACCTTATCCTTTGCCGTCGGTTTTAACCGACGGTTGAATAAAAATATTCACTTCCCCCTCCTCTTCTACTTTAGGCTCCTCAATCCGCCTTATCTTAAAATTACAAATAATATCAACAGATAAAGTTATAATAAAAAAACTAATAATCCCCCGTTAAACGCATTGATTTTTAAGCTGAAAAAGAGTAATAGAATAAAAAGGCTACTCCTGTCTGTTTAAATTACAGCTATCGTTCTTTGGTCAGTTATTTGCAATTATAACCGGATCATTGATTCAACCTTTTATACTCCAGGTATTCATTCTTACCAAACCACGGGGCTCCCACCTTGTCGAAAAATTTGACTCTTTTTTCTTTAAACTTTTCTGTAGGTTTTTCAAAAATTGAAAGAATTATTCCAAGCAGGACAACCAGCGGGCAGATAATGACATAATAATAAAACATCCAGTCATTCAAGTCATATCCTTCTGTTCTGTTAATAATGAAAAGGAGTAAGAATCCTGTTACGATAGATATTATCGTTGTAATCCATACAGCTTTTTCACCTGTTCTCCACCAGAGGAATCCTCCCAATGCGGGGAAAAAGAGTGAAGCCATTATCAGGTTACCGACAAAAAGAGTATTTATAACCTGGTCTACAATTGTAATTGAAACAATTATTGTAAATATTGCAATCGCGAGGGTTGTCAGCCTGGAAAAACGCAACAATTTTTTATCCGACACATTTGGGTCAATTATGCGCTTATAAATATCATTCGAAGTTATCGACACCATATTATTCCAGATAGTTCCCATGGTTGTCTGTCCTATTGCCAGGATGACTGCCAGCATAAGACCGGTAACTCCTACCGGTACCCAGTTATTGATAGCCATAGCCAGTGAAAGTTGGGGGTCAGACAGGTCGGGAAATCCAATTCTCACATATGCTGCCACCTGAACAGCCAGACCATACAAAACGACAATCAGTATTGCTCCTATACCCATACTTGCATAAGCGATCTTCTCACTTTTTGCTGCAGTCATAAGTTGAGCATACCAAGGTGCCTGCATATAAATTAAAAACAGTAAAACATAGGTTGATAATATAAAACTGAACGGCATAGCAGGATCATTCCACATTCCTATAGGATTAACTGTAAGGTATTTAGGTTCAAAAACCTGATCCAGTCCTCCCAGTTCAATAGCATTTGACCTTGTAAAATACCACATCAGTGGTAAGGCTATGATGGTAACAATAAATGAAAGGGTATTTGTATGGGCAACTGCAGTAAGCCCCCCGACAATACTAAATATTAACACGGTTAATGAGATGATTATAACCGTTGCCTCCAATGACAATCCAAGGCTGGATGCGAAGATAAGGCCCACAGCCCTAAGGTAAGCCGGTGAGAAAAAAAGGAGCAGTGAGACTATCATAAAAGTGGTTAGAAGTCTGTAACTCTTGTTATACCTTATCTCAAACAACTCAATTATAGATGTTGCATTTATCCTTTTCCATCTTTTAGCAACTACAAATGTGTAACATATAAAACCCAGAAACATTGCAAACAAGATCAGCTGCGCATACATTCCCGCCTGATAGCCAAAACTTGAATACCCCACCATTGTTGCGGTGTTGAACTCTGTCATAACAACAGTAGCTACCAAAATGAAAAGGCCAAGACTGCGGCCTGCAACTAAAAATCCTTCATTATCCTTTACATTCCTGGACTTCCAAATTCCATAACCTATAACAGCTAAAATATATGCAATTACAATTAATAAATCAACAAGACTAATATTCATTACTTTAATTTTTTGATGTGTTTTCCCGGCTAATATTTAGTAAATTACTTTTTTATACATCTGACTGCCAGTCCGAATTTCTTCTCTCCGTTAGGATTTCTGCCTATTTGGGCGCTTCCTGTAGCAAAATGCCTGTAATAGGCACATGAGACTGATGTCTCTGTTGCAGTCCAGAATGTAGCCCCTGTAGTAAGACCGCCAAATAATCCGTTACTTTCGATCCTGCCACCGGGCACCAATGTCAGGCCTGCCTCATTAGTTGCCCCGACATTGTCACCGGCCCAATGCACATTACCGGCTTCTTTAAGTTTGCCCCCCTGATCGGTACCTCTCATGGCAACACCCTCTATCTGATCAGGTGTCATCCCCAGGTAACCTTCAAGTTTCTTCCAGTCTTCATCAGTGGGCACCCGCCACCCGGGAGGACATATATCAGGCCTGCTGCCCGGGGCATGCCAGTTATAAAGGGCACCATAAATCTCTTTATTTGATATATCATTTCCGTACCAGACATATGCCGGGGCATCTATATGTCTCCACTCTGTGACATCAGTTACATTTGGTATGGGAGTCCCGTCATTATATCGTGTCGTTTTAAGGTTCTCACGGAGCCACTCCTGATCACCAATTTTTACGGATGTGTATGCATTGCCGTCAATATCCCTTATAGGACCTTTAGTGGTTAAACAACTTGAAGATAATATAATTATCCCTGTAATTGCCAGCGATAAAATCCAGATATTCCTTTTCATATAAATCAATTCTTTCATTTTATATTTTATTTATCCTTAATACATCTGACACTAAACCCTTTATTTTTCGTGAAAAAACTCCGGTATACTTTAGTATTGTGTGCATGAATTGTACGGCTCCATGCATGGGTAGCTGTGCATTCACTGGCAGACCAAAAATAACTGTTAAGACCTTTTTCAAAATAAGTTCCACGTCCCCAGTACTGTCCGTAACGATAACCTCCGGGAATTGCAGAAAAGCCAGTTTCATCAGTAGCTCCTGTATTTGGAGAGTTCCAAAGACTTGTACCCTGTGTTTTTAACTTGCCTCCGGCAGTATCTGAACCACCCAGATAATTTGTTAGTGCATCCCAGTCTGAATTATCCGGGACCCGCCAACCGGCAGGGCATAACTTACCGGTATTAACGGCAAGCCAGTTATAGAGAGCTCCATATGTATTCTTATTTGCCTCATCATTATCATACCAGCAATATGCAGGATCAGTTACCCTTGTCCATTTAGCCATTTCAGTAACATGAGGAATCTCAGTGCCATCATTTAACTTAATAACTTTTAAATTTTCAGCCATCCATTCCTGCCGGCCAATAGTAACAGTTTTGTAACTATTGCCGTCAATATCACTAACAGATCCGGTCGATTGCTGTGCCGACAAAAAAACTACGGCACAAAAACTAGCCAGAATCAACAAAATTCCACGTAAAAACAACCAATTACAGTTCATAAGCATTTATAAATTAAGTTAATACTATCACTGATTATATAATACTGTTTGCCTTTATTATCCTGATCAATTGTAGTCGTTGTTTTGCATATTACAATTTAACCAGTTTACCATTGTTTTTATAATTTGGCTAAAAATAAAAATATTAGTCAATTGAAAACAGCATTGACTGAAAATTTTATAATCTTTTTAACAAAAAATCCGGTATATTATTTGTCAAATAAGTGTCAGTTAAAGCCAACAGCCAGCTAATGATCACATGATTACAATCAGTTTCAAAAAATATTCTTTAACTGTGAGATTGCCGATTCAGCCAGTTTTTCCCCTGCACCGATCTCATATCTTGTAGTTCCCGGTGTAGTTTCATAACCAGTAATCATAGGAGTAAATCCTTCAGGCCCCTGCGTGAACGCCTCTTTTGTCGGGAAATAAGCACGTGCGTCATTTGTAAGACCCATTACCACAGTAGCTTTAAATGGAGATTCTTTTTTAATCAAAGTACCAAATTCAGCAAAAATTTCCCCTGGTAATCCTACAAATGCGATGTCTCCCAGACTTATTACCATAACTTCAAGACTATCAATAACATTTTGACTCTCCCGCATTTCTATCCATCGCAAAGCGTAAGTTGCATCCGGTATTCCATCCTGCTGAAGGGGAGGCATACCCTCTTTCTCAACTTTTCTCTTTATCTCTTCAGCCCATGCAAGCTGTTCATCACTGATGGACATCCTTTTAACAGGCACCATTTGTCTTGACACAATCACTTTGTTACAGTTAACGGAAGACTGGTCATTTATGGCAGCAAGAGCATCCAGCCCCAGCATCTGTCCCTGACGCTGACATTCCTGGTATGTACTTATGAAACCAACCTTGTAGTCAATCTGAGTCACATTGCCACAACAACCGTTTACAAACATGGGAATAAAATCATTTCCCTTTACCCTCTTCAGGGATTGTGCTATGTATCCGGGATAATCTGCAGAATAGAGCCAGTTACTACCAGTAAGATTCGTTGCATGGCATCCGAAATTAACCATAGCGCCGACAGTTTCTCCTTCCTGTTCAAATGAAAGAGTGATCAATTCCGGGTCTTTCGTCCCAAGAACCTCAACGACTTTATCAGGATCAAGGTTTTCCCATACCATCCGGGTAGTGCCGTCACTATATTTGAGGCGCCTGACAAATGAAGCATTATTTTCTTCTATACATCCTGCAGAGATCAATGTAGGTTTCATATTCTCATGTGCTTTGACCACAGCGCTTGCAGCTTTTCTAAGATAATCCTGCGCTTCAGGTGCATCCGGCTCAGACTTGGGACCACTGTGAGTGTGAGTGGCATGGATCATTATATTCTCCGGTTTGATGTCTACCTGTGAGGAGATAAAACCCCTCATCAAATCCACAGATTCTTTGCCTAATTTGCAAATATCCACCGACAGGATCGCAGCTTTATTGCCTTCTGCATCAACTACAACAATGGCTCTTGCATAAAGTGGGTCATGTATTCCCCGCGATGCATAATCATCACCACGGTAATTGCCTACAAGGTCAAGCCCCACTGAAGGTGTATAGTTCACTTCTGCTATACCTAGCAACATAGAACTATCAGAGGATTTTTTTGACTCAGGACTGCACGAAATCAATGAAAACAAAGCAATCACTATTATTCCGGAACTGATCCCCAAAATATAAAAAAAGTTGTGTTTTTTTAATTTAATAATCGACATAAATGCTTATTTTTAATTTTGTTATTTATGTAAAAATAAATACAGTAAGCAGTATTTATACAGTAACAGCAAATATAGAACAAGATTGCAATTTAAAAGGGTTCATTAATTATAAAATTTTAAACCAATGAAAAAAGTAAAGTCTGTAAGTTTGTCAATCCCCATCTTTATTGTTCTGCTGTTTTATCAATGTTCATCAGGACGCTATGACCTGGTGATACAAAACGGCACTGTTTATGACGGATCAGGAACAGCTGCTGTCAGTGCTGACATTGGTATAAAGGACGGCTCAATAATAAAGATAGCTGAAAAAATTAAACCGAAAGAGAGTTTGTTAATAGATGCGGGCAAGATGATAGTAGCTCCCGGATTTATAGATATCCATACACATTGCGATTCAGAATTATTAAAAGAGGGCATGAACGATGTCAGGAATTATCTCATGCAGGGGGTCACTTCTGTTGTTACGGGAAATTGCGGAGGCGGGACTTATGAAGTTGACAGATTTTTCAAAAAGCTCGATTCAATCGGTACGGGAACGAATATAATTCATCTGGTTGGTCATAATACCATACGGCGTGAAGTTATGGGGATGGAAGACAGAAAACCTACAGATGAAGAGCTGGAGAGAATGAAAGAGATGCTGAAAAAAGGAATGGAGGAAGGAGCAGCCGGATTTTCAACCGGGCTCTGGTATACCCCTGGGGCATACTCGTCAACAGATGAGGTAGTTGAATTGACTAAAGTGGCAAAAGAGTATGGCGGAATTTATGCTACGCATATAAGGGATGAAAGTAATTATTCGGTTGGCCTGAAGGAAGCTGTAAGAGAGGCTATATCAATAGGTGGGCAAACAGGGATTAAAGTTCAGATTTCACATATCAAAGCAGGAGCTCCATTGTGGGGGATATCCGAAGAAATATGCAAAATGATAGAAGAAGCTAAAGAAAATGGAATTAACATTTTTGCAGACCAGTACCCTTACAATGCCTCAAGCACAAGCCTCGCAGCTGTATTGCTACCAGCCCGGGTACTTGCAGACGGGAAAATGAAAGAACGCTTGCAGGATACTGAACTCCTGCCTCAAATAAAAAAAGAAATAACAGTAAACTTCGATCGTGCAGGAGGGCCTGAAGGCCTTATAATTGCCTCATACAATCATGACAGAAGCCTGGACGGTAAAAACTTCTCTGAAATAAGCAATATTAAAAATATGTCTGTTGTTGAAGCAGCGATTGATCTGCTATTAAATGGCAATCCAAGTGTAGTATCATTTAATATGAAAGAATCAGATGTCATTAATTTTATGAAAAAAGATTATGTAATGACCTGCTCTGACGGACATATTTTCAAGCCTGAAGACAGCAAACCCCATCCAAGAAATTACGGGGCATTTACCCGGAAAATAAGAAAATATGTTATAGAGGATAAAATTATTAGTATGGAACATGCTATAAGGGCTGCTACATCATTACCTGCAAAAATGATAGGCCTGCAAGACCGTGGTTATATTAAAACAGGCCATAAAGCGGATATAGTTATTTTTGATCCTGAAACCATAAGGGATATAGCTACATTTTCATATCCTCATCAGTATAGTGAGGGAATTGTGTACCTGCTGATAAATGGTAATGTAGTCATAGAAAAGGGGAAATATAACGGAAAGCTGGCTGGTGAACATATCAGGATGTAAATTGAAACTGAAATTAGATTTAATAAAATTAATCGCAATTCATATAAACATCTAATAATCAACATATAGTATTATTCTTATCCATTAAGTTTTAGACAATTTAAAGAAAAAAAATTTAGTTAATTATTGTTAAAAGATATAAAGGTCTTTAAACATGTAAGTATTTAATTTGTTTTGAAAATGTTAATTAATAATGATTTTAATTTAATGCCATGAAAAGAACAGTATTTTTATCACTGATTTTATTACTAAGTGTAAGTTACTTATCAGCTCAAACAAAAGATAAGCCAACTATACCGCTTATAGGATCTAAAGCTCCATCTTTCACTGCTGAAACTACTAACGGAGACCTTAGATTTCCTGAGGATTTCGGCAGAAAATGGAAAGTATTATTCAGTCATCCAAGGGATTTTACTCCGGTATGTACCTCAGAAATTCTGGAATTATCCAAAATGCAAAATCAGTTAGACAAACTGGGAATTAAGGTTGCTATTTTGTCAACTGACACAAAGGAACTCCATCAGCTATGGAAAGAATCCATGGAAGATATTTTAAGTACTGAACCCATGCCCGTAAAAATTAAATTTCCGTTTATTGATGATGCAAAAGCGGAAATTTCAAAACTTTACGGAATGTTACACGCTCCTGTCAGCACGACAAGGGATGTAAGGGGGGTATTTATAATTAATCCCGACAATGTAGTTGAAGCTACTTACTTTTATCCGATGGCTATTGGACGGAATATGGAAGAGCTTGTCAGGACCGTGCAGGCATTACAAACTGCTCAGGAGACTAAATTATTCACTCCTGCAAACTGGGTGCCGGGAAAGGATCTGCTTGTTCCTTATCATCCTTTAACAGTAGAAGAACAATCTAATAAACCTGAACTTCAAAATGAATTTTATAACAAGGGGTCATTCCTGTGGTATAAAAAATTTACTGAATAAGAATCTATACAAGCTTCAAACTAACCACAATATTGTAAGGTGTTTATAAAATAAATTCATCCTGAATTATAATGAAAGGTTGATTTACATCAACCTTTTTTGTTTTTAGTATTCTGCCTGACAATCTTAAATATTCCGGAAAGACTTGAAGAGTTAAATTTCTGAAGGCATTTCTCAGATAATTCTGTTTTTGATTTGATCTTGTTTTTTGCGGCCACAGGCATCTGCCATCATCATAGCATGAAGAACTTTTTCGGGATACATTTCACCGGCTTCATGATGAATTGACTGATCAGGTGCACATGCTTTTTCAGCCACTTTCATCAGATCCTCATGGTTTGCTTGTTTTAGCCCGATATCAGAAAAAGTAGTCGGCAAATTAACCTGATTGCAAAAAGTATAAATAGTTTCCACCTCTTCAGGCAGGCTTTCATTAAGATGAAGCCCGGTTAAAACTCCAAAGGCTACTTTTTCTCCATGATAATAAGCATGAGTCTCCTTAAGTGCCGTAAGTCCGTTATGAATGGCATGGGCTGTAGCCAGGCCACTGCTTTCAAATCCGATTCCACTGAGTAAAATGTTTGCTTCTGTTACATAATTTAATGCCGGTGTAATAATATGCTCCTGGCTGGACAGTTTTGCAGCAGTTCCATATTTTAAAATGGTATCGTAACACAGTTTTGCTATATTCAGTCCGGCCAAAGTACTATGACCACCACATTCATTCATTGATTTGGTTCGCTCACAGGATCTGGCTTCAAACCATGTAGCTAAAGCATCCCCCATTCCGGCTACCAGAAGGCGCGTAGGTGAATCTGCAATAATATTCATATCTACCAGAACAATGGCAGGATTACTTTTTTGGTAATGGACTTTTTCAAAAATGCCATCAGAGGTATAAGTGACGGCACAACCGCTGCAGGGTGCATCTGTTGAAGCAATTGTAGGAACAATTATAACAGGAATATTTGCCCTGTCAGCTGCTATTTTAGCAGTGTCTATAGTTTTACCCCCACCCATTCCTATAATAACATCAATTTTATCATTCCGAATGAGATGAGTAATGCGGTTCAGTTCATCTTCGCAACATTCCCCCCTGAAAATTTCTGAAGGGATTTGCCCTGAGATAGTATCTGTTCCGTAAGAAGGAAGAATTTTGTCCTTTACTGTCGGCGAAGCTAATATTAAACCGTTGCTGCCAAACAATTTAACTAATTCAGGTAATTCATGCAAAGCCCTCTGCCCCTGAATATATTTTCCCGGAAAAACAGCTTTGTTATTCATTTTTAGTGAGCGGGAAACGGGGGTCGAACCCGCGACCCTCAGCTTGGGAAGCTGATGCTCTACCACTGAGCTACTCCCGCATCAAATTTAAAAAATCATTATAACTTTATTATTTATAGCAGAATAAGGTCTGCCTAAATCAATACTGAACTCTGATAACAAACACAAAATTAATAAAATTTACATTTGAAAACATTCTTTGGAACTTAATTTATGCTTATAACAGAGCAAACTGCTAATGTTTTCAGATATTCGGCAGTTCCCATTTTTCATTATAGTTGAGCCTTGTCATCTTATCTGCGTCATCCTCTGCTATCTTGTTATTTACATGGTCCCAATGAATAATTTTACCGTAACGATAGGCAATATTGCCCAATTCTGAAATAATAGCAGTTTTTACACCTACTTCAACCGGAGCGTTTAGAGCTTCACCCTTTCTGATAAAATTGAGAAAATTTTTTACATGTTCATTCAGTCCATCACCATAATTTTTTTGTTTAACTCCTTCGAAGAAAGGGCCTTTCTTTTCGTCGCTCCTGTCGGGTATTGTTTCCCAGCCTCCACGGTCCACAACCAGCGTCCCTTTCTGCCCGACAAATGATATTCCGTGTCCGTTCCTGTAAGGTCCGATACCTGGATTTAAGCCACATTCCCACATCATTATATGAGTAGGATAATTGTAAAGGGCCTGCTGTATATCAGGAGTTTCTATTGCACCTTTATCATGATAGAAAATGCCACCTCCGGGAGAGACAGAATCAGGTTTGTCAGCATCCATCGCATAGAGGGCAAAATCCAGCAGATGCACTCCCCAGTCAGTCATAGCTCCTCCTGCATAATCCCACCACCATCTGAAATTGTAGTGAAACCTGTTGGCATTGAAAGGTCTTACGGGTGCAGGACCAAGCCACATATCATAATCAACATAGGAGGGAGCTTCTGAATCTTCAATGGCCGGATAAGGCTTATCATAACCTTTATATATCCAGGCTTTTACCAAATGAACATCTCCGAGTTGTCCGGACTTTACAATATCGGCCGCCTCAAACCAATGTTTTGAACTTCTCTGCCACATCCCAACCTGTACCCCAAGGGATGGATGCTTTTGAGACGCTTTAACCATGGTATGACACTCTTCTATACTGTGCGCCATTGGCTTTTCAACATAAACATGCTTACCGGCATCCAATGCAGCAATCATCATATAGGCATGCCAGTGATCCGGTGTTCCTATAATGACAGCATCAACCTCTTTATTGTCGAGTACCTTCCTGAAATCGGAATAAAGAACAGGACGCTTACCTGTCATCTTTTCAACCTCCGAAGCCTTCGATTCCAAAATATTGGAATCAACATCACATAAAGCAACACAATCTACATTGTTGTCCTTCGATAAAAAACTTTTTAAATTACTGAAACCCATACTTCTACAGCCTATTAAGGCAACACCTATCCTCTCTCCGGAAGAAGCACAGGCCTCCATGAACATGGGTATAGACCCTATGGCTGCAGTCGCTAATGCTGAATTTTTTATAAACCTTCTTCTGTTAGAATTCATTATACTTCTGTAATATAGATTATTTGATTAGAAAGACGTAAAGATAAAAGTTCTGTAATTATAAACGAAACGGGTCAAGTGTTTTTTGCAATTTTTTATATTCCATATTTTTTGACTGACCATTTAATCATTTTTTACACAATAATTATTGACTTCTTTATTTTTCTGTTGTATATTTGACCAACCGTTCAGTCATTAATAATTTAAATATCTTAAGAAATGCCCAGAAGTACAGAACAATTTGAGAAAATCAGGGAGCAGAAAAAGAAGCTGATAATGGAGACTGCCCTGGAACTTTTTGCGAAAAAAGGATTTGACGCCACATCAATGAGCCAGGTTGCTCAAAAGGCCGGCATCTCAAAAGGACTGGCTTATAATTATTTTAAAAGCAAACAGGAGATTCTGGATTCAATCATTAAAACAGGGTTCGACTCTGTTTACGCTCATTTCGATCAAAACCACGATGGTGTTTTAACAGACAGTGAATTCTATTATTTCATCAGGGAAACATTCCGCATGGTATTTGAAAACAGAATTTTCTGGAAACTGTTTTTATCACTGATCTTAAAAGAAGGTCAGGCAGAATCGGCTTTGGAAAAATACGGTAAATCAACTGAAGAAATTGCTTTCATTCTAAACAGATATATAAAATCTAAAGGTATTTTAGATACTGAAGAGTGTATGATGCTGGTATCTTTGATGCTGAAAGGGGCGTTTTTAGTTGCTGTTACCAGTCATGAAGTGGTCGATACTGAAAATTTTGCAAATATGATAGTAAACACATGCAAAAATAAAATTGCAAGCAATTAAAATAAATTTTGCCATTACCATGTATAAAAAAAATCATAAAATACTAAGGTTCAACCCTAATAATACAAAAATAAAATTATTGCAGCTCTCAAATGTGCGGGGGCCGGAAAATTTGGCGCGGGCCGGCGTCGGATTGTGCGTGGAAGCATTAAATTTTCCTGATTCTTTTGTTACTTTTCTCATCAAGGAGAAAAGTAAAAATAAAAACAAGTTTTAAATTATTCAAAATCATATAAGTATGAAAATACAAATAATGCAATTATTATTTTTCTTCACACTGATCAGTAATGGTCAAAATGCAGTAGAGATAGTCCGTCAGGCAGACGAAAAATTTCGTGGATTGTCAAGCATTGGCCAAACGACAATGATCATTGAACGCCCCTCCTGGTCCCGTGAAATTTCAATGAAATCATGGTCTCTTGGAAATGATTATTCAATGATTTACATCACCTCTCCGGCCAAAGAGAAAGGCCAGGTATTCCTTAAACGAAAAAATGAAATGTGGAACTGGGTGCCTTCAATCGAAAGGATGATAAAAATACCTCCGTCGATGATGATGCAGTCGTGGATGGGATCTGACTTTACCAACGACGACCTGGTAAGGGAATCATCTCTCGTTAATGACTATTCCCACGAACTGACCGGAGAGGAAACAATACAAAATTATGATTGCCATATAGTTACACTATTACCGCATCCCGATGCTGCAGTGGTTTGGGGTAAAATAATTATGTGGATTTCGAAAAAAGAGTATCACTGGCTGAAAGCAGAGTTCTATGATGAAGATGGGGAACTCGTAAATACTGAAATTCTTTCAGAAATAAAACAGATGGATGATCGTGAGTTGCCTACCCGGATGGAAATGATCCCCTCGGATAAGGAAGGCAATAAAACAATCCTGATTTTCGATGAAATCAAATTCAATGTCAATCTCGATGAATCCTTCTTTTCACAACAAAACATGAGAAGAATAAGATGAATAATTCCACATTCAATCATTCATGCATTCA
>CAZJGI010000019.1:21077-23535 GCA_964545315.1 uncultured Prolixibacteraceae bacterium
AAACTTGCATGGCGAAACCTCTGGCGAAACCGCAGAAGAACCCTGATAGTAATATCATCTATAATATTCAGTGTACTGCTTGCATCCTGGATGCGCTCGATGCAGGAGGGATCGTATGAGAGTATGATTGACAACGTAGTTAAATACTACTCCGGTTATCTTCAAATTCAGAATTCTGACTATTGGGAAGAGCGTATCCTGGAGAACAGTACAGAGTTTTCTGCAGAACTCATTAAAAAAATTGAAAGCATTGATGATATAACATTGGTTTCACAAAGGCTTGAGTCCTTTGCCCTTGCAGCTAATCATCAGCATAGCAAGCCAGCAATGGTCCTTGGCATTGAACCAGGATCAGAAGATAAAATAACCTCTATTTCCAAAAAAATAAAAGAAGGTTCATTTTTACAACCTGGGGATCAGAGTGTTGTCCTGGGCAAAGGGTTGGCTGACTTTCTCAAACTGAATGTTGGCGATACACTTATTTTGATAGGCCAGGGTTACAGGGGAATAAGCGCTAATAATCTTTATCACATCAAAGGAATTATGACACACCCTAATCCTGAATTTGACAAACGTCTGGTCTTCATGGATATAGAAACTGCACGTGAATTTTATTCAGCTGAAAATTTGTCAACATCACTTGTAATTATGACTGGCGACCATTATCAGGTAACCAGACTTAAAGATGAAATCAAAAATCTGCTTTCACCAAATGAAACAGTACTTACCTGGATTGACATGCAACCCGAACTGGAACAACTCATTCAGAGTGACCGGATAGGAGGATTGATCATGATGGGAATTTTATATTTGGTGATCGCTTTCGGGATGTTCAGTGTAATAATGATGATGGTAAAAGAACGGCAACGTGAATTTGGTGTTGTCCATGCGGTAGGTATGAAAAAACGCAAAATGGCTGTTGTTGTTTTTTTTGAATCATTGCTTATTGGGATAATTGGATGTTCAACAGGATTGTTGGTAAGTTATTTGTTTTGCCTGTGGTTCTATTACAATCCTATTCCGCTCACGGGGGAAATGGCTTCAGCCACTGAGCAATATGGGATGGAGCCTTATATGTTTTTTTCGCTGAAAACATCAATCTTCTATGGTCAAATTATACTGGTCTTTCTGATAAGTGTATCCATAGCAATTTTCCCGGTTTATAATATATACCGGTTAAAAATAACATCAGCCCTGCGGGCATAACTTTAAAACTAAGAAATTATGATTTGGTCAATTGCATGGAGAAATGTATGGCGCAATAAAATGCGAAGCATTATTATGATATCGGCTATAACACTCGGACTGTTTGCAGGGGTTTTTGTGATGGCTTTTATGCAGGGCCTTGTTGATGCTCGTATAGAATCGGCAACTAAAACAGAACTGGCCCATATTCAGGTTCACGCAAAGGATTTCCTGATAAACAACGATATTAACTTAAAAATTGAAAATTCTGATGAATTACTCAGCAGGATTGAAAAAACAGATTCAGTTGTTGCTGCCAGCAAAAGACTGATTGCAGAGCCTTTTATAATGGCAGCCCACGGAACCGGAGGAGGTAAGCTTATCGGCGTTGTCCCCGGACAGGAAGAAAATGTGACAGATATCCGGGAAAAAATCGTTGATGGAGCTTATTTGGAACACGAAAGCCGAATGCCTCCGGTTGTAGTAGGAGAAAAACTTGCTAATCGGATGCAACTCAAAGTTGGAACCCGCATCATCATTCAGATGGTTGACAGGAACGGCGATCTGTCTGTCAAAGGTTACAGGGTGAGCGGAATATACCGTACCTCTAATACAAGTTATGACGAATCTACACTTTTTGTAAAATTTGACGATTTGAAAGCCCAGCTGGGAATGGAGGATAATACGGCACACGAAATTGCAGTCAGACTGGCTTATGGCGATCTTGCAAATTCGGTAAAACCTATAATCGAAAAAGTTGACGGCAAAAACGATGTGCAGACATGGAAGGAACTGAGTCCTGAAATGTCCTTGCTTACCGACTCAATGGATCAGTATATGTATATTTTCATTCTGATTATTTTACTTGCGCTGTGCTTTGGTATAATCAATACTATGCTGATGGCAGTTCTCGATCGTGTCAAAGAAATAGGCATGCTGATGGCCGTAGGCATGAATAAGTGGCGGATTTTTTTAATGATCATACTGGAATCGGTTTTACTTACCATTGTGGGGGGAATCCTGGGAATAATTACCGGTACAATGATTACAAAAATCTTTGAGACCCGGCCTATTAACCTTTTCATGTTTTCAAAGGGATTGGAAGAATACGGATTTGCATCGCAGGTTTATACTTCACTGCATACAGATACTTTGGTCATTATCGGAATCCTGGTAGTAGTTACCAGCATACTGTCCGCTGTCTATCCTGCCCGGAAAGCTTTGAAGCTGAATCCGGCAGAGGCGACGAGGAATGTATGAATGTGTGAATGAG
>CAZJGI010000019.1:23635-48676 GCA_964545315.1 uncultured Prolixibacteraceae bacterium
CATTCATACATTCATACATTCATACATCAACCAATGAATATAATAGAAATAAAAAATTTAAAAAAAACCTACGATGGCGACTCAGTGCCGGTTCATGCAATAAACGGCGTTGACTTGTCAATTGAAAAGGGTGAATTCACGGCTATAGTAGGACCTTCAGGTTCAGGAAAAACGACTCTTCTGAATATTGTCGGCGGACTTGATGATGCCACTGAGGGAACAGTAGTGATAAACGGTGTGGACATTAAAAGTCTAACATCGCGGAAACTGACTGATTTCCGGCTTAACAATATCGGGTTTGTATTCCAGGCTTATAATCTTATCCCTGTTTTAACAGCAAAAGAAAATGTGGAGTTCATCTTACATCTTCAGGGGGCGGATAAAGAATACAGAAATAGGCGCACCGAAGAGTTACTAAAGGCGGTTGGACTTCAGGATATGATGAACCGCCGACCTGCAAAACTTTCCGGCGGACAACAGCAGAGAGTGGCAGTCGCACGAGCATTGGCCTCAAAACCTCAATTTGTCTTGGCAGACGAACCTACGGCTAATCTCGATTCTAAATCAACAGAAAATCTGCTCGAGATTATGGAAAAACTAAATAAAGAAGAAAAAATTACGTTTATATTTTCAACCCACGACCAGAGGGTAATGAATAAAGCACGCAGGGTGGTAACCCTGGAAGACGGCAAGGTTGTAAGTGATATTATAAAAAACTAAGTACAAAATTTTTCCTGATGCACCATAGAGTAAGATATCATTTAATTCTTATCCTTCAGATAATACTGATAAACTGTTATGCTAATCCACCTGCATACACATGGGAGATATCCAGGCTTAATACAGCGGTAAATGTAAGTTATCTTACTTCTTTCGAAAAAGAAATCATCCTTGAGATCAATAAGTTGAGATCAGATCCTGCACGTTATGCAACCGAATTTATTGCTCCCCTGGCAAAACAGTATAAACAGAAACTCCTCTATTATCACGGTGACATGCCTTTACTCACACAGGAGGGGGTTTCAGCCCTGAATGAATGTATACGAGAACTGAAACGGCAAAGTCCACTGCACCCTTTATATCCGGATTACAAACTTACAAAGGCCGCCCGGGACCATGTGAAGGATCAGTCAAAAACAGGCCGGACCGGACATATCGGCAGCGACAGAAGCGGTATGCGTGATCGTATTGAACGTTACGGCACATGGCAGACACGTATAGCCGAAAACATTGCCTACGGAGGTAATTCAGCACGACAAATCATTATTTACCTGCTTATTGATGATGGGATAAGGGATCGTGGCCATCGTGAAAATTTCCTTAATCCGGAACTGAAAATTGTAGGAGTCGCCACAGGACGGCATCCTGAATATGGAATAATGAGCGTGATGGACTTTGCAGGTAGTATAAAATCCAAAAACAATGAAGACAATTAAATATCTGGCAATATTACTAATTTCTTCATTTACAGCCTTCTCACAAACCGATAAACTGACAATTAATGGTTATGTAAAAAACTTATATATGTATTATAAACCGGAATTAACCTTACCCGGGATAGATGCTAACCATCTCTCTTCTAATCTTATTCATAACCGTCTTAACTTCAGGTGGTATGCCAGTCGTCAATTCACGATTGCTGTTGAAACCAGAAACCGGCTATACAGTGGTCAGTTAATCAGGGAATTTCCGCTATATAAAGACTTAATTGATAATGATCCGGGATTTTTCGACCTGGCATTCATGATGGCATCAGGGAAAAGTTGGTTTCTGTATACTAATGTTGACAGGGCATGGATGGATTTCACAAAGGGAAGATGGCAGATAACAGCAGGAAGACAACGTGTTAACTGGGGCGTTAACCTGGTTTGGAACCCAAATGACATTTTCAATACATTCGACTATTTTGACTTCGATTATGAAGAACGCCCGGGCTCAGATGCCTTGAAATTTCAATATTACACCGGCGTTACTTCTTCTGCCGAGATAGTATATAAAATTCAAAAAAATCACGTGGAAAACAAAACAGAATCAACGGTCGCCTGCAGATACCGGTTTTCAAAATTCAGTTATGACATTCAGTTTATTGGGGGCCGGATGCCGAACGACTATGTTCTTGGAACTGGCTGGATGGGCGACATCAGGGGCGGCGGGTTCAGGGGAGAGATATCGTGGTTCATTCCAAATGAACATGATGGTATAAATAAAAATGCAATAGTTGCTACCATTTCGGGAGATTACACCTTCAAAAACAGCCTCTATGCACATTCAGCAATTCTCTACAATAGTTTAGGCAAAGCAGGGAAAGCCGGTACACGCGGGTTCTTCGACATGAATGTCTCTGCAAAAATGTTATCTTATGCCCGTGCCAACCTGTTCGGACAACTATCCTACCTTTTCACTCCGCTATTTACAGCAGGTGTTTCAGGAATAATCAATCCCTGCGACAGATCTTCTTTTCTTGGCCCGTTATTTACTTACTCTCTGGGAAATAATCTGGAAGTGATGCTGACAGGACAACTGTTTTTCGGAGAAGAGGGCACTGAATATGGAGAGTTGGGAGTAGCTTCCTATGGACGACTTAAATGGGCTTTCTGAAAATTTTTATTATTTTGGTCAGATAAATGGGATTCTTCATAACCAACAAAAAATTATATATATGCAGTTTAATCAATTAATCAGAAACAGATTCTCTGTAAGGAAATATAAACAAACCGAAGTTGAAAAAGACAAACTGATCCAAATACTCGATGCAGGAAGACTTGCACCCTCAGCAGTTAATTTCCAGCCATGGCATTTCATCGTAGTAAGAGAACCGGCTAACATTGAAAAAGTTCATTCCGTTTACAGAAGAGAATGGGTTAAAAGTGCTCCTGTAATCATTATCGTCTGTAGTGACCGACTGCAATCGTGGAAAAGAGGAAATGACGGAAAAGATTCTTCTGACATTGATGTTGCCATAGCTGTAGATCATATGACACTTCAGGCAACTGAACTGGGACTGGGAACCTGTTGGGTTTGCAATTTTGATGCTAAAACATGCTCTGAGCTATTCAGGCTTCCACAGCATGTTGAACCGGTTGTATTGTTGCCTCTCGGATATCCTGATGAACCTGTTAAAGATAAAAATCGCAAGCCTTTGGAAGAAATAGTGCATTGGGAGAAATTTTAATACACATACCCCCTTGCTATACTCAGAGCCTGACTTCCATATCCTCCTCCAAAAAGATAGTAATGATTCAGCAAATGATAAAGCTGATAAATACTGTTCCTGTCCCTCCATCCTGCCGGCAAGGGATTAATTTCATTATAAGCATCCCAGAATCGCCCTGAAAAACCACCGAACAAAGTCATAATAGACATCTCCATCTCCCTGTCAGCATAGTAAGCAGCAGGGTCAATAAGCGCCGGGCCCTTATCAGTGATCATGTAATTTCCTGACCACAGGTCGCCATGTATTAAAACAGGAGAAGATAATGAAGGCAATAATTCAGGTAATCTTTCAAATAATTTATTAAAAATAGTCAGTTCATCTTTCGGAAAGGGTCTGTCTTGTTGAATTAGGTTCAAAAGGAAACGCAATCTGTTATCCCTGAAAAATTCAATCCAATCTGATTTCCAGGAATTAAGCTGTGGCGTGGTACCGCAATAATTATCCCCGAAAAACCCAAATTGTTCATTAGTAAATTTATGCATCCCTGCAAGGCCGCGTCCCAGAGCTTCATCACTACCAGAGGGGAAATAACCGGGTACAAGGTATTCAAGAACAATAAAACCCGGATGTCCTTCTGAAGTTGAAGTGGCATAAACTTCAGGAACAATAAGGGCACCCTTGCATGCTTTCTTCATCTCTCGTAATCCAGCGGCCTCCCGGAGAAACATATCGCCTGGACAATTCCTGTTCCATTTCAGAAAAAAATTACCATGATTTGTTTCTAACTTTGAGGCATTATTGATACATCCGCCACCAACCATAGAAGATGAGAGTATAACGATATCTTTCCCGAAATATTCAGTAAGACGCGACTCAATCTCTTTTTCAATATTTGTTTTCTTATAGTCAGACATTAAATCAATTATTTTCAATGGTATCATATAGCCTGCCCCGATTTAACCGGGGGAACCCGCGCATGTTTTAATAATCCTCTTGTATCCTGATTTTTATAGGGAAACTCGATTCATGTTAAGAAATCACATTCGTACACCTGCAGAAAAACTCTTATGTACGAAATTCTGCAATTATTTATTTATTCTACTATAACTAATAGAACCTCACCACTTAGCATCCTTTGCGCGAACCCTCTTACGTGGCGTACGTGGCGTGAAACTTATACATTGTGTCCGTTGCGTGAACTCCCAATTTTATTAAAAATTAACTTTCAACTTTCTCTTTTCCTCCTAACCAGAATCCTGCAGAGACGAACCATAGAAATGTACCAATAAGCACCAGTGAGTTTTGCGTGGAATGGTCTATACCTCCCGCAAAAAAGATTATTGATGGTATTAACGTTAAAATTAAACCGGCAAGTGATATCATCTGTAAAATACGTTTCATTGTACCAGTCCCTCCTTTTTTTGATAAACTTTACTAAGCAAAATAAATAATCCGATTGCGAGTATCCATGCAGGCAGAGGGAGGAAATAGAGTTCAATTCCCACTACCATATTCATAATTAAAGCTGCTATCAGAAGTATAAACCAGGTCAGGCCGGCTGCCCAGTTAAAATGAATTTTCATCTTTTCAGCATAATAATCCTGTAATTTAAATCTTTTCATCAAATAGAAATCTGCAAAAATAATTCCACCCATTGGAATAAGAACAAGCCCGTAAAGGGCAACAAAGTCCAATAATTTCATAACCAGTGCAGGAAACAGGGCAGCCAATGTAGTTATCAATCCGGCCAATAATGTAACTTTCCACCTGCTCCATCCCGGAGAAGCGACCTGCAGTGCCAGACCAGCCCTGTAAAGAGTCGGATTAGCAGTTGTCCATCCTGCCACGATGACGCATAATGCACCTGCAATGCCAATTGCCTGATAAGCCACCTCACCGGGGGCATCACTCGATGCAGCAGCGTATAAAATTCCTGAGCAAATCCATGCGACATAATGTCCTAAAAACATACCAACAGCAGATGAGAAACCATACTGCCATTTTTTGGCATACCGGAAAATTGACAAGTCACTCATACCCAGGTGCATGGCAGCATTTGCGAACCAGGTAAAGAAAATGACATGCCACAGGCTGAACTGAGATTGCCCCGGCAGAGCTTTACCTGTCCATATTCTTTCATGCGCGACCTCCCAGAAATTACTCATGTCCGTTTGGATACCCAACCTGGGAAAGGAGGCAATAGCTGCTGCTACAAATATTAAGAACATCCATGGCGCAGCAACCTTTGAAAACCTGGCAAGCTTTTCAAAACCTAAAATGGCAAATGTTGTAATCACTGCTCCCACCACAAGAACAGTAATGACCCATCCTGCACTGGACGGATAAAAATCATTAAGAGTCGGCATTTCAACATTGAACGGTATTCCTACTGCTGTTGCAGAAACAGCAACCATAGCTCCTGCAAGGAAACAAAACATAAGTGCATTCACTATATTATACATGAAAACCAATACCGAACCGCAAATTTTCTTTAACTGCCAATAAAGTGATAACCTTGCTTTAACAGCTATAGGAGCGGTAATAAAAGCCCAGCTTAAAACTGCAAGAACATTTCCGATTAATCCTCCCAGGAACATTTCAGTAACCGATACTCCATGAGCAACAAATAACATTCCGATCACAAATTCAGTACCGGCAACATGCTCACCGGCATAACTTCCCAGAAAATTCCCAATTCCCTGAAGAGCATTACCCCTTACCGGCTCCCGGTCAAATTCATATAATGAATCCAGCTTCTTTGAAATGGTTTGTATCTTCATAATTTGGATTATATTAGAATTTAAAATCCCTAAAATATAGAATAAATTTTAAATATTATTAAAAACTTATCAAGTTTAAATATAATTATGTAATTTAGTGCGAAAGCAAAATGTTATGCAAAACAGTTTACTGTCATATTTCAGCAAAAGACTAGGTCATGATGACAGAGGGGAGACGCAAAAAAGTAATCCCGGCCCGGTAATTACTATATCAAGACAGGTTGGTTGCAACGGAGTTAAGCTTGCAAAAAAAATTGCAGGGAAACTGAATGAAAATCCAGCTTATTCAAACTGGAAAGTGCTTAGTAAAGAGGTATTTGAACAGACTGCCAAAGAGCTGGATATGGAAACTGAAAAAATCAGAAGGATCTTTAAGCAGGGCGATTCTTATGCTTTAAATGAGATATTAAATGCTATCGGCACAAATAGATTTAAAAGCGAAAAAAAGATAGCAAAAACTGTCAGGGAGGTTATTCACTCTTTTGCTGTTGACGGCTATTGCATTATTGTTGGGAGGGGTGCACATATTATTGCCAGCGACATAAAAAATGCGCTTCATATCAGATTGATCGCCCCACTTGAATACCGTATAAAAACAATTATGGATAATAATCATCTTAACAGGGAGGAAGCTATTAATTTTATTAATAAAGTAGAGAAAGAGCGAATTGCGTTTCGAAATACAATTGGTAAAATCAGCATGGAGGATGACCTTTTTGATCTATTTATAAACAGGGCTTCATTCAACGATGAAGACACAATATATCTCATAAGAAAAGCGGGAACTAAAAAGGGAATTTTCAGCTATTATTCCAATACGCAAACCTTTTATTAAAACTGACTGAAAAAAAATCATTATTCATCCCAACGGCCTTGATTTTCCGCAGCCTGTCCAGTCAATTAATTCCGAACACAATTCAAAGCAATTTATATCCCCGTAAAGAAAATCTCTTTTCCTGTCTTGTATGTCATAACACATCATAGGATGCATTGTTGAAATTTTCTTTTTTATCTTCAGATGTCCTGTTGCCTTTATAGCATGATTACCCCATAAAAACCATATTACTTTCGGGGCTGTTTTATTTATATAAGTTAGCAATCTGTTAGTAAACTCACTCCAAGTTTTGCTATGGCTTCCGGGCGAACCTATCTCACATGTGAATGATGTGTTAAGCAATAAGACACCCTGTTTTTCCCAATGGCTGAATAATTCCCCGGGGGGTAAAACAGGAAAATCACTCCCCAGTTTTTCTTTTAAAAAGTTATATTTTATTATCTCCCCGTGATCAGCCCTGTAAAGGGCCCTCAAAATATTTTTCAGGGATGTATTTCTGAAACTGTCATCCCAACTTTTAAGGTTACCCACTTCAAACGCTCTGCCGGTAGCAACCCCTTTCTGAGGATATGGATCCTGTCCAAGTATTATTATTTTTGACTGCCGTAATGGGAATCCAAGGAAACGCAAAACTTTATCCTCAGCAGGAGTATAATTCTGAACCAATACCTGCTGCTCTATCTTAGCTAACAGGTTGAGGTTTGGCATAGTTAAAAATTGTTGCCAATCATTATGAATGCTAATCTTTTCTAAAAATACAGGAGTCATAAACCTTCAGATACAATAAGGCGCAGGTTTTCTAACCGGTTATTTTAGCAGGGAAACCTTTAACTCTGACCGGTTTGAGCTCATCAGGCTTTATTTCAAACATATCATTAGGCGTCAGTTTACACTCCTCTATCATTTCCAGGCAATACTCAAGTTGACCCAGGTCACTTTCGGCGTTGTTGGTACCAAAAGTAAATTTCACCCCTGCTTCTTTGGCCATTTTTATCATTTTAGCATTAGGCACTTTGTATCTTGCGCTTATCTCAAGTGCAATATTGTTATCAGCAAGAACTTTAATTACTCTGTTCATCCGTTCTTCTGTCCACAGGCTTTCATAATCACCTGCAATTGCATCCGGCAATACAGTTGGGTTTACGTATATATCAACCGGTTCCTGTGAAAAAATTGATTCAATCTTTCCTACCAGTTGTTCCATAAACTGCTGTTTATCATCGACCCATACCTCTTCTTCTATCCATATACGGTTTCTGCGTCCTTTATAGTCAGTGAATGTCATAGCATCCGTAAATACATAATCGAATTTTGATACTGCATCAGGTGAGAACAGAGTGACCCATTCCCTTCCTTCTGCCTGCATACCTTTAAAAACCGGTGCAGATTTCAACTCATTAATATGAGCATATATTGCGGAATCATTCGTTATTGGAAAGAAAAGTCCGCAATTAGGGGCAATACCATAATTAATACCAAGGCGCTGCGAATTTTCAACAGCATCTTCTATTGTGAGCCCACCTTTCAGATGAACATGATAATCTATAAGAGGGAATCCCGCTTTCATCAATTTGGTAACAATGTTATCCCATTCCTTATCAACCGCAGGTTCTTTTATTTCTCCGTCAGGAAGCCTTTTAGCCCTGATATTTTTATACAATGTTGTGCTGTTCGGATCGTGCGCCTGAAGAGCAAAAGTCCCCTTATTTAAACGTATACCTTCTCCTCGCTCCGGCCTCCAAGGATCTTGCGGTTCAATATATTCGTTCACTTTAACATCATTCACAAATATTTCAATGAAATTTTCCACCACCCTGATCCTCATTTTAAACCATTCATTATCCTTAGCAAGAGGGTAATATACATTTCTTATATTGTAAATACTACCTGTCTTCCTCCTTTCAGGATTTTTTTCTGATCCTCTGTAAGAGTTATTAACCTGGATTTCATAACCCAGATGAGGCCATCCCTCTTTTTTATACTCTGTATGTATAAAAATTCCTGAATTTGATTTTTCCATGGTCTTTATCTCTGCTTCAAATTCAAAATTTTTATACTCTCCTTCATAAAACAGATGAGCCCTGGGGCCGGAGCATTTTATTGCGCCGTTCTCTATAGAGAGACTCTCAGGATTCTCGGCTGACTTTTTCCAGCCTTTTAAAGATTTTCCGTCGAAAAGAGATTCCCACTCCCCCATCCGGGGTGTTGGCTTGCAGGCTGTTATTATAACAGTTGCAATTATTAATTTTATGATGATAAATTTTTTCATAAGAATATAACTTAGTTAAACAATTTCTAAAAGATTCAAAACTAATCAAAAGAATCTTCATTTTCGAATTTATCCTGAGGATTATTGCCTTTAAAACTGAAAGCCAGCATTACTAACATAAAAAAAGCTAACCCCAGGGAAGCATACCTGTAACTCCCCAGCCGTGTCAATGAAATACTGTAAAGGACCGGCCCCAGTGCACTTGTAAAAACTACGAGTGACATAACAAATCCGCTTATACTGCCCAAATGTTTTTGCCCGAAAAAGCGGGGCCACGTAACAGTCATTAAGACATTATACAATCCTCCAATTATTCCGTGTCCTACAATAAAACTATAGTAGAAAAATCCATCATTAAGATTACCCAGCGAAATCAGGGCAATAAGTTCTCCTGCCATTCCCGCAATCAGCAGGTACTTTAGTTTTATCCGGTCACATAACCATCCTCCTGTAAGTGAAATAAACACTGAAATAAATGACATAGGGATGAAGATGCCCAGTGCCTTTTCACGGCTTAATCCGGCCATATCAAAAATGGAAACCAGATGAAAGATAAAAGCAGTCACATATAAAGTACTTACAGAAAGAGTAAGGGCATAAAGCCAGAAACTAATTGTTCTCCGCGCCTCTTTTAAGTTATACTCCTTAAAGGCCTTTATGGTAACATGGTGTTGACGGTGGCCATGTTTCTTTCCGTCAGGAAGTAATCCTGAGTCTTCGGGATTATCACGAAAAAAAATAAACACAAATATTGTAAAAATTATTCCGCTGAATCCACCAAGGATTAACCATGCATGCCTCCAGGATGTGGTTTGTATCAACCCGTCGAATAACAAGGGTGCAACTGAAAATCCCAGGGCTACGAACACTGATGCCAAACCATTGACGATACCTCTTTTTGCCACAAACCATTTCATAAGCATATTCCGGGAGGACATTGTCATAACGCCCTGCCCTGAAAAACGAAGAATAAAAAAGAAGAGGATCATTATGATGATTGCCACAACTGTGTAAATATTTGAAGTTTTATCATTGACAATTAGCTTAATGATCCGGTCAGACTGACTTAGACAAACAAGGACAAATGCCAGGAGTAATGAGGAAGCCATAGCTATCCAGCGGGAGCCGTATTTATCGTACATTCTGCCGGCCCAGGTCAGTATCAGTGAACTTCCTATAGTCCCTATCATATATGATGTACTTATCTGGTTTCTGCTCAGTCCTATATTTTCTATAAGATAGTCGGTGAAGGTCGACACCCCGACTGTTTGCCCGGGAGCGCTCATTAATATTCCTGCAACAGAAGCAAATAAAATCACCCATCCATAAAAAAAGGGAAACTTCCCCGGCTTAAATGGAAAATCATTCCATAGTGATTTCATACCTCTGATATTTAATTATTTATCCAATGATGCCGGCATTTGGACATATGCATGGATATGTTCGCAAAAACAGACCTCATCCTTTATGCACTTTTAAAGTCCTGTAGCCATATATTGCTATCACCACAAAGCATATCAAAGGAAGGATAAAGGAAAAATTAACCGCCGGCAGGTTTCCAACATGGCCCACATCAATAATTGCACCCTGAAGCGGAGGCATCAATGCTCCTCCCACTATCGCCATCACCAGGCCTGCTGCTCCAAGAGTGGAATCATCCCCCAGGCCCTCAAGGGCAATGCCGTAAATAGTAGGGAACATCAGCGACATGAATGCTGAAGTTGCTATTAGCAGATAGAGCCCTGCCATCCCCTGGATTAAAATTACACCAGATATTGTAAGTATGCCCCCTATCCCGAATAACATCAACAAAAACCTGGCATTCAAATATCTCATCAGCATAGTACTAATAAACCTGCTTGAAAGGAATATTACCATTGCTGCTATATTATAATTCTGTGCTGTTGCCTTTGGAATCCCAAGATTGTCAGCATAATGGATAATGAAAGTCCAGCACATGATCTGTGCCCCAACATAAAAAACCTGTGCAATCACACCCTCCCTGTATTTAATATTCTTAAATAACCTCCTAAACGAGTCTGTAAAACGAATTGTGTGGTTAGCATTCTCACGGACAGGCATTTTGGACAGATAAATAATAATAAACATCACAATCACAACCAATCCAAGTATAATGTATGGATTTCGTATTACTGCAAGGTCATGTGTTCTGATAACAGATTTTTCCGCTTCTGTTAATGTATTGAAGATAAGTTGGCCTGAAGCATCTCTTTTGTCTGATTCAAGAGCAGAGAGAATAAAATTAGAAGCTACAAACATCCCGAGCAAGGATCCCATCGGATTAAATGATTGAGCCAGGTTAAGCCTGCGTGTTGCAGTCTCAGGGTCTCCCATTGAAAGAATATATGGATTAGCTGTTGTTTCCAGAAATGCAAGCCCAAATGTCAGTACATAAAGTGATATCAGAAAAAATTCAAATATCTCATACTTAGCAGCGGGGAAAAACATTAACGCACCAACGGCATATAAAGCCAAGCCCATAAGTATCCCTTTTTTATAGCTGTATTTTTTTATGAACAGGGCAGCAGGGATAGCCATGGTGGCATAACCTCCGTAAAATGCGAATTGCACCAGGGCAGCCCTGACATTGGAAATCTCCATGATGGTCTGAAAGGCGGCAACCATTGGATTAGTTATGTCATTGGCAAATCCCCATAAAGCAAATAAACTGGTTATCAATATAAAAGGCAGTACGACCTCCCTGGAAACAACAACTTTCTTCATTAAATATGTATTATAAGAATAATAAAATAATTATTTAAAAATTAAATAAATCTTGTATGTCCGGCTGTTAAAATCTTATTGTTACAGGACCGAGCAATCCGGCCTCCCTGATCTCCCAATCTGAAGCATCAAACAAACCGACCCCCAAACTTATAAAATTAATATCATAAAACTTTTTCCAGGGAATACCTTTTTTATCCATATCACGGATGCGATTGGCAGCTACATTTGTTACTTCAACCTCTAAAATATTTTTCCCTTTTATTATATTATCAATTCTGACCTTATAGTCAGGCCCTAAAAGGGTTCCTGCCTCCTTACCGTTAACTGTCACTCTGGCACAATCCCTTACATCCCCAAGGTCAAGGAATGCAGCCTCCTGCTCATTCTCCATATCAAATTCAATGGTATACCTTGCCGTTCCTGCAAAACGGGCTGTTTCCTCGTCCCCCATGACAGTCCATGAATTAAGCACCGCTGTCGAAATATCCCCCGGGATGACAGGGCCACCTTCTGCAAAACTGATTTTCCATATCCCTTTTATCTCCTTTTTGTCACTATTTTTATCATAATAAATATGAGGACGAATCCCGGAATCCTTATCAGAACACATTACAAAAACTATTTCCTCAGCTCCCAGCTGAATACGGACACCATTTTTATTTTTTTCGGCCAGCGATATTTCTCCGGTAAATGGGGATAATAAGATATAATGCTTTGATCCTGAATTAAGGCTGACATATTTATCTGTCATGTTTTCACTGCAGTTAAATATCATATACCAAATATTACCATCCAGCATCATTTTTGTATGATAGAATCCTTGTTCTGCAAGTGAGCTTTCTCCTAAAATACCTGATATTTTAAGTAACTCACTTACATTGCCTGTCAGCTTTTCTTTATTCAGTTCGCTTTTTATCTTATCAAGGATTTTTTCTCTCTCTTTCAGATTATGCAATCCGGGAACACTTTCCGGTAGTGACTTGTCGAAGAAGACCTGGCCACCCTCAGAAATCAACTTTTGGCAATGATCCAGGGTACTAACCGGTATATAGTCAGTTTTTGGAATTACTATCGCCTTGTACATAGCTCCGCCTGATGTTACAATATTACCGTCTTCTGTTATACAGTCAGATAATTGCTTATCTGAAATATAGTCAAATGTATAACCCGCGTCTGTCAGTATTTCGGATAATTTGCCCACCGGCTGTTTCTTCAACCATATCGAATCGCTGTGAACTCCAAGGTGGTTAAACAACTTCCCTTCACTGGCAGCAACATCAAAATAAGGCCAGTAAATTAAAATGTCACTTTGAGGTTTTGAAGCCTGCATAACTGACTGGCATCTTTCTATGTATTTGAACAAAGCAGGTAATTCACGCCAGAGTGGATTACGGTTATTGATCTGTGAGGATGCATAAAACAGCCAGCCCGGCCAATCAGCATCTTCAGGAGAATAGCATGTACCATGGAAAAACATATGATTTATTCCTGCCAGCAGGAACCTGTTTGTCGCCCTGACCATATCTGAAGTAGTAACTTTCCAGTGTTCATTAAGCCATGTGAAGCTCTCTGAGGATATAAGTTTCTGACCTGTTACATGCGCTGCGGAGGATGCAAACTTATTAACATATATATTTGGTTTGCCATGGCTTATACTTCCGTAAATTTCAGTTTCCGGAATATCACAAGCGGCATACAGGTCAAGAATATTCCCGGGTGATCCGTGTGCCTGGTTTCTGTTCATGCTGAGATTTTTACGGGCCCACTCTGTCATAGGATTAATAAAGGATTCCAGTACAAGGTCCGAAAGTGTTTCCCTGTAGTCAGATTTAACCCTGGCAACAATCTCTTTATCGCTGCAATCTTCTGCAAGTACATCCAGATAATTTGCAATGTCATAACCTCTTCTGCTTTTGAACTCCTGATTAAAATTATAAGTAAAGTCGCCGGTATATTCAAATGAATCATGAAAGTAACAACGTATAAGCCCTTTCCCAATACCCAGCCTCTTATCCCATTCATCCAGATACCATTTTGTTATATCCTCATCAAAGGTATCAATGGCCCATCCCTCTCCTCCTTTAGAGGCGCGCTTGACCTTATCTCTGTTTTTTATGCGGCCGGCAACATAGACCACTCCTGATGTTTGAGGCCGGAACTTATCGTCAGGGCCAAGAACAACACGGGAACCATCGCTTCCTTTGAACAAGACCGCCGATGGGCGTTCAATCCCTGAAGGCAGGATCCATTCCACACCTTTTTCCACTTCAAATTTATTCATCTGAAGAGACCATAATCCCTTCTCTTCCGGCACAAAAGGACCACCGCATCGCCAGCCGCTGCCAGGTGGAATGTCGACTCCCATACCCAGATTTTTGGCCTCCTCTAAAGTATATTTTAATATCTCTGTAAACTCAGGTGACAAATATTCAATAAACCGCTGCTCTTCCCCTTTTACTCCGTAAATAGATGTTAACTCTACACCTCCAATTCCCGCCTGGCACATCTCCCTTAATTCCCGGCTGACATTTTCCCGGTCTGCAGCATTACCCATCCACCACCAACGTGTCCATGGCCTTGATTCAATCGAAGGCCCAGGCCACTCTATTGTATCTTTTGTACAGGACACACTGAAGAAAATGGAAATTATATAAATAAAAAATAATCTGTTCATTCGACTATAATTTAGTTAATCACTTAAATTCAAGTAAGTCTGATTCACCCTGCCAACTGTTCAAGACAAAAAACTGTAAAGGTTGCAACATTGAACTATTAACTGTTGAAATAACACTTGCCCCTTTTGCATATGTCTACGGAAAAAACTGTAAATGATAAATTGTTGAACCTGTATCTGCCTCATCAGAGCAGTTTTTATTATCATCTGTTACTTCAGATGACTGATTGCATCATTACAGATGCACCTTTTAACAAGTCCGGCACAATTTAATAATTATATTAAAATATTAATGAGAATTAATAGTTTGTTTAATAAAATTCATAATTTTCGTAGATTTTTAAACCTACCATTATGAATAAATATTTTAAAATATTAACAGCTTTTTTACTTATCACGGCTAATACTGTATTTGCACAGAATAATGCATTAAAAACCGGACTTTCCGATGCTTTAACGGGTTATATGAACTTAAGCTATGAAAGAAAAATTAATGAAACACAATCACTATTATTTAAGTTTGGGTATATGCAGCCAACAAGGAGCCCATTTATTTCTGAAGAAACCCTGACCCCGGATCCATTAACGATGGAAGATGCTAACGGCGGTATAAATACATCGATCGAATACCGTTTTTATGTAGCTAAAAAAAAATCACCGCATGGACTGTACCTGGGCCCTTATTTCCGCTACTTTAACCAGGCACTGAAATATACTGATGAAATAGATGACAGGATATTCAACGTTGACTTAAATTCAAACAGCTTTGGTATAGGAGGGGTAATAGGTTATCAGGTGATTATCAGTGATATTATCGCGCTGGACTTTAGTTTTTTCGGCGCCGGGGTGGACTTACATGGTATTAAATTTCAATACCAGTCACAACAACCTGGAGAAGAGTTTGATTACAGTTCTATTGAGGGAGATATCAGGGAGGTTTTCAAAGACATAGATTATCTTGAAAAAAAGCTTAATTTTACGCCTTACAATGACAAACTGATAACAAAGTTGCCATTTCTTTTTCCCGGATTTAGAATTGGAGTTTCAGCAGGAATTGCTTTTTAGAATTATAATTTAATGTTCTGCTATTCAGTTAAAATTTAATATGGATTTCTCAAACAAAACAATTTGGGTCACCGGAGCATCCTCAGGTATTGGCAGGGCTGTTGCCCTGGAGTTATCCCGTAATAATGCCAGGTTGATTCTTTCGGGAAGGAATGAAGAGGAATTACAGAAAGTAGCAAACCAATGCAGGAAAAATGGCAGCACAACCAGAATCGCAGCATTTGACCTCCGGGATGACAAAGCAGTAATTGACAAAGCAGAGGAGATATTAAAATCTGAAGAGCGAATCGACTGTCTCTATCAGTTCGGGGGGATCAGCCAAAGATCATTTGTATCTGAAACTCCTTTGCATGTAGATCGTAAAATTTTTGAAGTTAACTTTTTTGGTACCGTAGCATTAACGAAAGCTGTTTTGCCAGTGATGATAAAAAACGGTGGCGGACATATTGCTGCAACATCAAGTATTGTGGGGAAATTCGGTTTCCCGTACAGGTCTGCATACTCTGCTTCAAAGCATGCATTGCACGGATTCTTTGAAAGTTTAAGAGCAGAAAATGTTGTAAATAATATAAGTGTTTCAATGATAATTCCGGGTCGAATAAAAACTGATATTTCAGTAAATGCACTGGATAAAGATGGTAACAAATACGGGAAGATGGATGAGGGGCAGGATAAAGGTATGAGCGCCGAAAAATGTGCAAAAATCATTTGCCGTAAATTGAAGAAAGAAAAAAAGGAGATAATTGCCGGAGGTATTGACCTGCTGATGATCTATATCAGGCGTTTTCTGCCGTTTTTGTATTATCACCTGTCATCCAGGGTAAAACCTTTATAATGAAAATTTAATAAAGATTGCAATCATGACAATAAAAATAAACGGTATACAGCAATTGGGCGTAGGGGTTGAAAATTTTCATGAAGCATGGAGATGGTACAGGGAATACTTTTCTATGGACATCCGAATGTTTGAGGATGAAGCTGTAGCTGAGCTTATGTTACCTCACACAGGTGGCAAACCGCGTGCACGTCATGCAGTTCTGGCTCTTAACATGCGGGGTGGCGGCGGGTTCGAAATCTGGCAACACAAGGGTAAAAAGCCGGAACCTCCAAAATTTGAAATCCTTTTAGGTGACCTGGGAATTAATATTGGCAGAATAAAAACTGACAATATTGAAGCTGCATATTCAAAATTCAAAAATTCAGGACTTGATCTGTTAACCCCGGTTACGAATAATCCTGCCGGTACAAAACATTTCTTTTTAAAAGATAAGTATGCGAATATGTGGGAGATAAATGACGAGCCGGAAGTTTTCAGAAAAGAAAAATCTGTAAGCGGGGGGGTCAACGGTGCAGTAATCGGGGTAAAAAATATGGAGGACAGCCTTAAAGTTTACCGCGACATACTTCTTTACAATCAGGTAGAATATGATGTTACAGGGAACTTTGATGACTTTAAATATCTTCCGGGAGGAGAATATAACTTCCGCAGAATTATGCTTCAACATAAAGATGTGAAAAGCGGCGCCTTTAGTAAATTCTTCGGAACCTCCTCTATTGAACTTGTTCAGGTGACAGATCGCGGTCCCCGTGACATTTTTGAAGGGCGTATCTGGGGTGACCCGGGGTTTATACATATTTGCTTTGACATAAACGGACTTAATGAATTAAGGAAAAAAGCAAATAACATGGGATATCCGTTTACTGTGGATAGCTCAAAGGCCCGGGACTCTTTTGATATGGGAGAAGCCGCAGGAAACTTCGCGTACATTAAAGCACCTGAAGGTACTCTGATTGAATTTGTTGAAACACATAGAATTCCTATCCTGAAGAAACTAAACTGGTTTATTGATTTCCGAAAAAGAGGACATCATCCATTACCCAACTGGATGCTAAAACTGTTCAGGTTTAAAAGAGTAAAGCACTGATGACTATAAATTATTAATTCGCAAAGGTTTACCGGCAAGTTTTCCGTTATATACTCCCTTACTTATAACAACTTCTCCGTTTATCAACAAGTATTCTATTCCCTTGCTATACTGATGGGGATTCTCATAAGTTGCCATATCCCTGACATTTTCCGGATCAAATATTACTATATCAGCTATATTACCCTCTTTGATACACCCTCTGTCTTTTAACCCTATCATTTCTGCAGGGAGTGATGTGGCTGCCCTTACAGCATGTTCCATGCTAATTAACTTATCTTCAATAACATACTTTCTGATCTTTCTTGTAAAAGTTCCGTAATTCCGGGGATGGGGTTTATTATCTCCGGGAACCTCAACATGACCGTCTGAACAGGTCATTACATAATCTTTCTTCATATAATTTGCAATATCTGAATCCTGCATATTAAATGAGATAATAGAGGGGCTATCTTCCAAAATAAGGTATATTGCCGTTTCTGCAGGTGATTTACCGGTCATATTACTGATCTCCGAAAGACTTTTGCCGTCAAAGCGATTGTCCTTAGGGAAAGATACTACCACAAGGGATTCCGGGCCTCCCCTCCTCTCGATATTTTCATCAATTTCACTGATAATTTTTGGTAAAAGTGTTTTATCATTTAAACGGCTTTCCAATTTGCCCCCAACACTAACCCAGGAAGGGACAACAACTGATACCAGGGATGTACTTGATGCATTATAGGGGTATTGATCTGCAAATATATGCACGCCCCTGCCTTTCGCCCCTTCAATTAATGTACATATCTTTTCAGACATCCCCCAAACAGGCTTGCCCAAAGCTTTTATATGGGATATCTCAACCCTGATCCCCGTTTGTTCACCAATCTGTATAGCTTCTTTTACTGCCTCTTCCAGACCGACATTGTAATCACTTTCATCTCTCAGGTGAGTTGCATAGAATCCGGAATATTCTTTTACCACTGCAGCCAGTTGAACGATTTCATCGGTTTTTGAATAAGCGCCGGGTGTATAAAAAAGGCCGGTGGAAATACCTGCTGCCCCTCCTTCCATTGCCATTCTTACCAGTCTTGCCATCTCTTTCAGTTCATCAGTCGTGGGCTCACGGTTCTCCATGCCCATAACCTTTTTCCTGATCGTATTATGACCTGTAAGGTGCACGATATTTGGCCCTGTTCCAATTGAATCAAGTATCCTGAAATAATTATTTACATCATAAGCGCCATCTCCGCAGTTACCCGTAACCAGGGTAGTAACACCCTGGGTAAGATAATTTTTTACATTGTTCATTCCTGAATTAAGTATCTGATCATCACAATGCGTGTGAATATCAATAAATCCCGGGGAAACAAATAAGCGGGCAGCATCTATTTCAACTGCCCCGCCTTTAGACATATTTTTGCCAATCGTTTTTATAATTCCGTCAGTTATTCCTATATCAGCACCATAAGGCTCATTGCCGGTTCCGTCACAGATAGTGGCATTTTTTATAACAATGTCATATTTTTCTTGTGTACAATCAGATACTATTAAAGCCATCATGCAAAAAATTAAAGTGTAACCCAACTTGTAAATATTCATATCGTTCATTTTTTTCACAAAACTTAAAAAACTTATTCTACTGCTTAACCCAGTCGGGCTTAGGAAATGGCCTGACTGTGAAAAAACGCTGATAATTCTCAAAGATATCGGGATTAGGGCCAACTTCCCTCGGATCTTCGGAAGTTATAAGAAAATCATCAAGTTTTTTTCTCATCTTTTCAAGTTCAGCCGAATACATTGCATCCTCAGCAAGATTATTAACAGTATAAGGATCAGCTTTTAAATTAAACAACTCCTCCTTCGGCCTTTTTCCCATTGCAAGCTCAAAATAAGGAAAAACTTCAGGATTATCCATATTTTCTATCAAATATGTTTTCGTTACAGTTTCATCTATGTCACAATAAGCTATGCCTGTATAATTTCCATTTTCATCAAGTCCGTGCATATAGCCCAATTTATCAGGCTTATTCATGTCAAGTAGTTGTGGTGCACCTGCCGGCCATCTTTCAGGGTAGTAATTTCTTATATACAAAAAATCGTGGGTTCTCACAGCCCTCTGCGGGTATCCAAGGTTCATCCATCTGGCTGATGAATGCCGTTCCCTTCCGGCATAAGTTGCATCCCTTGACGGGTTAATAATCCCTGATCTTTCTGAAAATAATATATCAGCAAAACTATTTGCAGATATGGGTTGCATTCCCCCCGGAGAAATATTGGTCAATTCAAGTATGGTAGGTGCTATCTCCGTAAGATTTACAATGTCCTTAACAACTCTGCCTTTCTTTATTTTTTCAGGCCATGAAACAGCAAGGGGGACGTGGATACCATATTCATAACAATTGGCTATTGCGTAAGGGAACTGCATTCCATTATCTGAGGTAACAATAATAATGGTATTGTCAAATTGTCCATTCTCCTTTAGGATTTCAATCATCTTAACGAGATGTTTGTCGAACCAGTCAATTTCGTATGCATAATCCATTATACTTTGTTTTACCGGAACATGGTCAGGAAGGAACGCGGGTGTTTTAACATCGTCAATATTTTTTCCACTCCTTAATCCTGCCCCTTCTTCAAAAGGAACGTGAGGTTCCCTGGAGCCGTACCAAAAACAGAAAGGCTCATTATCTTCCTTTTCAGATAAAAATAACCTGAAATTTTCCGTGTAATTAACCATTGAAATATTAGAGGCAAAAGCTTCCGGATCAGGGATATCCTGATCCGGAATTTTTATTGAATCCGCCCATTCATAACGGATATCATTATATTCATTTCCAGCCGGATCACGATCTCTTCCGCCCTGTTTCCAGTTAAAAGGGGCACATCCCTTTCCGGTAAATCCCACATGATATCCGGCTTCCTCCAATATATCAGTAAAAGTTACATATTTTGCCGGATAGAGAGTCTGATGTCCGCCTGCCTCCTCATTCTGCCACGGATACCGGCCTGTAAGTATCGAAGCTCTTGACGGGGCACACCCTGGAGATGATGAAAAGGCATTCATAAATAATATTCCATGTTCAGCAATATGATCAAAACCCGGAGTATTTACAAGCCTGTCCCCATAAGCCCCGGCATGGGGATATGATTGATTGTCGCTCATTGCTATCAGGATGTTTGGCCGGCCGGGTATAACTTTTTTTTCATTATTGCAGGAAGATAATGCTGAATAAATTATCAGTGATAAAAGGAAAAGAGTAAAATTTCTCATGTATATATAATTTTCTAATTATTAATAACTTCAAAATCCGTTCACTGAAGTGAACGGCAAAGGATAAGGCAATGAACAAATTGAATGCTTACATCAGAACCTGAAAATTAAAGCTCAAACTTAAAAACATATGCATGTTTACACGGGGGCGATTGCATCGCCCTGACAGGCACCACAATATTAGTCATCCCGGTTTCATCAACCTCCCATTTGCAAGCCTGGTTAGACCCAAGCAACAAAATCTTAGAGCCTTTTTTCGGCTGAAGTTGTGAAAATGTAACTTTCTCAGGTAATCCGTCTCCCTCTCTTTCTTCCATCCATATTGCATACACACTATTCTCCTTTTTAGTGAATGCTACACTACCCTCCTTATATGGAGCGACAGGCCTGGTGCCGTAAATAGCTTCGCCATTTATATTCATCCACTCGCCTATCTCCTCAAGTCCGGATACAGCCACAGCCGGTAGTTCACCATCTGGCTGAGGGCCTATATTCAATAATAAGTTTCCCCCTTTAGCAACTATATCCACCAATAAATGAATAAGTTGGTGAGTGGATTTATAATTATCGAACGGTTTATATGACCATTGATCACCCATTGTCATACAGGTCTCCCAGGGAGTTAATATTGCTGTTTCGGGTATTCGCTGTTCCGGCGTCTCATAATTTGTATAAGGCCCTTTTTGTCCGCGGTCAACAATGATAAGTCCCGGTTGGTGACGCCTGGCCATATTGGCTATGCCCGGCATGTTGATGTCCTGATTATTTTGAGAAGGATTAACCTGACCACCGTCTAACCATAGAATATCAACACTTCCGTAACCAGTCATCAGCTCCTCTATCTGATTAAAAGTGAAATCTTTGAATTTTTGCCATCTTTCAGGGTATTTCAGCGGGTCATAATTAGCATTCCGGTCGCGCGTCGGAAAATATGGCCACCAGTAATATTCTGAATCCCAGTCAGGTTTTGAGAAATAAGCCCCGATCAGAAATCCTTTATTTCTGAATGTATTAAATACCTCTTTAGTGATATTTGACTTAGGTTGTATGTGATAAGGACAAAGAGCAGAGGTGATTTTATAATCAGTCTCCTTTGTGTCAAACATACAGAATCCGTCGTGATGCTTTGTTGTAAAGATGACATACTTCATTCCTGCTTTTATCGCAGGTTCCACCCATTGTTCAGGATCAAACTGAAGGGGATTAAATGTTTTTTGAAGATTTCGGTAAGCCTTTTTATATTGTTCATAATCAGGATATTTATCGTCAGGCCTGTTAAGGTTTATAAACTCCCTGTCCTCACCGCACAGAGACCAGGATTCTACTATTCCCCACTGGCTGTATGCTCCCCAGTGCATAAATAACCCAAATTTCAGGTCTTGCCATTTTTCTAGTTTTTCACTGACCAGGGAATCCTCCACTGAGATGTTTCCCTCTGTTTTAATATCAGCTGCACCAAAAAGAGTTATATTTAGCACGAGAGACAGGCAAAAAGCCAGGATAAGTTTCAGTTTCATTTGCATTTAATTTATTTAAAGTTTATAGTCGTTTCAGGTCCGGGCCAAGTTTTAACATGCTGTCCCTTTCTGTTTCATATTCCGAAGTACTGTTATTGTATGTAACTATACATTTATTCCCCAGCAAAGATATAATATGTAGTTCTTTTAGATTATTATCCTCCCACTCAATATCCACAATAAATCCGCCACGTGCCCTGAGACCTTTTATCTTACCTCTCCTCCATTCAGTTGGCAGGGCAGGTAAAATTCTCAAAACTCCTTTATGACTTTGTAATAACATTTCTGCAATACCTGCAGTAGCGCCAAAATTCCCGTCAATCTGAAAGGGCGGATGGTTATCAAACAGATTAGGATGAGTTGATTTTGCAAGTAAGGCCTGTATATTCTCAAATGCTTTATCACCTTCGTCAAGCCGGGCAAAGAAATTGATAATCCATGCCCTGCTCCAGCCTGTATGTCCTCCCCCATGTGCCAGCCTTCCTTCGATAGATTTACGGGCAGCCTCTTTCCATGAAGGATCGCGGGAATCTGCAAATTCATCTCCCGGATAAAGAGCGTACAGATGTGACATATGCCGGTGTCCCGGCTCAGCCTCCGGCAGTTCCTCCGACCATTCAAGTATTCTGCCGTCTGAACCAATTTGTGCCGGGGTAATATTTTGCAGAAGCAACTTAAGAGAATCTGCAAATTCAATGTCAGTTTTTAATACTTCTGAAGCTTTAATACAATTCGTAAAAAGTTCACTTATAATCTGGTGGTCCATTGCCGGTCCCATACATACAGCTACAGCTTCCCCACCCGGGGCAATAAATTTATTCTCAGGGGAGATGCCGGGCCCCGATACCAGCATACCCGTTTTCGGATTTTCCACCAGGAAGTCGACAAAAAAGAGCGCTGCATCCTTAAGGACAGGATAAGCTTTTTCCTTCAAGAAAACAGTATCACCTGTATAATCAAAATGTTCCCAAAAATGATCAGAGCACCAGGCAGCACCAAGGGGCCACATTCCATAAACAGTCATCCCGATTGGGTCAGTAAATTTCCATACATCGGTTGTATGATGGGCAACAAATCCCCGGCATCCATAAACCTCCTTCGCAGTGATACTTCCTCGTTCCCTCAGACCGTTGACAAATTCAAAAAACGGGAATTGCAGTTCTGCCAGGTTGGTAACAAGCGCCGGCCAGTAGTTCATTTGTATATTTATATTTATATGATAATCTGCATTCCAGGGAGGTGACAAGGTGGGTTCCCATATCCCCTGAAGATTGGAGGGAAGAGTGCCCGGCCGTGAAGAGCTTATGAGCAAATATCTTCCAAATTGAAAATAAAGCTCAGTTAAGTGCGGGTCATATTCTCCGTTTTTTATCCTGAGAAGCCTCTCGCTGACAGGAATATCAACAGTATCATTTTCTTCCAGATTAAAGTCAACCCTGCTGAATAATTTGCCGTAGTCGTTTATATGATCTGATTTTATTTTTTTAAACTTTTTTACCAAAACTTTTTCAATATCTTCGGATGAAACAGCGACCTCATCAATTCCTGAATAGTCAGTACGGGCAGATATTCTAATTTCGGCATCCGATGCACCTTTTACCGAAAGGCCATTTTCGACCCTATTTATTTCTCCGCTCCCGGAATATACAGCCACCACAGAAGCGAAATTTGTGCCTCTGCCTTCATGAGAGGCAAAACCGGTCATAATTAACTTATTATCTTCAACTGTAATTTTTTCAACATCCCCCGGGCGATTTAGATTGATTGTAAAATTTAGGGAACCTCTCTCAGAGGTTGATAATTTGATCACAATGATATTATCAGGGGCAGATGCGAAGACCTCCCTTACATATCTTACCCCGTTAGCTTCAAATTCAGTCTTTGCAACAGCAGTGTGCAAATCCAGCGTTCTTTTATAATTTATATAATTGCTTATTTCGTCAAACTCAATTAAAAGATCACCCAGGGTTTGATAAGTATGCAGTCCCTGATCAATTCTTTTTCCCATTATTTTCTCCTGAGCGAGCTTCTCCCCCTCTGCATACCTCCCCTCAAACAATAACTTTCTCACTTTATCCAGGTTTTCCAATGCTTCCGGATTAGCACGCTTTATGGGGCCTCCTGTCCATAAAGATTCTTCATTAAGCTGGATTCTTTCTTTGGAAACTCCTCCAAACACCATTGCCCCCAACCTGCCATTACCTAACGGAAGTGCCTCTACCCATTCGCCTGCAGGCTTTTCATACCATATATCCAATTTCTCTTTGTACACATCTTTCTTATTAACACAAGAATGTATTATGACAATTAGTAACAGGCAGATTATAAGTTTATAAATATAGTTCATGCTTATTTAAATTGATTAATAGCTATTAAACGGTAAATGTCATTTTTAAAACACTTGCATATGATTGTCGAAATACAACAGGCGTGGAGACCATTTTGTAAAAATAATAAAACTGCAGTCCGTTTCAAAACGTATTTTTTAATACATTTTTAATTAACTAATTTTAAGATACTTGCAAAAAAAATCCTCAAAAAATTAAATTTTTCACCAGGGAAATCCCCTGTCCAGGGATATAACCATTAAATAACGTTAAAAAAATTTTGCATTAAGCAGTTTAGCTTAGTTAGAGAATAAGAGGAAAAAAGAAAGAGAATTTAATATTCTCCTTCTTTGACCGCGAAAACTGATGAATTATAGTCAAACATATAAAGTTCTAAAAAAATTTTACGATGGTATCTATTCATATCATGAATATACTGTAGTAAAAAGTTTTTTTAATAATCCGGACAGCAGGGATATATTGGATAATTGCCT
>CAZJGI010000020.1:0-45271 GCA_964545315.1 uncultured Prolixibacteraceae bacterium
ACTGGTCTCCAAAACCAGGTGTCGGGAGTTCGAGTCTCTCCTCCCGTGCAAAAAAGCTGCATATTGCAGCTTTTTTACTTTAAAACATCTGCATATTGTGAAGTTTGCTGTAACGTCCTTTATTATCTATTAATTCTTCATGCGTTCCCTGTTCGATAATTTTGCCATTATGAAGTACACAAATTAAATTGGCATTTTTAATGGTAGATAATCTGTGGGCAATGACGAGAGAAGTCCTGTTATGCATAAGTTTCTCCAGAGCATCCTGCACAAGCCTTTCAGATTCAGTGTCTAAAGATGATGTTGCTTCATCCAGGATCAGTATAGGTGGATTTTTCATTACTGCCCTGGCAATTGAAAGTCTTTGTTTCTGTCCGCCGGAAAGCTTATCTCCCCTGTCACCGATGGTAGTATGATATCCATGTTCACTTGAATTGATGAAGTCATGTGCATTTGCAATGATTGCAGCGTTTATGACCTCCTCTTCGGTGGCATGATCTACTCCGAAAGCGATATTGTTAAAAAACGAGTCGTTAAAAAGTATCGGTTCCTGATTTACGTAACCAATCAGATTTCTCAAATCTTTAATCTTCAAATCACGAAGATCAATACCGTCAATAGTAATACTCCCTTCGGTGACATCCCAAAATCTTGGTAATAAATCAACCAGGGTGGTTTTGCCACTACCTGACTGGCCAACAAATGCAATTGTTTTACCCTTTTCAATCTCAAGATAAATATTTTTTAATACAGGAGTTGAGTTATATGAAAATGAAACATTTTTATAAACAATTATTTTATTGAATTTTTTTACTGGCAACGCATCTGTTTTTTCAGTAATTCCCGGCTTAGTGTGCAATATTTTATCGATTCTTTCCATCGACGCCAGTCCTTTTTCTACACTATAAAGTGCAGTCGAAAATGCTTTTGCGGGATTTATTATGTTATAGAAAAAGACAAGATATCCGATAAATGAAGCAGCGTCAAGTGAACTTTGTTGATTTAATATTAATTTTCCTCCATACCAAAGAACAATAATGATCACTGCCGTGCCCAGAAACTCACTCATTGGGTGGGCAAGAAAACGTCTCCACATCAACTGATTCATAATGTGAAAATAATTTTCATTTTCTTTTTCGAAACGTGATGTAGCCCTTTTTTCTGCATTGAAGGCTTTAATTATTCGCAGGCCTGAAAGATCTTCTTCAATAATCGACAGAATCTCACCCATCTTATTCTGGCCTTTGCGGCTCTCCTTCTTCAGACTTTTTCCAATAATACCTATTATATAGGCCGCAACAGGAAACATCACAAAAACAAATATTGACAGACTCCAACTCATATAAACCATTACAACAATTGATACAATAATGATTATCGGATTTTTTATCATCATATCCAGTGAGTTCATAACAGAATTTTCCACTTCATTAACATCATTGGTCATGCGGGCAATAATGTCACCTTTACGTTCATCTGAAAAAAATCCAAGTTGAAGCTTTAATACTTTCTTGTAAATTTTTGAACGTATATCACGAACCACTCCATTTCTGATCAGAACCAGCATATAATTGGCCAGATAATAAAATGCCACCTTTAGCAATACTGTAATTACTATGAAAAGGCCAATGAATACCAGCGCTTTTTCATGGCTGCTTGCAATGATTACTTTACTTATCAGGAAGTTTATATATTCAGTTATTGAGGAAACTGTAAAATGTAACCCGGGCTTAACATTGACCAGTTCCTGTGTGCCGAAAAGAATTTTTAATGACGGAATAAGAAGAAGGAATGAAAAAGCACCGAAAACAGCACTCAGCATATTGAAAATAATATTCCAAATCAAATTCCATTTATAAGGCGGAATGAACCTGCGCAAAAGTTGAAGAAAATCTTTCATTATTTAAAAAACTCCGGTATAGTTCTGAGGTGTTATCTGTTTAAGTTCCTTTTTTACCTCATCACTAATTGTAAGGTTATCTATAAAATTGTGAATTATCTCTTTTGTTATTACTTCATTTTTTCTTGTTAAATTTTTTAAAGCTTCGTAGGGATCAGGAAAAAATTCTCTTCTTAATATAGTCTGGATAGCTTCTGCAATAACTGCCCAGTTGTTATCAAGATCGGCCTTTATTGCATCTTGATTAAGGAAGAGTTTATTTAATCCTTTAATCGTTGATTTTATTGCCACAATAGTATGACCAAATGGTACACCAATGAAGCGGGTAACTGTCGAATCGGTAAGATCACGTTGCAACCTGGAGACAGGCAATTTGTCCGAAAGCTGTCCAAAACCTGCATTTGCAACGGAGATATTGCCTTCAGAATTTTCAAAATCTATTGGATTAACCTTATGGGGCATTGTAGAACTGCCTACTTCATTTTTATTGATAACCTGTTTGAAATAGTTCATTGAGATATAACTCCACATATCCCTGTCAAGATCAATTATGATATTGTTGATACGTTTCATTGAATCAAAGATTGCGCTATAGTTATCATAATGTGCTATTTGCGTAGTATATTGTGAACGTTCCAGTCCAAGCTTTTCCTTGCAGAATTTATTTGCAAAGGCTTGCCAGTCAATATCCGGATATGCTGCCTGATGGGCATTAAGGTTACCTGTGGCGCCACCGAATTTTGCATAACATGGGATTGACTTTAGTTGCATTAACTGAATATTAATTCGTTCTATAAACACCTGTAATTCTTTTCCAAGCTTTGTAGGTGTTGCCGGCTGGCCATGTGTCCTGGCAAGCATAGGAATATCTTTCCATATAGAGGCTAACTCTTCCAGTTTTTCCGTTAGTTGGGATAAAACAGGATAATATTCGTTAACGAGAGCTCCATTAATAGCTAATGGCAATGCGGTGTTGTTTGCGTCCTGTGACGTGAGTCCAAAATGTATGAACTCCCGATAGCGGCCCAATCCCAGATTTTCAAATTTATCTTTTAAAAAATACTCAACAGCCTTTACGTCATGATTTGTAATTTGTTCAATCTCTTTTATCCTTTCGGCATCTTCCTGAGAAAATTCTATATATACTTTTTGTAATTCTTCTTTAATATTCTGTGATACATCTTTTAGCTGAGGCAAAGGCAGTTCGCAAAGGTTAAGGAAATACTCTATTTCAACAAATACCCTGTATTTGATAAGTGCATATTCACTGAAATATTTCCACAGGTCTCCGGTCTTATTCCTGTAGCGTCCGTCTATGGGGGAAACAGCTGTTAAAGGATGTAATTTCATATAATTAAAATTAATCATTTTAAATGTATCTCCAATTTCAACCTGTAAAAACCGAATATATTTTAATAATACTTATGTTCCGGTTAAAATTGTGATGTTCGTTTTATCTGTTACAATATTAGTTCATGCAAAGTTAGTAATTTAGACGGATTTACTTTTTACTTCCTGTGAAATGTCGAATATTGTAATTTTTTTGATTTATATAATCATTTTCCGGATTTGGTGATTAAGGGATTATTTACTGTAATAGTTGTGTTCTTTAAGGTTTTTTATTAAGTACTGCTTCTGTTTGCATAGCATCAATCCCCATTTTTCCATTTTCAAACAGACGTCTGATCTCCCCGGCATTTAGTGCCCGGGTCCAAATGCCGAAATCGTCCAGGTAACCTGTGTATTGAGACATACTCATGGTTTTTTGAAGGTTGGGTTTAGATTGATCTTTTAGAGTTGCTATAGTAATCCAGTTAGCCTGGGCAGTATTGATCACTGACTCCCCGTGTCGATATGAAATCTCCTCGACTAGTCGGCCGTCAACATACATCTGGCAGTCAGCTAACCTGACATTATTTGGATGAATTACAACAGCAATATGATGCCAATTACCGTCATTTAGATTACTGTTTTTTGCAGTTGCCGTTATTTCAGGGCGAAGTGATAATTCCAGGTTACCTTCATTTAGGCTAATGTTGAAAAATTGAGCTGTAGGCCGCCAAATTGAGCTGGCATTAAAGATTAATTTACGTCCTGCATTTGTCGTTTTAACCCAGCAGGTGATAGTTCGTTGTAAATCTAGATACAAGGGGCCGATAGCAACCACAAAAAGTGCTGATGATTCGTTAAGATAAATGGCTTTGCCGGTAATACCATCTGTCAGGTCAATATGCTCCCCGAATAAAGAATAACCATTTCCAAACTCCCCATCATTAATAAATGAGAATGGTTCGCCGGAAAATCCGGCTATTGGAGTATTCCTTCCGGGTTTTGGAAATCCTCCTATGCTGCCTGAAAAATTCTTTCTATCGGTTTTGCTATCAAAACTCCAATGGATCTGAAGTCCTTCCGGGTTAATAGGGTAAAGTGCCCCGCTTCCTTCAATAGTTTTGTGTTTGCCGGACTTGTCAATGGTAAGTGTTCCAATGATTGTATCATCCTGATTGTATGTTTTGACCATTAATTTATATTTCGTAACCTCCACTACTGAATAATTTATAAGGTTAATACCATTAGATACAAACTGAACGAGATCAGATTCAGGGTCTTTGGTTACTGTATTCATATGCACTTCTCCGGTCAAATACATATCAACATTGAATTTTCGCATAGTTTTCATTAAAACATTATCGCTTGTTCCAGACATCATCATACCACTACTGGAATGTTTTCTGACCGGATAAATGATGGGCAGGTGTGCCTGCACAATAATATGATCTATTGATGGAATATTTTGTGCTTCAGAAAGTATATTCTCCAGCCATTCAAGATGTTTCCCTGCTATATCTCCACATATTAATCCTTCATCCCCCAAAACTGTATTATTTCCGTCGTAGCGAAATACATCCAGTGTGATGAAGAGAATATTTTTGTATCGGACTGCATTTGACGTGTTTTCATATATTGTTCCTACCGGCCGTGGTGGTATCTTACCTATTGGTTTGTTGAAGCGGGATTTTCCAAATGGTTTTTTCAGTGTAAAATGGTTGGCAAAACCTTGTCTGAATATAGGAATAGAAACAGCAGCTTCACTGTCTTGCCGCCATGGGTTATCCCCCAATTCATGATCTCCCACGGCCATTAAGAATTCATGGTAACCACTGCTGTAAATAATTTCGTTGAGTGCAGAATAGCAAAGATCTGAAGCTTTCAGAATGACATCTTCATCGCTAAGTTGCACATATTGTGGTAAACTCCGGAATTTTTTCCTGAAGGATGTTCCCCAACGACTATCCCAGCGTGCTGTGTTGCAGTCGCCAGGTGATACAAACAATTCAGCATCATGCTTATCATGAATATGCTTGAATTGGGCGATACGTTCTTTTAATTTATTATCCCGGAATGCTTCATAACTTTCAAATTCTTTATCCCAGGCCTGCTCCCAAACATTGACAAATACTTCAGAATTATGCAGGTCAGGTGCGTTGATGAACCTCCATGGTTCATCAAAGTTTATGTCACTGCACCCCAAGCAAAAAAGAGATATGGCTGTTAAGGTTATCGCTAATTTTATTAATTGTATCATTTGAACATATCGTTAGTTAAGTATTATATTTCTATTTCATAAAATAATTTCTGGCAGTTTGCTTCAGCAAAAGGCAATCAGATAGCATGCTCAAGCACTTTCTGATACACTATATCAAAGGTCAAAATGCAAAAATAATTTTTTAGTTGCTTTCTCAAGATTTGCTAAAAATAGTAATAATAAGTTTTTTTGCTAAAATAAATCCGGAAATTGAAAAAATGCCTGTGTATGATTGTCATTGTGATTTCTTTACTTTATGGTGCCCCGCATAGTTTATAATAAATACAATTATGTATGTCATGTTTGTTTACTTTTAATAATGCTAACTTTACCCGGTAATATTATAACATGCCTGTAGTATAATGGTAAAAAGTTCATAATGGAAAAAACTCGAGTTTCAATAGTCTCATACTTAAACAGCAAACCGTTTTTATTTGGCTTAAAAAATTTTTCAATAGCTAATCAAATTCAATTGACAACTGATATTCCATCAGTGGTAGCTTCAAAATTAATACATAACAATACTGATATAGGATTAATCCCTGTGGGAGCTTTATCTGATTTGCCATATTATGATATTATCGGAAATTATTGCATAGGTGCATACGGGAATGTCAGAACTGTAATAATGGTTTCTGAAGTGCCCCCTGATGAAATAGAAACTGTTATGCTGGATCATGAATCCCGGACTTCTGTTCTGCTGATGCAGATTTTAGCCAGGTTTTTTTGGAAAAATAAATACAAATATGAATTGGCAACTCCTGGCTATGAAGTTAATTCAGTAAAAGACAGAACTGCAGCAGTAGTAATTGGAGACAGAGTTTTTAGAGTCGAAAAGAAGTATAAGTATTCAATCGACTTAAGTGAAGAATGGGTAAAATTTACCGGATTGCCATTTGTTTTTGCTGTTTGGGCAGCTAATAAAAATGTTTCTGAACATTTTAGGAAAAATTTCAACAGAGCACTTGAATTTGGAATAAAAAATATTTCCGAAATTGTGGCTGCCGAAAAAGATAATTATCCGGAGGTTGATATTAAGGATTATTACTATACAAATCTTAGTTTTAATTTTGATGAACAAAAAAAAGAAGGGATGAAAAAATTTTTGGAATTTTCTCAAAAATTAAAACTGTGAAATGATCATAAAGCAGGAAGGCTTGATAGATATAAGAAAGATTTTTTTGAAGAGTTCTTTTTCGTAACTTTAAAACAAATAATTATAATGAGAAAAAACATTCCTTTGGTAACTTGAAGAATTTAAACATCTAACAAAGTTATTTTCACATGAGTAGCAAAATTTTTTCGACAATAATTTTTTATGTATTAACTGTCTTGGTTGCCGTTGCAAATAACGATGATAAGACATTGGTATATAAGTTTAATATTAAGGATGACATTACTAAGGGTACATGGAGGCAGACACTCCAGGCATTCGCAGAGGCGGATACTCTTGAGGCGGATATCTTTTTGGTTCATATGAATACATACGGAGGAACGGTAGTGGATGCTGATTCTATAAGAACCAGGATTTTACGCAGTAATATTCCGGTTTATGTTTTTATTGATAATAATGCAGCATCTGCCGGAGCACTTATTTCCATTGCCTGCGACAGCATATATATGCGTCCCGGAGGAAGCATTGGAGCGGCAACAGTTGTTAACCAGACAGGCCAGGCTATGCCTGATAAATATCAGAGTTATATGCGTTCTACGATGCGTTCAACTGCTGAATTTCATGGCAAAGACACTATTGTTAGCGGTAATGACACTATAATAAGGTGGAGGCGTGATCCTAAGATAGCCGAAGCAATGGTAGACCCATCAGTAAGTATTCCGGGAATTATTGATACCGGAAAAGTATTGACCTTCACACCCGCAGAGGCTATTGAAAATGGCTTCTGTGAGGGAATAGCTGAGAATGTCCCTGAAGTTTTGAAGCAGGCAGGAGTTGATGATTATAAAATTGTCGAGTATAAACCCACATGGATTGAGCGAATAATTGGATTTTTAGTACATCCTGTCTTTTCAGGTTTATTAATTATGGCTATAATAGGAGGCATCTATTTTGAGATGCAAACTCCCGGCATTGGCTTTCCTTTAGGAGTGGCAATAACAGCAGCCTTACTTTACTTCGCACCTCTGTACCTTGAAGGATTGGCAGAGAACTGGGAGGTATTAGTTTTTCTGGCAGGACTGATATTATTGGCAGTAGAAATATTTGTGATCCCTGGTTTCGGGGTTGCCGGTATTGGCGGCCTGATACTTATTCTTGCAGGATTAATATTAAGTCTGATCGATAATATCAGGTTTAACTTCGAGCATGTTGATATGATAAGGGTAGGAGTTGCCGTTATGACCGTCGTTCTTGGTTTTTTTGGAGGTTTTATCCTTGCACTATATATGGGCAGGAAAGTATTCACTGCTCACACCGGGCTATTTAAAAATCTGGCACTGAATACTGTACAGGATATAAGAGATGGTTATTTAAATGTTGATATATCTTTTCTGGGGCTAAAGGGAAAAACAGGAACCGCACAAACCGTACTTCGTCCCGGTGGAAAGGTAATTATTGAGGGAGAGATTTATGATGCTATTGCTGAAAATGGATTCATCGACAGGGGAGAGGAGGTTGTTGTGGTTAAGACAGGGACGGCACAGTTGTATGTCGAGAGATATAAATCCATTCGCTGAAGCGAACGGATTTATAATTCTATCTTAGGCTCCTTCTGATCAGAAAACATTTGTAACACACCATTTGCATGCCTGTAATAATGGCCTCTCAGATCCTTTGAATAATTATTAAGTATTTGGTTGCCTGTTCCATTAAAATCACCGCATTTGTATAGGGCGCGTCCCAGTACAAGTTCCCTTAACGAATTATTTCTGGTCGATACATCATTTTTATCAGCAGGGGTCATTTTTTTTGCAGTTTTAATATCCTGCATAGAATGTCCTCTTACTCCCGGCATTTCAAGTATTTTGAACAGAGGTTCTGCACCTTTGGGATCACCTATTGTTTCGAGGGCAATAGCTACAGCGTGAAAATGTGAAAAGTGGCTTTCAGGTGTAAGCATTTCCGCCATTCTAATTATTGAGGGAAGTGTTTCATTTTTTTTCGTTCTGCCGGCAGCAATAATAAGGCTGTCGAGATAACTAATGCTTTTACCGAATTGCCCCATTCCTGTGAAGTTCCATCCTTCATCCCACTCATCATGACTGTCTATTGCTTTTATTAGTTCTTTCCATCCGTCAGATTTACCCAGCATTCCTAAAATTCGCGCATAAACCAATTTATCATTTTCATTGCTGGTGTAATAGTATCTGTCAGTTAATGCGGATATTCCTCTTTCCCTGTCCCAAAGCACAGTTTCAAGGCCCTCAAGATCGTTAAGAACATTTTTCGCTGCCTCCTGAATTTTTTCATATGACGGGGGATAATTATCATGGTCGGTAAGCACATGATCAGGTAAGTTCTCCATAGCTACCAAAATTTTTTGAATAGCCTTAATATCCACATACCTGATTTTATGGTTATTTTCTGATGCCAGTGCGGCTGCCAATCCCACGGCATATCCCTGATTTTGCAGACAGGGCTGCATTCTGATCACAGGCATGGCATCGCGGTGTGCACTGGCGCCGAGGCCTGTTACAATAATCCCTTCCAGGCCTTTTGGAAGCAGGGATCTGTAAGGAACAAATGCCAGTACATCTATCCCGCTATGTTCAGGAGGTTTTAATGAGAAGAAAGGATCTTCTGTAAAGCCATGTGTATCAAATGAACTTAAATGAGCGGATATTGTATCCGGATATGTACGGCCATTGTATATGTCAAGCACACTTATTGTGAAGTCACCAACCATCCTTCTTCTTTCACGTGTCTGTGGCATTTTACCAAGATCATACTGGTTTTGAAATTTATCTTTAGCCACTACAAATGCCCTCCAGACATCAAGCATATCGGAATCGTTAATAAATGTCCAGTCAGTATTATTGTAAAAGTCGTCCGGATTTTTGAATGGTAGTCCTGCTCCCTGGACAGCAACAGACAACCCGTCAGTATAGCTGTACGAAGCACCTGCAGCTATGGCTATATCAGCACTTCCCGTAGAATCTATGATGGTATGGGATAATATTACTCCTTTGCCTAGGGGTGTTGCAACTATAACACCTTTAACGACTCCCTTTTCTGTGTATGCACCGATACCGAGAACTCCAAACCAGATATCACCACCGGCATTTCTTATTTCCCTTCTGAAATATTCTGTTTTCCAGTCAAATACCCATTCGGAAAGTCTTTGTTTTTTACGTGGGTTATCGGGTGCCATATTTTTTACCCCGAGGTCAACTGTGTTTGTATATCCTTTTCTATAACCATGAAAGTATTTTCCTATCATTCCAAGAGTACCTGTACCTCCCAGGCCGTGAAGATAATCCAATACCAGGGTTTTTGCCCCGTTCTTAACTGCACCCACTGCAGCGGGTGCTCCTGCCGTTCCTCCACCCATTACAACAACATCATATATTGCCAGTACTGGCAAAACAGTCTCTTCTGAGGTAATATTACCCATATTCAATGAGGGCCTGAGTCCTTCCAGTAGTTCACCTGCATCTCCACTTAACGCATCATCTTTATGTTTACCATTAATTTTCAGATTTTTTGACAGTGATATTTTTGCAGCCACAGTAGCTGCTTCTTTACCGGATTTTTCACCTACACGGATAAGTTTTCCTGGTTGAAGGAGTTTTTCTGATGCTTTCTCACTTAAATCAGCACTTCCACTCAACACAAAAATGTTATCAATACCCTTTGGCCGGAATGCCTCTATACTGATCTTCTCCGTATCAACATCATCCTGGTTCCATCTTTTTTGGCCCTCCATTTTGTCAGGTGGATTTTGAAAAAGCAGATCTGCAGATTCTACCTGATCAGGATCCCAGGTTAAGTCGCGGGCAATCTGTTCAGCATTTGCAAATGATGCATAACTGCCGTCCTGCATTTTAATTTGCAAGGTGTATTCGATTGCCTGATATCTGATATCGGTTTCAGAGAAAGCCTCTCCGTGTGATTGTCCTGATGATGCAAATTTTACCTGTACAGGCTCTTTGTGAATTCTGGCAGAGAGTCCCTCACCTTGTTTAGGGGCATTACCAACAACAGTAAATTTAAAAGTGTTTATGCCGGCAGGATAGGACGGAAATTTCGCTCCGGCCATGCGGGCAATTAGTGCCCGGGGAGTAGTGTCAATAATTGTTTTTGCTATAACCGCCTGTCGCCCCGACCTGTTGGCGATAACCACTCCGGCTGGCAGGCCATTTGAGTCTGTTATTATATCAGTAACATAGCAAGAATACAGAAAGTCAATATTATTATTAACCAGTTCGTTGTCAAGTGTCCTTTTTATGTGCATAGGAGTAGGAAGCCCGTTGCCGAATATTTTATTTCCCAGATCAGTGTTTAGAACAGACTGGTCATCAGTCCACAAGTGAAATGTGCCACAGACATCTTCCCCAAGATAAGGTTCCTGTGCAGCCAGAAAAACACGTGAACCGGCGCGGGATGCTTCAACAGCTGCAGCCACACCAGCCAGTGAGCCTCCGATAACAACAATATCAACATCGTAGGCAACTGGTATTTTTCTTTGTGACTGATAACAAAATTTCCTGCTTTCATTATCTAATATCCATGTAACAGGAGTAAGCAAAAGGGCAGATCCTGCTGCCGTTGTTTTTACAAAGTCGCGTCGTTTCATACTGTATTATATTACATATTTAAATTACATTTTTTAAAGTGTCCGCTAGTTTGAGCCTGCAGTTAGCACCTGCCGTTTGGCAAGAAGGATACTTTTTAGTTTATCATATTCCACATCCTGCACTGCAATATTCTCGTCGATTGAGAAACAGGCAGCTGCGGCAGCTGATTGTCCCAACACCATAAAAACCGGTTCCATCCTGATTGAACCATAAGCTATATGAGAAGCACTTACACATACCGGCACCAAGAGGTTTGTGCACTCCTCTTTTTTAGGAATAATTGAACGGTAACTTATCGGGTATGGTGCTTCCACCGGGGCTTCGACATTTCCCTCATTCTGGACATATCCGTTTACATCAACATATCTTTGGACCTGGTGTGAGTCCATTCCATATGCAGCGAGTCCGACAGGGTCTTCTGCATTCTCTAATCCTTCGCAGTCTCTCTGTGTCATAACATAATCGCTCACCATACGGCGGGCTTCTCTAACGTATAATTGCTCCTGCCAGCCGTCTTTGCTCTCGTATTCATCTTTGCATGTTCCCCATTTTGATACCACATCCCTGACTTTTTGAGGTATACGAGGATGGTATGCAAGGGTCCACATCAACCCTTGCTGATATTTCCGGTGTGCCTGTAATATCTTTTCTCTTTGTTCATAATCAGCTTCCGGATAGTCATAGTTTTGACCAATGAAGTCAGTTGAAAATCCCTTTTGATTATTTGTATCTGTCTTCCTGTTAGGCATCAGGGAGTTTATCCATGGTACCAGGGGATCACCATAGGAATACATCTTTTCAATTGGCCCTTCAGCAGCTTCATAATTTCTGAAAAGCAGTTCATATTCCAGTTCATTATATCCATCCGGCTGAGTGAAGGGTATTCTGTTATCGGGATGGTCTGTAAGAGTCATTCTGAAACAATATGCCTGTATTTTTTTGTCACCGTGACCGTCAATTCCCGGTCCGCCCTCAGTTATGAAAGGTAGCAGGCCACTTGAAGGATCACCTTTAATTATATATGGATCAACACCGTCAATAAAGTTGTGATGAATACTGTTCCTTGACACCTTTCCCTTGAGTGTAAGGCTCACCTTATTAGCCTGTACGCCGTTGAGGGTTTCCCCATACTCCTTATTATATTCACGGCCAATAACATAACTAACGCCGGCTGCCGCCATAAGATCACCCTCATAAGTGGCATCAATGAACATTTTTCCGCTGAAGCTTCGCCCGCTCAGCATCACTATTTCCAATATTTTGTTATGACTTTTTTTTACACCTGATTTACGGTTAAGTTTCTCACCATAAAAAAGAATTATATTTTCTTTTTCTATCATTTTTTTATAAACAGAAAGGGCAGCAGATGGCTCGAAGGTCCACATAGCTTCTTCCTGAGAGGCATTACGGCGTTGCTGATACTCTTCTTTGGTTTGCCATTTCCAGTTTTTAGGGTCATCGTAATATTTTTTGATATTACAATAAAATTCATAGGATATACCACCAATGGCCTGTTTGTTTCCAATGTCAGTTGCACCCAGTCCTCCGGTTGTCAATCCTCCGATCCGCTGTGATGGCTCTATCAGGGCCACTGATTTTCCCAACCTGGAGCTTTGAATTGCTGCTGCTACACCTGCTGAAGTGCCTCCGTATATTACAACGTCATACTGAGCGGATGCAGGTTTATAAGTTCTAAAAATTAGAATCATTAATAATGCAGTCAGAAGGAAAATTTTGTATTTAAACATTTTTTATAGTTTTTGGTAAGAATTATGTTTTCGCAGAAAAACAGAGAACATGATCAATGCTGCCAGAGTTATAACCAGGCCCGCAGAGTAGGATATCATTTTAGATAAATGGAATCCTTCGGGAGCAAGAAAAAGATAAGTTGAAGTTACTGTGGTCATAAACAAGGCAGGGATTAATGTAATAAGGTAATTCTTTTTATTGTTGACTAGAAATACAGTAATTGTCCATAGCACCACTGCAGCCAGAGTTTGGTTTGCCCAGGCGAAATATCTCCAGATTATATCGAAATTAATTTGTGTAAGTAAAAAACCTACAACAAAAAGAGGAACGCTTATATATAATCTGTTTTTTATTGGACCCTGTTTAAGATTCAGGAAGTCGGCCACAATTAACCTTGCACTTCTGAAGGCAGTATCACCCGAAGTTATTGGGGCAGCAACTACACCCAATATTGCCAGGAAGGCTCCAAATTTCCCAAGCAGGGAGTTGGCAACTTCATTTACTATCCATGCCGCATTACCCTGGTGTTCGACCATGATTTCGTTCAGCTGGCGGATTCCACCAAAAAAACTCATGCTTATTGTTGCCCATATCATAGCTACAACAGCCTCAGATATCATTGCTCCGTAAAAGACCTTGCGCCCAAGTTTTTCGTTTTTAATACACCTTGCCATTAAAGGAGATTGAGTGGCATGAAATCCTGAAATTGCGCCACATGCAATAGTTATAAATAACATTGGGAATACCGGGAAATTTTCCGGGTCATAATGGAAGTTTTTAAAATTGGCAGGTGTTAGTTCAGGAATATGATATCCTTTTACAAATAAAGCAACAATTAGCCCTACTGCCATAAAGAGCAGTGCAAATCCAAATACAGGATAAATACGGCCAATCAGTTTATTTATTGGCAACAGGGTGGAAAGAACATAATAGATGAAGACTATCCATACCCAAAATGTCATGGTTGCATAATCAGGTGTCAGACCTGCAAGGATTTTTGCAGGACCCATTATGAAAACAGCGCCGACAAGCACCATTAAAACAACAATGAAAACACGCATTAATTGCTTTGTTGCATTGCCTAAATATATCCCTACGATTTCTGTTATGCTCAGTCCGTTGTGTTTTATCGACAGCATTCCGGAAAAGTAGTCATGAACTGCACCTGCAAATACAGCTCCCAGAATTATCCAGAGATAAGCCACAGGCCCCCACATAGCTCCTGCAACAGCACCGAAGATAGGCCCAAGTCCTGCAATATTTAAAAACTGAATTAAAAATACACGCCACCATGGCATAGGTACATAATCTACTCCGTCAGTCATAGTTACAGCCGGTGTAGCCCGGGATGGATCAGCACCAAAAACCTTTTCTATATATTTAGAGTAAATGAAGTATCCTGCAATAAGGATAATGAATGAAATTATTAAGGATATCATATCATAATTTTTGGTTATAAATATAATTCATATTTTATGATTAAAATAGCCCGGGAAGTTAATTTATATAATCCAAATTACCGGAAACACTTTGTTTATAAGTATATTCTTATGTGAAAGGAAACGATTTTTTTTTTAATGTAATTTGTCAATTGAGGAGGCACCTCAAATGGCAAATGCTATGATAAATCTTTGACAGGCTTTCGAAATGGCACAAAAAGAAATAATCCGTTAATTACAAAAGATGAGATAATAATAATATTTCCTGACAGTGGATCAGTAAATATATTGATAAGTTTACCTGTAAGCGCAATTATGCCTCCTGCAATTATGGCCGTCATTACCTGATCTTTATTACTTTTTAAATTCAACAGGCCGGCAAGCATCGGAATAACAAATGCTCCCGAAAAAAAAGTAAGTGATATTAATAATGCCTGCATAATTGATGTAACATAAAGGGCAATAATGATACTTAATGTTCCTGAAATGATAATGATTATGCGTGTAATTGTAATTGATATTTTATCATCTGAATTTTTGTAAATAAGTTCACTCAGTATTAATGAGGAGTTCATTAGAGTTGTATCTGCTGAAGACATAACCGCAGATAGGAGTGATGCCAGGAAAACACCGTACAGCCATGGAGGGAGAAGGTTGCCTGCAAATAAAAGAATTTCCCTTCCACCTGAGCTTCCGGAATAAACTCCCATATATGACAGCATGAATGATACAGGAACCAGTATTAAGGCGACAATTAAGACACTTTTTGTTGCTGTTTTTTCATTTTTTGCACAAAATATCCGGGAATATATATCGGGGCCAACCACAAAAGTAACTGAATATGTAAGTATAAGTATAATCAGGTCAATACCTGTAAAATATTCATTAAATAATGAGGATGTATTTAATTCTGGCAGACTGTCAGGTGCCGGAGAAAGAAATATGAAGATAGTCATGATTATCAGTCCTGAAATAATGAATATTGATTGGATGACATCTGTTTTTAATATACTTACCTGTCCACCTGCCAGGGTATAAAAAATAAATATCAGACCTGACAATATTGCTGAGGTGGAATACTCAATTATACCGAGGCTTGCAAGTATTTTTGCAGCTGCAATTATCTGAGCAGCTATGATGCCCAGCCACGCAACGGGAATTATAACAGAGGCAATTAATTGTGCCTTTTCACCGTAAAACCTGCCTAAAAGACCGGGTAGGGTATATTTACCATACCGGCTTACATATTTAGCAAGGGGAACGAGAAGAAATAAGCCCAGTGATGCACAAAAAAGAAACCAAAGGGCTGGCCATCCTGTTTTTTGACTTAATTCAATTGTCCCCAGTATTGCAGAACCTCCCAGGATGGTTGCCAGTAAGCTTGATGTAACAGGCAGTAATCCTGCTTTTTTACCGGCAATATAGTAGTCTGATGGGGTCGCTATTCTGAAATAGGAGTATAATCCTAACAACAGAACAATGATAAAATATAAAGCTATAAAATATACAGCGTCACTCATAAAATGAATGTTTCAATACAGGCAGGCACAAATATCGGAATTTCCCGGTAATAATTATAAAACAATAAATTTATAAAGATTCCCTGAAGATATCAATCATAAAATAACTATATAATATCAACTAATGTTGTGCGCAAAAGGTTAAGGCAAATTTTCCAATAATTCAATTAAAATGCTGAGGAAATTAGTTATTTTTGCCAATGACAAGATCAAATATTTGCAAATATTTGTAAATCAATTTTATATATATAAAATTTAACTACTTGAATTTAATTGTACAAACTATAAATATTGGAAGATGAAAAGAATTACTTATCTGTTTTTTATCAGTTTGATCATTTTCAGTTGCTCCTCTGTTGAAGAGAGCGGGTGGGATGATCTTTTTAACGGGAAAGATCTTACAGGCTGGAAACAATTGAACGGTGAGGCTAAGTATGATGTTATTGACGGGATGATAGTAGGAACAACTGTTCTGAATACCCCAAACTCCTTTTTATGTACTGAAAAGAACTACTCTGATTTTATATTAGAATTGGATTTGTTTGTTGGGGATATGAACTCAGGAATACAAATACGAAGTGAAAGCAGGCAGGATTATATGGATGGCAGGGTACACGGGTACCAGTGTGAGGTTGATCCGTCGGACCGTGCATGGAGTGCCGGAATTTTTGATGAAGCCCGGCGAGGATGGCTTTATCCATTGGATTTGAATCCTGATGCCCGGAGTGCATTTAAAATTGGAGAGTGGAATCATTACCGGATTGAATGTATCGGGACTTCTGTTAAAACATGGCTTAACGGAGTACCGGTAGCACATCTTATCGATGATATGACACCGGAGGGCTTCATCGCGTTACAGGTACATGGTATAGGCAATAATAAAGACAGAGAAGGGCAGCAAATTAAATGGAGGAATATAAGAATAAAAACTGAAAACCTTACACCTTCACCTTCTGAGGGTGTATATGTTGTTAACCTGATCCCGAATAACCTGAGTGATACAGAAAAAGAACAAGGTTTTGAACTTCTTTTTGACGGCAAATCAACAGATAATTTCATTAGCACTCAGGGTGATGCTTTCCCTTCCAGGGGTTGGGAGGTGAAGGACGGAATACTATCTGTTATTGGCAGTGGCGGTGATCCTGAAAAAAAGGGAGGAGATATTATTACCAGGAAAAAATTTGGAGCATTTGAGTTGAAGTTTGATTTTAATTTTACTGAAGGTGCAAATAGTGGTATAAAATATGGTATAGGAAATAATGGACCCTCTATAGGACTTGAATATCAGATTCTTGATGATAATAAGCATCCGGATGCCAAAAATGGTGTAGTGGGTAACCGTACTTTAGCATCCTTATACGATCTAATCCCTTCCGAATCTGAACCAAGGTTTGTTAACGGGCCTGGATCATGGAACAGAGGCAGAATTGTTGTTGCTAAGGACGGAACAGTACAGCATTGGTTAAATGGACGTAAGCTTATTGAATATAAAAGGGGAAACAATATTTACAGAGCGCTGATTGCCCGTAGTAAATATGCAGATTATGAAGGATTCGGATTAGCAGAAAAAGGTCCTGTACTGATCCAGGACCATAACGATACAGTACATTTTAGAAGTTTGAAAATCAGAGAATTATAAATAATTAATTATGAATACAAGAAGAAATTTTTTAAGAACAGCAGGAATAGGGCTAGTTGCTGCAACCACACCTGCTAATAATATTTCGTTGCTACCAGCAGAAACAGGGAAAAACCGGAAATTTGATTTTAAGCTTGGCTTAGCTTCCTATTCTGTAAGAAAATTTTCACGGGAAGAGGCACTCAATATGACTCTTCGATGCGGCATCGACAGAATAGCATTTAAGAGTATGCACCTGCCTCTTGATTCAGGAAAAGCTGAGATTAAAAAAGCTGTAACTGAATGTAAGGAAAAAGGGATTACTCTTTATGGCGGCGGTGTTATATACATGAAGACTAAAGAAGAAGCAGATCAGGCTTTTGAATATGCTAAAGCTGCAGAAATGGATACTATCATAGGTGTTCCGAATCATGAACTTCTGGAATATGTTGAGGGTAAGGTGAAGAAATATGATATTAAACTTGCTATTCACAATCATGGCCCGGGTGATAAGCTTTATCCAAGTGCGGAAAGCGCTTATGTTCTTATAAAAAATATGGATAAAAGGATGGGATTGTGCATTGATATAGGACATACTAAGAGAATTAACAGGAATCCTGAGCAGGATCTTAAAGATTTTGCTGACCGTGTTCTCGATATCCATATTAAGGATGTTACAGGGGCCTCAGCTGAAGGGAAAACATGTATTATAGGACGGGGAGTAATTGATTTCCCTGAATTTATGAAAACTGTTATTAAATCAGGATTTAAAGGTACCCTGGCTCTTGAGTATGAAGCTGAAAGTGATGATCCATTACCAGGGATGATGGAGTCATTTGGATTTGTAAAAGGAATTTTATCAATTATTTAAGTCTATATAATAATGAGTTCAAACAGAAGAAATTTTATAAAAAAAGTAACAGCGGGGGCTGCGGGCATTGCAATAGGCAGTTCTGCTATGGGTATGAGTGCACGCAGTTATAAAAGAATATCAGGTGCTAATGACAGATTAGGCGTTGCAATTATTGGCCTGGGAAGGAGACTTGGAGCTTTCTATGAGCCTGTTGCCATGAAAGAAAGTAACGTTGAACTAATATATCTTTGCGATGTGATGGCTCACCAACGTGAAAGAGCATTAAATAGTTTTTCCAAACATATTGATTATAAGCCCAAATTAGAAAATGATATCCGGAAAGTAATTGATGATCAACAAGTTGATGCAATATTTAATGCTACTCCTGATCACTGGCATACTCCCGGATCCGTTATGGCCATGAAGGGGGGTAAGCATGTTTATGTAGAAAAACCCTGCAGCCACAATATGGAAGAGAATGAATTGCTTGTAAAGGCTCAGAAAAAATATAACAAAATTGTCCAGATGGGTAATCAGCAGCGTTCAAGCGATCATACAATTGAGATTATCAATGAGATACATAACGGCATTATCGGTACTCCCTATAAAGCAGTTGCTTTTTATACTAATTCACGTGGCGAAGTACCTGTTCAGAAAAAAATAGCGGTGCCTGAAGGTTTGGATTGGGATCTTTTTCAGGGGCCTGCCCCAAGGAGGGAATATACCTATGAGACGTGGGACTATAACTGGCATTGGTATGGCTGGGATTATGGAACTGCCGAAGCCGGTAATAACGGAACACATGAACTGGATGTGGCCCGCTGGGCACTTAAGGTTAATTTTCCGGAACATGTAAGTGTGGAAGCTGCCAAACGTCATTTCCTGAATGACGGATGGGAAATGTATGATACAATGGACGCTACCTTTTGGTTCCCTGATAATAAAATCATAAAGTGGGATTGCAAAAGCCGGAATGGCTATGATACATACGGAGGTGGCCGTGGTACTATTATTTACGGCAGCGAAGGCTCTGTTTTTGTAGACAGGGGAAAGTATATTCTCTATGATCGTAGCGGTAAAAAAGTGAAAGACAGTAAATCATCTTCCAATGAAGCAGGCACTGCACTGGGAGGTGGAGGTGATATGACTACTACACATGTTAGGAACTTCTTTGACACCATAAGGGGGAAGGCAAAATTAAATGCTCCGATTGATGATGCGGCTGTAAGTATGGCGATGGTTCATTATTCAAATATTGCATACCGTATTGGAAAGGGATATGATATTGACAGCAATAACGGGAAAATGTTTGACAGGAAAGCTATGAAACTGTGGGGGCGTGAATATGAACCCGGATGGGAAGTGAAACTTTAATCTTTTACAGACCATGAAAAAATTTATTTTGCCTTGTTTACTTTTTATTTTTGTATCTGTCGGCACTTTTGCCCAACCTAAAAGAGAATTGGTACAGGTGATCGTAAGTCCTGACCGTGACGATTGGACATATGAAAGAGGCGACAGGGCAGAATTTCAAATTACAGTATTAAAGAATAATGTTCCTCTTGATGGTATTGAAGTAAAATATTCTATTCAACCTGAAAAAATGGAACCGTGGGAACAGGGAACATTACGTCTTAAAAAAGGTTTGGCTTCAGTGAAGGCAAAAAAATTCACTGAAGCCGGTTTTTTACAGTGTCATGCTTCAGTGACTGTCGATGGAAACAGTTATTCATCTTATGCCACTGCAGGTTTCTCACCGGAAGAGATACAACCATCGACCAGTCTTCCGGATGATTTTGTTGAGTTTTGGGAAGAAGCTAAGCGAGACCTGGCAAAGGTACCGGTGAATGCTTTATTGACTTTAATTCCCGAAAGATGTACTCAAAAAGCAGATGTCTATCATGTCAGAATAGATAATATTAAAGGCAGGATTTACGGAATATTATGCAAACCTAAAAAAGAGGGGAAGTACCCTGCTATACTTCATGTTCCGGGTGCAGGTATAAGGCCTTATTCGGGGGATGTTGAAAATGCTGAAAAAGGATTTATTACATTTCAGATAGGCATTCATGGTATTCCGGTTAATCTTGATCCTGTTGTTTATGCGGATTTGCAGTCGGGCGCACTTAATGGCTATCAGTTCTTCAATCTTGATGACAGGGATAACTATTATTACAAGCGTGTATATCTTGGATGTGTTAGGGCAGTTGACTTTATTGAATCACTCCCATGTTTTAACGGTGAAGATATAGCAGTAACCGGAGGCAGCCAGGGAGGGGCATTGTCCATAATAACTGCAAGTCTGGATGAAAGAATCGATTACCTGGCCGCTTTATATCCTGCACTATCTGATGTGACAGGATATCTGGCCAAAAGAGCAGGTGGCTGGCCTCGTATGTTTACTGATGAGTTTACCAATAAACCTGAGAAAGTAGAGACTTCAATGTATTATGATGTTGCCAATTTTGCCAGGTTTATAAAGGTCCCCGGATGGTATAGCTGGGGATATAATGATAATGTCTGCCCGCCAACTTCCATGTTTGCAGCTTATAATCTTATAAATGCTGAAAAAGAGTTACATCTGTTTCATGAAACCCAGCATTGGACCTTTCCCGAACAACAGGCTTTAAGGATAGAGTGGCTGGAGAAAAAGCTGGGGAACGGCAAATAAACAGTAATTTTGTTATTTACTGCAAAATTCGGTTAGTACTCCCATCGTTGCTTTTGGGTGAAGAAATCCAATATTCAGGTTATCTGCACCTTTCCTGCCTTTTTTGTCAATAAGCTGAACGCCTTTATTGGCCAACTCATCAAGGGCATTCTCAACATTGTCTACAGCATAAGCAATGTGGTGAATGCCTGTTCCACGTTTTTCAATAAATTTAGCAACAGGACTGTCGGGAGATGTCGGCTCAAGTAGTTCAATTTTTGTCTGGCCTGCCATAAAAAAAGCTGTTTTTACCTTTTGATCTTCAATCTCTTCCGTCTTGTAGCATTTAAGTCCCAATACATCTTCATAAAACGGGATTGCCTCGTCAAGGCTGGTAACAGCGATTCCAATATGTTCTATATGTGAGATGTTCATATATGAAAATTTTATATAATTGATCAATTAATTGTTGTCTTCGTCCCAAACAAAATGGAAGTGAGGTCCAAATCGTTCAAATGCTGCTTTTTCCAATGATTCCTGGTGATCAGGGTGTGCAATTGAAATAATTAACTTGGCTCTGTCTTGCAATGATCTTCCATACAGGTTAACAGCTCCAAATTCGGTTACCAGCCAGTGTATGTTTGCCCGCGTACTGACAACACCGCTTCCCGGTGTTAAAATTGGAGCTATCTTGCTGATCCCCTTATTAGTAACAGAGGGCATTGCTATAATTGGTTTACCCCCCTGGCTCAGTGATGCCCCTCTTAAAAAGTCAATCTGGCCCCCTACGCCTGAATAAAAAACAGTTCCGAGGGAATCAGCACACACTTGTCCTGTGATATCTATTTGCAGCGCTGAATTAATTGCTGTTACCTTCGGATTTTTTGCTATTATGTTTACACGGTTAGTGTATTTTACATCTTGCATGGCCACACCCGGATTATCATCGATGAAGTCATACAATTTTTTTGATCCCATGAGGAAGGTAGCAACCATCTTCCCTTTATCAATTTTTTTATTTTTCCCGTTAACTATACCTTTATCCACCAGAGGAAGGATACCGTCAGAAAACATCTCTGAATGTACGCCCAGATCTTTATGATTATTAAGCATCGTCAAGACAGCATTTGGTATGGCCCCAATACCCATTTGAAGGGTTGCTCCGTCTTCAACAAGTTCAGCAACATATTTGCCTATTTTGCAATCCGTTTCAGAGATTGGTTCAGGATGGGCAGTAATAAGTTCACTGTCATCATAAATAAAAATATCTATGTCATTAACATGTATCATAGCATCTCCAAAAGCTCTGGGCACATTTGGATTAACGATGGCAATAACAGTTTCTGCCTGCTCAACAGCTGCAAGAGTTGCGTCTACGGAAGTACCTAAAGAAACATATCCGAATTTGTCCGGCTCTGATATCTGTATCATGGCAACATTTACCTTAAGATATCCCTCCCTGATTAGCCTTTGAGTTTCATGAAGAAATACCGGAATGTAATCAGCATACCCTGATTGTGTCTGTTTTCTGACATTAGCCCCAACAAAAAAAGATTCTAACTGAAATATTCCTTCAAATTCAGGATCAGCATATGCAACTTCACCCTCAGTATGAATATGTTGTATGCGGACATTTCTAAACTCTTTGTTCTTTCCACGTTCACACATTGCTTTTATAAGAGGATGGGGGGTAACAGCAACACTGTGAAGGTGAACACGGTCATTTGATTTAATCACCTTAACTGCTTCATTCGCACTGATAAACTTAATACTCTTCATTCTTTTCCGGTTAAAATTCGGTAATTTGAGATAAGGCAGCAAAATTAAAAAAAACTATTTTCTATTATAAGTCTATTATATAAATTCACGTTTTATGAAACGTACAATATTTATAAAGTCATCCTTCAGAATGATATAAATCCTGGCGATTGCCCCCGATTGTTATCAGGGCAGGCTATATGATACCATTGAAAATAATTAATTATAATCATGAAATATTTGTTAACTGAACATTTTCTATAGTAGATTGTTTTGTGATTGAAAGAAAATAAGATTTAGTCATTCCTGCCTTTTTACCTTTTGTATATTATTAGATTTTTATAAATTAGCAAAAATTAAATCTTGTAAGATTATGTTAAAAGAAAAAGTATTAAAAGCACTAAACGAACAGGTAAATGCGGAGCAGTACTCAGCATTTCTTTATCTGTCAATGTCAGCATGGTTGGAAGATAATGGTCTTCCAGGCTTTGCAAATTGGATGTATGTCCAGTATCAGGAAGAGTTGACTCATGCCAATAAGATTTTTAAGTATGTTTGTGAAAGAGGCGGGAAAGTTGAGTTAAAAGGAATTGAGCAGATGCCGGTAGAGTTTGAAGGTGTAAAAAGTATTGCAGAGATGACCCTCGGGCATGAGCAGCATGTAACTGCCCTCATCAATAATCTGGTTGATATAGCAATTGAGGAAAAGGATCATGCCACGCGTAGTTTTCTAACATGGTTTGTTGATGAACAGGTAGAAGAAGAAGCCAATGCCACTGAAATCCTTGATACTTTGAAATTGATTGAAGGACAGGGTAAGGGTAACGGTTTATTCATGCTTGACAGAGAACTCAGGCAGCGTAGATTTGTTGATGAAACAACGGCAGAGTAACTAATTAAGATTAAAATCGTATGTGGAAGGCTGCCTTTAAGCAGCCTTTTTTTCAATATACAGTTATGGATGAAATACAACAGCAAGCTGCGGAACGATACAGACAACTGAGGGAATTTTGCAGAACAAGCTGGGATGGCTCAGGAATTGATAAGCTTGATGAGGCTTTTACTTTTGCCAGGGAGACAATTGGGAGCAAACAATTCAAAACCGGTGAGTATATTTTAAGTCACTCTCTGGATGTAGCATCCATAATCGCCGTTGAGATCGGGCTTGAACCGGATTCTGTCATTACTGGTATTTTGCATAACATTATGTATGCCGGCATTGAGAAGAGAGTAACCAAAGATGAAATTGAAGCCAGGTTTGGTGTCAGCGTATATTCTAATCTGGAGGGAATGGCTAAGATCAACTCTCTGGGTACCGATACAGTGGACCTTCATGCGGAGAACTATCGCAAATTGCTGCTTGCACTGGCAGGAGATGTTCGTGTAATTCTTATTAAGACAGCAGACCGCTTGCAGGTGATGAGAAATCTTCACTTGTATGATAATGAAAGTCAAAAGAGACTGGCAAATGAAACCTCACATCTATACGCTCCTCTCGCACACAGATTAGGGCTTTATGTTATCAATTCGGAATTACTGGATCTTTGTCTGAAATATCAGAAACCTGCTGATTACAATTATGTTATTACACAGCTTAAAGAAAATGAACTTGAGCGGTCCCTTTTTGTTGCTGAATTTGTAAAACCAGTTGAGAAGATACTTGAAGAGCGAGGTTACCGGTTTTCGATGAAAGCCCGCACTAAATCTGTTTACTCTATTTGGAGTAAGATGCAGAAAAAAAAGGTTTTATTTGATGAGGTTATGGACCTGTTTGCCATCAGGATTATTTTGGATTCAAGGCCGGAAAATGAGAAAGCTGACTGTTGGACTGTTTATTCTGTTGTTACTGAACAATATCAGGCAAATCCCGAAAGGTTTCGTGACTGGATAACAATTCCTAAATCCAACGGGTATGAATCACTTCATACTACTGTTATGGGGCCTCATGGTAAATGGGTTGAAGTTCAGATACGTACAAAAAGAATGGATGAGATTGCAGAAAAAGGCCTTGCTGCACATTGGAAATATAAAGGGGGTAAAGAAAGTTCAGGTTTTGATTCCTGGTTATCAGGAATCAGGGAGATACTGGAAAATCCTGAATTGAATATAGTCGATTTTATCGACCATTTTAGCATGAATATTTACAGTGAAGAAATATTTGTGTTTACACCCAAGGGGGATTTAAAGAAAATGCCTGCAGGTTCAACACTTCTGGATTTTGCATATGAGATTCATTCTCATCTGGGCGATACCTGTATCGGGGGTAAGGTTAATGGGAAGCAGGTTACCTTAAGGTATAAGCTTAAAAATGGTGACCAGGTAAGTATTGAAACATCCAATAACCAAAAACCTAAATTAGACTGGTTGGATTTTATCGTTACGACCAAAGCTAAAAGCCATGTGAAATCCAGTCTTAGTGAAGAGAAGAAAAAGCAGGCAGCTCAGGGAAGGGAGATTCTTTTGAGAAAATTTAAAAACTGGAAACTGGAACTTAATGATGATGCAGTAAGAAAGTTATTAAAAAAATATGATTTCAAGCTGGCAGTTGATCTGTATTGCGAACTGGCTAACGAAAAAATTGACCCATTAGAGATAAAAGCTCTTTTTACAGAGAAATCAGATCAGGAAATTAGTAGTCCGCGAAAAATTGAGGACCTTATTCAGGGTACCGATAAAACAAAATCTCCTGACCAAACGGGAGAAGATTATTTAATCATTGATAATGACCTGAAAAATGTTAATTATAAACTAGCCCGATGCTGTAATCCTGTATTTGGTGATGCTATATTCGGCTTTGTCACTGTTAGCCATGGAATTAAAATACACAGAAATAACTGTCCCAATGCCCTTCAATTGAAGGAACGTTTTCCCTACCGGGTTGTAAGGGCAAAATGGAAGGAGACATCAACACAGGGAGCCTTTGTGACTACCCTCTTTATATCGGGTTCTGATGAACTGGGTATTGTTTCGGAAATTTCACATATAATTGCAAAAGATACAGGAGCTCAGTTACGTTCTTTGAATATTAATTCAGATAAAGGTAAATTTGACGGGATACTGAAAATTTCTGTTCATAATATAGCCCATCTTGAATTTCTGGTTCAAAAAATTAAAAAGGTAAAAGGAGTTATTTCAGTAACAAGAGGTGAAAAATGAATATATTGATCGCACCAAATTCGATGAAAGGAAGCATAAATGCTTTTGACTTTGCTGATGTTGTTGAAGAGGCATTCAAAAACTGTTCTGAAAGTTTTAATATAAGAAAAATGCCTGTAGCTGACGGCGGAGATTTTACAGGTGAATTATTAACCCGGGCATTAAAGGCAAAAAAAGTAAAAGTTTTGGTTTCAGACCCGATAGGTCGAAGGATTGAATCTGAATATGCTGTTTCGGGCAGAACAGCTATAATAGAAATGGCTGATGCATCAGGAATAAAATTAATGCGCAAGGATGAATTAAATCCGATGGTTGCTTCAACATATGGAACAGGGGAATTAATTGCAGATGCATTGAAAAGGGGCTGTTCCGAAGTATTACTTGGTATTGGAGGAAGCGCCACTATTGATGGGGGGACAGGGTTGGCAGAAGCTCTCGGGTTTACACTTACAGATAAAAATGGTACCCAACTAAAAGGAAACGGTGGCAATTTGATAAATATTGAAAGGATAACAAAACCGGATTACATTAAAGAAGTTAGCATCAAAATTATCTGCGATGTTGATAATCCCCTGAACGGCAAAAATGGGGCCGCAGAAGTATTTGGCCCTCAGAAAGGTGCTACTCCTGAAATGGTTTCCCTTCTCGATAAAGGACTTGCTAAGTGGAGCAGTATACTTGAAAAAGAATGTGGTAAGGATATGTCCCTGTTAAAAGGCTCCGGTGCCGCCGGAGGTATTGCCCTGCCTCTGTTGGCATTTTTTAACGCAGAAATTATTCCCGGAGCTAAATATATACTTTCAGTATTAAATTTTGAAGAGCATGTTAAATGGGCTGATCTGGTTATAACAGGTGAAGGTAAAATAGACTCGCAAACTCTTAATGATAAAGCTCCCGGCGCAGTGGCATTAGTCGCAAAAAGATTAAAAAAACCGGTAATTGCTATAGGAGGAAGTGTGAACAGTGATGCCTCTGAACTCTTTAACGGAATTTTCAGCATAACTAATGAACCAATGACTTTGGATGAGGCACTGAATAATGTTCGAAAATTACTCTTTAATCTTTCGTTTGAATTGGCAAGATTATTGCGTTCACTAAAAATAAGTTGAATTAAAAAGATTTTTTTTTAATTTTTTAATCAATATTATTACTTTTGAAAAGTATGAACATTTTGAATTAATAAATAAGATTAGAACCAAAATATTTTAAAAATTGAGCAATGATAAAAAATGTGATTCTACTAGCATGTGCTGTTCTTTTCCCTGTGTTTATGTTTGCCCAGGATGCAGCTGAAAAAATTAATCAGGCGAATGAGGCGTTGAAAGCTGAGGACTTCGCAAAAGCCTATACACTTTATGATGAAGCAATGAACAACCTGGGAGATGTTCAGGTTGAACCTGCAATTAATTTTAATATTGGATATGCGGCGTACAAAGCTAATAACGCTGAAGGAGCCATAAAGTACTTTGATAAAGCTATCGAGGCAGGAGTTAATGTATCAAGGTGCCATGAATATAAAGCTTTAGTGTATTCACAGAAAGAAGATTTTAAAAGTGCAGTTGCCAGTTATGAACAAGCCGTTTCAACTGCCGAAGGTGATACGAATGATCTGATCTTCAACGCTGCTGTTGCTGCTTATCGTGGAGAATTACTTGATAAAGCGGTTGATTTATTCGGGAAAAGCGCAAAAAATAATTATAAGGCAGAAACAGCACTTTATTACAAAGCTGTAACACTGAAAAAACAGAATAAGGATGCTGAATACAAAGAGACACTTGAAGAGGGTATCCTGAAATTCCCTCAGGATGAAAAGATAGCTTCCTCTCTTGCCAATGTATATGTTCTGGAGGGAAATAATATTTATAAAAAAGGTGTTGCAATTATCAATGCTGCTAACGAAAAAGTTAATGGTGGCAGTTTGAAAACAACCGATGAGGCTTATACAACCGAGTTGGAAAAAGCTAAAACTGAGTTGAGGGCTGCTGTTGAAATACTCGAAAAGGCCAAAGCTTTGGATGCCTCGAACAAGAATGCCCAGGCACTGCTGGATGCCTGTAATGCCATACTATGATGTTTATAAAATAAAAATGCTGAATAAATAATCTGTTTCTGATTATCATTTGGAACTGCTTCTTTTAACAGGTAACTTACCTGTTTAAAAGGAGCAGTTTTATTGTAGATATTTTAGGTTGAATCCATATCCTAAAATAAAAATTGCTGTAAAAATGGCATTTGTTACTGAAAATGCATTCCAGTTGATCCATATTACTGGTAAGAAAAGAATAGACAATTGTGAAATAGCATATAGAATGAATCCGTCCCGGTGTAATTTCCAAATTCTTACAGCTCCTGTGAGCGAAACAGCATGTAAAACCATCAGTAAAGTAAAATAAAGCGGGGAAATATCAACTGTTGTGTGCCATGAGGAGTACCTGATAATTATATTGCTTAGTTTTTCAAAAAATACCGAGGCAAAAAAGTATCCGGGAAAGGCAATCCCGCTGCCTGCAAAAGTCAGTATACATAGTGCACTTAAAAATGGTGGTCTTTTTTCAGAATAAATGTTCATTTGTTAAAATTATTTGTTCAAAAATAATCAGTTTTTGTTAATGAATTCAGGAATGAGGCGGTATAAAATATATTAACTTTGGGCTTTAATTTCAAAAATATTAATAATGGAACGGGATAATCTGGTATTTGATATTATAAAAAAAGAGAAAGAAAGACAACTAAGAGGTATAGAACTTATTGCTTCTGAGAATTTTGTGAGTGACCAGGTATTAGAAGCAATGGGCTCTGTAATGACCAATAAATATGCCGAAGGATATCCCGGGCACAGATATTATGGGGGGTGCCAGTATGTTGATGTCACTGAACAGTTGGCAATTGACCGGATTAAGCAATTATATAATGCACAATGGGCAAATGTACAGCCTCATTCCGGTGCACAGGCAAATGCAGCTGTACTTAGTGTAATTTTAAAACCAGGAGATATATTCCTGGGACTTAATCTCTCACATGGAGGGCATTTATCACATGGTTCGCCTGTTAACTCATCAGGGATATTATATAAACCTGTAGCTTACGGGGTAAAAGAAGATACAGGCTTGGTTGATTATGATGCAATGGAATCCCTTGCGCTTGAGTACAAGCCAAAACTTATTATAGGTGGTGCGTCGGCATATAGTCGTGAATGGGATTATAAGCGTATGCGCAAAATTGCAGATAAGGCAGGAGCCATGCTAATGATCGATATGGCGCATCCTGCAGGATTGATTGCTGCAGGTTTACTTGATAATCCCTTAAAGTATGCACATGTGGTTACTTCTACTACACATAAGACGCTTCGCGGCCCGCGCGGAGGTATTATTTTAATGGGTGAAGACTTTCCTAATCCAATGGGTATTACCACAAAAGGTGGTGATCTGCGAATGATGTCTTCCTTATTTGATTCTGCTGTTTTCCCTGGCCAGCAGGGAGGCCCGCTGGAACACGTGATCGCATCTAAAGCTGTTGCTTTCGGAGAAGCTTTGACAATATCTTTTAAAGAATACCAGGCTCAGGTAAAAAAGAATGCACAGGTAATGGCTGATGCTTTTATAGATTGTGGATATAAAGTAATATCTGGTGGAACGGATAATCATTCCATGCTAATTGATCTGCGGACAAAGTTTCCTGATATTACAGGTAAACAGGTAGAAAATGCCCTTGTTAAAGCTGAAATTACAGTTAACAAAAATATGGTGCCTTTTGATACAAGGTCTCCTTTTCAGACTTCAGGCCTTAGGGTTGGAACACCTGCCATTACTACACGTGGCGTAAAGGAAGACTTAATGCCGGTTGTTGTGGAACTAATAGATAATGTTATCTCTGATCTCGATAATGAACATGTTATCAAGACTGTAGCGGAAAAAGTACATATCCTGATGAAAGATTATCCACTTTTTGCCTATTGACCTTTTTTTCCTGGCTGGTTTAATCAAATTCCCAACTTTTCCTTTGCATACTTTTCCTGCCTGGGAGAGTGTATTTTTTAGTATTTTTCCCTGCCATTCTTTTTGGTTAATGGCTGATATTATTTTTCCAATTGATTTTCTACAGGTTGTATTGTTTTTTGATGTTCAGCTAAAACAGAGCGGATTTCAGATATTATTTCAGGATGATTTTCAGCAATATTATATTTTTCTGAAGGATCTTCACTTAAGTTATATAACCAAGGAACTTCGTGTACTTCAGGAGTTCCTTTTATATCAGTTTCAGGCTGCGTGTAAAAATGGGCAGTTTTATTATTGCCATATTCAAGCTGGGTTATAAAATGAGCTTTATAATCACCCTTTCTTATAGCAAATACTCTCTGTCCCCGGTAGTAATATATAACGTCCCTTATACTTTTACCTGTACCAAAGAGCAGAGGTGAGATATCATATCCGTCATAAATACGGTCAGTTGGAAGTTTCGTGTTTGATAAACTGCAGAACGTGGGTAGCAAATCCAGGGTAGCAGCCATATCGACAACCACCCCCTCTTTTAGTTTTCCCGGCCACCAAAATATTGTAGGTTCCCTCATTCCACCCTCAAAGGTTCCCCCTTTAGCCCCACGTAGTAGTCCGGAAGAGCCACCATGTGTCCTGTAAGTGTGCCACGGTCCGTTATCAGAGGTAAAGACAACCAGAGTATTTTCTGCCAGTTTTTCTTCTTTGAGAGCCTTAATGATCTGGCCCACTGACCAGTCGATCTCTTCAATTACGTCCCCGTATATCCCGGCAACAGATTTATTTTTAAAGTCAGAAGAGCGAAAAAGAGGTATATGTGGCATAGAATGAGCCAGGTAGATAAAGAAGGGTTTGCCTTTAAAATTTTTGATTTTTGATACAGCTTCTTCAGTATATCTTTTTGTTAGTGTTAATTGATCAGCAGGTCTTTCTACTATTGATTTATCTCTCATCAACGGCACATTGTAGGCCTGATAACGTTCTTCATCGGCAAGCTGATAGTAGTTTGTCTTTTCTATTTTATCCATATCGTTGGAATATGGGATTCCAAAATAACTGTCAAAGCCATGGTCTGTTGGCAGGTGGGGTGATTTATGGCCAAGATGCCATTTACCTATCGCAGCCGTTTGATAACCATTATCTTTTAATAATCGTGCTATAGTCTTCTCGCTTTGCGGAAGGCCACCATTTGAATCAGGAAAGAGAACCCTTCTTTTGTCAGAGCACATACCTGATCTGACAGGTAACCTGCCTGTCAGTAATCCTGCCCGGCTTGGCGTACATACCGACGCAGCAACATAAAAATTGGTCCATTTCTGGCCTTCATATGCCATCTTATCAAGGTTTGGAGTTTTGATTGTCGGATGTCCGAAAACGCCAAGGTCTCCATATCCAAGATCATCAGCGAATATCACAATAAAATTGGGCCTGTCAGTTTTAACTGTATTGGATGCAACTACATTCTTTTGTGCTGAAAGCCCAAACAGCAAACAGCCTGAAACAGAAATTAATAAGGAACTTAATGGTTTCATAATAAGCTGTATTAAAGTATTTAATATTTTAATAATCATTAATTTATGTCTGTTCTTGCTTTGTTCCTCGCTTCCTCAAATTTTCTTCTCATCTCAGCAAGAATTTCTCCAAAAACCGGGTTATCAGCCAGATTTATATGTTCCTCAGGATCATTAATATGGTCATAAAGTTCTTCATTCTTTACTCCCGGAGAATCTCCCCATCTTGTATATCTCCATTTATTTGTTCTTACAGATCCATCATTCCCTTTATATGATATTGTATAAGCAATATTATTTTCACTGATGTCTTTCTCTCCTTTAATAATGCCTGCAAGGCTTTTACCCTGAAGAATGGGTGGTTGAAGATGTGACATTCCGCATAGTTCTGTGAGGGTGGGATAGAGGTCTATCAATTCAGTTATTTTACTATATTTCGAGCCATAATTATTTTCGTAATCCGGTACTGATATGATCAGGGGCACTCTTACGCTACCTTCCCAAAGACTAACTTTTGACCAGCAGTCATGTTCGCCAAGATTATAACCATGGTCGGAGAGAAAAATTACAATTGTTTTATCCCTGATTTTCAGGCGGTCCAATGCATCCAGGAGACGACCTACCTGCTGGTCCATGAATCTGACACTGGCCATGTAAGAGCTTATTGTACGCCTTTGTTGTATTTCGTTCATACCCCATATCTTATCATTTTGACGTCTTAAGGCCTGTTCAGGCACGTTATCATTGATGATGAACGGTGGGAGATTTATTGCATTTTCGGGATAGGGCGTATAGCAATTTTCCGGTGCAATTAATGGTACATGAGGCCTGATAAAACCTACTGCAAGAAAAAAAGGTGCATCCTCCTTCATTCTTTGTTTGTTTGTACCCCCTTCAGGTAGTTTTCCTGACCGGTTTTCCAGTATTGCTATTGCCTGACTGGCAGCCATATAGTCAGCTTGTGTACCTTCCAGGCCGTCAGGAACTATTATCCTTGCAAAGTTTGACCCGTAATGCTTATTTTGTGGTGAAAGTAATTCAAGCTTACCTGGACTTAATGTTTCAGGTGCAATAAGGTTATATGCATAATCCCATGAATCAGGCTCATCGCCACCCGGTTCGCCTCTTTCAATACCCCCGGGAATACCCATATGATAAATTTTGGAAACCCTGGCAGTAAAATAACCCTGTTCTCTGAAAAAACCTGCAATCGATGGATGATCAGCCAATGAAGGGGTCTCTTTTTTATAACTTCCCGGTTGGTCAATATTTACAAGGACGCCATTGGTCTCCGGATATAAACCACTCATAAGGGAGGCTCTGGACGGCCCGCAAAGAGGAAACTGACAATAAGTTCTGGTAAACTGAATACCCTCCCTGGCAAGCCTGTCAAGATTGGGTGTGTGATTATCAATTTCCATATATGGCCCTATCCGGGTATTTAAATCATCTGAGATGATTAAAAGAATATTTGGCTTTCCCTCATTTGCAGAGATGGTAATGAATGCCTGTATTATTAATATAAGAGTAAGTAATAAGTATTTTCTAATATTATGCATTTGCCGGTATGACATTTTATTGGTAATGTTTTTTATTGTCAGAAATTGATTTTTGATCATTTAATTCTTGTTAGTACGATCAAGGTATGCTTTTAGAAATTTGTCATTTAGTTCATCACTGTCGCCGTAAAAAAGTCTGAGTTCTTCCAGCTTTTTGTGCAGATTCTCCTGCACTTCCGCATATTCAGTATCTCCATAAATATTTTTCATTTCCATAGGATCTTTTTGCAGGTCGTACATTTCCCACTCATCAATATCGTAATAAAAATGCATCAGTTTATAACGTTCTGTTGCAACTCCATAATGGCGTTTTACCATGTGTACTGCGGGGTATTCATAATATGTATAATAAACGGCATCCCTCCATTTATCTGTTTTTCCTGCCACCAGCTTTCTGAATGACTCACCCTGCATCTCTTCAGGTATTTCAATTCCCGCATAATCAAGTAGTGTAGGGGCGTAATCCAGATTTTGTACTAACTTGTCAATTTTTGTACCCGGTTTGATTTCTTTAGGATATCTGACCAGAAGGGGAGTGCGGAATGATTCTTCGTACATAAATCTTTTATCAAACCAGCCATGTTCACCCAGATAAAATCCCTGATCTGAGGTATATACCACAATTGTATTTTCTGCCAGGCCCGCCTCATCAAGATAGCTCAGTACTTCTCCCACACCATCATCAACGGATTTTATTGTGCGCAGGTAATCTTTAATATAGCGGTTGAATTTCCAGAGAGCCAGTTCTTTACCTTCCGGCATATTTTCCAGAAATTGCCTGTTTTCATCTTCATATGCATTCATCCAGTTTTCACGCTGATCATCATTCATTCTTCTGATATCTCTTATAAAGTTAGTAGTGTCACCATTGGGATCTACGATCAGTTTAAAATCATGCCCCCACATAGCATGACCGTCAATTTTCATTTCCTGTTCTTTGGCGGCAGTTCCTCTTCCTTCGTAGTCATCAAAATAGTTAGAAGGAGGATTAAAAGTTTTATCATCATATAAATCTACATACTTCGGAGCCGGCAGCCAGTTCCTGTGAGGAGCCTTGTGATGATAAAGAAGGCAGAATGGCTTATTGGGATCACGTTTGTTTTTCAGCCAGTCAAGAGTCGTTTCAGTGATAATTTCTGTACAATACCCCTCCTTTCTAACTGTATTTCCATCAATCAGGAAATCCGGATTATAATAATGCCCCTGCCCGGGCAGTACCATAGAAAAATCAAATCCCTGAGGAATACCGTCAAGATGTATTTTGCCTATCATGGCTGTTTGATAACCATTAGCCTGCATTAGCTTGGGAAAATTAGGCTGGTCCCAGTTAAATGGCTGAACATTATCAACCTTCCCGTTTATAAAACTATGCTTGCCTGTTAGCAACACAGCCCGGCTGGGTGCACAAATTGAATTAGTAACATTTGCCCTGGTAAAGATAGCACCCTCTTTAGCCAACCTGTCAATATTGGGAGTCTCATTGAGGCCGAATCCATAAGCACTGATCGCCTGATAGGCATGGTCATCACTCATGATAAAAAGAATATTCGGACGTTCAGCCTCATGCTTCATAGTTGAACAGCTTAAAAAACCTATACCTGCAGAAAGGAGTGCAATGGATTTAATTAAATGGTGATTCATCAGTCTTGCTTTGATTTTAAATATTAACAGTAAATATTGTTGAAGTATATTAATTTTTATTTTAATGGAGAATAGTTATTTATTCACTATATAATCAAAAACTTAGTTATTAAGATTTTTTCTTTTTCACAGACAAATTTAAAAAAATACTGAGAATAGAGGACAGTTTGAGAAAGTAATAGTTAAAGGTTAGTAAATTAAAATTAGTAAGGAGTCAATCAAATATGATAAAATACGATTATTTTATCAGTGGTGGCCCAGACATCAAATCCTCTATGATCATTTCTAATTCACAATCTGATATTACCGGGATTACTCTAAAATGATTTTTATTTATGAAATTAGGGTTCCAGACGGTCTCAAAGGAATCAGTTTGAATTAATGAACCTTTTTCAGTTTTAAAATAATCAGGCCTGGCAGCAAAAAGAGTTGCAATTTGGTCCCAACTGCACCTTCCCTTTAGGAGGGCATTATTTCCCCAAAGTTGGTATGCCTTTTTTACAGGATTTAAAGGATCAGTTTCGGGCAGTTTGTTATTACCGGTAATTATTTTTTCTCCTGCACCGCTGAAGAATATTTGTGTGGGCCATAATTTTAAAAGTTCAGTAACAAAAGGGGCACATCCGTTTTTCCCGAAATTCCAGTCAGTCTTTGGAATAGTATCAGTGTGTGTCATTGCTACCCATCTTTGTACCTTTTGTTTTACAAGGGCTTCCCCTTCTCTGTCATTTATCAGATGAAAGAGAGCAACCGGATGTCCGACTGTTATTATTGTGACGCTTGAATCGGGTTGGTTTTTAAGCAGCTCTTTATAAATAAGTGTTGATTCAGTTATTGAATCAATTATAGTATGCCCGTAGATATTTGTTGATTGAGCGATGTATTTCGAATAGGAATCTCCCGGATCACCAATAGTAACACTGTCATGTAACTGACCCAGAGGCAGATAGTCCCTGCCATAATAAGTATTTATAGCAGCGCAGGTACCTGTGCCGAATTTGTTGGCATTAGAACTGAATATTACACCTAGAATTTCAACTTCTTCATAATCTGCTAACTTGTGAAGGACTGCCATTGCTCCTGCATCATCACAGTCGGACCCTATATCAGTGTCAAATATGATTTTTATCTTCCTTTCTGAATTCATGTCTTTTTTGCATGCCAGAGATGAAAGAGTTAAAATGATACTAATTATAACAGAAATTATTTTATACATATCTTAATTTGGACTTTTTGCCGGTTAATTAATTTATTACCGATACTTTGTTAGAGGTCTGTTTTATTAAATTCGACCCATAATGGAAAAATGCTTCTTCCCTGAGTCTTGTACTGAGGAATTATGTCACACTCTTTTTCCTGAAAGTGTACATTTTTTATTTCAATAAGATCCGTTGGAATGGTAGCATTTGTTGTCCTGAAGACCAATGAATTTGTTTCCAAACACATAATACCTGGAGTCTGTAAAGGTTCAATAAATTTAAATTTTATATCATAGGTTCCTTCTGTTATTTTCACCCTCCATATACCAAAAACTTCCTCCTGAGTCCATATACCAGGTTCGCCCCAGGCGTCATTTCTATTGAGGATAACCGGATTTTCGTGAATAGTTCCTATTATATTCTGCTGTGAATTTATAATATTATTCGAATTGGATAATTCGAACACGATTTTATCAAGTTCTGATTTCAACTGTTCTGCCCTGGAAGTATTATCATGTATGATATTATCTTGTTCGAATTCATCTTTTTGAAGGTCGAATAATTCAAAGGAGTCAAGGGGTGCATTATAGTCTGTATTACCAACAAGTTTATAATTGCCTTTATGCATGGCAATATTATTATAAAGTTCAGGGAAACGACGTGACCAGTAGAAAAAGAGGGATCTTTCATTAAATATATCTTCCTGAGTTCCTTTTATTAATGGTATCAGGCTCATCCCGTCGATAGTCCTTTCGTCTGGCAGTGCAGTGCCGCATATTTCAGCAATTGTTGGCATTACATCGATGTGTGCGGCAGTTGATTCGATATCCTTTTGTCCTTTAAACAGTAAGGGATACCTGAAAAAGAAGGGTACTCTCACACCACCTCTGTAGACACTCCCCTTTCTTCCCCTCATCCCGGCGACATACCTTGGTTGTTGAGGTCCGTTATCGGTCATAAAGATTACAATTGTATTTTCAGTAATTTTGAGTTCATCAATTTTTTCCAACAGTTTTCCGAAGTTTTCGTCAATATTTGTTACCATGCCATAAACCTTTCTGGCATCCTCTTTATTCTGTTCTGTCATTGCCGGGAAAGGTCTGTTATCGTTATCAAATCCGGAAGCAGGGTCAATATTTTTATATAGATTATAATACTTTTCCGGCACCTGCAAAGGAGTATGGGGAGCATTAAAAGCTATATAGCAGAAAAAGGGTGCATTTTTACTTTTGTCAATAAAAGAAAGGGCTTCTTCCGTAAATATGTCTGTACAATACCCTTTATATTGTTGTTGTTTTCCATTATGCCACAGTACCGGATCAAAATAACTGCTGTCACGTTTGAAGTATGTCGTGAAATCGCCCGGCTGGCCCATTCCTCCCGTCAGATGGATCACCGATTCATCAAATCCCTGGTCACAAGGCCTGAAAGGGTAATTATCACCGAGGTGCCATTTCCCGAAGATACCTGTCTTGTACCCGGCATCTTTAAGCATTTCAGCAATGGTAATCTCTTCACTTGCCATTATTGCGCCTCCGTTGTATGTGTCACTTACCCCAGTCCTTAATGAATACCTTCCAGTCATCAGGGATGATCTCGTCGGAGCGCATACAGGAGATACATAAAACTGGTTAAACCTGATATTCTCACGGGCAAAATTATCGATGACAGGCGTTTTAACATGTGGATTTCCCGTACATCCAAGGTCACCGTAACCCTGGTCATCGGTTATTACTATTATAACATTAGGTGTAGTTCTTTCCTGTTTTTTGCACCCGTAACATGCAGATACAGTTGCTGCAATTGCTATAGGGATTAAAGGTTTAATATTTATTGGCATTTTATTTGATCTTATTGAGTTTTATGAAATCTTCACATCTGTATATATCGATTTTACTGAAATAAAAATCTTCCGGATTTTCCGTTATAATGCAATCGCAATTTTGTGAAAGAGCTGAATAATATTCCAGTCCGTCTTCAAAATCATTCACTTTACAATTGGTTATTCCACGGAATGTTATTGTTTGATCCAGTGGTGTTATTCCAATATTTGTACATAGTATTTCTATTTTTTCCCGGGCAATTTTTTGTCCGCTTTTTTTTGAGGCAAAATAGAAAGCTATAGCGAGGCACAGTGGGGATGTATATAGTTCAATATTGTTTTTGCCCTGTAAGCTTAGTACCCGGGATGACCATGTGAAGAGTGGGTATTCTTTGTTAAGGGTGGCAATTATTATATTTGCATCTACAAAAATTCTCATGTCATTTTGTTAAAGAACTCATCCTTAGTACTTTTTTTGCTTCTTTTTTTATAAATAGCATCCCCTTCAGCTATTTGATGTACCCAGTCTGAAACAGGGAAATCATCAAGAGTTTTATAATCACCGGATGTAATTTTTCTGTACAAATATTCGGTAAGCCTTGAAAGGCTTATATTATTCGCTGCGGCAAAGTCCTTTGCTTTTCCGATTACTTCTTTATCAAAATGCAATGTTAGTTTAGTATCCATTATTAAATTGTTTTACGTCAAAAATAATATTTTATTACGTAAATATCAAGTGGTGCCGGTATATAAAATTTCCATATCAGATTGCTGCAAGTAATCCGCCGTCGACATAAATCATTTGTCCGTTAGTGTAATTACTTGCATCAGATGACAAATATATAAGTGCTCCAAGGAGTTCATCAGGTTCTCCCCAACGGTTACTCGGTGTACGGTTACACAGCCAAGTATCAAATTCAGGATTCTCATATAGCGGCTTTGTCAGGTCTGTTTTAAAATAACCCGGGCCTATACCGTTTACCTGGATATTATATTTTGCCCAGTCAACAGCCATTGCCCTGGTCAGCATCTTAAGGCCACCTTTTGAAGCAGCATAAGCGGCAATGGTGGCCCTGCCCAGTTCACATTGCATGGATCCTATGTTTATTATCTTTCCTGATCGTTGTTCTATCATTTTTTTGACCACTGCCTTTGAAACTTTAAAAGCTGATGTCAAATTTGTTGAAATGACTTTTTCCCAGTCTTCATCATTATAATCTTCCAGGGGGGCCCGGATATTTATGCCGGCGTTATTTACCAGAACATCTATTGAACCGACTTCAGTATTGATTCTTTCTATAGCATCATTGATCTGCTCAGAATCAGTTACATCAAATGCATATGCATAAGCTTTGAATCCTGACTTCTGAAACTGTTTGAGCTGTCGGTATAGCTTATTGGTATTTCTGCCATTTAATATTACAATAGCCCCGTTTTCTGCCAATCCTTTTGCAAAACTGCTTCCAAGGCCACCGGTTGAGCCGGTTATTAATACTATTTTGTTTGTTATATCAAATAGTTTGTTTGTTTTCATATACTCTAATAAATTAAAAATTTTTCCTTAAATAAACCGTTCACTGAAGTGAACGGCAAAGGTTAAGGCACTGAACATATTAGCTGCTATAATTTGGCATTGAACTCATTAGCTGTCTTGATATATCATTGAACTCAATTGCTGCCTTGATCCGGCCTTATCCTTTGCCGTCGGTTTCAACCGACGGACACAAGGAAACACTGATTGCTCTGACTGTATTATGAATTCAAAATACACTACCGGACTTCATCTTTTTTGAACATTTCTGTATAGTGATCAGAGTCAGTTAAGATACCACCGCTTTTCTCATAAAAATCTTTATCCAGATTAAATACTCCATCTGCAGTTTTTCTCCATTCAGCGTTTGTATAAGGATGGTATTCTTCCATTGTTTTCCAATTCTTATAATTTTGGTGTCCGTTAGTCTCCAGTAAGCCTGCACCCAAACCCGGGAAAGGATCGAGTCTGGCAGCAACATTTTTATTCCAGTCTATTAATATGGGATTTACCGTCAGGTCTGCACAGAAGCAGGGGACATCATTTTGCCTGGCAACATTAGCAATTTTCAGGGTCATGCTCAAAGTTTTTGCAATTGCCTTCAGTGCAATGGCCTTATAACCCATATCAAGACGTTCTTTTGCATCTGTGTCAGTATGAGCGCTTTCATCAGCTGCAAGTCTGACGGGAATATCACTTACGTCAATTTTTAGTTCTTCGGGGAATGGTTCTTCAATAATTGCTATTTGATCATATGCTCCAATTTTTTTTGCGTGGTCAATCAATTTTAGCAATGTCTCTTTTTTCTCATACCGGCCGTTAGCATCAAAATAATAAGGTAATTTACCACTTTTAGTATGTTTTGTAGTATAATGGCCTATGGCATTATGTATTTCAGAAAGCCTGGTTTTATCTTTTTCAAGCATTTCATCTTGTGTTCCCGGCTGTCCTATTTTAATTTTCATGAAGAAATAGCCATCTTCTACTGCCTGTTTTATTTCGTTAACAGGTATTGAATAAGCCATAAGAGGTATACTGGCCACTATTTTATTTTTGTGTGACACAGCAGGCCGCCATTTTGACGGGATCATTTCGTCAAAATTTTGCAGTCCGTTTTCATGGGCGTACAGCATCCAAATAGCATTATCAACCCCAACCAGGGCATTTAAAGCAAATGTCTCCCTCAGGTTATCATTTCCTGTTATTGTCCGTCCGTAAGCAAGAACCTCCTTCCAAATTTGATCAAGGAAATCTACTGGATCAGTAAATGAACGCCCCTTTATAATTTGCAGGGCATATTCATTCATAGCATACATTAATGCATTTCCACCGCTTTCTGAATATTTGGCAAAAACACTTGCATCTGACCATAAGACATTTTGTGTACACAATCCTATTTTGGAAATGCCGCTGTCACTTTCAATCCATGAGGCTGTTTGCCATATTTCTGTCATATAACCTCCCTTAAAACCGAAAGGCCTTATAAGGGGTTCTCTTTCAAAGTTAGAGTTTACTTTGTTTATCGTGATTGTTTTCATATCTTTTTGTGTTAAGCAGGATCCTAAAACGGATGGTACTCCAATTGATAATGCGGCTCCTGTTGATATTAAACTGGTTTTTATGAATGTTCTTCTGTGGGTAAAATTCATTTTTAGCTTTTATTATTATTTTTATTTCAATGAGACTGAATTCGTATATGTTTTTCAACTTTTTGTGTCCCGTTTGTTTACTGGGATGCCTGTATCATTAAAATGAATCTGACTTGATTGTTATTTCAAATATGGATCACTGACAGCGAGGTCGTATCGTCTGCTTTCTCCGGAATGAGCTGCCATGACCCAAAAATAGCAACTTCTCACCCCGGGCATTCCGCAAGTGGGATGATAACCTTCGGGGATAATAACACAATCCCCGGCAGAAACAGGATGAATAAACTCAAACTGCCCGGCCTTTCTGCTGCTGAAATGAAATGCGGATGCTGGTTTTTGTATATCAAAATAGCAGTAAACTTCCTCGAGGTCCCGTGTATGTTGGTGGGGTGGCCAGCTTGTCCAGAGGCCAGGATCACCCAGAGTTACTCCGCATACCAGACGTGATCCTGCATCCTGCTCAGCAAGAGTCATAAAAACTTCACGCCTGTATGGCAGGACTCCATGTATCTGGTGAATGTCCCCAAGCGGAAGCGAGAGATCAAATATTCTTGTGAAATATTTTCCTTTTCCTTCACAGATGCCTCCTCCAATGTATATGGAACAATCCTCAACAGCTATTATTTCAACAAGATCATCTGCCGGCAGGTAGAATGAATCAAGTTTCTTTAAAGAGGTGACTTCAGATTTATGTGTCACTTTTATGGTGCCTTCAAAGACAAAAGCATTGAATTCAAGATTTTTATCAACCAATGCATATGAGTTACCTTTCGAAAGGTTTAACCGGTAAATCCATGTTACCAGACATGCAGAATTATCAGGTGAAATGACAGAATGAAAACCTTCTTTTTCTTCACTTGTATATTTCCATTGTGAAGGGTGGTTGTAATTATCCATACTATATAAAATTATTTAGTTACCTGTTACCTCCATTAATAATATAGTTCAAATTCCTTTTTTTGCAATATTATATTTTTGTTTGATTAAAATAATATATCTATTTCAGTCCAATTATTCATGCCTTCATTTTTTTGTGGTTTGCCGGGGGTACTTCTTCCCTCTGAAATATACTTCGTCAACAATTTCTTCAAATGAGCGACTTTATCCGGAAATTTTTCAACAACATTATTTAACTCAGATGGATCGTTTGACAGATTATATAATTGAAATTTGGGTAAATTTTCTAATTCCTCTTTGGTTCTGGGGAAGCTCCATCCTCCTGACCCCGGGCAAAGTATAAGTTTCCACTGACCTTGTCTGATTGCGAACCTGCCCTGAACAGAATGGTGAACTGTTGCTTCGCGTAACGGGCTTTTCAAATTTTTACCTGTCATTACAGGGAGGAAGCTGTAACTGTCCTCTCCTGCATTATCCTGTAATTTATATCCTGTTATTTCGGCAATAGTGGCTAAAATATCAGTAGTACATATTATTTCATCTGATAACTGTCCCTTTTTTATTTTGTCAGGCCAGCTGACAATAAAAGGAACCCTGTGCCCACCTTCGTATATATCAGCTTTACTTCCTCTGAAAATATATGACGGATTATGGCCGACTTTTTTGAGCTCCTCAAAGTCTGCTCTTGGAGAACATCCGTTATCTGAGGCAAATAGTACCATTGTGCTATTTCGTATTCCATGTTTTTCCAATGTGCTGACAATTTTACCTACAACATCATCTACCTGAAGCACAAAATCACCGTAAAAATTTGTATTACTTAAACCCAAAAATTCAGTTGTGGGTAGAATAGGGGTATGGGGAGCAGGGAGCGCAAAATATAAAAAGAACGGTTTTCTATTTTTAGCTTTTGAATCAATATACTGAATTGATTTATCGGTCAGATGAGGCAGTACTTCCACATGCCTGAAATCCGGACCTGTAATACCTTTTCTCCAGAATCCTTTCTCATCAACACATTGAGTTGTATCATGAGGTATGAAAGTTGGCATGCCATTTTCCACATATACATATGGAGGCATGTCAAGGGATCCTGAAAATCCGTATGAATAATCAAATCCTCTCTCCTGAGGGCCGTTTTTTACAGGTTTACTAAAATCGACATCAGGGCTTTTATCCCCTGAGTCAAATATATCTTTGTTGTTGGTATAAGAAGATTTAAGCTGCCAGTCCCATCCCAGGTGCCATTTACCTATAAATGCAGTATGATAATTTTTGTTCTGTAATAATTTACCGACAGTCAGCCTGTCATTATCAATCAATGCTTCCGAGTATCCGGAAAGAACACCGTTTTTGAGGCGCGATCTCCAATTATAACGTCCTGTTAATATCCCGTATCTTGTTGGTGTACATACTGCTGAGCTGGTATGTGCATCAGTAAACTGAATTCCTTCTGAAGCCAGTTTATCAAGATGGGGTGTTATGATCTTTGAGTTTTCATTAAAACAGGAAACATCACCATACCCCAGGTCATCAGCCAGGATAATAATAATATTAGGCCACATTTTTGAATTATTTTCAGCAGTTATTGAATTCCATGAGATTACTGAAGAAGTAATCAATACGGCGATTTTTTTAAGTAATTGAATAGTCATTTTGGTATAATATTAATATTAAAAATTTTTTTATTCCGTTCACTGAAGTGAACGGCAAAGGATAAAGCACTGAACTCATTAGCTACCTTGATTTGGTATTGAACTTATTGGCTGCCTTGATCTGATCTTGAATTCACCAGGTGCCTTGATCCGGCCTTATCCTTTGCCGTCGGTTTCAACCGACGGTATTTGAAATTGATAAATCAATGAACTGCTAATGCTTATTGAGTGCTACTATTCCTGGTTTTCTTCGATTTTTACCTTCAGTTCCTGTTAAGTCATCACCAAGGTCGTTTCTTGCTTCTTCAGCAATTTTTTGAAGAGCCTCCACTATTTCCGGATTTGACTCACTTACATCATATCTTTCACCCGGGTCGCGTCTCAGGTCGTATAATCCACCCTCGAAAGGGAAGTTGCCATTGACAGGCCCTGGTTTTCCGTCATTCCCCGGCTGGAATCCCTCATAAGTCCGTCCCGGATGGGGAAATACCAGTTTCCAGTTTTCATTTCTTACTGCCTCCAGGCTGTTTTGTCTGTAATAGTAATAGAAAGATTTACGTGGGTTAGCCCCCGGTTCACCCTTCATCAGAGGAAAAAGATTAACCCCGTCGATTTTTTTTTCAGGAAGGGGAGCATCTGTAATTGCTGCAAGGGTGGGGAGTATATCTATTGCTGATGCCAACTTATTGCATATTGTACCTTCAGGGATAGTGCCTTTCCACATCATCAGGCACGGAACCCGCTGCCCGCCTTCAAAGGAGGTGCCTTTACCTTCACGTAAACCTGCTGTATTGCCTGCATGATTGCCATAGTTGAGCCATGGACCGTTATCAGAGGTAAAGATCATTAGAGTGTTTTTGTCCAGTCCTGTCTCCTCAAGGGTACTCATAATCTGTCCCACACCCCAGTCTATTTCCATCATTACATCTCCAAAGGTACCTTGTCCGGATTTTCCTTTGAACCTGTCAGAAACATGTAAAGGCACATGCGGCATAGGATGGGGCAAATAAACAAAAAACGGTTTATCCTGGTTGCGCTTAATAAAATCAATAGTTCTTTCAGTGAACTGAGTAGTAAAAAGACACTGATCGGCGGGAGTAACCGATGGATTTGCTACTTTGTCATTTTCAAGGAGTGGTAAATCCGGATAGGTACCTGTAGGGTGATGAGGCCACATATCATTGGAATAAGGTATTCCCAGAAATTCATCAAATCCATGGTTCAGTGGCAGGAATTGTTCCTGATATCCCAAATGCCACTTTCCAAAGATTGCTGTGGTATAACCTTTTTTCTTAAGTACTTCAGCAATAGTTTCTTCATTATCTGAGATGCCAATAGTTGATTTGTGGCTTAGAGCACCTGCAAAGCCAATTCTGTTTGGATAGCAACCCGTAAGCAACCCTGCCCGTGATGCAGAACAAACAGCCTGGGGAGAGTAAAAATGAGTAAAAAACATACCGTTATTGGTCATTTTATCCAGATTGGGAGTATGATAGCCGGTAGCGCCGGTAAGTGATAAATCCCCGTATCCCATATCATCCAGGTAAATCAGGATGATATTGGGTAAATCGCTCTTCTGCTTTTCTTTTTGGCCTCCATTGCAAGAATAAATGGTTATAAAAAGGACAGAAAAAATAAAATTTAAAAGTTTGGTTTTCATAATAATATTTAATAAATAATTTAATTAGCTGCCTTAATCCGGCTTTATCCTTTGCCGCCGGTTTCAACTCACCGGACTTCCCAATTTTACTTGCACTGTCCCTAAACCGTTCACTAAAGTGAACGGCAAAGGATAAGACATTGAACAAATTACCTGCCTTGATCCGGCATTGAAC
>CAZJGI010000020.1:45371-47908 GCA_964545315.1 uncultured Prolixibacteraceae bacterium
TCCTTCACTGATAACAGTAACCTGGAGCCGGGTATTAATACCCTCTGCTCCTCTGCCAAATATTGAGATTTCATTATCTCCTTTTTTCAATTGGGGTATTTCCCCTTCCAATTTTACCTTCTGTATCAGTTCACCCCTTGGTCCATACAGGTTGCAATCATTATCCTTTAATTCCAGATACATTCCTGATTCCATCTTTACAGGAAATATTATTTTGTTGTCGCCAATCATTATTGACGGATTTTCAACAATACCCTTAACCATAGGAATTGCTTTTACCTGGCCTGCAAGGCATGCAACCTCTTTGCCGGGAGGGAGGTTATTGTACCAGAACTGAAACTTGTCAACACTCCGGAATTGCACCTGATGCCTGTACGAATCATAAACATAAAAATGAGAATCATCCGGCCAAATATAATCACTGATTGCCGATGATTCTATTTCTACCAGTTCAAAATATTTCCAACCTGTAAAATCAATTTTTACAAAATGGTCACCATGGGCACCGTGGGAAATATGTAAAGGACTACGGAGGCTCAGGTTGAGTATTTGTCCGTTACCATCACCTTTGATCCATACACCTAAAGCCTGGTTATTACTTAGATCCATAAGCGGATCAAAATTTTTTTCCAAATTGATATATGATCCGTCGCGTGGTGAAGTCCCGTCACTTATACCAGAAATAATACCAGAAGCTTTATTGTCAGGTGTTTTTTCCTCCGACCGGCTTACTTCTCCTTTTACTCCCTTAGCGGCAACTTCAGTGGCAAATTCCGGTGACTGGGAAAAATCAGCAAGTACTATATTTGACGGATCATCATAAGGTTTTACAGACATAAGCACCTCAAGTCTTAATTTTACCTGTTGCGAATCAAACTCATTATTAACATTCCATCTGGCAGTTGGATCGTTCAATCCGGCAACTTTATGTTTGTGGTAAAATGCAGGTTTGAAGCTCCATTTGCCGTCATCCTGACAGAACAGAGTAAACTCTTTTCCCGGCTGGCGAAGAAGTTCTTTTACATCTTCCCCGAAGTAGTCATTATGCCTTAGCTCCTCATATTGTTTAAGGATTTCAGAGCTTTGTCTGAAGAGAGGGAATTTTTCAAAAGTTTCATCATCCACTCCTCCAAGTTGAGAAAAACCAGCATTATTACCAATCATTTTGCATCCCAGGTATTCAATATCATCTGAAAAAGTTGGTTCAATCTGTGGAGGGGCCCAGGTCTGGTTACCCCACCAGCCCAAGTGCAGAGGCAGCATTATCTGTCCTTTTTCAATTCCGGCAAATTTATCTATCAGAGGGGAGTGGCCACGCCAGAGGCCATGTTCCCATTCATTGGATTCTATCTTATCAGGTAAAAAATATGCTGATGCTTTTACTGAAGCCAGATGAATATCTATAAACCGTTTGTATCCTCTCACCGGCCTGTCCCATGCCTGCCAGCGCGAACGGTAATGCCACCAGTGGTGTGACATAGAACTCATCTCCATACCTACCGGGCGCTTCAGGTTTTTTACAACTTCAAAAATAAATTTAGATCCGTAATACCAGAAATTTTCCTTGCCACCAAGCACTGCACTACCATCTATGGCGTCAAAATATATACCGTCGAATTCACAATCATTCACAATTTGTGCATGTCTGTGGGCTATCTCGTCGAAGAGGGCAGTCTCAGGGCCTGGTACAAAACGTCCAAACCTTTCACTCAGATGGAATGCTTTTTCGTCAACGCCATGAGCCGTAATTTTCGTTCCGTTAGCTCCACGTTTGACGCCGGTGAATTTATAAGGGGGTGATTTTGTCACCCCGCTAAACTCTATCAATTCACCTCCGATTTTAAGTGTAACGCTGTTCTCTGTGTGGAACCCGATAACTGTGGAAATATTTTCTGTTGATTCATTAACTACCACCTCTTCAGAGGTTTCTGTTAGTGGCTCTTTAAGTGTAAAGATTTTTGCGTAACCAAGGTCATCGTTAGGCACAGGTGTAACATATCGTGAGCGTTTATCAATGAAAAATGCATATGTATGGAATATATGTGATATTCCTGCTTCATGCAGTTTCTCATTTATTCGTTTAAATGAATCCCACCCATCAGGCCACTTTTCTTTGTTCAGCTCTAAGGTGCCAAATTCAAAGAATGCACCTCCGCCATGACTGTCAATTTGGTTGAAACCAAGCTTATGACATTTGTCGATCCATTCATCAACGGTGCTTTCGGTTAAAGTGCCGAAGTTCATAAGATATGAACCATATCCCTCCTTCGTCAAAAGAGCCCATGCACCACCGGCATCAGAGAAAGGAATATCCTTTGCATTTGACATTACATCCCTGATAGCTGGTAATATGCTTTCCTGAGGTAGTCCAAGCAGAGTAATCTCCGCATTTTCGAATCCGAATTTGTTATAACAGGCAGCCCATAGATGTTTTTGAAGCGGAGGCAAAAGTCGGACATGTGTAAAGAGGTTCATTGAAAGAACGCATGCCCCGAATGGTTCATAAGGTTGTCCTTCCAGGTTCAGCGGAACATTTA
>CAZJGI010000021.1:0-47798 GCA_964545315.1 uncultured Prolixibacteraceae bacterium
AACAAAAATCTCCTGATAATAAAATCAACTTTGTTGATTTTATTCTTATTTATCCCTAACCTAAATAATCTGCATGCACAAGATCTGATTAACCAATTGAATCAAAATTCGCAGGTTGTTCTTGATAATTTGGAAGCTATTCCTGGAAACGAAGGACTGGCGGGATGCTATGCCGGCCTTCACAATAATGCTTATATACTTGCAGGAGGCACTGCTTTCCCTGATAAAAAGCCATGGGAGGACGGAGAAAAATATTTTTCCAATGCTATTTTGGTTTTTGAAAAAAACAATGAAGGGAAATTTAAACTTATTGATACTTCGCAACTTCCAACAGGTATTGGAGAAGGAGCTTCGGTTTCGGTACACGGAGGTGTACTATGCATAGGTGGATTAACTCCCGAGGGTCTGTCAGCAAGTGTTTTTTTATTAAGTTGGGAAAACGGTCAGACAGAAAAAAAAGATTTTCCTCCATTGCCTGTTCCTGTAAAAAGTCCTGCAGCAGCACTTATTGGAAATTATATTTATCTGGTCGGAGGAGAATCAGATAAAGGGACAACAGATCAATTTTTACAACTTGATTTAGGACAATTATCAGCCGGTTGGAAGTCCTTACCCTCATTCCCTGTACCTGTTTCAGGTGCTATGACTGCTGCTCAAATGGATGGTACTGAGGTGAGCCTGCATGTTTTTGGGGGTCGGGCAAAATTACCGGAAGATATAAATACTACCTTTTATTCACATGTTTACCGTTTTCGCCCATCTGCCGGACAGTGGCAAAAAATGCAGGATATCCGACTGTCTGACGGGGAAAAACTTACGGTTGCAGTTGGAATCACTGCTCCGGTAGGCGCTTCTCATATTCTATTAGCAGGTGGTGGCCGGGGTAATACTTTCAACAAAATAGAGCAGGTTATACACTTAATGCAAAACGGCAATTCAAACTTACGTGCTTCACGCGATTCACTGTGGCAAAACCACCCCGGATTCAACAACAAAATACTTATTTACAACACGGTAACCGACTCCTGGTTTGAAGCCGGACAATGGACAGGAACTCCGGTTGCTGTTACATCAGCCATATCACAAAGAAATACAGTAACTGTTTTTGGCGGAGAGATCAGGCCTGCAATACGAACACCTCTTTTTCATGAATTCAGTTTTTCAGTGAGTCCTGTGTTCGGCTGGCTGAATTACCTAGTACTGGTGGTCTATTTTGTGGGTATGATACTGCTGGGCTTCTTTTTTATGAAAAGAGAAAACAGCACTGATGATTTTTTTAAGGCAGGCGGCAGGATTCCCTGGTGGGCAGCAGGGATCAGTATCTTTGCGACAACACTCAGCGCGATCACATTCATTGCCATCCCGGCAAAATCATATGCTGACGATTGGCGCATGTTCATTTTCAACATGTCCATAATCATCATTGCACCGGTTGTAATCCGCTATTTCCTGCCATTTTTCAGACGATTTAATTTTGACACGGCTTACCAATACCTCGAAGCCCGCTTTAACAGGGCAGTCCGCTGGGTGGCATCCGCACTGTTTGTATTTTTCATGGTAAGCCGTATTGCCATAGTGCTCTTTCTGCCTTCACTTGCATTGAACGTCGTGACAGGCTTCAGCGTTTATTGGGCTATCGTAATAATGGGAGTAGTTACAATTATTTATTGTACTTCCGGCGGTATTGAAGCAGTAGTGTGGGGCGATGTTATCCAGGGATTTATCCTGGTTTTCGGTGCATTGACCGCACTTGTTTTTATGCTGGCAGGAGTGGACGGAGGATTAGATGGTTTTTTCAAAATAACTGGGGAAAACGATAAGTTTCATCTGTTTGATTTCAGGTTTGATATCTCACAACCTGTATTTTGGGTCGTCCTTATTGGAGGCCTTGCCAATACATTAATTACATATACCAGTGATCAATCGGTCGTTCAGCGCTACATGACAACGCGTAATGAAAAAGCAACCGGGCAAAGCATCTGGCTCAACGGGATACTAAGCATACCGGTTACAATTGTTTTCTTTTTACTGGGTACCGGATTATATGCTTACTACACATCCAATCCGGCCATGATGGCCGTTGTCAATCCGAATATCGATTCTATTTTCCCGCAGTTCATTGTTTCTCAAATGCCGGCGGGTGTGGCAGGATTGTTGATAGCTGCCATCTTCGCAGCAGCAATGTCTACCCTCTCTTCCAATATTAACTCAGTGGCTGCTGTTGTGACATCTGACTTCTATAAGGTTCTGGCAAAGAAAGGAACGGCTAAACAAAATATGAATGTAGCACGCTGGTCGGGAATAATTGTTGGTGTTATGGGAATAGGAATGGCATTGGTTCTGGCTACATGGAATATTGCTTCGTTGTGGGATCAGTTCAATACCTTTCTTGGCTTGCTGACCAGTGGCCTGGGCGCTTTTTTCATTATGGGCATTTTCTTTCCACGGATTTCCGGGAAAGCTGCTTTAACAGGTGTTTTAGGTGGTTTAATAGTGCTTTTAATCGTGAAAAACAATACAACGGTTTCATTTTTGCTTTACGGGTTCATTGGTTTGGCAGCCAGTGTGTTGTTTGCCTGGTTGTGTAGTTTGATATTTCCGAATAAAAAAATAATAACAGGATACACATGGAAAAGCCGGATTAAAAAGTAAAGGGTTAAATAAACCAAATCCGTCGGCTGAAGCCGACGGCAAAGGATAAAATCCTGAAGCTATTGGCAGAAATTGGCTACAAAATTTCTATATACTACATCGGCTATCTGATAATATCCTGCTGTTGAAGGATGCACTCCGTTGGTTCCTGTTTTTTCGACTTTATCTGATCTGGTGTTTACCGGTTTATCGGTTTCTGGCATATTATTTTCTGAATCAAACTGAGTGGCCACATCTGCATATTCCAGGAATGATGAATATGCAGGTTCATTACACCATTCCTGATACGATTTGTTCATATTCAGGGCTGTTACAACCATACCATAGGTGTCGGCATAACCTTTTCCCGTTGCACCGTAATTGGCTCCCATGCCTCCGTTCAAGCTTGGTACCTGGATACCCATAATTTTTATTTTACAATCCGGATAATTTGCATGAATATGGTCAATCAGTGATTTTGCGGTTGCAATAACATCCGAAAAGTCTGTTTTCCAAGCTGTTTGTCCATTCCACGTGAGAAGAAAGTATATAACATCACATCGCCTGTTCATATATTTATTTACATATTGCGGAAAATCTAACTTCCCTTTATCTGCTTCCCAAAACGGATTTCCCGAATCAGCCTGAGATGAGCTGAAGGTTATGGAAGAACTGCCATTACCCGATTCTTTGGTTAAAGTCCCTGAACCGGCCGGAGTACCTGAACTTAATGCAGAAACATATCCCTTCCCGTTTGTAAGGTTAACCTCCGAAACAGTATATTTAATCCCGTTATTTATATAAACAGCCCCTATTGACGGAGGCATAGAAATGCCTGAAACATAGAATTTATATGCTTCTCTTCCCTCTGTTGCATAAGATGACCAGGTCCAGCCCCCATTGCCTTCCCAACCTATGCCGCCTCCTGTTTTTCTTCCCGAAAATGAAATATTGGCCAATTCAGATCCCTCAGGATTACCTTCGGATCCTGTTAATCTTCGCGAGGCTTCCTGGCACCAGATGCCTCCGGCAGTCAAACTGTCACCAATACATAAAACATTTTTGCCGGCTGATGGGGACCGAACCAAATCTTTTGTAATTATGGTGCATGATTTGGCACCCAAGACATTCCCATCATTCGATTTTACCTCTATTTTAAATGGTGTAGCGCCAATATCTTCTGCCGAAGGTGAATACTCAAAATACCTGCGGTACTGTTTGCCTTTACTGCATGAAACAAGTATATCATAAAAATAAGGATTGGGCACTTTTATCATGCCCCGATAAAACAACTGGATGGTATCCCCGACAATGGCATAGATGGTATCCGGTAAAACTATTTCCACCTGATCTTTTGCCAAATCCGGACTCATGGAATGCATGTCCGGGGCGCCTTTCCCTGCCAATCCGGTGTGGATATTTTTCATGCCGGGATTTGATCCCGGGAATGACATACCGGGTGCCAAAGCAAGGCCGGTGACTGCCATGCATGCTGATTTAATAAATTCACGCCGTTTACTGCCGGAATTATTGCTTGCTGAATCCATAATTTTAAATTTTTTTAAAGTCGATTTTCAATATACTTCTCCAGCCTTTTCATGCCTTCCTCAATATTTTCAATAGAATTAGCATATGAAAAACGCAGAAATCCTTCACCGTTTTCGCCAAAATCAATGCCCGGGGTCACCCCTACATGTGCCCTTTCAAGAATATCAAAAGCTAATTTGTAACTATCTGAAGAAATATGCTTTGCATTAACAAAAACATAAAACGCACCCGTCGGGGCCACCTTAATACTGAAACCCATCTGCTGAAGCCTTTTCATTATATACTTACGCCTCTCATTATAGGTCTCTTTCATTTTCAATACATCAGGCCAGGCTGACCGTAAAGCAGCTATACCGGCCCGTTGTGCCGTTGAACCGGCACAAATGAACAGGTTCTGCTGAAACTTTTGCATCGGACGAATATAATCCTTCCTGGCTATGACATACCCAAGCCTTAATCCCGTCATGGCAAACAGTTTGGAAAAACCGTTCAACACAAATGCATTATCAGTGAACTCCAGCATTGAATGAGCCCTACCCTCATAAACCAGTCCGTGGTATATTTCATCAGAAATAACCGGTATATCATATTTTGCCAATTGTTGCATTACTTCGGGCGACAAAAGATTGCCGGTGGGATTCATAGGACTGTTAATAATGATTGCCTTAGTTTTTTTTGAGATGCACTTACAAATTTCCTCGGGCCTGTATTGAAACCCATCCTCTTCAAAAACAGGAACTTTAACTGCTTTGGCCCCTATAAAACGCAAAAAATTGGGATAACAGGCATAACCGGGATCAGATATAATCACTTCATCACCCGGATCACAAAGAACACCAAGCACTAATAAAATTGCCGGTGAACTGCCCGAAGTAACTATTATCTGCTGCGGTGATATATAAACACCATAGTCATGTAAATATCTCTTTGCTATTTCCTCACGCAACTCCGCATCGCCCAGACTGTGGGTATAATGTGACAAGCCTTCAGAATAAGCCTGCCCGACAGCTGCTGAAACACACTCCGGAACATCAAAATCAGGCTCACCAACCTCTAAATGAATAACATTAATCCCTCTGCGTTTCATTTCAGCTGCTTTCTCCATAACCTCCATAACGTAAAACGGAGATATTTCTTTGGCCCGTGCTGATAACATTTTTATAACAGGTACTTGGTCAGGGAAATATCCCTGAATTTTATTTTATTGTATAATAGCAGACCTTGGGTGAAATAATTTTCTCCTCTTTTTTTAACACTTTCAATACTTTGTCAACCTCAGATTTTTCAATCCCTGCAACAGTTGCTATTTCAGCAGATTTTAAAGGCTTGCCGGATTCCTTTAACGTATTAATAACTAATTCTTTAGTATTCATATAACTATCATTTTTATATTTAACAGGTAATTATTTACCTATCAAAATTACATTTAATCTCTTAATAACCGAAAAAAATAATATGGTAATTATATAAGCGCTCAATAAAGGGATAAATTTATTTTTATCTTTATCCTGAACAGTTGTCAATAATTATTATAAAAGGTATTATAGTGAGAAAAACATATTATATAATTTTAATCCAGCTATTTTTTTGCTCATTTATCGGAGCTCAGGAGGTAGACTTTTTCTTATCTGATTTTGAGGATCCAGCAATTTTTGAAAAAGGACAAAATGCCCCACATGCATTTCATCTGCCATTTTCATCCAAAGATGCCGCCTTGAAAAATGATATATCCGGCTGCGAAAACATGATAATTTTGAATGGTAAATGGAAATTTCGATGGGTGGAAACACCCGCTCAGATACCTGAAGGTTTTTGGAACCCTGATTTCAACTGCAAAGACTGGGATGAAATAAAAGTCCCGTCAAACTGGCAAATGGAAGGTTATGGCCATCCAAAATTTCGAAATATACAGCTTACTTTTGAAAGCGATCCTCCAAAAATTCCTGATTATTATAATCCGACAGGATGCTATAAACATATATTTAATGTACCATCTCACTGGAAAAACAAAGAGATCATGCTTCGGTTTGAAGGGGTAAAATCAGCCTCATATGTTTGGATTAACGGTAAACGGGCAGGTTATAACCAGGGTGGTTTTGAACCGGCGGAATATAATATTACACCTTTCGTTAAACCGGGGAAAAATGACCTGTCTGTTCAGGTTATCCGCTTTTCCGATGGTTCATATCTGGAAAATCAGGATATGTGGAGACTTTCAGGAATATACAGAGATGTAAAATTGTATGCCCAGCCAAAAACCTATATCCACGATTTTTATGTGGTGACCGATCTGGATGAAAATTATCACAATGCGACCCTTCTGGTGGAAACCGATATACAAAATAAAAGTAACAATATTTCATCATGCTCTTTGGAAATAGATGTTTTGGATGAACAACACCAATCAATTCTTGACAATGGGGCAGAAATAGCTGATTTTAAAGTTGAAGGTGTTTCTCAAAAAAAGGTAAAAATTTCAACACAAGTTGAAAACCCTAAAAAATGGTCAGCTGAGTATCCTGATCTTTATACTCTTCTTTTCATCTTGAAAGACGGGAAAGGTAAGGTTATGGAAGCGTTTACGCGCAAGATTGGCTTTCGTGAAGTTGAACTGGTAAACAATATCTTCAAAATAAACGGAGTACCCATAAAATTCAACGGAGTTAACAGTCATATGCATCACCCTGAGCATGGGCAGGCAGTGCCAACGGAAACGTTAAGAGAGGATTTGTTGATCATGAAACAGTTCAATATTAACTGTGTGCGGACCTGCCACTATCCCCCAACTCCTGAATATATTGATATGGCCGATGAACTTGGTATTTATATTGTTGATGAAGTGGGAGACGAAGCACATGCCAATATTCATCTTTCGGAAGATCCGGCATGGACTGAGATGTATCGTGACCGAAGCCGCAAATTGGTGTACCGTGACCGGAACCATCCGTCTGTCGTTATATGGAGCGCCGGGAACGAATCGGGAAGTGGTGAAAATATAAAAGCTGTTATCGAGACAGGCAAGGAGATAGATCCATCCAGGCCGGCATGGATGTATGGAGGTAATCGGTTTTATATTCCTTTTGAAGATATGGTGGGGCCACGGTACTGGATCCCTTACCATGTAAAAAACCTGGCGGAGGGAAAAGTTTTGCCACCCGATGACCAACGGCCCTCTTTCATGGATGAGTATCTGGCAGCTACAGGAAACGGCCTTGGCGGACTGGATGAATACTGGAAGCTTATTTGGAGATACCCAAGACTTACAGGCGGGGCAATATGGGACTGGATCAGCCCGGGGATAAATACACCAAGGTGGATATTGCCAGACAGGTCTGCTAATAAAAATGACGGACAAATTATGGGGCGGCCAGTATTCAATGAAGGTAAAAACGGACGCGGACTGGAATTTTCCGGCCATGACGACTGGGTGGAATTTTATCGTGACCCGAGCCTCGATATAACAGGGAACCAGTTATCCATAGGATTCCGGATAAAACCTTTTAAGATTCCGCAACCAAACACATTCATAACAAAAGGCAGCTTTCAATATGGTATCCGCACTGAATCTCCATCTATACTGGAATTCTATATCCATAGCGGTAAACGAATTTCTGCCAAATGGAAAGTGAATAATAATTTTTATGATGCATGGCACTATATCGCGGGAATATATGACGGGGAAAAACTCAGGCTGTTTGTAGATGAACAACTTGTTGCAGAAACAGAGTTTACCGGAAATATAAGCCATTCCCCTTTCCCGCTCTGCATAGGCCGGGAAGCTGACACTCAGGACCAGGGTGAATACTCAGGAAGACTATCCAAAATGATCATTGACGATGTCAAAATTTTCAATAAAGCTATTCCGGTTTCAGAATTAAAAAATAGTTCACTGGATGCAGTTTTACATCTTGATTTTGAAAATGATTATAAAAATGGGGAATTCTATTCAGTGGGACTGGGAGGCCGGACCTACGGAATAATTTGGCCTGACAGAAAAATCCAACCTGAAATCTATCAGATAAAAAAATCAGCCCAGCCAGTTAAAATCGAAGCTATTGATATAGAAAAAGGATTAGTGAGAATTACAAATCGCTATAACTTCAGGAACCTCAGTGAATTGGAAATAACCTGGGAACTGAGTGAAAACGGTGTAAAAATGGAACAGGGGAATATTAATGTTGACCTACCTCCCGGGCTTTCAAAAGATATTATTGTTCCGTATGGTAAACTTACAGATACAGGAAAAGAAAAAATGATTCTCATCTCATTTAAGTTAAAGGATGACACTAACTGGGCAAAAGCCGGACATGAAATAGCATGGGAACAATTTATTATCCCGGGTAAAATGGCCAGCCATGATCAGGAGGAAAATAAGGCTAATATCAATTTTACCGAGAATGATCATTCATTTGAAATTAAAGGAGAACATTTCAAATATATTATCAACAAAAAATCAGGACTTTTCAGTTCATTAGAATTCAATGGTTATCAATATTTGGAAAGCGGGCCCGGGTTCAATGTCTGGAGAGCCCCGCTGGCAAATGATACTGATCCATGGGGCAGTCACCAATTTACAAAAAATCACTATACGCCGGGCCTGGGACGAAGCATTGACAACCAGCTTCGGACTCTGGGAATGCGTAATTTGATTTCCGAAGCAGATGAAATTATAGCAGAACAGGTTTCAAACGGAAAAGTACAAATTAAAATCCTGGCCTTCTCACACTCTTCCTCCGGGACTAACTTAAAAGAGAATGAACAATCAGGTACATCGGCATTCGAGCGAAATGAAACGTGGACTTTTCTTTCAAATGGCACAATCTTGCTGGAGCAGGAAATTATTCCTCACGGACCTATGCCCGACATGTTACAAAAAATCGGATTGCAACTTCAATTACCCAAAGAATTGAATATGGTTGAATGGTACGGACGTGGTCCGTTCGAGACCTATCCCGACCGGAAAACAGGAGCGAAAACCGGAATATATCGTTCCTCAGCTGATGAAATGTATGTGCCATACATAATTCCTCTGGATTATGGTAACCGTACAGATGTAAGATGGCTGAAAGTGCATAACGGAAAACAAAAAGGCATGCTTATCAGCAGCGATCAATTGCTGAACTTCAGCCTGCACAAATATAGTACCGACAATTTAGACAGGGCCGTTTATACATATCAACTGAAAGAATCGCCCACCACTGTACTTAATATTGATTATGAAGTTACAGGAGTTGGTGGAACCGCACAAAGACAATTACAACAATTCAGGGTAAGGCCTGGTATCAAAAAATATAAACTTCAAATAAAACCATTTTAACCCGATACTTTTATATGCTATGGTAAATAATAAATTTCTTGCATTCAGCTTTTTTTTGTTTTTTGTCAGTTATACAACAATTACTTCCGGACAAAACTGGCCTTGCTGGCGGGGGCCTAACCAGGACGGAACAAGTGAAGAGATCAACCTGCCTACGAAATGGGATTCTGTAACCAATGTACTGTGGAAAACAAAAGTTCCCGGGATCGGATATTCATCACCCTCAGTTTGGGAAGACAGGCTTTTTACACTTACTGCAATTCCCGAAACAAATGAAAGGATACTCCTGTGCTATGATTGTAAAACAGGCAGTTTGGTGTGGAAGGTAACAGTGCTCACTGCACCACTGGAAGCTAAACACAAGGATAACAGTTATGCATCCGGCACTCCTGCAACAGACGGAAAGCTGGTTTATATATCATTCCTGGATGGTAAAGATGCCGTGGTTGCTGCCTATGACTACTCCGGAAATAAAATATGGACACAAAAGCCGGGTAAATTTTACAGCGGGTGGGGTTACAGTTGCTCCCCACGTCTATACAAAAATATGGTTATCATCAACGGAAACAGCCCGGGAGGTGAACCTTTTGTGGCTGCCTTGAATAAGGGTGACGGAAAAATTATTTGGAAAGTTGATCATGAAAAACCGGCAAATAATTTTCATACTCCCATAATAAAAGAGATGGCAGGAAAAACACAAATGATTTTTTGCGGTAACCAGGAAATTATTTCATATGATCCTGATAATGGCAATCTGAACTGGTTGGTTGACGGGCCTGCCAGCGATTTCTGCTCAAGTCCTGTCTACAATGAAAAACACGGACTAGTGATAACCAGCACAGCCTGGCCAAGGCGTGTTTTGCTGGCAATCAGGCCTGACGGTCAGGGTAATGTCACCGAAAGCCATGTTGCATGGCGATCTGTCGAAGGGGCAGTATATGTGCCATCGCCTGTCACGATTGGTGACTATCTGTTTACAACTATGACGAACGGAAAAGTGCACTGTATTGATGTGCCAACCGGAAAAATACTTTGGATGGAAGAACTCGGGCCTCAATACTCATCAGCCGTTGTGGCGGATGGCCTCGTATATATGCCAAATGATGAAGGTATAATAACTGTAATAAAACCAGGCCCTGAATTCCAATACATTGCTAAAAATGATATAGGTGAAAAAATGAATGCGTCACCGGCAATAAGTAATGGAAAAATTTACATCAGAGGTTATGAACATCTGTTTTGTATAGGATCAAAATAGCAGAAAACCTGCTTACCAACTCCGGAAAATTATTGAATATCTTATTTAAGTTATTTTAAGTTAACAATGAAAATTTTCTCTTTATTAATATTCATAACATTCTTCAATCTCATTCAAGCCCAGGACATAACAAAAGTGTATACTGTCCCTGCAGCACGACAGGGGGTTGCTGTTGATGCTGATCATTTTTATGTAATTAACAACAGCACAATCACTAAACATGACAAAAAAAATGGCCGGTTAGTGACATCATGGGAAGATAAAGACTCTGTATTAAACCATATGAACAGTGGGATCATTATTGAAGGGAAGCTTTATTGCATCAACTCCAGTTATCCTGAATTACCCATGGCAAGTTCTCTTGAAGTATTTGATCCTGAAACACTAACGCACATTGACAATCATAGTTTCGGAATATTGAACGGTTCTGCTACCTGGATTGATAAGTATAATGATTTCTGGTATGTGGCTTTTGCACATTATTCCGGAAAAGGCGGTGTGGAAAATAAAACCAACGCATGGACAGAGCTGGTTAAGTTCGATTCCCTCTGGAGACAAACAGAATCCTGGATTTTTCCGAACAAGCTTCTGGAAAAGTTCGGTAACAACAGTACTTCAGGCGGCGTAATTCTGCCCGATGGAAAAATATTATGTACAGGCCATGATAACTTTGAAATATATCTGCTTGAATTCCCCGCCAAAGGATTTACACTTAATTGGATTGATACCTTTTCCGTTGGATCATATGGACAGGGAATAGCCCTGGAAAAAAGCGGTGGTTCAGAATTGATATACGGGATCATCAGGAATGAAAATAAAGTTGTTATTACAAATCTGAAAAGGATATCTGACTAAAAAAAATTATTTTTACACCCTTGCTTTAAAAATTTTATTAATTGAAATAATATTAAATACATAAGATCATGAAAAAAATTATTCTATCAGCTTTTATTTGCATTCTTGCACTGTTGGTGAGTGCTCAGGGTTGGCACCCTGCAGGAAACAGAATAAAAACAACATGGGCAGAAAAGATTGACCCGGCAAATCCTTTACCCGAATATCCCCGACCGCAGCTTGTGCGTGAACAATGGGTAAATCTCAACGGGCTATGGGATTATACTATAATAGAAAAAAACAGCAATTCTCCGGAGTCATTTAACGGTAAAATCCTGGTTCCTTTCCCTGTCGAGTCAGCACTTTCAGGCGTTCAGGAACGTGTGGGGGAAAACCGGGAATTGTGGTATAAGCGCACCTTTACAGTCCCATCCTCATGGAAAGAAAAAAATGTCATACTAAATTTTGGCGCTGTCGACTGGCAGGCAGATGTTTGGATAAATGATATTAAAGTAGGCAGTCACAAAGGCGGATACACACCATTCAGCTTTGATATTACACCCTTCCTGGTAAAAGGAGACCAGAAACTGGTAGTAAGGGCATGGGACCCTTCTGATAAAGGTTTTCAACCCCGCGGCAAGCAGGTTGAAGACCCTCATGGAATATGGTACACCCCCGTTACAGGTATTTGGCAGACTGTCTGGATTGAACCAGTTGAAAAGGCTTATGTCACACTTTTAAAAACAGTACCAAATATCGATAAAGGTAATGTCTTTGTAAAAGCTAAAACAAAAGGAACAGTTGCTTCAGATATAATCGAAGTAAAAGTACTGGAAAACGGCAAAGTCATTGGCTCAGCCAAAGCTGCTGCAGGAGAAGAGGTTCTGGTACCGGTACCGGAACACAGGCTATGGAGCCCCGAATCTCCCTTTCTGTATGATATGGAGGTTACAATTACCAGTATGGGCAAGACAGTTGATGAAGTAAAAAGTTATTTCGGCATGCGTAAAATTTCCACTGCCGTTGATAAAAATCGTATAGTACGGATGCAATTAAATAACAAAGATTACTTCCAGTTCGGGCCTCTGGACCAGGGCTGGTGGCCTGACGGATTATACACAGCTCCTACAGACGAAGCGCTCCTATATGATGTTAAAAAAACCAAAGATTTCGGGTTTAATATGATCAGGAAACATGTAAAAGTTGAACCTGCCCGCTGGTATTATCACTGCGACAAAGAGGGAATCCTTGTCTGGCAGGATATGCCTAACGGAGATGCTCATCCTGAATGGCAACGATGGAATTTCTTTAATGGTGAGGAACTCATAAGAAGCGCTGAATCGGAGGAGAATTTCCGAAAGGAATGGAAAGAAGTTATTGACCTCACATATTCAAATCCCTGTGTTGTAGTAAGAGTGCCTTTTAACGAAAGATGGGGTCAGTTTAAAACAGAAGAAATCACGGAATGGACAAAAAATTACGATCCCTCAAGATTGGTAAATCCGGCAAGCGGTGGTAACCATTATGATACCGGGGATATTATCGATGTACATAATTACCCGCAACCGGTAATGGGATTATTCGATTCCAAAAAAGTAAATGTTTTGGGTGAATACGGAGGTATTGGATTGGCGATTGATGGACATCTGTGGGAAAAAGACCGGAACTGGGGGTATGTGCAGTACAAAAATTCAGAAGAGGCTACTAATGAATACATAAAATATGCAGAAATACTTAAACAATTGATACCTTTTGGATATTCAGCAGCTGTCTATACACAAACAACTGATGTGGAAATTGAAGTAAACGGACTGATGACCTATGACCGTAAAATTGTTAAACTTAATGAAGAAAAAATAAATAAGGTAAACCGGGAAATATGTAAATCCCTGGATAAATAAATATTGACAGGGATTTTAATCATCACTGTGGTCCATTTCATCAATAACTCTTATCTTTTCTTTAAGAAACTCTATTTTACTCTTAGTCTGGTCTATTTTTCTCTTGACATCTTTGATGAGGGATTCAGTCTTTTTTGATTTGGCAAAAAAACCGATATTATTATCAAGCAGTATCAGATCAGTTTCCAACTGTTTAAGCTTAGTAACGTATTTTTCCCTCTCAATCCTCATCTTATCCTGCCCCCGGTTTGATTCGGAGAAGGTTGCCATTTTGGTTTTAAACTTGAGAAGGTTACGTTCAGATTCATTTATATTCAGATCGTCGAATAATTTATTTATAGCATCTCTAAACCGACGCTGGACATCATCTTTCTTATTCAGGGGGACATGCCCTATCTCAGTCCACCGGCGTTGGAACTCCTTCATTCTCTCAAGGTTTTCATTTACATCTGCCGTTGGTTTAAAATTGTATACCTCCTCAATAAGTTGTTCTTTAATTTTGAGGTTTTCAACCTGTTCAGTGTCAATATTTGAAAAATGTTCAGATTTTTTTTCAAAGAAATAATCGCAGGCAGCCCTGAACCTTTTCCAAAGAAGATCAGATTGTTTTCTGGAAACAGGCCCAATCTCTTTCCACTGCTTTTGTATATTTATAAGGTCATTTGTGGCTTTGCGCCAGTCGGTGCTATCCTTCAATGCCTCAGCCTGAATACACAGATCGGTTTTTAACTGCAGGTTATTCTGCTGAAGTTCTTTATTCTGAGCATAAAACTCACGTTTGGCATCAAAAAATTTATCGCAGGCTGTCCGGAACCTGGCGTATATTCTGTTGTTATCTTTTTGAGGTGCAAAGCCGATCGTTCTCCATACTTTCTGAAAATTAACAACCTCCTTTGATCTCTCACTCCATTCTTTATGCGTTGAAAGCTCAAGTTCATTTATTTCTTCAATCTGTTCACAAATTGCTCTTTTCGCCTCCAGGTTTTTTTTCTGTTCGTTCTTTCTGAATTCAAAATATTCCTGATGCTTTTTATTGATTTTTGTAGTTGCTGTTTTAAACCTCTCCCAGATATCGTCCTTATGTTCGCGTGGAACCGGTCCTATCTCACGCCACCTTTCATGTAATTTCTGAAGGGAATTAAAAGCCCTGATAATATTTGGTTCAAGTAAAAGCTCCTCGGCCTGCTCGCAAAGCCTTATTTTTAATTCCAGGTTTTTTTTAAGGTCTAAATCACGTAATTCCTGATTAATCTTGATGTAATCGTAAAAATTTTCTACATGAAAATGGTATGTATCCCAGAGGTCTTTAACCTTTGACTGCGGCACAGGTCCTATCTCCCTCCATCTTTTCTGTAGTTCCCTAAATTCCTGAAATGTTTTATTTATTGATTCTTCCTTGTTGATCAATGATTTTATCTCTTCAATAACCTCATATTTCACCTGAAGATTTATCTCCTTTTCCTGTTCCAGTTTTTTATTGAAATCTATCCTTAACTGACGATATGTCTTAAGTAATTCTTTCAGGTCATTTTCATAAGGATTTTCCTCACTTTTAAAATCTTCCTCATCACCACCTTCTTCTATGAACTGTTGTTTTTCCTGATCAACTTCTTCTTTTAACTTTTTATAAAAACTTGCTTTTATTGCTTCAATTTCGCGTTTGATATCTTTTTCTGAGGCTTCTCCCAACAGTTTTCTCATAGCATTTATAAGTTCGATCATGCTTAATGTCGAATAGTCTGTTAGAAATGGATGGCCTGCCTTTACACTTGAATTATCAGATTCCCCTGGTAAAGTAACTTTTTGAGCAGAAATCCTGGATAGTCTCTCTTGCTTCTTAACGGCTTGGATTTCCTTGGTCTCTTCAGATTTAATTGTAGCAGCTTTATCAGGCACTTCAGCTTCATCAGTTATTGTTTCATCTGATAAATCAGGAATTTGTGGGTCATTCTCGATTTGGTTACTATCTTCCTCCTGAGAATCCTCATTCACATTATCCGAAATAACTTCTTCCGGCAGGGTATGGCTATTTTCCTCCCCTGAAGATTGATTATCCTCAATCTGTGCCCTTAAACCTTCTTCACCTGATGTTTCAGTATCTTTATCTGTAGTCTCCTGCCCTATAGCTTTTTCCTGTTTTTCAACTACAGCTTCATTAGTATTATCATCATTAGGGGAGGTTTTTGCATCTGAATTGTTATTGTCAGTTTCCTGCATACTCTTTAACTCATCTGAGTTTTTTAGATCTTTAGATTCCATTTATTTAAAATTTAAATACCATTAAAAATGGTGTGCATAAAAATATCAGACTACGAAAATAGGTATTTACACGTTAATACTCAAAGTTTTTAAAATAAATTCATTTGAGGCAAATTTTTATGATAAAACATAAAAAAATCATCTAAATAAAAATTTTTTACATATTCCTATCCAATAACATTTTAATATAAGGGAATTTTAGCTATTTTTTGGCACTGAATAAAAACTATATAAAACATAAGTCAACAGTTCAATGAAGATATTTTTTTTAAGTAATAAAAATTCATGCCGAAGCCAAATGGCAGAAGCAATATTACGATCTTATGACAAAAAACTGGATATCTGTTCTGCAGGTCTGGATCCTGCAAATCATATAAGCCCTTTGGCAATTGAAGTATTAAAAGAAATAGGAATTAATCTGGAACAACAGGTTCCTGAGCACTATTTGAAATATAAGGACATAGAATTTGATTATCTGATAACTGTCGGTGGTGGTACCGTTGAAGAGTTAAAGGTTCCACCAATAAAATGTAAACGAAAAATGCACCTGGGATTTCATGATCCTTATAAGAATTCAAAAACCAGGGAAGAGATAAAGCAAAAATGCAGGGAAATAAGGGATGAGATTAAAACAGAGATGGACTATTTCTACTACAGGATCCTATGTGACCAATAATTATCGTTAACATTTATGAACCTGTAATAATTTTCTCTATATCCTCTGGTTTAACAGGCAGCCGTTCTCCGAGTATTTCACAACCTGCAGATGTAACCAGCATATTATCTTCCAGCCTGATCCCTCCAAAGTTACGATATTCATTTACTCTGTCGAAGTTTATAAAATCAGCATTTATCTTTTCACTCTGCCATTTATCTATCAAGGCAGGTATAAAATATATTCCGGGTTCATTAGTAACAACAAATCCGGGTTTTAATCTTCTTCCCAGTCTCAACGAAGAGGTTCCGAACTGTGATGATGGCCTTACTTCATCATCAAATCCCACATAAATCTGCCCCAGATCTTCCATATCGTGTGCGTCAAGTCCCATCATATGCCCTATTCCATGCGGAAAAAAAAGTGCATGTGCCCCATTTTTTACAGCCTCAGTAATATCTCCTTTCATCAGGCCCAGTTCCTTTAAACCTGAGGCTAATACTTCAGAAGCTCTCATGTGGATTGATAAAAAAGTAACATCCGGTTTAATAAGATCTTTTACTTTATTATTCGCAGCCAGAACTATTTCATAAATTTCTCTCTGTTTAGGGGTGAACCTTCCTCCCACGGGAACGGTTCTTGTAAAATCTGAACAGTAATGCATAGGTGACTCTGCCCCTGCATCAGTAAGCATAAGTCTCCCCTCCTCCAGAAATGAAGAATGATCATGGTTATGAAGTGTTTCTCCGTTCTGCGTCAGAATTATCGGGAAAGCAACCATTCCCCCTCCACCCATTGCAATTCCCTCAAGTGTTCCGGCAATATATTGTTCCCATATACCTGGTTGCGCAAGTTGCATTGCTGATAAGTGCATATTATATCCCAAGCCACAGGCGATATTGATTTCCTCAATCTCGCAACTCTCTTTTACAGATCGAAGCTCAACAACCCCCTTAATAAGTTCAATCGAGCTGGCTTCCTGTATCCTGTGGGAAGAAATTCCAGTAAGCTTCTCCAGCTTTAGAATATTTTCACCCCTGTATGGAGGTAAAAAATGAATTTTCCTGCGCTGTCTAATTACATTTTCAATAAATCCTGAAAGCATTTTCCGTGGAGCAGTTATAGAAATTCCGGCTTTCAAAGCTTTTTCTTCTATTTTTTGTTGCGGGCCCATCCAAATGATATCATCTATATCAACGTCATCTCCAAAAATATATTCCTCCCCGCTGTCAAAATCGATTACTCCTGCCAATCCGGGAAAATCCAGGCCAAACAGATATAAAAACGTGCTATCCTGCCTGAAATGAAAAGGGTTATCAGCATAGTTCATGGGTGATTCTTCATTCCCGAGAAAGAGCCCTATTCCGTCAGTAATTTTACTTTTTAATTTTTTCCTGCGATTGATGTAAATACTTTTTTCAAACATGATACTTTATTTAATGAAGTAATATTTTATCCTCATTCAAATTAGAGAAGTTGCAATTTCTATGGTTCAAATAAAATAATATCAGGCACCTTTCTCTTTTTAAAATGAAACGAGCATCCCGATTAAAATCGGGGCCTAAGAGTATGATTAAAACATGTGCGAGTTCCATATGATACCTTTGAGAATATTTAATTTTAATCATATGAAAATATTAATATAGTTGATTAAAATCAGATAGAAATATGAATACCCAAAATTTTCTTCAAAATCAGGAAAAAAATATAAGATCAACTTTAACTGTATTACAAACTAAAATTTTTGCAAGAGTTTATTAACCCGCAATTATTCTTTCAATACGTGAATCCAGTTGAGCCTGATCAGTGGCAAAACTCGCAAGTCCGGCAAGATTAAGTAATGTATCTATAGCCAACTCGCCTCCTGATATCCGGGTAGCCCACCGTTCATGGTTTGGTATCTTACCGTCATCTGAAATTTGCTTCAGGTCAATATCACTGAGATAGGGGAACATATCACTGCATCCAGCCTTGTGCACTCTGTCTATCAGTTCATTACCATTCTGAGGACAGTCAGCGGCCAGATTTTTTGCCAAGGCAAGTTCCTGGTTAGTAACTTCCCAAAGTTTTTCAGGAAAATAGCAATAGTTCTTACTATCAATGCCAACAGGATAAATCTCATCAAGCTTTGATGTAAACATTCCACTAAGTTTTGCTTTTCCATCTGCAGCAACTTTAGTAGGCATTGTATACACATCTACTCCTGCAAGGTCATCCAGTTGTTTATATCCACGTAGACTTGCTGCGATCAATTTTGTAGGAACAGGGTTGTGGTTAGTCAGTTGTTTTACAATTTTCTGGGTAGATAGCACCGCCATCTCTCCTGCTCCTGAACCGTCGCCAAGATTGTTATCTGCTATATAAGCCCCAATGCGGCCGAGAAAAACATTCAGATAATTTGGTTTTGTGATAGCTGCAACGAAAGCATTCTGCCTTGCCGAAAACTCAAGAGTGAAGTTTATCTTGACGCCCCTTTCCCGCAGCTTTCTTGCCCCAAGAAGTCCGCTGGCTGTATATGGCACTTTCACAATAAATTGGTCCGGACAAATATCAAAGTACCTTAATCCGTAACTCAATGTTGCATCTATATTGTGGGCCGTGTCTGTATGCAGTTCAACACTGACGAGTCCCCCGAATCTTTTAGCCAGCCTTAGGCCATGCCTGGCATTTAGTATAAAAGCAATTTCAATGATCTGCTCTTTCAAAGGCAGATCCTTTACGATCTCTTTTGCTTCGGATATAAAAGAATCATATATTCCCTTCTGTATCTCTTTGTTTACCAGCGTATTGTTGGTTGTTAACGCGGTCATCTCCGCAGACCAGTTTTTTTCAGCCTCTTCCATGTCACCGGTATCTAACCATAATTCAGTACCGGTATTTTTCAAATTTTCCCAAAAAGGATCTGAAACAGCTTTTATCGGTTGTTCGTCAATACCTTTTAAAATGAACGATTTAATTTTTTCTCTAAGATAATTATCCATAATTCCTGAATTTATTTTTTTCCGGAAAATTAAGAAAAACAGCAGTAAAGAAAAAACCTTATGCATTACTTTTTACAAAAGTTATGAACTTTAATGAAACACTATTATTTAGTGATTCCGGAAATTGAACTTTTGTCAGGTTAAATGAACTCGTTTCACAATTATGCTTGACATACTTACTCTAATTGTTGTGCTTATTCAAAATTATATTAAATCAGAATCAAATAATACCGAAAAAAATTACCAATTTTGCATTTGATGAACTGAATCGGGAAAATGAACAGATATATTGAATTATTAAAAACTTTAATTGCCATACCTTCATTCAGTGAGGAAGAACATAAAGCTGCTGAAGTTTTTAGACAATTTTTCAAGGAAGAAAATATCCAATTCTATACAAAATGCAACAACACCTGGGCGTTCAACAAGTATTTTGATGCCAGCAAACCCACAATTCTGTTAAATTCACATATTGATACTGTACAACCTGCCAAAAGTTATAGCATTAATCCTTTTGATCCGGTGGAGGATGGGGATTTTATATATGGATTAGGCAGTAACGATGCAGGAGGACCTCTTGTTGCCCTACTCGCAACATTTTTACATTTTTTCGACAGGCAATATCTGCCCTATAACCTTGTTTTTGCAGCCACTGCTGAAGAAGAGATATCCGGTACCCAGGGACTTGAGATTGTTTTACCTGAAATATCACCTGTTACTTTTGCCATAATTGGTGAACCTACCTGTATGGGATTGGCAGTTGCAGAAAAAGGATTACTGATACTGGATTGTTATGCTTACGGCAAATCCGGCCACGCTGCACGCAACGAAGGAGAAAATGCATTATACAAGGCAATTGATGACATACAAACCCTGAAAAATTATAAGTTCGAAAAAATTTCTGATTTAGTGGGAGAAGTCAAAATAACAATCACACAGATTGAGGCTGGAACCCAACATAATGTAATACCGGAAATTTGCCATTTTGTTGTTGATGTGCGCACCAACGAGTTTTACCCGAATCATGAAGCAGTAAAAATAATTGAAAATCTGATACAATCAGAAGTAAAACCACGATCATTGCGTTTGAGCTCTTCAGGTATAAATATGGATCATCCCTTTGTTATGAAGGCAAAAGAAACAGGCATCAGTGTATTCGGTTCTCCAACAACTTCCGATCAGGCAATAATCCCTTTTCCTTCAGTCAAAATGGGGCCGGGAGACTCTTCCCGCTCCCATACTGCTGACGAATATATTGGGAAAAGTGAAATATTGAATGGCATTGATTTGTATATAAGGTTGTTGGAAGGTCTTATTTTGTAAATATCATCATACTCTAAAAGCATTATTCTACTTTCAACCGGTCTGGCATAATCTTAAAAACATATAAAATTAATTTCATTAATATTATGACATTAATATGAGTTGGTATAAATTTTGAGGAATTATTTTATAACAACTAATCCTGAATAATGTAATCTTTTATGTTTAACCTGTCTGTTGTATATGACACAAATATTTCAGACAGCCAATTTTGGGAGGGCTAAACAATGAAAATTTCGCATATCAGGTTAATATTTCTAATAACTGCGATAATGCAGCTTTGTCCCGGCAGGCTGCATGCCCAGTATTTCGGACGGAATAAGCCGAGCTATAAAAATTTTGAATTTGATGTAATAAAAACGCCCAATTTTGAAATTTATCATTACCTGGAAAATGACTCATTTATTAAAGAATTCGCCACATGGTCTGAAGAGTGGTTTTCCATACATCAGGAAGTATTCAAAGATACATTTAAAAGAAAAAATCCTCTGATACTTTACTCTTATCATTCAGATTTTCAACAAACTAATGCAATTAACAGCCTTATAGGGACGACTACCGGCGGAGTTACTGAATCACTTAAAAACAGAGTTGTAATGCCTGTTGCCCCAACATTGGCACAAACTGATCATGTTTTGGGACACGAACTGGTGCATGCATTTCAGTTTAACAAACTTCTAAATTCAGATACAGCCCGGACATATTCAATAAATAACATACCTCTTTGGATGACAGAGGGAATGGCAGAATATTTTTCGATAGGGAGCATAGATCCCAATACTGCAATGTGGATGAGAGATGCTTTAATTAATGATGATTTCCCAACTTTGAAAAAACTGACAACGGAATCGAAGTATTTTCCTTACCGTTATGGGCACGCTTTTTGGGCAATGATTGGAAAAACATGGGGAGACAGTTTAATAATCCCTATCTTTACTAAAACTGCACAATACGGTTATGAAAAAGCCCTGGATTCAATATTGGGAATAGAGGCAAAAACACTTTCAGGACTTTGGAAATCATCAATGGAAACCCATTTCAAAAAATATATAAACGATTCAACAGAAAAAATTCCGGGAAACTTGATCATATCTAATAAAAACAGCGGCTCTATGAATTTATCCCCCTCATTAAGCCCCGACGGAAAGTACCTGGCATTTTTCTCTGAAAAAGATGTATTTACGCTTGACCTTTATTTGGCTGATGCCAAAACCGGAAAAATAATAAAAAAACTTTCGAGTGTTACACGCAACCACGAAATTGATGACTTTAGCTTTAACGAATCCGCAGGTACATGGTCTCCCGACAGTAAAAAATTCGGTTTTGTTATCTTTCAAAAAGGCAGGAATATGCTCGCTATCATTGATGTAAAACGTTCCAGGATTACCAGGGAAATTGAATTCGGGGATATTGCTTCTTTTTCTAATCCTGAATGGTCACCTGACGGAAAATACATTGCATTTTCAGGAATATCAGAGGGAGTAAGTGACCTTTACCTATATAACCTTGACAATAATGAAATAATTAAGCTAACTGATGACTTCTATTCAAACATACATCCCTCCTGGTCACCTGACGGTAATAATATTGTCTTTTCATCTGAAAGGATCAATAAAAACCAACCTTCAAAAAAATTTAGTTTCGATATAAATATAATTGATATCAAAACCGGAAATATAAGTTCACCGGGAATTTTTCCGGGAGCTGATAATCTTAATCCGCGTTACTCATACAATGGAATGTTGATTTATTTCTTGTCGAACGCTGACGGATTCAGAAATCTTTACTCCTATAATACTAAAACCGGCGATCTTTACCGGCTAACCAGATTCAGAACAGGGATAAGCGGACTAACTCCTTTTTCTCCCGCAATAAGCACTGCAAATAACAGTGATTTAATAGCCTATACCCATTACTTTAAGGGAAAGTACCAAATTTATACAGCCATGGAACAAGATTTTACGTTTGAAGAAACAGATAAAAATCTTGTTGATCTCAGTCCGGGAACCTTGCCTCCGCTTGACCATTATTACAGCAATATTATTGACACCACCCTTTATAACAGAATTACTAACGAGATTCAGCTGCATCCTGATTCAATCATTAATGTACCATATGAACCAAGGTTCCAACTTGACTATATTTCAAATACCGCAGGTATAGGAATTACAACCAACAGATATTATAATAATAATATGTCAGGAAGTGTGACAATGATATTCAGCGATATGGTGGGAAACAATCAACTCTACTCTGTTTTAGCACTGAATGGCGAAATATATGATTTCGGAGGCCAGGTAGCATATATCAATCAGACTAAAAAATTTAAATGGGGCGCAAATATATCTCATATTCCCTACAGGGCCGGAGAGATGTTTTATACCAGGGATACATTAACATTTAAAGATGACGGGGAAGAAATTCAGTTGCCTGTTAATAACCTGATTCTTGATTATATAAGAATGTTTGAAGACAACATTTCATTTTTCACATTTCACTCTCTTTCGCAGACCAGAAGAATTGAGGCCGGGGCATCTTCATCATGGTACTATTACAGAATAGACAGGTATCACAATTATTTTGACGACTGGTGGTACAGCATAGGAGTCAAAAAGGAGAGAATGCCGGTTCCAAAAGGTAATAGTTTTCATAAATTAGACATGGCTTATGTGGTTGATAATTCATACTCGGGATTAACATCTCCGCTAAGAGGAAGCCGGGCAAGATACCAGGTAGAAAAATATTTCGGTGCAGTAAATTTTTTCACCGGACTTATAGACTACAGACATTACTATTATCTTAAACCTTTCAGTCTTGCATTCAGATTATATCATTACGGCAGATATGGTAACGGTTCTGAAACAAATATCATATCACCTGTTTATATTGGCTATCCCTGGCTTATAAGAGGATATGACAATATGTCTTTCTACAACAATATAAGCTATGGATATCTGGGCTACAACACATTAAATGTATCTACACTTAGCGGATCAAAAATGATTATCGGAAATGCAGAACTGCGTCTTCCTGTTTCAGGCCCAAAAGTTTTAGCTATGTTTAAATCAAAGTGGTTTCTGGCTGATCTGAATTTCTTTTTTGATGCAGGATTAGCCTGGTATAAAAGAGATAATGTTAAGCTGGCTTGGCAGCAACATGGACCGGATGAAAAAATACCGGTTTTTAGCGCAGGTACTTCATTAAGGATAAATCTGTTAGGCTATTTAATAATTGAACCTTATTATGCGATACCTTTCCAAAACGGAGGCTGGAAAAATAAAACTTTCGGAATTAATTTTGTACCCGGATGGTAAATATTATTGTAAATAACAACTTCCTGTATATTTTGATAAAACATGTTAAATAATATATTCCGTTAACGTTAACGGTAAATATAATTTATTAGCTTTGCGCTTAATTCACAAAAATCAAGTTTATTATGATTCTTGGCCTATTAAAAGAGCAGGGCAGTGAGACCCGTGTAGCTTTATTACCAGAGACTGTAAAGAACCTTACCGACTTGAAAGCAGAGGTTTTAGTAGAAACCAGGGCAGGAGAGAAGGCATATGCCACCGATTCTGCCTACAAGGAAGCCGGAGCACAAATTGTCAGCAGAGATGAAATTTTTGAGAAAGCTGAGGTTATCCTTAAAATTCAACCTCCTGTAAAAGAGGAAATAACAAAACTGAATTCAGAACAGGTTTGGATAAGTGCTTTCAATCCTCTCTGGGAAACCGGGATTGTTAAAGAATTTCTGGAAAGTGACATTACATCCTTCAGCCTTGACTCAATCCCACGCACCACAAGGGCACAATCGATGGATATACTCTCTTCAATGGCAACAGTAGCAGGATATAAAGCTGTATTGGAAGCAGCTCTCAGGCTGCCGGTATTCTTTCCAATGTTTATGACTGCTGCCGGAACAATACGCCCGGCAAATGTTCTTATTCTTGGAGCAGGAGTCGCAGGGCTGCAAGCAGTTGCTACAGCCAGAAGGCTTGGCGCCCAGGTATATGTCTTTGATGTTCGTTCTGCTGTAAAAGAAGAGGTTAAAAGCCTCGGAGGCAAATTTGTTGAAGTAGAGGGCGCTGTTGAAGATAAAGATGCCGGAGGATATGCTATTGAACAAACAGAAGAGTATAAGGCAAAGCAGCAGGAAGCAATTAACAACCAGGCCATAAAATCGGATGTGATCATTTGTACTGCTCAAATCCCGGGCAAGAAGGCTCCGTTGCTGATCTCAAAAATGACTGTGGAGAAAATGAAGCCTGGCTCAATTATCGTTGACCTGGCCGCATCAACAGGAGGTAATTGTGAACTTACAGAAAACGATAAAGTTGTTAACCACAATAATATTACAATAATAGGCCAATCAAATTATCCCGCCCTGACATCTCTGGATGCCAGCAGAATGTTTGGAAAAAATGTGCTTAATTTCCTGAAACTTATTATCGGAGAGGAAGGAAAACTAAATCTCAACTTTGAGGATGATATCGTAAAAGGTACATGCATAACACACAAAGGAGAAATATTTAATGAGAGGGTAAAATCATCATTTGATAACAATTAAAATACCGGATATGGAAAATATTTTACAGTATTTCTTTGAATCAAAAGAGGCTATATTCATCATAGCCCTTTCGGTCTTCCTGGGTATTGAAGTAATTTCAAACGTTCCTGCTGTTCTTCATACCCCTTTAATGTCAGGAGCGAATGCGATTAGCGGGGTCATAATTATTGGAGGAATAATTCTGGTCGGGCATTCAGATATCTCAACTTTTTCTGTCCAGCTTGTTTTGGGAATATTGGCCCTTATTTTCGGTACGCTCAACGTAGTTGGCGGATTTGCCGTGACTGACAGGATGCTTGAAATGTTTAAAAAGAAAAAAACCAGGCAATAATGAATAAAGTATTAGGAATAATCGATGGGAAAGGATTTACAACAGGTGACACCCTACTCGAACTGAGTTACCTGATAGCAGCCCTGTTATTTGTATTTGGACTTAAACTGCTCTCCCACCCCGAAAGTGCCAGGCGCGGTAACCTCTGGGCTGCCGGGGGCATGGGGCTTGCAATGATAACAACTATATTACTTCATAAAAACACAGAAGGACAAGGTATACCTTTAGCCAATATCTGGATAATATTAACAGCAATAGGCCTTGGTGCAGCAATAGGATGGATAATTGCAAGACGGGTTAAAATGACTGCTATGCCCCAGCTGGTATCATTCTATAATGCAACAGGAGGTGCGGCATCAGCGCTTGTGGCCCTTTTGGAATATCCCAACGCAGTAGCAGGTGATACAGGCTCTGTTCTGGTGACAATACTGGGCCTCATAATCGGTGCGGTTGCATTCAGCGGAAGTATGGTAGCATACGGAAAGCTTGACGGCAAAATTGGGGATATTATGAAACCATATATGACTTACCTCAACCTGCTCCTACTGATTATTACCCTGGGCCTGGGAGTTTTCATCATCTTCTCCCCCAACCCGCCTTCGGAAATGCTTTGGGCTGCCTATGCACTTCTTATTATATCACTGGTCTACGGAGTGATGTTTGTTATGCCTATCGGAGGTGCAGACATGCCCGTCGTAATATCATTACTTAATGCATTTACAGGAATAGCTGCTGCGATGGCAGGATTTATTTATAACAACCAGGCAATGATCCTGGGTGGCATACTGGTCGGAGCTGCAGGAATGATCCTTACTATACTCATGTGCAAGGCTATGAACCGTTCTCTCCTGAATGTGATAATAGGCTCCTTTGGTGGTGGGGGAAGTGCTATAGCAGGGGAACAGGGTACCATTAAGGAAATAACCCTCAGTGATGCAGCCGTTTTACTTAGCTATTCACAAAAAGTAGTTGTAATTCCCGGCTACGGCCTGGCAGTGGCACAAGCCCAGCATATTGCCCATGAACTGGATGAGTTACTCGAAGGCAAAGGCGTTGAAGTTAAATATGCTATCCATCCGGTGGCAGGAAGAATGCCCGGCCACATGAATGTCCTCCTGGCTGAGGCCGATGTTCCATATGAAAAACTTGTGGAAATGGACGATATAAATCCTGATATGCCTAATGTGGATGTTGCTGTTGTAGTTGGGGCCAACGACGTTGTCAATCCGGCTGCATATGATGATCCCGGAAGCCCAATTTACGGAATGCCTGTTATCAACGCACACATGGCAAAAAATATAATTATCATGAAAAGAGGTATGGGTAAGGGTTATGCAGGAATTGAAAATTCTCTGTTCTTCAATGATAAAACCCGCATGTTGTTCGGAGATGCAAAAAACTCAATTCAAAAACTGATAACTGAGATTAAAACAATATAACATATAGAAAAGATTTATTTCCTTACACGTTTAACCATCCTGAAGACTGCATTTGATATGCGGTCTTCTGTGTTTCCTGCCCATCTCCAGGCAGGATGACCATATTCATCAAGATGCGGGCCTCCTTCATATCCCCCTTCCTCCCAAACACGCCTGGAAGGAATATATGCAACCATTTCATTTGCATAGCCACAAACCCATGTGCCATTCCCAAACTTATCCTTAAACAGCAGGGAGTAATCGACAACCGCTTCGCCTGCCATCCCGATAAGCAACAGATCATATCCAAAACTCCATACCTGAACCGGGTAAGGATAAAATGCAGAAAATTCCATACCTCTGTCAATAAGATATATCATTCTCTTAGCCCAACGCTCCTGTATACTACTTTTGCCACGTGCTATGGGTAACAATTTATCCCTGGTGACAATTTCCTCATAGTCCAGGTTAACATAGCTTAAGTCACTGCTTATTTCAGATGAAACAGGTTTCATATAATTATCCAGTACCTCACCTACAGCATCAGAAAGCATCTTACCATAATTCTCACATAACTCCGGTTTTCTGCGCGGAAGTGGATTCTGATCACCACCACAGGCATTAAAAAACATTGCATTTACTCCGGGATACTGATCTTCAAGGTTGATCTGGGCAAACCCGGGATAATCCCCGCACCAGGAATTAAATGACAAAGTCGTTGGATGACATGCATACCCAAATAGTATCCCGAGCAATTCATCATCCTCATTTCTCACTGCAAGCACGGGAACATAATGATCAACAACACCTTTAAGCGGGATACCCTTTTCTGTTAATCCGGGAACTTCAGATTCAACATTATCCCTGCGGTTAACAGCAAAGGAGCATTTGCCTTCTCCCATACAGAGTTTAGCAGGCTGCATATTGTCAAGAGCTTCTCCGATTGCATCAACGACCTGCAATTCCATCCATTCTGTATATTCATTTACCAGTGTCCGTTGATAAACATCTGCAGGATAATAATCAATAAGATCACCCGTAAGACATGGCCCACAATGATTATGAGAATATGTAAGCATAAATTCAGAACGATCTATATCAAATTTTTGGGAAACCTTTGAATATATGCTTTCATAAACTTTCCTTGACATACCCATATGATCTGTAGTAACCAATACAACCTGTCTGTCATTAGCACCTCTCAAAACCATTACTTTAATCCACAGGTCATGTACCTTACCATCAGGAGGCCTTTCCCTGTTCCCATATCCTGCCAGCCATACCTGGTTATCAGGAGTAATGATCCTTCGGCCAAACCCGGCTTTAACATGCTCTGCCGCCGATTGCTTATCACCAATTTGCTTCTCAACAGGATTACTACATGTTTCAGCAGATACCATTTCAGCAGAGAGATTTCCTGAGTAATAAACCGACCAGAAAAAAGCCATCAGGAATATAAAAAACCTGCCCCGGCCATAGTTAATCGTATACATCATGATAATGTTTAATTATAAATTAAGAGAAACAGCTATTTTGGAAAAGAACCATGCATCTTATAATGTTCAGATATTTCCCTTATCTCTTGTGCATATCCGGCAAAATCAAGTTGTTTCTCTGCTAAAATCCCAGTTTTTGTGGTAGCCAAAGGCTTATTTCCGGAAGATATGTAACAAGCAACAGTACCAATACCATAGCCAGGAACATAGGTAAAAGAGGCTTTAAAACCTTGTCAATGCCCAGTCCGGCTACACTGCAGCCAATAAATAAAACAGAGCCGACAGGAGGGGTACAAAGTCCTACGCTCAAGTTTAGGACCATAATAATTCCAAAGTGAATGGGATCAACTCCCATTGCTGTGACAATAGGAAGAAATATAGGAGTAAATATGAGTACTGCAGGAGTCATATCCATAAATATCCCAACAAACAGCAGAAGCATATTTATTATTAGAAGTATCATAAAAGGATTACTTGTAAGTGACAATAAACCTCTGCTTACGTTTTGGGGTATATTTTCATATGCCATTATCCATGATAATCCAAGGCAGGTAGCCACCAGTAACATTACGATTCCCGTGGTCTTTACAGAACGCAATATTATATCAGGCAAATCTTTTAGTGACACCTGTTTGTAAATAATAGCCAGAATAAGTGAATAAAGAACTGCAATAGCAGAAGCCTCTGTAGCAGTAAAGAAACCTGCGACTATACCACCAATTACAATAACAAGCATAAGCAGGCTGGGTATTGCATCCAGGAATTTTTTAGTGCCATACAAAGCTTTCTCCTTATTGTTTATTGTTCTGATCACAGCCCAGGCTGCGAAAGCCAGAAGTGCAACTATCAGCAATATCCGGTTAACTAAAGGTGAAAAGTTAGCTTTTGAAAAAGATACTCCCTGATAAGCAAGCATTAGGGCCATTGCAATTATTACAACAACACCAAGAGTCTTCAATGCTGTTGTTATGCCTTTCTTTTTATATACCAGCATAGTAATCGCCGTAATCATTATTGCCAGTCCTGTCAGTATACCGGGCAGGTAGCCTGCAAGGAAAAGAGCTGTGATTGATACACCACCACTTGCGAGTGAGTAAACAATCAGAATGTTACTTGGAGGGATTGACAATCCTGTTGTTGCTGATGTTATATTTACTGCAGCGCTAAAATTTTCCGGGTACCCTTCTTTCTTCATTTCGGGCTGCATTATGCTCCCTATTGCTGATGCTGAGGCTGCTGCTGAACCGGAAATAGCCCCGAAAAGCATATTTGCCATAACATTTACCATAGCCACCCCACCGGGAATACCGCCAACCAATACTCTGGCAAAATCAATCAGCTTGATTGCAATACCTCCGCTGTTCATAATATTACCTGCCAGGATGAAAAAGGGAATTGCCAAAAGCGCAAAACTGTCAAGGCCTGTAGCCATACGTTGTGAAAAGGTGGTCAGGGCAGGAATGAAATCAATACTTACCAACATGGTTAATATCCCTGAAATGCCTATACTGAAAGCAATAGGAACACCTATTACCAGGAGAACGATAAAACTGACAACAAGAACTAAAATTTCAAAAAATTCCATAATACTTAATTTTTCCGGTTTGCTTTAACCATGTTACACATATTATCAATATCAAAATAGGCAATAAGAAGGCCGCTGACAGGAAGTACCATGTATACTATTCCAAGGGGCATCCCAAGTGCAGATGATTTTACATTAAGATAGAACCTTGTATAAACCAGCCAGGATCCTCCAATTATCAGAACAGTAATTGCAAATACAATAATGAAAACACTTATTGCCATTTCAAGTTTAAATTTTCTCTTTGGCGGGCTTTTCTGAAGAAGCAGGTCAATAGCCAGGTGTTCCCGCTTACCTGCAACATAAGCTGCTCCGAGCAAGCCAACCCAAATAAGCAGGTATCCCGCCAGTTCATCAGTATAACTACTGGGTGATTTCATAATATAACGGCTTGCTACCTGCCACAATACATCAATCACCAGAAAACTGAGTAAAAATACCAGTACCCACTCCAACGCTTTGTCAATGTAAGTTCGTAAAGTCATATCTTAAAATTATGTTATTGCACTGAATTAATTCTTTTTATATATGAGTATATTACCTCATTATCACGATAAGATTCAAGAAGAGGTTGTACCTTCTCTATGAAAGGTGCTTTATCAGGATAAACAATCTCAACCCCGGCCTTTTGCACTTCTTCAAGTGACTCTTTTTCAGATTCTTTCCAAAGCTTTCTCTCCAGAACAGCAGATTCGTCCGCTGCTTTCTGCACCCATTCCTGTTCCTGAGGTGTCAGCTTATCCCATATTTTCTTGCTTATAACCAAAACATCAGGAATAGTTGTATGCTCATCCAGGGAATAGTACTTACACACTTCATAATGACGCGAAGTATAGAGACTTGGAGGATTATTTTCAGCTCCGTCGACCACTCCGCTCTGCAGGGCAGTATACAATTCACCCCAGGTTATAGGAGTAGCCGAACCGCCTAAAGCCTTCATCATCTCCACTGCCGTAATACTCCGCATAACCCGTATCTTAAGGCCTGAAAGATCATCCGGATGGGTTATGGGCTTTGATTTTGTATAGAAACTGCGTGATCCGGCATCATAATAACATAAACCCCGTATCCATTTGTCTTCCGTACTAAGTAAGAGGTCCCTGCCTATATCGCTGTCGAGTACTGTAAATGTATGTTCTTTAGATTTAAAAATATATGGAAGCCCAAACACCTTATAATCATCAGTGAAACTTTCCATTACAGCTGCCGATACTTTTGTTATTGCCAGACTGCCGATCTGAATGAGCTCCACGCACTGTTGTTCAGAACCAAGTTGTTCAGCAGGATAAACTTCTATAGTCAGCTTTCCATCAGATAATTCAGCAGCCCTGGTTGCCATGAACTCCATAGCATCATGGACAGGATGATCAGTAGGGAGGCCATGTGCCAGCTTCAGTTCTGTCTTGCCTGAAGTAACACCACATGACACAGTTGCTGCCATAACACCTGATAAAAAAAGAATTGATAATACTCTGTGTATCATTATTTATAAATTTAATTTTTTTTGTATTTTTTTACTATGGCCAGTATTTCCTGACATTTTTCGGTGATAAAAGAGTAATTTCCTTCATCAAGGATATTTTTCGGAAATAATTTAGAGCCCATACCTACACAAGCCACACCGGCATTGAACCAATTTTTTAAATTCTCCTCCTCAGGTTCCACTCCGCCTGTAGGCATTAAACTGGTCCATGGCATTGGCCCTTTTACGGCTTTTACAAAGCCAGGGCCTCCAACCTCTGAAGCAGGAAATATTTTTACCACCTCAGCTCCCAGTTCATGGGCCTTGCTGATCTCAGTAACAGATCCGCACCCCGGGCTCCAGGCTATCTTACGCCTGTTACAAACCCTTGCTGTTGCTTCGTCCAGTAAAGGAGCAACTATGAAGTTAGCTCCCAAAGCAATATACATCGCAGCCGTTCCTTCATCAACTACCGATCCGGCTCCCATAATCATTTCAGGACAATTTTGAATAGTCCATTTATTGAGTTCCGCAAAAATAAGAGTCGCAAAATCACCCCTGTTTGTGAATTCAAATAATCTTAATCCCCCATCGTAACAGGCTTTAACAACATTTTTGCATACTTGTGGATCGGGATGAAAAAACACCGGGACTATGCCGGTTTCTTTCATTTTTAAATATACTTCTATCCGTGAAAATCTGGCCATATATTAATTCTTTTTAAAAATTACCTTGCAACTCTTCCTGATAAGTCCCCTTCCATTAATTTTTTAACTTCTTCAACAGTAACCTGGTTAAAATCTCCGTAAACAGTATGTTTAAGGCAGGATGCAGCAACTGCAAAATTAAGCGCTTTCTGGTCATCACCTTCATAATTTACTAATCCATATATCAGGCCTCCCATAAAGGCATCTCCTCCTCCAACCCTGTCTACAATATGAGTTATCTGATAGAGGGGAGCTTCAAAAAACTGATTGCCGTTCCACAGAACGCCGGACCATGTATTATGATTGGCATTTACAGAGCCTCTCAGAGTTGTAATTACTTTCCTGCATTTTGTAAAGCGTTCCATAATCTTTTGAGAAACTGACCTGTATGCACTACCTGTTACATTTCCCCCTGTAATATCTACTCCTTCGGCTTTCATACCAAATATTACCGCCGCATCTTCCTCGTTACCTAAAATTATATCACATCCTGCTACCAACTCCGGCATTACTTCTCCTGCCGACATGCCATAATTCCAAAGTTTCTTACGATAATTCAGGTCACAGGAGACTGTAAGTCCAAGTTCATTGGCTTTACGCACTCCTTCGAGGCACACATCAGCCGCCCCCCGCGAGACAGCAGGAGTAATTCCTGTCCAGTGAAACCATGATGCGCCCTGAAAAATCCTGTCCCAATCAATCATACCCGGTTTTATCTCCGAGAATGCTGAATGTGCACGGTCATATATAACTTTGCTGCCCCTGCTTACAGAACCGGTTTCCAAAAAATAAATTCCCAGCCGGTCACCTCCCCGGATAATATGGCTGGTGCCCACACCATGTTTCCTCAAATTCATAATACAGGCACGACCGATATCATTCTCAGGCAGGCGGGTTACAAAGTCCACATCAATGCCGTAATTAGCCAGAGAAGCTGCCACATTGGCCTCACCTCCTCCATAAATCACAGTAAACTCTTCAGCTTGCGAAAAACGAAGGTACCCCGGTGTTGCAAGCCTTAACATTATTTCACCAAAGGTAACTATTCTTTCAGCCATTATTAAAATTAAAATAGTTACGGGCGTTATAGAAACATATATTCTCTACCATCTGACCCAACAATCCCATATCATCAGGTATTTCTCCATTCTCAACGTCATTTCCCAGGAGATTACAGAGAGTTCTCCTGAAATATTCATGTCTGGTATACGAAAGAAAGCTGCGCGAATCGGTAAGCATTCCCACAAACCGGCTTAATAATCCAAGGTTGGAAAGAGCATTGATCTGTTTTTCCATCCCGTCTTTCTGATCAAGGAACCACCAGGCTGAACCATACTGTATCTTCCCGGGAACTGAACCATCCTGAAAATTGCCGGCCATCGTTGCTATAAGTTCGTTATCACGGGGATTCAGATTATAAATAATTGTTCTGGCCAGTTGATCATTCATATCCAGCCTGTCAAGAAATTTTGATAATGGCTTTGCAATTTCAAAGTCTCCAATTGAATCAAATCCGGTGTCAGGTCCCAGTTTATTAAATAGTCGGGTGCTATTGTTTCTCAGTGCCCCAAGATGGAACTGCTGGGTCCAGTCACGTGAGTGGTCCATTACTCCAAATTCAAACAGCATACATGATTTAAACTTTAAAATCTCTTCTTTAGTCAAATCGATTCCTTTCCTTATCCTGATAAAAAGAGCACTTATCTCTTCCAAAGTAAAATCTTCGGTTATTGCTGTTTCAATACCATGGTCTGAAAGACGGCATCCGTTATTATGGAAATAATCATGGCGTGTATTGAGAGCCTCCATAAAGCTGCCAAAAGTATTAATGGTTATTCCTGAAACCTCAGCAAGTTTATCTAAATAATCATTAAAGTTTTTTGTATTCTCAACTGCCATCGCTTTATCCGGCCTCCAGGCAGGCAGCACGGAAACAGTGAATTCGCTGTTTTTGATTTGCTTATGGTAAACCAGAGAATCAACAGGGTCATCTGTAGTGCAGATAGTATGTACATTAGCGTTCAAAATCAGTTGCCGGACAGAATATTCAGGTGACCGCAGCTTAGCATTACATTCATCCCAAATCTCCTTGCTCGTAGCTGGGGACAACAACTTATTTATTCCAAAAAACCTTTTAAGTTCCAGATGAGTCCAGTGATATAAAGGATTTCTTATAGTTTGGGGAACAGTTTCTGCCCATTTCTGAAATTTCTCCCAATCAGATGCATTACCCGTACAATATCTTTCGTCAACACCATTTGCCCTCATGGCACGCCATTTATAATGGTCACCATAGAGCCAAATCTTCGTTATATTGTCAAATCGTGTATCTTCTGCAATATCCTGCGGAGGTATATGACAATGATAATCGAATATGGGCATTTTTGCCGCATGTTCATGATACAGCCTCCTGGCAGTTTCTGTCTGTAAGAGAAAATTTTCATCTAAAAATTTTTTCATCTGAATATAACTTAGTTAAATATTTAAAATTTATTTCATTCTAATCAATAAATGTAAATGTATGAAACGAAATTCGCATAAGCTTTATCCTTTGCCTACGGTATAAAGTCAAACAGCCTCTTCAGATGTCGTTCATATATATTTTCTTCAACGCAGCTGCCAATGATATCTGAATATTTAGCCAATAATCCGGTATATTTATCTCCCATCTCAGCAGCCACTTTATATCCCACGTGTATTAGTTGTCTGAAATCAGGGTTATATTCTTTATGCCCGGGAATATGACGCAGGGTTTCGGCAAATTTTTCACCAGTCCAGCCTGCAACTTCTTCGGGAGACGGCAGTTTGGAGTCATTAATATTTATAACATCAGCATAGGGTGCACAAAGTTCCTCTTTACGCTTGAGTGCATTTAAATAAACCTCTTTTGCCACTTCCAGCCCCTCATCACCTGACAAAGCCAATCCAATAACCTCTTCAAGCCAGGTAGTACCTGCAGTCTTAACATGTATCCCCTTATTGTACTTTTTTATGATCCTTGCAATCACCGGGTAAATAGTAAATTTATCTGATCCGGAGTGAACACTTAGTTTGAGATTATCTGGAAGCCCGAATTTGTTTACAGCATAATCAATAACCAAAATATCCTGTTCAAATTCTTTGGCAAACTGTTCTACATCCCCAACATAATCAACTCCTTTATTAAATCTGCCTGTAAATTTTGGCGCGATGGTCTGAGCAGGGATTTTTTCATCAGCAATCATTTTTAGAATAAAAAACATATCAACTGGATTTTGAGGTTCATCAACCTCATCCATTGAAACTTCAGTTACGAAATTACCGGGTCCTTTGATTGCCTCAATGTGACGGTAAATCTTGCCTGCCTCTTTAACGGCAGCAAGGTATTTGGCAGCAACATTATTAAGGAGCTCATCAGTGATCATTACGGGATCAGAAATTCCCGGTACTCTCACCTGGCTGCCAAATTGCAAACATGATCTTTTAAAATCTTTTACATCCTCATCAGGTGATGGATTTCCAATATACATAGCAACATCCAGGGTGAAAAAATCAGAATATTGGATGAATCTGTCAACATTTGTAAGATTAATATGGTCTGCATCAACGAAATATTGATTATTCCAATTAAGTGATTTAATGGCTTCATCAGCTTCTTTCCGGGTGCCTTCCGGCTCGGAATGGACTATATTATGCTCCCTGTTGGATTTATTCCATACCGGTATTACTTCAACACCCTTGCTGTTAGCGTTAATTAATGCTTTCAACTGGGCAACTCCTTCATGATTAAACCGGTCTCCTATCCCAAAACTGTATTTTCCTATCTTCATTTTATTAATTGTTTATTTATAAGTAAAATGGAACTCGTCAATAAAAACTTTACTCTGTTCGTACTCTGTATCATAACCAGATTCATCAACTGTTCAAGGTAATTTCCTCAGGCAGGTTTCAATACGATGAATCTTTTACATATTAAGGTTATCAGCTAATATTCATTCATTTCATCGAATTACCTCTCCGTGTACGAACACGAAAATATAGATATATTTAATAGAACCAAAAATTATTTATCTGTTTTTAAAGTATTTTTAATCGTTTTATGATGCAAGGCTGACAACGCCATAAACCCCGACCAGGAAAATCACAATACAACTGACCCAAAGAGCCAGATCGTAAAAACGGGATGATTCCAGGCCGTATTGTTTTTGACGGTATCGGAAGTGTAATCCGGCATATACAATTATAAGAAGCATAAAAAAGGTAACAATACCTCCAATGGTTACCATGAGCACCGGTGATTTTACCCACATAAAAGCTATCAGCCATAATACAGGGAAAACCCATGCAATTACTGCAATAGTTTTTCTTCTCTGTGCCCTGTTAAAAAAGTCGATCCACCCCAGTTGTCCGAACAAATCGGAAAAGATACGTGTACGGGCTGCTAATGCAGAAAACATAGTTGAAAAAAGGACCACAAATGATCCAAAAAGAAAAAATCCTTTAGCCCAATTGCCATAAGACTCTGTATACATTGTTGAAAGAGTTTCTATCAGAGCAAAACCTTTGGGTATATTTCCGCTCTTATATAATACTGCTGCCCCCAGTAAATAAAAAGCTGCAGTTACCAGAGTATATACGATCATTGAAAGTATTGCGTCGAGGTTCATAACCTTAATCCAGCCTTTTGCACGGGTATGCCAATCACTGGTATCTTCAAATGGCCCGGTAAACCTGGCATATCCTTTTTCAAGGCACCAATAATTGTATGCAACTATTTCATCCCCTCCGACTCCTGTAAGGCCAAAAGCAGCAATAGCAAATCCAACAGTTGCTTTGGGAAGTTTAAATCCCAAACCAATCAGGATATCCTTTCCGGTAAATGCAAATTCAGTAAATTGCAACATAAAAACCGCAACGATGGTAAAGACAGTAAATATCAACATCATTACCACTGACATTTTTTCAATAAAATAATAATAACCTTTAAATACAAGAGCAGCAACTATTACTCCCGTAATTACAGCAAACCAACCGATACTTATCATTGGGAAAGCTATATTAAGGGTTATGGCCACACCTCCAATAATTCCCCCAAGCTGAAGAGGTTTGAACAACCATAAAAAAAACCACATCCATAAACTCCAGTTAACTTTTCTTTTCCCCAACCGGGGGCCGCCAAGCCGGTTAAGCGATGCCATTACAGTCTCTCCGGTACGTATTGCCTGTTTGCCGAACTCCAGCTGAATTGCAACCTTCACAATACAACTGACAATAATTACCCAAAGAGTAATAAATCCAGCCCGGGCACCAAGAGTAGTAGTAGATATCAATTCCCCTGAACCCACAACAGAAGCAGATAAAATAAAGCCCGGACCGAGATATTTTAACTTGCCGAAAAAAGTGCCGGGAGCTTCTTTTATATTTTCTGAATTAAGAATATATGGATCTTGATTCATATGTTTATTATCTTTGAGTGCACAAAATACATCATTAAAATGATGTTATCAAAATTAGAATAAATTATTTATTGCATGCTCAGAACAATTTTATTAGTGGGGACAGGAGGCTTTATTGGCAGTGTATTGCGCTATCTTGTTCAAATAATAGTTGAGAAAAATCTGTCGGACACATTTCCTTATGGAACCATGTTTGCAAATATTACAGGCAGTTTTATTATCGGTGTTGTTTTTGCGTTAAGTGAAAAAGGTAATCTTATTAATTCAGAATGGAGGATTTTTTTAGCAGTGGGGATTTGTGGCGGCTTCACAACTTTTTCATTGTTTGCCTATAATAATTTAATGATGATCAAAGAGCAGTCCTACATCCCCTTTCTGCTTAATACAGGAGGCAGCCTTGCCTTGGGTATCCTGGCAGTATATCTGGGGATTATTTTTATTCGAATAATTTTTTAAACCTGACAAAAATGAAGTTTTCTGAAAATACAGGGATTTTAAAAATCTATTTAGGAGAGTCAGATAAAGTCCATAACAGGCCTTTATATGAAGAAATTGTGTTTGAAGCCCGCAAAGCAGGGCTTGCAGGAGCAACTGTCTACAAAGGATTTATGTCATTTGGGGCAAGTCATTCCATTCATACAATGAAAATATTTGCCCTTTCAGGCGACATGCCTGTTATCATTGAAATAATTGACAAAAATGAACTTCTTATGAATTTTGCAAAACGAATAAATGAACTGATGGACCTGGGTAAGAAAGGCGGGCTTGTTACATATCAGGATTTAAAAGTACTCAGGTACGAAAAAGGTGAAAAATATAAAAATCATGAAAGTACCTGAAATAATAGGTTATTGAAAAAAATAATTATTACTACAAACCGAGGTTAATACTATATGAAATATCAGCAGGCTTATTTTAGAGCTTAATGAATATAAGAGAACATTTTCTATATTTGGAGTATTATTATTTAAATTAAAAAACTGAATTTCACGTATAAAAATAAATAAGTCAAACAATAAATAATTTACTATGTTAATAAATGACATTAAAGCAAGAGAGATATTAGATTCCCGCGGGAATCCTACCATTGAGGTAGAAGTATTGCTCGAGAGCGGGGCCTTCGGGCGTGCTGCTGTTCCATCAGGAGCATCCACAGGAGAAAATGAAGCATTGGAGTTACGTGACGGTGATAAATCAAGATACCTTGGTAAAGGGGTATTAAAAGCTGTTGACAATGTTAACAATATTATTGCTGAAGAGTTGATCGGCATGGATGCTACAGATCAGGTAGCTATCGACAAGAAACTTTTGGAGTTAGACGGAACAAAGACCAAGTCAAAGCTTGGAGCTAATGCCCTTCTTGGCGTTTCCCTTGCCTGCGCAAAGGCAGCTGCTGAATTTGCAGGGCTCCCGCTTTACCGCTATATAGGAGGAACAAATGCCAAGACACTCCCGGTACCAATGATGAATATCATTAACGGAGGTTCACATTCAGATGCCCCTATTGCCTTTCAGGAATTTATGATAAGGCCGATAGGCGCTGCATCATTCAGGGAAGGATTACGCATGGGGGCTGAAGTATTTCACAGTCTTAAAAAGGTGTTGAAAAACCGTAACCTCTCTACTGCCGTTGGTGACGAAGGAGGCTTTGCCCCTGAACTGGACGGAACAGAGGATGCATTGAATTGCATCATCGAAGCTATTAAAAATGCAGGTTATAACCCCGGACGTGCTGAAGACGGAGGGGATGTTTCCATAGCGCTCGATTGTGCTGCTTCAGAATTTTATGAAAATGGCCTCTATGATTACACTAAATTTGAAGGTGTTGGAGCAGCAAAACGTAATTCCGATGAGCAGGCTGCATTTCTTGCAGAACTGATTTCCAAATTCCCGATTGATTCCATTGAAGACGGAATGGACGAAGGTGACTGGGACGGCTGGGTTAAATTAAATGCAGCAATAGGAAATAAATGCCAGTTAGTCGGCGATGACGTGTTTGTGACTAATGTAGATTACCTTAAAAAAGGTATTGAACTGGGAGCTGCAAACTCCATACTTATTAAGGTAAACCAAATCGGTACCCTTACAGAAACACTTGATGCAATTGAAATGGCCCACAGGGCAGGTTATACTACTGTTACTTCACACCGTTCCGGTGAAACAGAGGATTCAACTATTGCTGACATCGCCGTTGCCACAAACAGCGGTCAGATAAAAACCGGATCATTGAGCCGTTCTGACAGAATGGCAAAATATAACCAGTTGCTTAGAATTGAAGAGGAACTTGGTGAAAATGCAATTTACGGGTATAAAAAGATTTACAGAAAATAAATATATTTTCAATCAAGCATAAAAAAACCACCCTGGATACCGGGTGGTTTTTTTATTAGTTATTATGAAATCCCTGGCTGTTTAATTCGACAGATTTGAAAAGATTATATTTATCTTCTGACAAAGGATAATCCCATGATCCCATTCTGTGATACAGCCTTCCCCCAAATCCTGTTTTAAATTTATACAATCCATACAAAGGATGAGAGGGATCAGGGCCGGGAGCTACTCCAAACATGTCATACTCTGAGCATCCCATTGCTTTTGATTTTTTAATGGCTTCCCACTGCAAAGCATATGCAGGCATATAATTCCTGTATTCCGACGAAGAAGCTCCGTACAAATATGAACCACGGTTACCTGTAATAATCAAAAACATTGCCGCCAGAGGCTTGCTGTCCAGTTCAGCTATAAGTAGCAGAACTTCTGCCGGTGACCGTGAATTATTTGCTTTAACAGAAAGGACAGTCTCGAAATATTTTATGTCATTTATATATAAATTATTCCGTCCTGCAGTTTCTTTATAAAGATCATACCATATATCTATATTTTCGATACCAGCAATCCTTACCCTGACGTTTTTCCTGCCGGCGAGACCAATATTATATCTTGTCTTCGGTTTCATGCAGGAAAGTATCTCACCTGTGTCTCTCTTAAGATTAAGAAATACAGTATTGGCAGGCAGTATGTTAAATGAAGCTTTTTTAAAATTTCTCTTTACCGTGTTATAATTAAACCGTATCTCCTGAGATGGCAATGCTGGTGCACCTCTCCAATTACCATGATAATCATAATTATCCTCATCTTTTGCCCAAACCGACTGCCAGCACAAGTCATATCTGATCAGAATGCAATTTAAGGGCAAAAACGAACGTAAACATTCGGAAAGTTCTTCCAGAAACACTCCCTGATTTTCATCTTCAGGTTCCAGTTCAGGGCCATAAGGTACATATGCAACAGAATGATCCTGATCTATATGCTCAATAATAACAAGCAGGTCTGAAAGGACGGGGCTATCACTCTTCCCGGAACAAAACAGAGAAGACTCCTTTGTTTTAAAATTGACCGCAAGGGTTTCAGCTCCCAGCTTACTTTTTACTACCGACCAAAAAGCAGTCTGTTGGACAATAGGCGTTGGGAACAGTTGCCTTTTGTCTTTCACACAAACATCAAAAAGCATTCTTAAATTATTTATCTGCAGGCATCACAGCATTAATAAGTTCAAGTGTTTTTTCGACAAGTTCCTGTCCTCCCTCAGGCCCGATAAGAGTACTTGCAGGTACTGCTCCGTAAGCTCCACCCTCTATTGATCTGACAGTAGGTAAATATGTGCCCCCTCCGGCCAGTTGTATCAGGAATGTCTGGATTGCGGGACTACGTGCTTTGATCCTCATACCATAGTCAAGGTATAATTCAAAAGGATTAGTTGCAAAGACAATATCACCTATTCGCACAACATGTATTTCTATCGGCAGTCTGGGCTGAACCTTCTCTATATCATAACGTTCCTTTACACTTTCACCTCTTCTGATAAAAGTATAGGTACGGGTAATATCCCTGTACCATCTGGGTTTTTCTTTTAGAGAGGGATTATCATTCAACTCTTTTAACATCTTCTCGTACTCCTTCCTGTAGCCCTCAGCCTCCTTAAGGGCTTCATTAACATCTTCCATGCTGATAAGCCTTCTTGATAACTCAGTTTTTTCCATTTTATGAGCAAATGCCGGGTCCCAATCTATATGTTCCGACATGTATGGATACACTTTTGTTACTGCATCTGCAATCTGATTGGCTATCTTTTTTCTGTAACCCATCCTGGGCTTCAACCGGTCATCAATGCTGTCAGGCATTGGATACATGATCTCCTGCATACGCTGTTCAGCCTTTGCACCTACCAGTATCACAGTACCCTGGTCGCCCGCTGAACTGCACTGGGGCAAAACAAAAACATTGTCCCCGAGCCTGTCTTTTACTTCAAGGCGTGTCTCATTCCAGAAATCAGCACTGACAAAAAATTCTCCTCCGGTAACCTGCGGATCGGTTGCAATATTGATCACAACACCTGTGAGATTCTTATTCTTATCCCAGGTATAAAGCAAATTGAGGGTGTGATCTTCATACCCTTCAATATGACTGAATCCGGGCCTGTTAGTGCTGCCTCCCTTAATAGTCTCTCCAGACAATTGGGCATGTAACCTGTTTCTGGCGACAACCGCATGTCCTATACCATAACTTATTCCTCCCGGTTGCCTGTTTTTCCATGCTTCTTCTGCTCCTTTAGCAATTCTTTCTGATATATAAGTCAGACATTCTGCCGGCGACATAGCATCAAGTTTTACTCCGTATATACTCTCTGAGTCTGGTGCTGTACTAACATAAGGTGCTGTATGTGAATGAGTGGCATGAATAATAATATCCTCCGGTTTTAATTCAGGAACAGCAGCAGTAATTAATTCCCTGATTTTATCCCGGAAATTATCTTTTGACCCATCCGTCATATCATCATGTATCTTAACCAGGTCACAACTAATCATGATCAACTTTTCAGAAGAAGTACCATTAGCATATTCCAATGCCATGGATGTGGCAAAAATATGATCATGAACTTCTTCAGAAACACGGGCATGAAACTGTCCGGCCAACAGTACAGGTTTATCAGGAGTTATATCGACCGATGACCAGCCAATTTTGAAATTTCCTGTCATATCTTCTTCAGCAGCAGATACCTTCTCCTTGTTGCCCGAACAACCGCCCATTAATAAAAATACTGTAAAAAATGAAACCAGCAAACCAATAAACTTTATTTTCTTCATTGTAATATATTTTAAATCAATTAGTTAAATCAATTATTGTATTATAAACCTTACCAAATTCAACAAAAAAACAGCAGTTCCAAATATAAGAATTTTTTATATAGGCAGACAAATTAGATCATGTCAAACTGACAGATATTAATGTTATTAATACTAATCTTTGTATAAACTAATTAATCACGACATAAATAGCTGATTCACTATTGTTTTAGGTACATAATTATTCTCCTGTGGCACATCTTTTGAGGATTTTTTCAGATATTATAACTATAAAATCAGGAATCATGAAAAAAATTGGATTAATAATTTTTGCAGCATTATTAGGAAGTATAATTACTTTCTCAGCATTACAATTAACCGGATCCAACCGGGCTAAAATTGTAAAAATTGAACAAATAAACACTCCGGTTGATAAGCCCTCATCAGTTTCAGTTAAATCAGAAGGTGAATTCATGCCGCCTGATTTTACAGGAGTATCAAAGAAAGTTATGCCGGCTGTTGTTCATATAAAGTCAATTCGCACCAACAGGTATAGAGATTATCAATACCGGCAATACCCTCCATTCAGGGATTTTTTCGATGATGATATATTTGAGCATTTCTTCGGCCCGGATTTTAGATATGAATCACCACAGCCGGGACAAAGAAGGCCTCAACCAATAGTTGGAAGTGGCTCAGGGGTAATTATCAGTTCTGATGGTTATATTGTTACAAATAATCATGTCATAGATGGCGCTGATGAAATTGAAGTAACTCTGAATGATAACAAAGTATTAAAAGCAAAAATTATCGGAACAGATCCATCTACTGATTTAGCTCTTATCCGGATCAGGGAAAAAGGATTGCCATCAATTCCATTTGCTGATTCCGATGAGGTTGAAGTAGGAGAATGGGTTTTGGCAGTAGGTAATCCTTTTAACCTTAACTCAACAGTTACTGCCGGCATAGTAAGTGCAAAAGGCCGTAATATCAATATCCTTCAGGACAGGAGTGCAATAGAATCCTTCATCCAGACTGATGCGGCTATCAATCCGGGAAATAGCGGAGGCGCTTTGGTCAACCTCGACGGTGGCCTTGTGGGGATTAACACTGCAATCGCAAGCCCAACAGGTGCTTATGCCGGTTATGGTTTTGCAATTCCCTCCAATATTGTTTCAAAAGTAGTTGAAGATTTAATTGAGTATGGAATGGTGCAAAGAGGTTATCTTGGATTAATGATAAGAGATGTGACAAGTGACCTCGTTGAGGAAAAAAGTCTGGAGGTGATTAATGGGGTATATGTTGACAGTTTAACTAATAACAGCGCCGCAGGAGATGCAGGTATTAAAGCAGGAGATGTTATTCTTGAAGTTAACGGTAATGAAGTAAGGAATAGTGCAAAACTTTTGGAAATAATAGGCAGACAACATCCCGGAGATAAAGTAACACTGAAAATAGACAGGTCAGGTAAAAAAATGGATTTTCAGGTAACACTGAGAAATCAGGAGGGTGAAGAAAAACTGGTGCAGCAGAATTCATCTGAAGAAATTCTAAACACCCTCGGAGTTGAACTGGAAGAGATTGAAAGAAATAAAGCCAGGGAGCTTGGCATCAGCAGCGGTCTGAAAGTCACTAAACTATTTCCCGGAAAACTTAAACAACATACGGATATGAGAGTTGGTTTCATTATAACAAAAGTGGACGGGAAAGAAATAAAAACTACAGAAGAATTCATAAAATACCTTGAAGACAAAAAAGGCGGGGTGATGGTTGAGGGTATTTACGAAGAATACCCCGGCACATACTACTATGCCTTTGGCCTTTAAGAGTTAAAGGCTAATGCAATAGCCTGTCTTGACCGAATCCCTGTTCTCATAAAAGAGACGTGGGATAAGTAACAAAATCTCAATAATATAGCCGAACGTGAATAAAGACGGATTGACCAAATAGTATTTGAACTATTTTAATCTGTATTTTTATCAATAATATTATATTTGGGATATCTAAATTAATTCTTTAATAAAAGCTAAAATGGGAAGAACACTATTTACATTAACGGGGTTAATTCTTATTATAAGTTTAACCCACTGTTCACAATTCAAATCCAATACAATTACATTGGAGGTTAAGCAGTCAGAATACATAAGCAAAAAAATACCCGTACTTACTGAAATTAAGGTGCCTGAGGATTTTCAGGGTGTGCCTTTGGAAAATATAGGGGTGACATTAAAATCAGGGTCAGTTAATGAGCCGCTTCCCGGACAACTCATCAACTGTGGAAATGGGAAACATAAACTCTGCTGGCTTTTACCTGAAACAAATCCTGAAAAGTCAACCAGATGGAAAGCTGAATTTTATAAAAAAGAAGCATCAGAGCAGCCTGAATTTGGATGGAAGGATGCAGGAGAAAATCTTGATCTTTTATTTGGGGACAAAAAAGTTTTCAGATACTGTTATGAAATGGATGACCATTTTAAGAAAGGAGAAACGCTTACTGCAAAAAACAGGGTATTTTACCACATATATGACCTGGATGGAAAAGATTTTATTACCAATGGCCCGGAAGAAGGTGTATGGTCACATCACAGGGGTATCATGATAGGTTGGAGGGATATAGGGTTCAGAGGACAGGAGCTCTCTTTTTGGGGAATGGAAGATTTGACTGTACAAAAACATATCAGTTTTACTGAAAAATCGTCAGGCCCTGTTTCTGCTAAATTAGAAGCTTTAATTCATTGGAATGACAGCACTGGTACTACAATAATTGAAGAAAAAAGGACAGCTATGGTTTACAGACAGGCTGAGCCTGCAATTATGATACTGGATTTCGTTTCTGTTCTCAAAGCAGTTAACGGCCCGGTAAAGCTCGACGGTAACGCAGAGCATGGCGGTGTTCAGTATCGCGCACATAATGACGTCGCCGAGGGAATAGAAGGAAGCAAAAAGCCGGTTTATTATTTCCATAAAGAAGGCATTGATCCTACTAAAGACTTTAACCTTCCCTGGGTTGGAATGACCTATGGATTGAGAAATAAAATGTACAGCGTCCTTGACCTAAACCACCCTGATAATCCTGAACCGGCTATCTGGTCAGCATACCGCGATTACGGAAGGTTTGGCCCTTTCTTCGTCTATGATCTGGACAATAACGAAACTCTTGAAATTAAATATCGTTTCCTGATAAGTGAAGACACTATGCCCGAAAGGGAGGTTCTTGATTCACAATATCAAGCATATGCCAATCCGCCAGAAATTACAGTGATCAGGAATTAATCAAAGGCAATAAATATCATATGAACTTAAACAAATCATCAATAATCGCTTTTGTGCTTATAATTATCACATGCCTTTTTACTCAGAATTCTCCCGCACAGGAAGGATCAGGTAAAATCTTCAGGGCAGGTGCTACAAAAAGTAATATAACTCCGTTTTTGGGAGAACAGGTAATTGGAAATTGGAATGCACCCCCGGCAAATCATATCCACGATGAACTTCACGCACGCTGTTTGGTACTAGATGACAGCAAAACAAAAATAGCATTCGTTATTATAGACAACTGCGTAATTAACAGAGAATTATATGATGAAGCCGGAAAAATTATCTTTAAAGAGACAGGAATCCCGCGGGAAAATGTGTTAATGTCGACAGTGCATACCCATTCAGCAACGAGTGCATTAGGGGGAGGTCCCTCGATAATCGAATGGAAAGGTGGTCAACCTTTTAATGATTATCAAAAATTTGTTATAAGAAGGATAGCAGATGTAGTCAGGATTGCTATAAATAATCTTGAACCTGCAGTTATAGGTTGGGGCTCGGGCACGGTTCCTGAACATATTTTTATACGCAGATGGAAAATGAAGCCTGGCACACCCATGCCTGATCCGTTTGGAGGGGAAGACAAAGTTGTAATGAATCCGGGAATAGGTAATTCTAATCTGCTTGAACCTGCAGGAACCCCGGATACTGAAGTTTCATTCCTGTCAGTCAAATCAACAGGAGGTAAACCTATTGCCCTGCTGGCAAATTATTCACTGCATTATGTAGGTGGCGTACCACCCCAACACATTTCAGCTGATTATTTTGCAGTCTTTGCTGATCGTATCATGGAACTGTTAAAAGCGGACAGGCAGGATCCCCCCTTCATTGGGATCATGTCAAACGGCACATCAGGTGATGCAAATAATATCAATTTCAAAGGCCCTGCAGAAAGAAATGAACCATATGAGAAAATGAAACTCGTAGCTGAAGATGTAGCAAGGGAGGTATACCGTCAACATAATAAGGTAATATTTCACGATTGGGTACCTTTAAAGGCTGCAAGCAGTGATATTTCCCTTAAAGTACGTAAACCTGATAATAAAATGATGGAACGTGCTCAATATGTGATTGCAAGGCCTGATACTGTAAAACCTGTTCACAGACTTGAAAAGACCTATGCTGAATTTACTGTTATTCTTAAAGAATGGCCTGAAAATATTGACGCTATGCTTCAAACTTTCCGAATCGGAGATATGGGAATTGCCGCTATACCTTTTGAAGTATTCGCCGAAACAGGACGTGAGATCAAGGCAAAATGTCCATTTTCCCCATGCTTCACAATTGAACTGGCAAACGGATGGTACGGGTATCTTCCTACACCTGAACAGCATGAGCTCGGCGGTTATGAAACATGGCCAGGATCCAATCGTGTCGAAAAAGAGGCCTCAAGAAAAATTGTTGCTAAACTTTTAGAATTATTCAATAAAACAAATTCATTATGAAACGATCATCCCTATTAAAATCTGGACACAAGAGTATGATTATAAAATATTCGAGTTCCTCCAATTAAAATCAGGACAAGCTATATGATGCATGTGAAAACAATAGATTTTAATAATATGAAACGAACATGAAAATTTTAATTCTTAAATTTTCACAAAAAAGAATGATTAAAATTTTCTTGTGAGAGTGAGGAACGAACGGTT
>CAZJGI010000022.1:0-46496 GCA_964545315.1 uncultured Prolixibacteraceae bacterium
ATTTGAGATATTGTAAAACATTTAACAGGATGGGGGGAGAAATGGATTATCTTACCGCTGACAACAGAGATTTTTTATTGACTATTTATCAGCACCTTAAGGCTGGAGGTTAACAGTTTATCCCTTCCCGTTTGCTGCAGCGTGCAATTGGAATTTTAAAGAAATAAATGATTATTAATTGTTTAACTAAGTTATATCCGGATGACAAAAAATGAGCTTAAAAAATTAAGGGATGAGGCAGAAAACCACCTTTTAAATGAGCTGTTACCTTTCTGGTCAGCGAGGATGAGAGATAGTATCAACGGCGGTTATATTACTCATTTTGATAAGCAGGGAAATGATACCGGAGAGGATGAAAAGTCGCTGATTGCTCAGACGAGATGTCTGTATACTGCTTCATCCGTTTGCAGGGCAGGATATCAAAAAGATGAATTTGCCAGTCTGGCAAAGCATGGTTTTGACTTTCTCACGGAGAAGATGTGGGATTCCGAATTTGGGGGATTCTTCTGGATGATGGACAGAAAGGGCAATCTGAAAATCGATAAAAAAATAATATACGGGCACAGTTTTGCAATATATTCACTTAGTGAGTACACTTTAGCCACCGGCGATGCCCGGGGTGTGGAGTATGCAGGGAAAGTATTTGACCTGCTGCAGAAATATTGTGTTGACACTATGTTCGGTGGTTATTGGGAAATGTTTTATCGTGACTGGAGCTTATGCGGGCCTGGAAGTGAAGGAGGTGACAGAAAAACTCTTGATGTGCATATGCATCTTATGGAAGCATTTACTACTCTCTATGAATGTACCGGCAGGGATGTTCACAGGAGAAAATTGCTTGAGATTATTGATATTTTGCTATATCGTATCATTCATCCCAAATATAAGACCGGGATTCCCCAGTTTTATAAAGACTGGGCTGTTGCACCGCAAATCAAATTTGATATAATATGGGGATGGGACCGGTTTTCTGAAGATGGACAAAAAGGAAATGCAACCGACAATACATGCTTTGGTCATAATGCCGAGTTTGCCTGGTTGTTGAAACATGCCTTTGATATTTTGAAAATTAACACTGAAAGTTATTCTGAGTTGTTTAAAATCATCCTGGATCATACTGTTGATAATGGAATTGATCAGGAATTTGGGGGAGTTTTTGTGGAAGGTCCGCATTCAGGAGGTGTATATGACAGGGAAAAGGAGTTTTGGCAGCAGGCTGAAGTATTAACAGCCATGCTTGACGGAGTGTTACTTTTTGGAGACGACAGGTACCGGGAAGCTTACAAAAATGTTCATCGTTTCGTTTTCGACAAGGTGATCAACAAGGGTGTGGGAGAGTGGTATCCCTTATTAACGAGAAGAGGGGAACCTATATGGACCCATATGGGACATTCATGGAAAATCAATTATCATACTGTCAGGTCAATGATCCAAAGTATAATGAGGATGGATGAGCTCATCGGATTATAAGCCGGAAATTGTAAGATCAAAAAAGTGTAATTTTTAATTTATGATTTATGGATTTAACGCTTACCTCACTGGACTGGATCATATTGACGATAGTAATGGCAGGAAGCCTCTCTTTTGGTTTGTACATGGCTTATAATAAAAAGGCGGGAGAGAGCAGTACTAATTTTTTTCTTGGAGGCAGGTCAATTAAATGGCCTGTAATTGGGGCATCTCTTTATGCAACCAACATCGGTGCTGAACATTTGGTCGGTTTATCGGGTGATTCATACCGATACGGTCTTTCGGCAGGTTCTGTTGAACTTACAACAGCAATAACACTGGGGTTTGCCTGTGCAATCCTTTTCCCTTATTACATGAAGAACAGGATTTATACTATTCCTGAATTTCTTGAATTAAGGTACGGCAGGAGCGCAAGAACATTCTTCTCAATACTGATGCTGATTATCAGTGTAATGACGAAACTTGCGTTTACTATGTTTGCAGGGGCCCTTGTTTTAAACAGTATCCTTGGGTGGAATGTAATGACTACGGTTTTCTGGATAGGATTATCGGTTGCTGTGTTTACAATGATAGGGGGATTTACTGCCGTGGCCTATTCTGATGTTATACAGGTAATCCTGATGATAGGCGGGGCTTTAGTTATGCTTTTTATCGGGTTGGATAAGGTCGGTGGATGGAACGGCCTTATGGAGAAGGCACCTGAGATGATGGTAATTGCCGCGCCTTATGATGATCCTGTATATCCTTTTTGGGGAATATTGGCAACTGCCTTTTATGCAGGAATTTTTTACTGGGGCATTGATCAGGTCAATGTTCAGAGGGTTCTCTCTGCACCTGATATAAGGCAGGCAAGGTGGGGCGCTATGTTTGCTACTTTTTTGAAGCTTACTCCTGTATTTTTATTCGCTTTGCCCGGAATAATTGCCTTTGCACTGTTTCCCGGGGAACTGGAGGGCGAGGCAACAAAGCAGACATTTGTGCTTTTACTTAATAAGCTGCTTCCTGAAGGAGTCCGTGGACTGTTGCTTGCTTCTTTGATGGCTGCATTGGTAACATCGCTGATTGCTGTGCTAAATTCAGTGTCAACTCTGGTGGTGCGAGACTTTATTGTTGAGTTTCATCCTTCGACTTCTGAGAAAAAACAAGTTACCATCGGCAGAATTGTAATTCTAATTGTTGCAATTCTGGGGATCGGAGCTGCATACCTGATATATAAAAATGAGGAAGGCCTGTATAAATATCTTCAGACTATAACAGCATATCTTGTAATACCTGTTTTCCCTGCTATATTTTTTGGTATTATAAGTAAGAAGGTTACATATAAGGGAGCAGCTGCATCTGTATTTGCAGGAGTTATACTGGCAACTCTGTTTGTTGTTGACCAGTTGCTGGGACCGGATACCGGACAACAGTTATTCCCGTTTCTACACCATAAACTGACCCTTAATTTTGGCTACAGGGGATTATGGGCTGAGATGATCATTACAGGTATACTCTTTCTCGTTTCGGCATTTACCGAAAAAACTGCCCCGAAAAAACTGGAAAAGACAACTATTAACTACACCGGCAGGATTGCAAAATTTGAAGGTCTTACCGACTGGCGGCTTCACCTGGTGGTACTTTCAGTAATTACTGTTCTGTTATATGTATGGCTCAGTTGAGAGATGGTAACGGACCTGGATTTGCTCCCCACGCCCTGTTTGGTAAAGGCCCCATCTCCAGTTCAAGAGTAGCGCCTTCCATGAGTTGACCATGGGTGAACCAGGGATTATCAAGCTGTTTCCCGTTTAGATGTGCCGATTGAATATACTTATTAACCTGTGAACAATTATTTGCCAAAATAGTGAATGTTTTTCCATTATCCAGCCTTATCCGTATCTCTTCAAACAGCGGACTGCCAATCGTATATACCGGCAGGCCGGGAGTTACAGGATAAAAGCCCATTGATGAAAATACGACAAAAGCCGACATCGCCCCACCATCTTCATCACCGGGAATGCCGAAAATATTATCCTTAAACCATACATCAAGAAGAAAGCGAATTCTCTTTTGTGTTTTCCATGGAGATCCGATATAATTATATAGGTAAGGGATATGAAATGAGGGTTCATTTCCCATTGAGAATTGGCCGGTCATGCCGGTAGCATCAGGAAATTTAGCCCAAAACTGATATTTTGGCCTGCCCAGATCTTCACGAAAAAGCTGATCCAGGTTTTCTTCAAATGGACGGGGACCTCCCATTAATTCTATTAAATCCGGTATGTTATGCTGAACCTGCCATGCATATGTGTATCCGTTGTTTTCATCATAATAGTCGCGGCCTCCCGGGCCACCGTCGAACTTCGGATCAATCTCTATCCACTCTCCGTCAGAATTTTTTGGCCACATAAGCTTTTTGTCCTGCCTGTAAAGGTTCCGGTAATTCCCTGATTTTTCAAGAAAGTAACTGTAATCGTTTGAATAGCCCAGCTGTTTGGCCAGGTGGGCCAATGCCCCGTCATCGTAACTGTGTGCCAGGGTAATTGCCACACTCTGACGCTTTTCAAAGCTGTGAACCTCTTTTACTGTCTCAATTTCCCCGGGACTCAGGGCAGGGAAAAATCCCTTTTCATGGTAAAACTCATCCAGTGAGGTTTTTGGGCCGTTACGCCAGGGAAGCATCGTTGCCTCTAAACTGTTTTTTTTCATGCCCTCATAGGCTTTTTCAATATCAAAATTTCGAATATTCTTATTCCATGCATCTAAAAATGCAATTGTGGAATGGAACCCATGCATTGCCGGATTATCCATGAAAAGAAGCGGGAACTGAGGCATCCATCCACTTTGCATGTACATTTTTACGTATGAATCTAACATGTCTGATTCTTTGTCAGGGTGCAGGATCATCCTGAGAGGATGATGGGTAAGGTAGGAATCCCAAACCCAGTCGTCTACATAAAACCTTCGATCTGTTTGATGTACCTCATGATCATATGCACTGTAATACCTCCCGTCTTCCGTGATGTCAACCATCCTTTCATATGTTCTGTAAAGGGCTGTATAAAAGGTCCTTTTTTGAGATTCTGTACCCCCTTTTACTTCTATCCTGTTCAAATCTTGTTGCCATATTTTTTTTCCATTATCTTTTAAACTGTTAAAATCCCATTCCGGAATTTCATTTTCCAGGTTTTTTCTGGCCTGTTCGATGCTGATAAATGAGATAGCATATTTAAAGTCTGTTATTTCATCATCATTGTCATCAAAAGAAAGCCAGAGGGTGGACTTGTTTGTTCTGCCAGAGGTATCATTTTCTATGCTAAACCGTTTGATTTTTTTATTCACAATGCCATATACATAAGCTTTCATCCCTGAAAAAATTTCAGTACCCGTGATATTCATATCAGAACCTACTTCCCATTGGCCTTCATTAATAATATCAAGTTTTAATCTTTTTTGCTTCAGTTCAGGGTAATGTATCCTGAAATAGCCTGCTTTATTGCCGGGAACAAATTCTACATTGATATTTTCATCAATAAGAAAGGTTGAATAGTAATATGGTGCCACTTTTTCCAGGTCGTGATCATATGTTTGTTTTTCACTCCAGCTTAAATCTGATGGATTACCTGTGCCGGGAAGCATTCCGAATAGTGGGAAATGTCTGTGGGAGGAGATTGTGAGAGGGAAGTAACTGATCTGGTCATCCAGATAATCCGACCTTACAGGATGCATGCGGATAACCTGATTTGGTAATTGTACATTTGGGCGGGTGGGTTGCAGAAGATGCCCTACACCTCCAATATGAGGATCAACAAATTCTAATACATTTAAAATCTCCCGGTGTTTTTTGCATCCGAAGGCCAATGTAAAAAGAAATATTATTAAGCAGAGTTTGATGAAATTATTCATGTGAGTATAATTTGGTTAAATAATTCAATTTTTATTTAGAATCAATTCTTTAACTGAAGTGAACGGCGAAGGACAAGGCCACTGAACCAATTGGCTTCTTTAATCGGAGACATATCCTTTGCCGTCGGTTTCAACCGACGGACTGCAGGCAACATTCCCCACTCCCCCAAAACTTACTTGCACTGCCCTTAATCGGACGACTATGAGAAATTTATATTCTTTATAATCATGCTCTTTTAATATCATATAAAGATTATTTGAGAATATTTTTACTATTCATATCTATTATCTGAAAAACCAATTTTCCAATAACAAAGATTGAACTTTTTTTTGAAACTTCATTAGTTAACCCGGATTCGCATACAATCGTTCAATAACATATAAAATAAGCGACAAATGCGTTCATTATTTTATATTTTTGAATGAAAAATTGGAGAAATGGATATAGGTAAAAATATTTCTGAAATAAAAAGCTCACTTCCTGAAAGGATAAAATTGGTTGCTGTCAGTAAAACAAAGCCACCGGAAATAATAGAAGAGGCTTACAAGTCAGGTCATAAAATTTTTGGTGAGAACAAAGTTCAGGAGCTGGTTCAGAAATATTCGATATTGCCCAAAGATATTGAGTGGCATTTTATTGGGCATCTTCAGTCCAATAAGACCAAATACCTTGTTCCTTTTGTTAGTATGATTCACGGGATAGATTCATTTAAGATTTTGAAATCTGTAGATAAAGAGGCTGTTAAAGTGAACCGGATTATTCCTTGTTTATTACAGTTTCATATTGCAAAAGAATCGACAAAATTCGGATTATCGGAAGAGGAAGGGATTGAGATTCTGGAATCCGTCACGTTTCGTTCAATGAGAAATATTTGCATTGCCGGTGTGATGGGGATGGCGACCTATACCAGTGATATTACTATAATAAGAGATGAATTCAGGACGTTAAAATCTATATTCCTGAAAATTAAGGAAAGATATTTTAGAAATAGTGCTGAGTTTAAAGAGATATCAATGGGGATGTCAGATGATTATGTCACAGCAGTGGAAGAGGGAAGTACTATTGTACGAATTGGCAGTAAAATATTCGGCTCAAGGTAATAAACAATTAAAAACAGACCTATGGTAAATTTAGAAACAAAATATCTGGGGTTGAACCTTAAAAATCCTTTGATAGCAGCAAGTTCAGGTATTACAAGTAAGACAGATAAAATTAAGAAACTGGAAGATGCAGGTATTGGCGCCGTAGTGTTAAAATCTATTTTTGAGGAACAGATTAACAATGAGGTAACCAGCATGTTGCTTCAGGATTATCATAATACAGCATATCCTGAAGCAGAAGATTACATAAGGAACTATCTGCGTGATAATTCAGTAACAAAACATATTAATTTGATTGAAGAAACAAAAAGAGCAGTGAGTATCCCGGTTATTGCCAGTATTAATTGTATCTCGGCAAGCGAATGGACCTCTTATGCAAAAGACTTGCAAGAGGCAGGTGCAGATGCACTTGAATTGAATATTTTTTATGTCCCTGTCGACAGAAGGGAGGAACCTGATTTCATTGAAAATCTCTATGCTGATGTTCTTCAAAATGTTTGCAAAAAGATAAAAATTCCCGTATCCGTAAAAATTGGATTATATCACAGCAATATACTTAGGATGGTGGATAAGCTAAAAGCACACGGTGCAAAAGGAGTTGTGATGTTTAACCGTTTTTATGAACCTGATATAGATTTGGATAAGCTGGAAATGATTTCTTCTGAAATTTTCAGTTCTCCGGTTGAGATAAGACATACATTAAGGTGGGTAGGGCTTGTTTCTTCAGTAGTTCCGGATATTGACATTGCTGCATCAACAGGTATACATGACGGTAAGGCAGTAATAAAACAAATTCTTGCCGGCGCTGCTGTTACTCAATTGTGTTCTTCGCTCTACCTGAACGGAAATGATATAATTCCTGCCATTCTCTCTGAAATAACTATGTTTATGAAAAAATGGAATTTTAAAAAGATCAGTGATTTTAGAGGCAGGGTTTCGTATAATAAAATACCTGACCCAATGGTTTATGAAAGATCACAGTTTATGAAATATTTTTCCAATAAAGGAAAATAATTGAAAGCTTGTGAAGATATTGACCTGTTGGAAGTTAAATTTTTCCCTAAACAAAGGTTTAATGTTAACTGCCTGATCATAACAATCTGTTTTTAATAATAATTTGCACTTGCATTCGGCATTATTATAGTATTTTGTTGAGACAAGTACAACAAAATTTATGGTATTTCGTACAAAAGGATACCATGGATAGAAAAGAAACATATAGTAATGATTTTGAAAACTACCCTGTTTATAAGGTATATTACCACAGGAGTATCAAATACCATGTTGCTCATGAAAAATTTGTGGTGCCCTGGCAATTGGAGGACAATACGAAAGATAAGGATAGTGCAGAATTTAATTTGCCCCTCAGAGGGTAGTTTCAAATTAATGAGGTTATTAAGACCTGACTCCGGATTTTCAGGATGAAGACTTAACTGGAGGAAGGTTTGTTATATCTTAATTTACCTGTTTCCATGGATTATTATCTGAGAAATGAATATGGGGTATAACAACTCCAATCACTGCTTCACCGTTAAAAGAAACTTTATTAGAGGGTATTGAGTATAAGCATCCTGAAGTAATATTAATTTTAAGGTTATTAAGATTCCATCCCAACAATGCAATAAGCCCATGCATATGCATATCACCTTCAAAATTATTTTGTAAAAAGAGTCCGTAATTATTTTTCAATAATTCAATCCTGATCCCTGTTCGCACGAATATGTTCTTGTCAGATAATAACGCAGCTATTTCAGGGCTGGCTTCGTAGGGTTTTGAGATCAGGCCTTGCCTTTTCCCTTTAATACTTTTTGAGATGAAGATTAGTGAACGCAATCCATTATTTTCATTCTTCAATGAATTTAAACTGTTTTTATAAAGGAAAGGTTTTAAAAATGATATTCCGGCTTGTATATCATTTGAATCCCATAAAAGTCCAATTTGTGGCATAAAGGTATTATATTGGAAAAACTTTTTATTTGTCGCTTCCAGGGTATTTGCATCGTTACCGTTCAATTTGCCAAGGCTATAACTGTACCATTGTCTGGTGGTAATAAAATAGTTGAGATTAAGTGCTGCTTTAATATATCCTGATTTCGCTTCTGCAACCGACTTTGACCATGTAAAGCCCCCACCTGTGTGATTATAGTTATCTGAAGTATTGAGTCCTTCATAGAAGTACCAGGCAAGGCCGCTTTTAATTTTATCAGAATAATAGTCGAATGTAAATGAGAACATATGACCGGCTTCCTGACCAGGATCAACATAATATTGTAATCCTGACCACAAATTTGATGATTTATCTCTTCCTGCAAATGAAGGGTTCAGAAGCAGCTTATTTGAAACAGGGAGAAGGTTTCCGGCCTGTTGTCCGAAAGATAATATACTTCCAAAGATGCAGAGAAAAAAAAATGCTACTATTTGTAATGCGGTTTTCAAGAATAAGTTTACTATTAAATTGCATTAAAGTAGGCAGAATTTATTTATAAAAACAAAAATAATTAATTTTTAGCATGATATTATAGAATATGGCCGGGACAAAATTGTGATGCGAAATATATACCTTTGCGGCTAATGAAAAATATAGATGAGCTCCGGGATACTAATGTTGGCCGGTTAATGTTAAAATATTTCATTCCGGCTTTTGTGGGTGTGATTATGAATTCCCTCTATAATATAATTGATCGGGTTTTTATAGGCCAGGGAGTTGGAGCCACTGCATTATCAGGCATTTCCATTATTTACCCCATCATGCTTATTATGATGGGATTCAGCATGCTGATAGGTATTGGAACGGGAGTATATGTTTCCATCAATATGGGTAAAAAAGACCTTGACAGAGCTGAAAAGACTTTAGGTACAGGCTTTGTTTTAATGTTGGTAGTCTCTTTAATCATAATGGTTTTCATTTATCTTTTTAAAGAGCCCATTTTGAGTTCGTTTGGCGCTACTGATGAAACATTCCGGTATGCCAATGATTACCTTAATATCATTACTCTTGGAATAGTATTCCAGGTTGTTGGTTTTTCCCTCAATAATGTCATCAGGTCGGAAGGTAATGCACGCATTGCGATGTGGTCAATGATTCTGAGTGCAGGAACAAATATTATACTAGACCCGATATTTATATTTTGGTTAGACATGGGAGTTAAAGGAGCTGCGTGGGCAACTATTATTTCAATGTTTATCCTGATGATTTGGGTTTTAGCACATTTTCGAGGTAAGAAATCAGTTGTTAAGCTTAGGAATAAATACGTAAGGATTGATACTCAGATTTTAGTTGAGATTATTGCGATTGGTATGGCCCCTTTTTCCATGCAGGTAGCAAATAGTATGGTTCACGGATTATTAAATCACAGGTTGATTGAATTCGGTGGAGATCTTGCAGTGGGTGCTATGGGTATTATAAATTCTGTCAGTTCATTGGTAATAATGACTATAGTGGCAATTAATATGGCATCCCAGCCAATAATAGGGTTTAATTACGGTGCTAAATCAATTGCCAGGATAAAAGAGGCTTTACGTATCTCAATTATTGCAGCCACTTTGGTTTCTGTTATTTCATTTCTTTTCATTGAGGCAATTCCCGGGTATATTGTCAAAATATTTAATAAAGACAGTCAGGAATTATTTGATATTGCTGTTTATGGATTGAAAATAGTCATGGTGGCTTTTCCGGTAGTGGGATTTCAGGTTGTTGCTTCGAATTTTTTCCAGGCTGTTGGTAAAGCAAAAATTGCAATGTTTACGACTTTATTTCGTCAGGTTATAGGTTTGATACCGCTTATTTACTTATTGCCAAAATATTTTGGCATAACCGGGATATGGCTTGCCTATCCGGCGGCAGATATTTTTGCAGGCCTGGTTGTAGCCTTTTTACTTTACAGGCAATGGTTAAGGTTACCACAACTCATTAAAAAACCAGCTACCGGCACTGCCGTTGTAGATATTTACTCCAGATAAGGCTGTGAAGGATTAATTATTTGAAAGGTTATATCTTTTCGTGGAGCACTTTTGCCGTATATGAATCTTTTACATTAAGCAGCTCCTCGGGTGTGCCCTCAAAAACAAGTCGCCCACCTTTATCCCCTCCTTCAGGGCCCAGGTCTATTATCCAATCGGCAGATTTTATTACTTCAAGATTATGTTCTATTATTATTATAGTATGTCCACGTGAGATCAGAGCATTAAATGAATCAAGCAGTTTGCTGATATCATGGAAGTGAAGGCCTGTGGTGGGCTCATCAAAAATGAAAAGTGAAGGAGAGTCTTTTTCATGAGCAAGAAAAGAGGCTAATTTTACACGCTGGCTTTCACCTCCGGAAAGTGTACTTGAAGATTGTCCCAGTTTTATATAACCTAACCCGACTTCCCGTAAAGGAATGAGCCTTTTTACTATCTTTTTTTCAGTGGATGAATTGCCTCCGGAAAAAACTTCAATTGCTTCATCTACTGTTAAGTTTAAAACATCATCAATATTCTTGCCTTTGTATTGAACTTCCAGGATGTCCTCTTTGAACCGCTTACCATGACAGCTTTCACAAATAAGATAAACATCTGCCAAAAATTGCATTTCTACCTTAATAGTTCCTTCCCCCTGACACTCTTCACATCTGCCCCCATCGACATTAAATGAAAAATGTGATGGTTTCAGTTTCTGAATTTTAGCTGCAGGCTGTTCAGCATAAAGTTTACGGATCTCATCATAAGCTTTGATATAAGTTACAGGATTTGATCGCGAGGATTTTCCAATCGGATTTTGGTCAATAAATTCAATGGCATTTAAAAGCTTATAATCGCCTGAAATTGTATCAAATTTACCCGGGCGTTCTCCTGAACCAACTGTTATCCTGGATAAAGCAGGATAAAGAATTTCTGCGACAAGGGAAGATTTGCCCGATCCGCTTACGCCTGTAACCACGGTTAAAGTGTTGAGGGGGAATTTAACAGTTATATTCTTCAAATTGTTTTCCCGTGCTCCTGCAATCTCAATAAAATTGCACCATTTTCGCCGGTAGGGAGGCACTTCGATTTTTTTTGCACCTGTAAGATATTGTGAAGTCAGACTTTCCGGATTATTTTCAAGTTCTTTCAGAGTACCCTGAAATACCACCTTACCTCCATTAAGGCCAGCCATAGGACCAATATCAATGATCTGGTCTGCAGCCCGCATTATCTCTTCATCGTGTTCCACAACTACTACTGTATTTCCTGTCTGCTGCAGTTTACGCAACACATGTATCAGTCTTTGAGTATCTCTTGAATGAAGCCCTATACTGGGTTCATCCAATATATATAACGAACCTGTAAGACTACTACTGATTGAAGTGGCCAGGTTGATCCTTTGTGATTCCCCTCCTGAGAGAGTTGATGATAGCCTGTTAAGGGTCAGATAACCTAATCCAACATCACACAGGTAAGTGAGACGTTCATTTATCTCCAGAAGTATCCTTCCGGCAATGGTTTCATCATGGCCGTTCAATTTAATTCCCGAAATAATTTTTTTAAGTTCAGATACCGGGTAAAGTACCAACTCCTGAATATTTTTATCTGCTACTTTTATATAACCTGCTTCTTTCTTTAGTCGTGTACCTTTACATTCAGGGCATGTGGTTTTACCCCTGTACCTTGAGAGCATTACTCGATACTGGATTTTATAGCTTTTCTCTTCCAGGTGTTTAAAGAATTGATCAATGCCTTTGAAATAGCGGTTACCTTTCCAAAGCAGTTCTTTTTGTTCTGAGGATAATTCATAGTATGGTTTATGGATTGGGAAATTGAATTTTTCTGCAGAATATATTAACCTCTCTTTCCATTTGCCCGTTTTTTCTCCTCTCCAGCAGGCAATGGCATCTTCGTATACCGAAAGCGATTTGTTTGGTATAACAAGATCCTCATCTATGCCAATCACCTTCCCGTATCCCTCACATAAAGGGCATGCCCCCAGAGGATTGTTGAAACTGAAAGTATGCACTGTTGGTTCGTCGAATTCAATACCGTCTGCTTCAAATCTGCTTGAGAAAGAATTTTGCAGTATCTCGTTGTCACGAAAGATTTTTATAAGGCATTCTCCATGGCCTTCAAAGAATGCCGTTTGCACTGAGTCGGCTATTCTGTCGCGTGTGTCATCATCAGTGTTGACTGCAATCCGGTCAATAATAATATTGCAATTTCCTGAACATAATTTTTCATCTTCTATATTCAATAATTGACTTATCTCAACAATATCATCATTTATCTCCAGTCTTGTAAAGCCCTGTTGTATTAATAAACCGGCCTCTTCTTTTAAGGATCGTCCGTTACCCGGCCTGAGAGGTGTTAATATCATAACTCTTGTACCGGTTGCAAATGAATATATGTAATCAACCACATCTGATACCCTGTGCCTCGTAACCTCTTTCCCTGAAACCGGAGAATAGGTTTTTCCAATGCGTGCAAAAAGAAGTTTCAAATAATCATAAATTTCTGTTGACGTCCCAACAGTAGAGCGTGGATTTCTGGTGTTAACTTTCTGCTCTATGGCTATTGCCGGAGGAATATTTTTTATAAAATCAACCTCAGGTTTGTTTATGCGACCTAAAAATTGACGAGCATAAGATGATAGGCTCTCAACATAGCGACGCTGACCTTCTGCAAAAAGAGTGTCGAATGCTAATGATGATTTACCGGACCCTGAAACGCCGGTTATTACAACTAGCTGGTTTAGAGGTATATTCAGACAAACGTTCACGAGGTTGTGCACTCTGGCATTCTTTATTTCGATAGATTTCCTCATTGCTTTAACAGCCATTTAAAGACCTTAATTTAAAATTTGATGAAAAAACTTGTATATCTCGTTAAAATGTGACATTTTTACCATGCAAAATTAAATAAATAGTTTTACTACAACTTAAATTCAGTCGCCTATAGAAAAACTTTACTTTTTGTTTTCACATAAATAGAAGGTAATGCTTAAAACAAATTCACTGAACGACAATGAACTCGTTCAACAGTTTATAGAAGGCGACCAGACTTCACTTGAAATTTTAATTCACCGTCATAAGAACAGAGTGTATTCCTACATTTTGTTAATAGTGAAAAACCAGGATCTTGCCGAAGATATTTTTCAGGAAACTTTTATTAAGGTTATACGATCATTGAAAAGAGGTAAATATGTAGAAAACGGTAAATTTATTTCATGGGTTCTCAGGATTTCACATAACCTGATAATTGACCACTTCAGAAAGGAGAAACTCCAGGGTGTTGTTAGTAATGACAGTATGGAAATGGATATATTTAACTCCCCGAAATTTTCGGAAGATACTGTCGAAGACCATATGGTAAATGATCAGATATTATGCGAAGTTAAGGAACTTATTAAAGAACTCCCTGAAGACCAGCAACAGGTCATTCATATGAGACATTATATGGGATTGAGTTTTAAGGAGATAGCAGATCAAACCGGAGTAAGTATAAATACTGCCCTTGGAAGAATGAGATATGCATTGATCAACCTTAGAAAACTTATCAGAAAGAAGAACCTGAGCCTTACGAAAAATTAACTTTAATTAACACAATATTAAAATTATAGTGGCGTTCTCCTTAACGGATATTATTAAAAGAGAATGCCTATGAAAAATTGTTCTACCTTTAATTTATTTCTTCAAAATTTATATTTTAACCAGTACTGTGACTTTGATAGTTTCTTTGAAATGTATGAAGATGAAAATATAGAATTAGAAAAGACGGAAAATTCACCTTCGGAAAAAATTGTTCAGAAGATTTTGGATTTTGCCCATACGTACGGAGTCCTGGAGACTAAATCGGCAGGACAGGTTGAAATGAATTTAAATTAATGCCACTACTGATGTATTTGAAATGCCCCCGGAATTTATATAATCCGGGGGCATTTTTAGTATTGTAACAGCGAAAATCCGGTTGAGTGCTAATATACCTGATTTATTAAACAATTAATTTACAGTAATTCTTTATCTAAAAGCTTATCTTTTATAGTTTATTAAGCCAAAATTATTTATAACAGTTCTAAATAATAAGATAATAAATTACTATTTAAAAATATTTGAAATATGCGGTTGATTGTTTTAAAGTATTATTGCCAGTGCTTTTAATATCAGCTTAGTCGCGAAAAAACGCTTTTTTCGGATCAATGGAGTCAATTTTCACAATTACCGGGATTTTTTTGGTGCTTTGTTTCTACAAACTCAGTTTTTATATTTGTCCCTCAATTATTATGTCTTTATATAATAGAGGCAGGTATATTTTTCGGAATAATTAAAATTTTTTCTATAAAGATTTATATATATGAAAATATTAGTTTGTCTTGGGAATGTACCCGACACAACCACAAAAGTTAAATTTACTGATGGTTCTGTTTTTGACAAAACCGGTGTTCAGTGGATAATCAATCCCTGGGATGAGTTAGCTCTTACCCGGGCAATTGAACTGAAGGAGGATTCGGGTAATTCGGTAAATTTGGTAACAGTTATAACAGTGGGTAAAAATGATGCTGAGCCTAGCGTTCGCAAAGCGTTGGCAATTGGTGCGGATGATGCTGTCAGAATAGACAGTGAACCAATGGATTCATATACGGTGGCTAAACAAATTTCTGAATATATTAAAGATAAGGATTTTGATATCATTTTAGCAGGAACCGACTCAAGTGATTACAATGGGTCTATGGTGGGTGGAATGGTAGCTGAATTACTTGGCATCCCTTCTGTATCTGCTGTATCCGGCCTTAATGTCACGGGTGATCATTCAGAGCTGACAAGAGATATTGACGGGGGGAAGGAGATCATTGCTGTTCCAACCCCATATGTTGCAGTTGTTCAAAAAGGAATAGCCAGGGAACCCCGGATAGCTGCTATGCGGGGAATTATGATGGCCAGGAAAAAACCTCTTACAGTGATAGCGGGATCTTCAGTTGAACCGAGAACTGCTTTTGTTAGTTTTGAGCTTCCCCAGCCTAAACCTCCATGCAGAATGATTGATCCTGAGAATATCGCTGAGCTTGTAAATCTTCTTCAAAATGAAGCCAGAGTGCTTTAATTTAATTAAATATTAAGGGCAATAATGCTAATCCGACTTATATATTATGGTTGCCTTGTGTGATGTTGGATTTAAGGAATTGCCCTGTTAAAATAAAATTGTCAAGTAAAAATTAAAAAATAAAGAAAATGTCAGTTTTAGTTTATACTGAAAATTGGGATGGAACATTTAAGAAATCCTCATTTGAACTGGTTTCTTATGCGGCAAAAGTTGCCGGGATGCTGAAAACCGGATTATCCGCTGTTTCAATTGGCGAAGTTGATGATACCGAATTGGCCAGGCTTGGAAATTATGGCGCTGAAAAAATCCTGAAAATAGAGGATGGCAAAATAAACAGGCGTGACGATCAGGTTTATACTGATATCTTATCACAGGTTGCCAAATCTGAAAATGCCCGGGTAATAGTGTTTTCACATAATAATACAGGGAAAGCTCTGGCATCGAGGTTATCAGTGCGGTTACAAGCTGCAGTGGGGTCTGGTTTAATAGGATTACCGGAATCTGCGGAACCATTTATAGTAAGGAAAAAAATATTTTCAGGTAAAGCATTTACCTCTCTTGAGTTAAAAAGTGAGGTTAAAATTTTAACCCTGATGCAGAACTCATTTGAATTATGTGATGTTGGAGTTACACCAACCATACAATCTTTTAACATACAGGCAGGCGATCCTAAGGTGATAGTTAAAGATGTTCATAAACAGACAGGTAAGATTTTGCTTAATGATGCCGAAATAGTTGTATCAGGAGGCAGAGGTATGAAATCAGCTGACAATTGGGGAATATTAGAGGAACTGGCTGAAGTACTTGATGCAGGATTAGCCTGCTCAAGACCTGTTTCAGATGAAGGATGGCGGTCACATGAAGAACATACCGGACAGACAGGTAAGATAATAGCTCCAAACCTGTATATTGCAGCAGGTATTTCCGGTGCAATTCAGCATATGGCCGGGGTCAGTTCGTCAAAATGTATTGTGGCTGTTAACAGTGATACAGACGCCCCGGTATTTGAATATGCTGATTACGGAATTGCCGGAGATGCATTGAAGGTAATACCCGCCTTGACGGAGGCTGTTAAAAATGCCAGGGGCAAATAGGTGATCAAGTTTTTAAATTAAAATTGAACCTGAAATGATGAAACAGATAATTTTTGCTTTTTCACTGGCTTTAACGCTGGGAGTTTTTGGTTATACCATAAGTAAACTGGCTGCTCTCTTCAGGTTAACTAAACCGGCATTTCAGATAAAAGATTACGGTAAGCGTATTTTACTTACACTTAAAGTGGCATTTGGCCAAACCAAAATTTTAAGAAAGCCGGTTGTTGGATTCATGCATGCCTTGGTATGGTGGGGCTTTCTTGTAATATTGATTGGCAGTATTGAGATGGTCATTGACGGTATTGCCGGCACTACCCGGGTATTAGGATTTCTTGGAGTTGTTTATGATATAATTACTGCTGCCGGTGATGTTTTTGCTGTTATCATAGCCATTCTGATACTTGCTTTCCTGATACGGAGAATAGTTATGCATATAAAACGTTTCGACGGAGTGGAGATGAAACATAAATTTCATGTCGATGCCAATATTGCTCTCTCTCTGATCCTTTTCCTGATGATCACCTTATTGGGCATGAATACATTTTATATCCTTGACACCCGCTTTTCAGGCCATGATTTGACCGGAGTATACCCTGTAAGTAGCCTTGTTACAACATGGTTTGGTAACATTTCAGCTGGTAGCGCTCATTTTTTACATGAAGTATCCTGGTGGGGACATATACTTGGTATATTCTTTTTTGCCAATTATTTGCCATATTCAAAGCATTTTCATGTTTTTATGTCAGTTCCGAATGTATTTCTGAGCAATCTTGAGCCCATAGGAAAAATGGCTACCATGGATAATATCACCAGAGAGGTAAAGTTAATGTTGGATACTGAAGCGGCTTATGCTGAACCGGCGGGCAATGAGGAAGAAAATATGGAACGGTTTGGAATATTTGATATTGAAGATATCACCTGGAAGAATTATCTTGACTCTCTTTCCTGCACACAGTGTGGAAGATGCACCGCGGTTTGCCCTGCCAATATAACCGGCAAACTGCTTTCCCCAAGAAAGATAATAATGAATATAAGAGAGAGGATGGAAGATAAGGGTACTTCCCTTGTGAAAAATGGAAAGGATTGGAGTGACGGTAAGGCATTACTTGGTGATTATATTACACCTGAAGAACTTTGGGCATGTACAACATGTAATGCCTGCGTTCAGGAATGTCCCATAAATATAAATCAACCTGCAGTTATTCTCGATATGCGCCGCTACATTGTTATGGAGCAGTCTGCAGCCCCTGGTGAACTAAACCAGGTTTTTTCGAATATAGAGAATAATGGTGCACCCTGGCAATTCTCACAGCAGGATCGTATGCAGTGGGCTGAGGATCTTTATATAAATCAATCTTTCAGTTAAGTAAATAAAGGATGGAAACGATAAAAGTAAAAGTTGAAGTGCCGGTAATGGCTGATCTGTTTGGTAAAGGTATTAAACCTGATTATCTTTTTTGGGTAGGCAGTGCAGGCGCTTTTGATGACCGGTACAAAAAAGTAACCAGGGCTTTTATTAAAGTTTTGACCCATTTGGATATTAACTATGCAGTTCTTGGGAGTGAAGAATCATCCAGCGGGGATGTGGCACGAAGAGCCGGTAATGAAATGCTTTTTCAGATGCAGGCTCTTATGAATATTGAACTTATGAAAGGTTACGAAGTAAAAAAAGTAATTACCTGTGATCCTCATGTATATAATACGTTCAAAAATGAATATCCGGATTTAGGAGCTGACTTTGAGGTGATTCACCACTCACAGTTTTTATTCCAAATGATTAACGAAGAAAAGCTTAAACTTAACTCAGATATATTCAATGGGAAAAGGGTGACTTATCATGATCCATGTTATCTGGGAAGGGCAAATGGCGAATACAAGGCTCCACGTGCAGTAATAAAAGCAGTTACTAAAGAATTCTTAGAAATGAGACGAAGTAAAAGCTATTCGCTATGTTGTGGAGCTGGAGGGGGACAGATGTTCAAGGAGGCAGAAAAAGGGGGAAAAGAGGTATTTATAGAACGGACAGAAGATATTTTGGAAACAGGGTCAAATATTGTTATAACTGCCTGCCCTTATTGCATGGTGATGATCACTGACGGGCTTAAGTATAAAAATAAAAATGAAGAGGTAAAAAATTATGACCTTGCCGAATTGGTAGCAATGTCATTGAATTTATAAAAATTTAAAAGCAATGGAAAATAAAAATTATGTAAAAGGTGGCGAATTCATGGTGAGGGATATTGAAGCTGATGATATTTTCATTCCTGAAGAATTTGATGAAGAGCAACGAATGATCGCTGACACTTGCAGAGACTTTCTTGAAAGTGAGGTGATGCCTAATCTTAGCCGTATTGACGCTCAGGAAGAAGGTCTGGCAAGAAATCTTCTCAGTAAGGCCGGAGAACTCGGATTGCTTGGTATTTCTATTCCTGAGGAACTGGATGGATTCGGGCAATCTTTTGTTACATCCATGCTGGCCAGTGAGGTAATGGGATCAGCATATTCATTTGCTGTTACTTATTCATGTCATACTGGTATTGGTTCCATGCCAATACTTTATTTTGGAAATGAAGAACAGAAACAGAAATACCTGCCCAAACTGGCCTCCGGCGAATGGGCAGGAGCATATTGTCTTACTGAACCGGGAGCAGGCTCAGATGCCAATTCCGGTAAGACTACAGCAACTTTGTCTGATGACGGTAAATATTATCTGCTAAACGGACAAAAAATGTGGATAACAAATGCAGGTTTTGCAGATGTCTTTACTGTTTTCGCTAAGATAGATAATGATCGTGTGCTTAGTGCATTTATTGTAGAAAGAACATTTCCCGGCATTAAATTTAATCCTGAAGAGAAAAAAATGGGTATCAAGGGTTCTTCTACAAGGCAGATTTTTTTCGAAAACTGTCCTGTCCCCGTGGAAAACCTGCTTTGGGGAAGAGGTAAAGGATTTCGCATTGCACTTGATATCCTGCATATGGGCCGTATAAAACTTGGAGGTAATGTCATTGGAGCTGCTAAATGCGCAATTGAACAATCCGTGAAATATGCAAATGAAAGGAAACAGTTCGGACAAAAAATTTCTTCCTTCGGGTCAATAAAATACAAACTGGCACAACAGGTTATCAAGACTTTTACAAATGAATCAGCAGTATACCGTGCAAGCAGGAATGTTGATGAATTTATTGAAGCTCACTTCGATACGATGACAAAAGAAGAGGCTATAGTAAAAGCGTTTGAAGAGTATGCCATTGAAGCAGCAATTTTAAAGGTTTATGGCTCTGAAACTCTTGATTTTATCGTTGATGAGGGAGTACAGATACACGGAGGTATGGGTTACTCCGCTGAAATGCCTATTGAAAGAGGATACAGGGATTCAAGGATCAACAGGATTTTCGAAGGAACAAATGAGATCAACCGTTTAATTGTTATTGATACGTTGCATAAAAGAGGGGCTAAAAAGGATTTTGACCTCTATGAACAGGGTGAAGAGGTAATTAATAATCTGGATAAATTAGAAAGTTGCTGTTGCTGTAAAGATGATTATTATGAAAATAATATGGCAGCTGTTAAAAGTTTTAAAAAGACCGGATTGATCCTGATGAAAGCTGTGGCCGATAAATATGGCCGTCAGATGATGAATGAGCAGGAAATCTTAAATAATATTTCTAATATTATTATGAATATTTATGTAGCGGAATCTTCACTGCTCAGAGTTCAAAAAATGGATAAATCAGGTGGCAATATTGATCTGTACAAAGATATTGTTGATGTGTTTATTTATGACACAGCTGCTTATATCAGAAAAGAGGCAATGGAAGCGGTTAATTCATTTGCTGGTCCTGATGAGCGTAAACTCCTTGAAGATGGGATTAACTGCTACACTTGTGTTAAACCTGTCAATGTTAAGGATGCTCGCCGTCGTATCGCAGATAAGCTTATTGATGAAAACAGGTATTGTTTTTAAAACATAGTACTTCACAGCCTGACCGGGAGTAGTTGGTAAGTTGAAAAGATAAAACAGATAAAACCGGTATCAGTTTGATAAATTAAGTTACTACTCCCGGCCATCTTTACTTAGATTTCTATTTTTTTGCCTATTATTAATTTTATTGTCAAAGTATTGCAAAATAATTACTTCTGTATATACTACTGACAATTCTTTTCTACTTTTGCCCGCCAATCACGAAATTATGACAGAGATCAGGAATATTGCTATTATAGCCCATGTCGACCACGGTAAGACAACCCTGGTAGACCGTATTTTATATCAGGTGAAATTGTTTCGGGAAAATCAGAACATGGGTGAGCTTATACTCGACAGCAATGAATTAGAGAGAGAAAGAGGTATTACTATTTTATCAAAGAATGTATCAATTCATTACAATGGCACAAAAATTAATATAATCGATACTCCGGGCCACTCCGATTTCGGAGGGGAGGTTGAAAGAGTATTGAATATGGCTGATGGGGTTCTTTTGATTGTAGATGCCTTTGAAGGGCCTATGCCACAAACAAGATTTGTGCTTCAGAAGGCAATAGAACTGGGATTAAAGCCCATAGTAGTTATAAACAAGGTTGATAAACCTAACTGCACACCTGATATAGCTCATGAGAAGGTATTCGACCTTATGTTCAGTCTGGATGCAACAGAGGAACAACTTGATTTCCCAACAGTTTATGGCTCTGCAAAAGCCGGATGGATGGGACCTGACTGGAAGACGGAGACAAATGATATCAGCTATCTGTTGGATATAATTTTAAAGCATATACCACCTGCAAGTCATAAAGACGGTAGTCTTCAGATGAGGATTACCTCTCTTGATTATTCTTCATACACAGGCAGGATAGCAGTTGGTAAAGTTACTAGGGGACAATTGGTTCCCGGGTCGGCAGTGTCTTTGGTAAAGCGTGACGGCTCCATAATAAAAGTAAACGCCAAAGAAGTGTATCTTTTTGAAGGCCTCGGGAAAGAAAAAACAAAGAAACCGGTTCCTTCAGGTGAAATATGTGCAGTCCTGGGATTGGATGGTTTTGATATAGGTGACACAATTGCCGATGATTTAAATCCCGAGGGGCTTGAACCAATTAAGGTTGATGAGCCGACTATGAGCATGTTATTTGTTTCAAATACTTCTCCGTTTTTCGGAAGGGACGGAAAATTTGTTACATCCAGGCAGTTACGTGAACGTCTGTATAAAGAGACGGAAAAGAACCTGGCTCTTCGGGTTGAAGATACTGACTCCGCCGACTCTTTTATGGTTTTCGGCAGGGGAATCCTCCATTTGTCAATCTTGGTGGAGACTATGAGGCGTGAGGGTTATGAAATGCAGCTCGGACAGCCCAGGGTCATAATACGGGAAATTAACGGGGTAAAGCATGAACCTGTAGAATTTCTGACAGTACAGGTGCCTGAACAGTTTTCAGGTAAGGTGATTGAACTGGTTACTCAGAGAAAGGGTGAAATATTAAATATTGATATCAAAGTAGAAAGAGCCCACCTGGAATTTACTATTCCTGCCCGTGGTATTATAGGATTGAGAAACCAGATGCTTACGGTAACCGAGGGAGAAGCCGTAATAGCTCATCGCTTTAAAGGGTATGAACCATGGAAAGGTAATCTGGGAGTGGCCAGGAACGGTGCACTCATTTCTCTTGAAACAGGAACCGCTATTGCTTATTCAATCGATAAAATGCAGGACAGAGGAAGATTTTTGATTGATCCGGGCGAAGAAATATATGCGGGTCAGGTAATTGGTGAGAACACAAGACAAGACGACCTTACAATTAACGTTATCCGGACAAAAAAACTGACCAATATGCGTGCTGCAGGTGCCGACGATAAAGCTGTCATCACACCTGCTGTGAAATTTTCCCTGGAGGAAGCTATGGAATATATCCGTAATGACGAATACCTTGAGGTTACTCCCAAATGTATGCGATTAAGAAAAATATTGCTTAATGAAAATGATCGCAAAAGAAAAGCCAAAATTGTCGAAATTTGATTTTTTAAAAGTTGAACATATATTACTATTTAGACATGTAATAAATTGATGCATTGTGTTGTAAATATCGTTGATAGATTATATTTTCGGCATTTAATAAACAATTTGCAAAATGTTCAGAAATTTATTCATTTTAGTCTGTTTTTTATTTTTTTACTGCACAACTCTCCTTGCCCAGGAATCTACAAGATGGCGTGGTCCTGATGGTAACGGGATTTATAAGGAGACAGGGCTTCTAAGACAGTGGCCTGATTCAGGCCCTGAAATTATCTGGCACTACGAAGGCATTGGTGAAGGCCATTCATCACCCGCTTTAGCAAAAGGCATGGTCTATCTGTCAGGTATGGTCGATGGTGAAGGTTATATTTTTGTCCTGAACAGCGAAGGAAAACTTCAATGGAAAGCATCCTACGGTAATGAATTTACCGAAAGTTACCCCGGTTCCAGGTCAACACCGGTAATTGCAGGTGACCTCCTTTATATATATTCAGGACTTGGGGTTTTAACCTGCATGGATTCAAATAATGGGAAGATAAAATGGAAAAAAGATGCTTTTAATGATTTTGACGGTAAGAATATTACCTGGGGAGTAACCGAAACCGTTGTTGTTGACGGAGACATGGTTTTCCTGACTCCCGGGGGGAAAAAGAATAATGTTGTTGCCCTTAACCGTTTTACAGGGGACCTTATATGGTCATCCCCAGGGGTCGGTGAACTTTCAGCCTATTGTACTCCTCTGCTGGTTAATTTGCCTGCCAGAAAACTTCTGGTGACTATGACTGCCGATCATATTGTGGGCATGGATAGTTCTGACGGTAAACTTTTATGGTCATATCCACAGACAAACAAGTGGAACGTCCATGCCAATACTCCTGTTTTTTATAACGGAGACTTGTTTTGTTTTAGCGGATACGGTCAGGGAGGAGTTATGCTGAATTTAAGTAGTAACGGGAGCACCGTAAAAAAGGCCTGGACTAACCAGAATCTCGACAGCCGTATTGGCGGAATTGTTGTCGTTGATGGTTATCTTTACGGGTCAGGTGATAACAGCAGGGAATGGCGATGTGTTGAATGGGAAACCGGGAAGGAGATGTATGCTTCAACTGACATTGGCAAGGGCGTCGTTATTTATGCTGACGGCATGCTCTATTGTTACAGCGACCGGGGTGAACTGGCGATTGCTGAAGCTTCTCCCAAAGGTTTTAATGTCTTGGGACAGACACGTGTAACACTTGGCACAGGTCAGCACTGGTCACATCCTGTGATCCATGAAAAAAGACTTTATCTAAGACATGGCAATGTGCTTATTGCCTATAAAATACAGTAATTCATCACCTCTTAATACATCAATGTTTAGTTTAAAAATATGGTTAGCATGAGATTTTTTATTGTTGTGTTTGTTTTGTTCTATGTATTTTCTGAATTATCTGCTCAACCGGTACAGTGGCGTGGCCCTCAACGTGACGGGCAGTTCCCTGAAACAGGACTTATGAAATCATGGCCTGAGAACGGGCCTGAGCTGATCCTCGAAGTGAATAAGATCGGCAAGGGATGGTCATCACCGGTTCTTGCCGGCGATTATATCTATACTACAGGTATGATCGACACACTGGATTACCTTACATCAATTGATATGGGTGGAAATATCAGGTGGCAGGTACCATATGGCCGTTCATGGATCCAGTCATATCCCGATACCCGTTGTACTCCTGTGATAGAGGAAAACCGCATTTATGTACAGAGTGGTACCGGCCGTGTATCATGTATAGATTCAGAAAGTGGAAAGGAGATATGGACGGTGAATGTTGACAAGGAGTATGAAGGACAATACCATACGTGGGGCAACTCAGAAACTCCCCTTATTGTTGACGATAAAGTAATTTGCTCACCCGGAGGAAAAAAAACCAGCGTGGTAGCCCTCAATAAAATGACGGGAGAGCCGGTGTGGCAGACCGAATCGCTTGAAGGCCCCAGGGCTTATGCTTCGGCAAATATTTATGAATATAAGGATTTCCGGTATATTATTGCAGTGATAGGTACTCATGTCATGGCTATAATTCCTGAAACAGGGGAAATTGCATGGCATTACAAATATTTTAATCCAAAGATTGTTGGCGGCGATGGCCTGATATGGGCTAATACACCCCTGTTCAAAGATGATGAAATTTTTCTTTCGATGGGTTACGATTACTATGCCGTAATGCTTAAAATGGACTCAACAGGCACATCAGTATCTGAAAAATTTATTGACCATACACTTGATAATCATATTGGCGGACTTGTTTATCATGACGGATATATATACGGTTCCAACTGGTTTAATAACAAACAGGGCAACTGGGTGTGCATGGCCTGGGATACGGGTGAGATAAAATATGTCACTCCCTGGGATACCAAAGGTTCTGTCGTTATGGCTGAAGGACTCATGTATGCCTATAATGAAAGAGGAAATGTTGGCCTGATAAAGCCTTCTCCTGACGGCTTTGAACTTATCAGTGAGTTTAAGATAACAAAAGGCGCCGGGCCACACTGGGCACACCCTTTTATTAAAGACAGTAAACTGTTTATCAGACATGGAGATGTTTTGATGGTTTATAATATTAAAGAAAAATAATTACCCAAACGTGAAAATTATATCTGTCATTCTTTTCATATTTTTGACTATAGATTTGTCTTCGCAGAATATCGTGGAGTTCCGCGGTAAAAGCCGCTCAGGGCATTACGAAGCAGCAGGGTTGCTTAAAAAATGGCCGGAAGGAGGACCGGAACAGTATTTAAGAATAGAAGGCTTTGGTAAAGGATATTCCCAGCCCGTGGTTGCCGAAGGGAAAATATTTGTGACTGGTCAGAAATATGACACTGTTGATGTACTCACTGCATACGATATTAAAGGTAACCTTCTTTGGGAAACTGGTTACGGGAGATCGTGGACCCGTTCCTATACAGAGACTCGCAGTACACCGACATATGAGAACGGCAGATTATTTGTTGCAAGCGGCACCGGACAATTAAACTGTATTGATGCAACCACAGGGGAAATAATATGGACTGTGGATGTTATTAAAGATTATAATGGTGAAATCCATCAGCACGGAGATGCAGAGTGTCCCCTGGTTGTCGGCGAACTTGTAGTTTATACTACGGGGGGAGATGAAAACAGCATGGTTGCATTTAATAAATATGATGGTTCGCTGGTTTGGAAAACCAGGAGCCTGGGAGGTGCAAAATCATATGCGTCGCCTGTTTTGGCAGAGTTTAACGGTGAAAAGTTCATTTTGACACAAACCACCCGGGACCTTATTTCAATAAATCCCGGGGTGGGTGAAATACTGTGGAGTTATGACCTGATTCAGTATCATGTTGGCAGTCAGGGCAAGGGAGCAAATACTAATCCTGCCCTTGTGTTTAATGACCTGGTATTTGTTACCAGTGGTTATGACCACCCCGCAACTCTTTTTAAAATAAAAGATAACAACAGATCTGCCGGGTTGAAATGGAAAAATGAGGCATTAAATACCCACATTGGAGGTGTTGTGCTGGTTGACGGGAATTTATACGGATCGAACTGGCAACATAACGCACGTGGCAGGTGGGTCAGTGTTAACCTCGAAACCGGAAAGACTAACTGGGAGGAGGAATGGTATAATAAGGGTTCAATTATTTATGCTGACGGGATGCTGTATATCTATGAGGAGAAAAGCGGTAACGTAGCCCTGGTTAAACCATCACCGGAAAAACTCGATATTATTAGTACTTTTAAAGTCAGTTACGGGGAGGGCCCTCACTGGGCACATCCTGCTATATATGATCAGAAATTATTCATCAGGCACGGAAATGTACTGGTGGTTTATAATCTGAAAGGCACAAATGAGTAACAAGAGATTATATAATCTGTCCTTATCATTATTCGCTGTCGCCGGAGTTGTTTTTATATTTTGGTGGCTGGCAAAGAATCCATCGCCGGACTTTCGGATAAGAGCTGCCGGGGAAGATGACAGGGGAGCGGGAGGCGTCGTGCAGGATGTTGAAATAGGGGAAATATTTAATGATTATTCATCTGAGTATACCTCATTTTCTGAATCGTGGCCCAGGTTCAGGGGAAGTGACTTTGATAATATATCAAAATCGCCTGTAAAATTAATTGATAAATTCCCTTCGGACGGGCCCCGGATCCTTTGGTCAGTTGAATTGGGGGAGGGACATTCGGGTGCAGCTATATTCGAGGGACTGGTTTATGTGCTTGATTACGACGAAGAACAACGGGCTGACCTTCTGCGCTGCTTTTCTCTGGCCGACGGCAGGGAGTTATGGTCGCGGGGATATACTGTGAATATAAAACGTAACCATGGAATGTCGAGAACAATTCCTGCAGTTACTGATGATCATATTTTAACAATTGGCCCTATGTGCCATGTTATGTGTCTCGACAGACAGACGGGGGATTTGCTTTGGGGCCTCGACATCGCAAAAGAGTATGAATCGGAGGTGCCATTGTGGTATACAGGGCAGTGCCCTCTCATTGATGAAGGTAAGGCGATCATCGCAACCGGAGGTAAAGCCCTTATGGTGGCAATTGATTGTGAAACCGGTGAGAAACTTTGGGAAACTCCAAATCCTTCAGGCTGGAAAATGTCACATTCGTCGGTTATGCCTTTCACTTTTGCCGGAAGGAAAATGTATGTTTACAGTGCCGTGGGAGCCCTGATTGGTGTTGCCGCAGATGGTGATGATGCAGGTAAACTGTTATGGAGCACTACAGTCTGGAACCATTCAGTAATAGCACCCTCACCTGTTTGTATCCCTGATGGAAAAATATTTATGACCGCCGGATACGGTGCAGGGGGTATGATGGCTGAACTATCGGAGAATAATGGTGAGTTTACAATTGAGGTGTTGTCAAAGTATCCCCCGCGAGACGGACTGGCATGTGAGCAACAAACTCCCTTATACTGGAACGGGCACTTGTTCGGGATCATGCCCAAAGACGGTGGACCTGAACGTAACCGGCTGGTTTGTGTTCATCCTGGTGACCCCATGAAACCTGTCTGGACAAGCGGACCTGAAAACCGGTTCGGTATGGGACCGTTTTTTATTGCAGATAATAAACTATTTATATTGCACGACGACGGAACTCTCACAATTGCCAGGCCGGACATAAAAGAGTATATTCAGTACGACCAGGTTAAAGTTATTGAGGACGGGCATGATGCCTGGGCTCCATTCGCTTTAGCAAATGGTTACCTGATAATGCGTGATGCAAAGACAATGGTTTGTCTGGATATAAAACAATAAAGTTATTGGCTATATAAGATACATAGAAATATTGAAGCAGCTACTGTTCGATCTGCTGAAGAAAAAATGATTGAATGTGTGAATGTGTGAATGAGAGAATGTGTGAATGTTTGAGTGTTTCATTGTTTTATTGTTTCACTGTTTCATTGTTCAGCTTGAGGCTTGCAGCTTGCAGCTAATGTTTGAATGAGAGCAGCGTAGGGCTTGAGGCTTGCAGCTTGAAGCTTGCAGCTGATGTTTGAATGTGTGAATAAGAGTCAGCTTGCAGCTTGCAGCTAATGTTTGAATGAGAGTAGCTTAGGGCTTGAAGCTTGCAGCTGATATTTATTGGGTGAATGAGCTTTCGAACTGCAACTTTAAACTACAACTGCTTGAGTGTTTGGATGGTTAATTCAGGATTTTATTTTTGTCGTTTAGTGAAATGAACGGTTAAGAATTAAAAAAAATGTTGATTATAAATGTGTAACTAAGTTATATTCAGATGAAAAACAAGGGAGTGATAATATTCCTCATTTCACTGGTGATAATCATCGTAGTGGTGATGGTGGGTGAATATCTGTCGGACAGGCCTGACAGGGGTAAGCCAAATCCTTTTCAATATGATGTGGAGGAGTTTAAGAAAGTTGACCCTTCATTGATAACTTACAGGGAATCGGTAAACTTCAGGACCGGCTTTGAGGAGCCCGCTGCAATTGCGATATTTAATGACACTATATATGCTGCAGGTGATGATATTATCAAGGTCATTGACCTGAAAGGAAACCTGATAAGCCAGATTAACCTTCCTGTTAAGCTACGTACTTTGGAATTTTTTGATAAGAAAATAGTCTTTGCTGCAGCGAACCGTATTTTTATATACAACCTTTCTGACGAAAGCTTAATTGAATGGGATCCTCTTGAGGGATCATCATTTGTAACAGCAATAGCTGTTTCCGGCAATAATGATATATTTGTTGCAGATGCCGGGAACAGGAGGGTGATCAGATATTCAGCCGATGGTAAGCTGGTTTCGGTTTTTGACGGAAAAGCAGAAGAGGGGGCACTGCACGGATTTATAGTTCCCAGTCCCTGTTTTGACATGGATATCAATGAGGAGGGTGAACTGTGGATTGTAAATCCCGGGATGCATTCCCTCGAAAATTATACTTTTGAAGGCGGACTGCGTTCTCATTGGAAAAAATCAGGTATGAAGACAGAAAATTTCAGTGGTTGTTGCAATCCTGCATTTTTTACTTTTCTGGAAGACGGCCGCTTTGTTACGAGTGAAAAGGGTCTGGTCCGCATTAAGACCTATCGGGCTTCAGGAGAATTTGAAGGAGTGGTTGCCGCCCCCGACAAGTTTGTTGAAGATGGGCATGCCCCGGATGTGGCAGCCGATAGTAAGAATACTATTTATGCAATGGATTTTGATACTAAGATGATCAGGATTTTTAGACCGGTTAATTGATAAAACCGGCTAAAGAATTGTTAACGAAATTGATAATAATGAAGCGGGATGAATTCATAAGAACAGGAGGCAGGATAATGATCCTGGGTGCAATGGCTGCTCTTACCGTCTGGGTCATGACAAGGGAACGTTCAGAAACCACCTGTTCAGTTTCACCGGCCTGTAAGAATTGCAGCAAATTTTCTGATTGTGAATTGCCTCAGGCAGAAAAGAAGAGATGAACAATGGAAAGCAATAGTAAATCGAAGAACAGGAGAGAGTTTATACAGAGCGGTGTGCGGCTGTCATTAGCCCTCGCACTGGGGAGCGTGAGCGGACTGGCCCTGAGCAGGGTAATAAAAGACGATTATGTCTGGCAGATAGACCCCTTTGAGTGTACACAATGCGGACGCTGTGCAACTGAATGTGTAATGACCCCTTCGGCAGTTAAGTGTGTCCATGCATATGACCTTTGCGGATACTGCGATCTGTGCGGTGGCTATTTCAAGCCCGACGCAAATGAGTTGTCAACTGCCGCTGAGAATCAACTCTGTCCAACCGCAGCTATAGAAAGAAAATTTATTGAAGAACCCTATTTTGAGTATATCATAAATGAGGATTTATGTATTGGCTGCGCAAAATGTGTTAAAGGGTGTACATCATTCGGAAACGGGTCGCTTCACCTGCAGATAATTCATGACATCTGCCTGAATTGTAATGATTGTTCGATAGCAAGGGTATGCCCTTCAGATGCCATCAGGAGAGTGGGAGCAGATAAGGCTTACAATATAAAAGGAGATTTCACTAAAAACCCTGAATCATAGCCCAATGAATAAAAGACTGATTAACATACTTTTGACTTTTATATTTATCATCTCTGCACTTACATTACAATCACAACAGCAGAGATTTCCCAAACCTGAATTCAGCTCCGGGTATGAACAACCTGATGTTGTGACACCTGAACCTCGTGCCGGGGTACTTGAATATGCAGATGTTGCCGTTCTGCTGGTTGTGCTTTCCCTGGCTGCCTGGTTTGCCCTGAAGAGACGGTCAAGGCAGGGAATTTTGTGGCTTTCGGTCTTTACACTGGTTTATTTCGGATTCTATAGAAACGGGTGTATCTGCTCTGTAGGATCCTTCCAGAATATAACCCTTTCATTTTTTGATGCAGGTTATTCGGTTTCCCTGTCAACTCTTCTGTTTTTTCTTCTGCCACTAATTTTTGCGCTGTTTTTTGGGAGGGTCTTTTGTGCCGGGGCATGTCCCCTGGGTGCAATCCAGGACCTGATAATTGTTAGACCTATGAGCCTCCCCAAATGGCTGAACAAAACACTGGGACTGATACCATATCTGTATTTGGCGCTGGCTGTGCTTTTTGCAGCTACCGGCACAGATTTTATTGTCTGCCGCTATGACCCCTTTGTGGGAATTTTCAGGATGGATGCTAAGTTTCATATGGTGGCACTTGGGATAAGCTTTCTCCTGATGGGTATGTTTGTTGCCCGTCCCTATTGCCGTTTTCTATGCCCCTACGGGATTTTGCTCAGCTGGATGTCACGTTTCTCCAAATGGCACCTTACAATAACCCCGTCGAGGTGCATTCAGTGTAAATTGTGTACAAATTCCTGTCCCTTCGACGCGATTGATTACCCTGTCGATGAAAAAGAGACAGTACAGGGGGGATCAGACGCTAAAAAGTTCATAGTTTATGCATTATTGATCCCTGTGTGGATCGTTGCAGGTGCATTTATAGGTGAACGTTCGCATCTGTTCCTTTCAAGAGCCAATCAAAATGTTTACCTTGCTGAACTGCTGATATCAAATCCGGATATAAAGAATGATACTGACAATATTGATGTTCAGACATTTCTGGAGTCAGGAAAGACAATGGAAACTCTTGTGAAAGAGGCAGAGGTCGTCAGGGGAAAGTTCAGGACAGGCAGCATGATAGCAGGGGGATTTATCGGACTGGTATTAGGATTGACTTTGATCAATACTGTTGTATTCAGAAAGAGGCAGGATTATGTGCCGAACAGGGCTAATTGCCTCAGTTGTGGGCGATGTATGGATTATTGTCCGGTTGAAAAGTAAAATATAAATCAAATGACTGACAACGATAAATTAAAATTTGCCCGGAATGTGGCTTTAATTGCAGGGATATTTAGTGTAGTAGTGGCATTGTTACTGCTTCTTAACTTCTGGCAGCTCTCGAAAAGTGACCCTGTTGAGAGCAAAGCCCTTGAAGCACTGGTCGAAAGGTTAAACAGTGAACCCGGCAATGAGGAGTTGAAAACTGAAATCCGCAATTTTGACCTGCTGGCAAGGAAAGCATATTTTAACAGCAGATGGCAGGTAAGAACCGGAGCATTCCTTCTGCTGTTCGGGGCAATAGTTCTGGTTATCGCACTGCAGGTTTACAACAGTTTGAAAGCTAAAATCGAAAAGCCTGATATATCAGAGAAAAGTGAAATCATTGAACGGATACTTGCCAGGAAAGGAATTATTGCAGTTGGATTGGTTGTGTTTGGGTTGGCCCTTGCCGGATCTTTTTTTACTGACAATTACCTGAAGAAATACAATATTGCCACTGTTGCAGAGTCTGAAAAAGATTTATCCGGTAATGAACCTGTGGAAGTAATAGAAGTAAAGCCGGCAAAAGAGGCTATTCAAGCGGAAGAACAAAAGCCTGTGGCCGTTGATGTTTCTACACAGACACAGGAGGAGGTACCCGTAGCAGAACAGAAAGTTGAAACCGGAGATTCAAAACCAGAAGAAGAAGCAAAGAAAGTCACTGAAACAGCTGTGCCCGCGACTGCATTAAATGCATCGGTGATCAGAAATAATCATAACTCTTTCAGGGGGCCGTTCGGACTGGGAGTTATATATCATAAAAATATACCGGTTGAATGGGACGGCGATGCAGGGAAGTCAGTTGTCTGGAAAACACCTGTCCCGAAGCCGGGATTCAATTCTCCCGTAGTATGGGGTAACAAAGTATTTTTGGCAGGAGCTGATGAAAAAAACAGGGAGGTATACTGTCTTAACTCTGCTGACGGCAAACTTCTTTGGACCGGTAAAGCGGGTAATATTCCCGGATCTCCATCATCCCCACCGAGGGTTACTGAAGACACGGGATTGTCAGCTCCGACTGTAACAACCGACGGAAAAGGCGTTTATGCTATTTTTGCCACAGGTGATATTGTCGCTTTTAATATGGATGGACAACTTCTGTGGGCAAAAAACCTGGGTGTCCCGGATAACCATTACGGACACTCTTCATCGCTGATAACGTGGGATAATAAGTTATTTGTCCAGTATGATACAAATAAGGGAGGCAAAGTAATTGCTCTTAACACGGCCAACGGAGAGACAGTCTGGGAGACTACACGCAAGGCAAAAATATCATGGGCAAGTCCTGTCCTTGCAGAAGTTGATGGCTCATACCAGTTACTGCTGACTGCTGATCCCATTGTCGCCGGTTATGATATCAATACCGGAAAAGAACTTTGGTCGGTTGAGTGTATGATGGGTGAGGTAGGCCCGTCCGTAGCATATAGCGACGGAATTGTTTTTGCTGCTAATGAATATGCCCGGATGGTTGCGATTGACATCAAAACGAAAGAGATACTCTGGGAACAGGATATGTATCTGCCGGAAGCATCAAGTCCGCTGGCACACAGCGGACTCGTAATAGTTGCAACCAGTTACGGGGTACTCGCCTGCTATGATGCAAAAACAGGGGACCAATACTGGGAGCACGATGTCGGAACGACACTTTATTCATCGCCTGTAACTGCTGAAGGTAAATTGTTCATGATGGATAATGAAGGTGTTATGAGAGTATATGAATTTTCAAAAGAGATGAAACTACTGAAAGAGAATAAATTGGGAGAGAAAGCAGGTACGACCCCTGCATTTTCAAACGGCAGAATATATATACGTGGCGAAAACCATCTTTTCTGTATAGGTAGTTGACAATTGCAATAAAGAGGTTAAATGAGAGGTTGATCTTAATTCATGCAGAATTAAAAAGTCAATAAAAATTTAATGAGCGAAAAATTTCAAAATATAGACCGGATCATTGAAGAGAAAGGTATTGAGAAAAACAGTCTGATCCCTATTTTACAAGCAATTCAGAAGGAATATAATTATCTGCCTGAAGAAGCACTCCGGTATCTGTCAGAGAAAACCTCAGTCACACCCGCTGAAATAATCGGAGTTGCCAGTTTCTATAAACAGTTCAGGATGAGTCCGGCAGGAAAGCATATGGTGAAAATTTGTGTTGGGACTGCTTGTCATGTTAAAGGGTCGGGACTGGTACTGGATGCCTTTCGCAGGCATTTTGAATTACCTGAGGGGATTGATACAGATAAAACAGGAACATATACCCTGGAGAAGGTAAGCTGCCTTGGATGCTGTACACTTGCCCCGGTTGTGCAGGTCGACAATGTTACTTACGGCCATGTGGCACCCGATCAGGTGGGACAGGTAATAAAGGATTTTGAACGTCAAAAGGATAAAAAGGGTGTTTCAAAGATCAGGAAGCCGGACGGCTCATCAATAAAGGGGGAGATACGGATCGGACTGGGTTCATGTTGTGTTGCAAGTGGCAGCGGGGAGATAAGAAAAGAAGTAGAATCAGTTGTTAATCAAAATGGGTTACGCGTTAACCTTAAACATGTTGGCTGCGTTGGAATGTGCCATCAGGTACCACTTGTTGAGATTGTTCCCAATGAGGGGGAACCAACATTATATGCACGGGTAAAGCCCGAAGATGTAAAAAATATTATTGAAAGTCATTTTTCTCCTCCGGGAATATTTTCAAAAATAAAAACCAAAATATACAATATAGTTGAGGATATCCAGACTGACCGTAACTGGGATGGGATTGAAAGGTATGAGATCAGCATGCGTGAAAAACCTGTTGCCTCTTTTTTAGGGAAACAGCTTCCTTTGGCAACTGAATACAGGGGGATGATAAATCCTCTTGATATTAATGATTATATGAGCAGGGGAGGTTTTACAGCTTTAAAAAAGATTTTTGAATCGATGACGCCTGATACTGTTATTGAAGAGGTTAAAAACAGCGGTATCAGGGGAAGGGGAGGAGCCGGTTTCCCGACAGGCATCAAATGGGAGTTAGTAAAAAAGGAGAAAGGTGATCAGAAATACCTTATCTGCAACGGCGATGAAGGGGACCCCGGTGCTTTCATGGACCGTATGTTGCTGGAGTCATATCCATACAGGGTAATTGAAGGTATCATAATCGCAGCTTATGCAGTGGGCATAAGCAGGGGATTTTTATATATACGCGCCGAATATCCCCTTGCAGTCCTAAGGATAAAACAGGCCCTTGATATATGCAGGGAAAATAATTTGCTTGGAGAGAATATTCTTGGCAGTGGTTTTAACCTCAACCTCACTGTTTACGAGGGTGCAGGTGCATTTGTCTGTGGTGAGGAGACTGCACTTATTGCTTCTGTTGAAGGTAAAAGGGGCTTCCCGAGGATGAGGCCTCCATTTCCGGCAGAAAAGGGATTGTGGGGATTCCCGACTCTTGTTAATAATACTGAAACCTTTGCCCAGATATCTTATATACTTCGTGAAGGGTCTGAAAAATTTAAAAGCATAGGCACAGAAAACAATTCGGGAACCAAGGTTTTTGCACTGGCAGGCAAAGTTGCCCGCGGTGGATTGATAGAAGTTCCGATGGGAGTTACCGTAAGACAGGTGGTGGAGGAGATAGGAGGCGGCATAGCCAACGGACGAAAATTTAAGGCAGTACAGATCGGAGGGCCTTCGGGAGGTTGCATTCCGGCTGAATACGCAGACATACCCATTAACTATGAATCACTCACTGAGATGGGGGCAATGATGGGCTCAGGAGGACTGGTGGTTCTTGATGATACTGACTGTATGGTCGATATAGCCCGATATTTTTTGTCATTCACACAGGATGAGTCATGCGGTAAATGCACCTTCTGCCGTATCGGCACAAAAAGAATGCTGGATATTCTTGAAAAAATAACGAAGGGCAAGGGTAAACCGGGCGATTTAGATGAGCTGGAAAGGCTTGCAAAATGGACCAAAAAAGGGAGTTTGTGCGGATTGGGAAAAACAGCGCCAAATCCTGTTCTTAGCACTCTGAAATATTTCCGTCATGAGTATGAGGCACACATAAACGGAACATGCCCTACAGGGAAATGCACGGAAATGATTACCTATTCGGTGAATGATAACTGTATAGGTTGCACTATGTGTGCTCAAAAGTGCCCGGCAGATGCCATACCATTTACACCGCACGAGAAACACACTATAGATACTGAACTATGCATTAAATGTGATTCCTGCAGGGCGGTTTGTCCGGTGGATGCAATTGATGTAAAATAGGGTAATAATAAATAGCAGATGCTGATATTGGCGGATATTAACGAACAGACGTATTGGCATCATTTACATAGTATATGATAAAATTAAGAATAAATAACAAAGAAATAATTGCAGAAGAGGGAATGCCAGTAATGAAAGCTGCACAGCAAATGGGTTTTGAAATTCCCAATTTGTGCTGGCACGATGATCTGGAGCATTTCACTTCATGTATGCTTTGCCTTGTCAAGGATAACAAAAACGGAAGGCTGTTCCCCTCATGTTCGGTTTCTGTAACTGAAGGGATGGATATTACCACAGATGACGAAGAGATTTTTGAAGCCCGTCAGATGGCACTTGAGTTGTTGTTGAGTGAACATGTCGGCGATTGTGAAGCACCCTGTCAGATAGCCTGTCCTGCCCATATGAACATTCCTCAGATGAACCGGTTAATTGCTGCCGGTATGTTTGATGAAGCCTTAAAAGTAGTTAAGAAAGATATTGCATTGCCCTCTGTACTGGGCAGAATTTGTCCTGCTCCATGTGAGGGGGCCTGTCACAGGAAAACAATAGATGAACCTGTATCGATATGTCTGCTTAAGCGCTTCACAGGTGATGAGGGTGCGGAACATCCAATGCCAAAAGCAGATAAGTGCGGATACAGCGCTGCAGTTATAGGCGCCGGTCCCGCCGGACTGGCAGCTGCATATTATATGCAACTGAGAGGGATACAGGTAACCCTGTTCGATTCTGAACAAAAAGCCGGAGGGAAAATGCGTACCGATATCAACCGGGAGATACTTCCGATTGAGGTGCTTGACAGGGAAATTGAAGCTATTTTCAGCACAGGTGTAAAGTTTATAGGCGGAGAAAAAATTGATGCCGGCAGGTTTAATGAGATCAAAACCAGTTTCAATGTGGTTGTAATTGCCACCGGCACAGTTAGTGAAAGTTCAGGCACCTTTGGTTTGAAATCTACACCTCAGGGGATTATGGCTGATAAAAAAACATATCAGACATCAGAAAGTAACATATTTGCTGCCGGGAATGCACTGCGCTCATCAAAACTTGCTGTACGCTCTACCGGACAGGGGAAAGAGGTTGCTTTTTCAGTCTGGCAGTATCTCAATAACATGCCGCTAAAAGGAGAACCCTCTCTTTTCAACTCCCGCTTTGGCAAGCTCCTAAGCATTGAATTTGCCGAATACCTGAAAGAATCTGTAACAAATAAAAGAGGATATCCCCGCGACGGGGGAAGGAGCAGTTTTTCATCCACGGAGGCAGTTGCGGAAGCTGCAAGATGCCTTCACTGTGATTGCAGGGCGGTGGATAACTGCAAACTGAGAGTTTATTCAGACCACTATAACGCTGACCAGCGGCGATTTAAAAGTGGCGAGAGAATAAGAATTACCAAACTGAATACCCATTCCACATTGATATATGAACCTAATAAATGTATAAAATGCGGTATTTGTGTCCGTCTGACCGAAAAATATGGCGAGAAATTTGGATTTACATACATTGGCAGGGGATTTGATGTAGAAATAGGGGTGCCATTCAATGAAGAGATACAGAATGCATTGACAGACACTGCAATTAAGGTAGCAGAGGGGTGTCCTGTAGGAGCCATCTCCCTGAAAGATTCCTGAATCGTAATCAGATTCAGTCAGCGGTTTGTAACCGGCAAACCGGAGCGTAAGTATTACTTGTTATCAGGTAAAATTTTTAAACCCTTTTAAGGATGGATTGTTTAATCATATAATTTTATGATGAGATTAATAATATATATACTTTTTTGTGTCCTTTATTCAATAAACATTTCAGGACAATCAGCTGATTCATGGCCAATTTTCAGGGGTGATAGTCAGCTTACAGGTATTTCACGGACTGAGTTACCCGAGAAGCCTGAATTACTATGGACATTTAAGACAGGAGATATGATAAAAGCAGCGCCTGTGTTGGATAAAGGTATGGTGGTTATCGGGTCAACCGACGGTATTATGTACTGCATTGACTCTAAAGGTAAGATACAATGGACATTTAAAACTGAGAATGCCATTGAAGCGCCTGCCCTGATTCACGATAATACTGTATTTTTCGGCAATCTTGACGGCACCTTATTTGCCCTTGACCTTTTGTCAGGTGAAAAAAAGTGGGAATATGATACTGACAACCAGATTATTGGCTCACCTAATTGGTGGGAGAAAGACGGCGTCACTTATATATTTGCCGGGAGTTATGATTATTACCTGCATTGTGTAGATGCCGCGAACGGGGAGATAAAATGGAAATATGAATCAGATAATTTTATTAATGGTGCGGCAGCATGCCTTGATGGCAAAATATTCTTTGGTGGTTGTGACGGCTTTCTACATGTGGTGGATGCCGCGACCGGGAAGGCTGACAAAAAGATTGACGTGGCAAATTATGTTCCCGGCTCTCCTGCTGTTGAGAAAGATAAGGCTTATCTCGGGGACTACGACGGACGTTTTTTTCAGGTTGATATAGTAAAGAAGATTACAGCATGGGAGTGGAAAGATGAAACTACAAATTTGCCATTTCTGGCTTCTCCTGCAATTGCCGGCAACAGATTACTAACTGCTAACCATAATAAATTCCTTTACTGCTTTGATAAAAACAGCGGTAAGAAACTTTGGGAATATAACACCGGAAACAGGGTGGAGGCTTCACCGGTAGTGGCGGGCAATAAAGTAGTTGTTGCCAATATGCGGGGGGACCTTGCGCTGGTCAGCCTATCTGACGGGAAATTAATCTGGAGCTATGAGACAGGAAGCCAGATAATTAGCAATCCTGCAGTAGCAGGGGGGCGGATCTATATAGGCGCTTCTGACGGGAATGTATATTGTTATGGGAAAAAGTGAATAACAGCAGAGGAATTGATAAATCCGGGCCAACAGACAGAGCCGGATACTTTTGATAAAAATGACGATATGAATATTATTCAGATTATACCAGGCTCGGGTGGCAGTTTCTATTGTGGAAACTGCCTGCGCGACAGTAAATATTTTAATGCCCTGCGCAAACAGGGGCACAGGGTGACAAAAATACCCATGTACCTGCCGCTTTTTTCTGATGAGCATGACATTGCTGACATACCGATTTTTTATGGTGCAATCAGCACTTATCTTAAACAGGTCTATCCGGTTTTCAGAAATGCCCCGGCATGGTTTGACAAAATTCTGAACTCGAAACCAATGATGAAAATGGCAGCATCAATGGCAGGTTCCACCCGGGCCAAAGGACTGGAAGATATGACAGTTTCGATGTTGCTTGGGGAGCAGGGAGCACAAAGGGATGAGCTTGAACATTTGGTTTCGTGGATTGCGGGCAACTGTAAACCTGATATAATCCATCTCTCAAATGCTCTCCTTCTGGGACTGGCAAAAAGATTAAAGGAGGAGGTTGGTGTTCCGGTGGTCTGTTCCCTTCAGGATGAGGATGTATGGGTTGATGTAATGCGGCCTGCATTCAGGGAAAAAATATGGAAAATAATGCAAAAGAGGGCTGAAGATGTGGATGCCATGGTGGCAGTGAGTGAATTTTATGCCCGGATCATGAAGGTGAAGATGGGCCTTCCTTCCGCCAGGGTTCATACTTTGCACCTGGGAGTTGATCATGAAGATTATATTTTTATTCCCGCAAGTCAAAAACCACGAAATGTGGGGTATATTTCACGTATGTGTTATGATAACGGCTTTGATATTGTAGTTGATGCATTTATTAAATTAAAAGAAAATCCCATATTTGACGATGTCAAATTAATTGCTACAGGCGGTTATACAGGTGATGATGCAAAATTTGTAAAAGAGCAGGTAAGGAAGATCAAAGCAAACAGGCTGGAAGATAAGTTTGAAATACTTACTGAATTTGAGGATGATGCTATACACGCATTCTTTGAAAAAGTAGCCCTGGTCTCTGTTCCGGTACGGATTGGAGAAGCATTCGGGATGTACCTTATTGAATCTATGGTGTCGGGAGTGCCGGTTGTACAACCTGCCCTTGGAGCATTCCCGGAGATCGTTAGCCTGTCGGGCGGAGGAGTAATTTATGAACCGAATACTCCTGAAAAGCTTAGTGAAACATGGGCTGAAATCCTGTCTGATCCTAAGAGACTTGAACTTTTTAGTTATTCAGGATATGAAGGCACCATGGAAAAATTTAACATTGATAAGCAGGCTGCAGGTATAATTAACCTTTACGGGTCACTCGCAAAGTAATAAACTTTTATAACAATATTCTTACACTACATTCATTAACTTGATAAAGCATGCTTCTTAAACTTCAAAATATAGTTAAGGGATATGGGGAACCCGGAACTCACAGCTACCGGCAGGTATTGAACGGCCTGAACCTGGAGGTTGAGATGGGAGAGAAGATTGCAGTGACCGGCCCGAGCGGTTCAGGTAAGACTACTCTTCTGAACCTTATTGGGACTCTTGACCTGCCCGAAAGGGGGAATATACTTATTGACGGCAGTGATATTACAGAATTTTCAAAAACGGGACTTGCAACTTTCAGGAATAAGCACCTTGGTTTTATTTTTCAGATGCATTACCTTTTGCCTCAACTGACTCTCCGGGAAAACGTGCTCCTGCCTGCCCTCCCTGACGGAGGCAGGATATCGGCAGGTCAAAAAGAGTGGGCAGAACATCTGATACACAAAGTGGGATTATGGGAGCAGAGGAAACAGAAACCTTCCCAGTTATCGGGAGGTGAATGTCAGAGAACTGCTGTAGTGCGGGCGCTTATTAATAAACCCAAACTTCTGCTGGCTGATGAGCCGACCGGGGCTCTTGATGAAGAGAATGCCCTGGCTTTGACTGAGTTGCTGGTAAATCTTAGCAGCGAAGAGGGAGTAACTCTCATAACCGTTACCCATTCTGTCCCACTCGCAAATAAAATGGATAAAAGGTATATTCTGAAAAATGGTGTATTAGCCTGATAATAACAGACCAGTTAAATATCATATGACAAAGATCACCTATATATTAAAATCATTTGTTCATTACCTGCGGGCTAACCTGCTCGTTGCATCAGGAGTGGCTGTAAGCACAATGGTAATGACCGGTTCTTTGATCATTGGAGATTCAGTGCGTTACAGTCTTGAACAGACTACATTTTACAGGTTGGGATCAACCACTCACCTTGTTGCTGCCAGCGAGAGATATTTCCGGCAGGAGATTGCCGCAGAGATAGAAGCTGATAACCCGCAAATCACCTCTTCTCCTGTTCTTTTGCTCGAAGGTGTGGCTATAGCAGACGGTGGCCTCCGGCGGATAAACCGGGTTCAGGTTGTCGGGGTGGACAACAGCTTCAGTAAAATTGCCCAGACAGATATTTATTCAAAACTTACTGATAATGAAATTATTATAAGCAAAAATGTTGCAGACGGTCTCGAAGTGGCAGAGGGAGATAATTTACTTCTAAGGATTAAAAAGGCAAGCCTGATGCCGCTAAATGCCCCCTTTGTTTCAGCTGAAGAAACCAGCGTTTCACTGAGAGCTGTAGTTAAGAAGATAGCAGGGAAAGAAGATATGGGCAGGTTTAACCTTAAAACTTCACAAAGTGCCCCGTATAATATATTTATCTCCGGCAAAGAGCTTAACAGGCTTATGAATTTTGAAGGCAGGGCTAACAATATTCTGATCAATACCGGTCTGGATAATGAAGATATCAGGCAGACTGTCTCCAGGTGCCTGGCTCCTGATGATGCCGGACTCAGAATTAAGCAGATTGATGAACCAGGGGAGACAGAGATATCCACTGAGAGGGTTTTTATGGAGCCTGCTATTTCCCGCACTATCGGACAACTCCCTGATGCGAAACCTTTGATAACATATTTTGTTAACAGCATTGTCTTAAAAGGAGAAGGGGTAAACGTTAATGATGAAAATGAACAGCATGTAGTGCCTTACTCTTTTGTTTCATCAATTGACGAGAAATGGCTTGCTGACGATGAAATAATTTTGACCAGATGGACTGCAGATGATCTGGATGCCGCACCCGGTGATAAGGTGGTGTTGAAATATTATGAAATAGGGCCGTTGCGGCAGCTTACGGAAAAAGAGGCTGAGTTTAGGGTCAGGGAGGTGGTTTCAATGTCGGCTGACTGGGCTGATTCAACCCGGATGCCATGGATTCCCGGACTCTCAGATGCAGGCCATTGCCGTGAATGGGAGGCGGGAGTACCCATCAACCTGGATGCTATCCGCGATAAGGATGAAGAATACTGGAACAGGTGGAAGGGAGCACCAAAAGCATATATATCACTTAATAAAGCACGTGAGATGTGGGAGAACCGGTTCGGAATATATACGGCAGTCAGGTTCCCTTCATCAAAATTTAATATCAAAAAAATAAATGCTGTATTTGAGGAAAACATTCAACCGGGAGATTTGGGAATCATCATTGAGCCGGTCCGGGAACAGGGCATTTCAGCTTCACGAAACGGTACCGATTTCAGCGGCCTCTTTCTGGGACTGAGTTTTTTTATACTTGCTGCATCAATAATTCTGACTGCACTGCTTTTCCGCCTTAACCTGGAAACACGGTCAGGGGAGGTTGGCATTCTCACTGCACTGGGATTCAAAGAGAACCAGGTTCGCGGAATCTTTATGAGGGAGGGCTTTGTTGTGGCAGTGGCAGGAGGTATCGCCGGACTCCTGTTATCTTTAGTATATACATGGTGCGTATTTCGTATTTTAAATACCCTTTGGTTCGAAATCGTCCGTACTAATGTATTACTTATCAAAATCGTTCCTTTGACTCTGATGACAGGATTGTTGATAAGCCTTGTCATCTCGATGGCAGCAATTGCGGTATCGTTATTCAGATATCAGCGACGCAAAACTGCCGACCTTCAGAAACGGATAGAAACAGAGGTGACTAAAACCTGGAGGCAGGTACCCGACGGATTGATATGGCTGTTAACCGGAGTACCTTTGATATTGATTATAAGGCAGTTTATAAGGCCGGAGGGACTCAGTCCTGTGCTGTTTTTTATATCCGGCGCTCTGTTATTATCAGGTTTGTTGTTAATATACCGTAAAATAATTATCAGAACCGGTTTAGGACAGGCAGAAAATGTCAGCCTGAATAAGCTTGCCCGTTTGAATATGACAAGAAACAGGGGCAGGTCACTGACAGTGGTAATTTTGTTTGCACTGGGTACCTTCATTGTAGTTTCAACCGGCTCATATAAGCTTGACCTGTTGGCCAATGCACAGGATAAAAAAAGCGGGACAGGAGGATTTCTTTTTTTCGCAGAAACTACCATGCCGGTATTGTATGATCTTAACTCACCCGAAAAAAGGGCAGAGGAAGGTATAACCGAAAATTTCAGGGCAGTGCAGTTCCGGAAAGCAGACGGGGATGATGCAAGCTGCCTTAATCTTAACCGTATTGAACAACCCGCTATCCTGGGTGTTGATCCCGGTGATCTGTCAGGGCGGTTCTCATTTGCAACCACCGTGAAAGGAAAAGATACCGGTGATATATGGAAAGAATTGGACATGATGACTGAGGACGGTTATGTACCGGCTATTGCAGACCAGACAGTTATACAGTGGGGATTAGGTAAAAAAACAGGCGACTATCTGTTGTACCAGAATGAAACAGGTGATACTATCCGTTTAAAGCTTATTGCAGGGACAAAACCATCAATATTCCAGGGATATGTGATCATTTCCAATAACAACTTTTTAAAGAATTACCCCTCTTCCAGTGGTTCAAATATTTTTTTGATAGATGGTGACCCGGAGGCGGAAGAACAGATCGGGGAAGAATTATCGTCCGTGCTCCGCGATTACGGCTGGGAGATGGAAAATACGGCAAAGAGGCTTGTTGAATTCTATTCTGTAACCAACACCTATCTGAGCATATTTCTTGCCTTGGGCGCTTTAGGTATGATAATAGGAACATTCGGCCTGGCTGTCATTCTTGCACGGAGCATCATGGAACGCCGTCGCGAACTGGCATTGATGCAGGCTTTGGGATATAAAACAGTCCAGCTTTACAGCCTGCTGATGAAAGAATATATAATGCTTCTTATGGCAGGCGTGTTAACCGGTTTTATTACAGCAGTGGCAGCCACTCTTCCCGCATTTTTATCAGAAAACAGCGATGCCTCTGTTGGAACCGTCGCCCTGGTTGTCGCATTAATCCTCACTAACGGAATTGTATGGATTGCATGGCTGAGCTGGTATTATCTGCGAAACAGGAATTTAATAACAGGATTAAGAGTGGAATGAAGGGTATTATCTTTTTATTTGATTAAAAATCCAAATCTGATCCCAAATGATGCAGCCATTGGAAATTCCTTACCCAGTGTTGAAAATCCATATGGGTAAGTCCAGTCAAGATCAGGAAGATTATTTTTTCCAACCCCGAGGCCGGAATAGAGGTCAATCACAAAATTGTCACTGAAAATCCATTGATTTCCAAGAACAAGCAGAAAAGCCCATTTTGTAAGGTTATAATTTTCCCTCTCAGAAGAAAATGGATCAGTCTGTCCATCAATTTTATAACTCGCAAAATCAAACTCTAATTTTGCATAAGGGCCCTTAAGTATGTGAGCATAGCGCATCCCTTTAAGGTAAAAATCGGGACTTCTGACGAGTTTATAGCCTCCCCTGAAAAGTATTCCTGAGGCGTTATCTTCCTTTTCTGCAAAACCTATGCCTACAGCTCCCAATGAAAATTCCAATGACCTTCCCGGCTTTAAACATCTTTCGTATGTTAAGCTTAATGTATTATTTATAGGGCTGAGAAAATCAATTTTAAGTGCATTCTTCTTTTGCATAACGAAAAGGTCGGCAGAATTTTGCTCTATACTTTCCTGAAGTTCTTCCTCAGATTCAAATTTTTGAATATTACCATTTGAGAAAATAATCTGATCTACTTCATCTTTCTTAATTGCGATCAGGACGTCAGGATTGATTTCTTCAATTATATATTTGATTTCAGTGGTGCCGATCTCCTTTACAATACATTGAATTTTTTCTCCGTTCCTTTTGACAATTGTATCCTGGGCATTTACAATTACCGGGAATAAAAAAATCATTAATCCCACTATCAGATTGTTCATAGTATTTTTTAATAAAAAATACAAAATAAAATACTAAAAAACAATATGTTATGGCATATTTATTTTTGTGGGTCATAAACAGTTTTCCCTGCCACTATAGTTTTTTTGAGGTTAAACTGATAATCATTAAGAGTAAAAAGGATCAGGTCGGCTCTCAGCCCCGGTTTTATTTCTCCCCTGTCGTTAAGGCTATACAATCTGGCGACATTTGTACTGGTCATTTGGATTGCTTTTGCCAGGTCACAGCCTGTGACTTTCATTACATGTCCTATCATTTGTGGCTGTAATTTTCCTGAGCCGCTGAGCACGTTTTGTTTAGGATAAACAACAACACCTTCTGCCTTTAACTCCAGGGTATCTCCGATTGCATTGAGGTAGTACCCGGGAGTGAGCCCTCCCAGGGGGCTGACATCAGAAGTAACTATTACATTATCAGGCCCCTTGGCTTTATAAAATACTTTGATCTGTTCAGGCTGAAGATGGTAACCGTCACAGATAATACTTGCTTTTAGCCTCTCATCAGCAAGCTGGGGCCATAGTGGATTGACGTGTCTGTTTATAGTGTTAGCCATTCCGTTGCCCAGATGCGTACAGATCGCTGCGCCCCTGTCTGCTGCTTGTGAAATTTGTGCAGCTGATCCGTTATGATGTCCTAATCCAACCACTATTCCAAGTTCCCTGCATTTAGTGATAAAACCCATTGCTCCCTCCGCTTCCGGGGCAAGAGTGACCTGGAGGATGTTCTTATCTGATGCATTATACAATTCCATAAACTCTTCCCAGTCAGGGTTCCGGACAAACTGTAACGGATGGGCTCCCCTGTAACCATCTACCGGAGAGATATATGGCCCTTCCAGATGAAATCCCGGAATTGATCCCAGATTTTCAGGATCATTTTTTGCCTGAGCAAGTAATTTGAAGTTTTTCAGGAAGATTTGGTGATCATTGGTTGTAATAGTGGGCATATAACTTGTCACACCGGCTTCCCATAAAGCTTTTGTTATGGTATGAATGCCTTCAAGGGTAAGCTCCCTTCCAATATTGACAAATGAATAACCTTTGTATCCGTTTACCTGGTTATCTATCAGGCCGGGGGCAATTATCAACTTTTCAGAAGCATCAGATAACCTGCCGATTTTTTTTATTTCCGCTATCCTGCCATCTTTAATATATATACTCACCGGTGAATTGTCCAGGTACAGAAGTCCCTCTACCTGCATGTCAAATTCTTTATTCTTGACACATCCGGGAAAAATTGTAACAGCAATGATCATTACTATAATCAAGACGGAAATAATTTTACTGTATTGGTTGCTTTTCATTTTAAATATAACTTAATTAAACAATGAAACGATCAAACAATCACCTATTAAAAATTAGCCTCAAGCTCCAAGCCCCAAGCTTCAAGCTGCTCTCATTCACACATTCACATCCGGAGGTTAATCTTTTAAAATAGCATTAAACAGTAACTTAAATGTACCATCAGTTTGGTTGCGGTTCTGGCATGGAAAGCCTATAAGAATAATTTCTCCGTTTCCATAAGTTGCTGACAGCATTGCTGATTTGCCAGTAATTTTTTCTTCGCCCAGAAGCCAGCCGCTTTTTAAAATATTTTCATCCTTATATCTGACAATTGTTTGGTAATTTTCGTTAAACCTGCCGGGCATTACTGCAAAAACAGGGCTGTATATATTTAATAAAAG
>CAZJGI010000023.1:0-43310 GCA_964545315.1 uncultured Prolixibacteraceae bacterium
GGAATATACATGAAGGGGCAGATTCTTTTGGCCCGCCGGTTCGAAAATCAATAGAACTGGGCGAGAAGTTATCGATGTACAAGAAGCTTGGTTTTGATGGCGTTCAGTTTCATGATGACGATGCAGTGCCTGACATGAATGATCTTACCGCTCAACAGATAATTGCCCGGGCGAAAGATATGAGGAAAATACTGGAGGACCATGGTTTGGCAGCAGAATTTGTAGCTCCGAGGTTATGGGAAGATGAACGGGGCATTGACGGCAGTTATACCTCTAACGATGCTGCTTGCAGGGAATATGCCATTGAGCGCAGCAAGCGGGCGATAGATATAGCCAATTCTTTGGGAACAGACCTGCTTGTATTATGGCTGGCACGGGAAGGCACATATATAAGGGAATCAAAAGACAGCATGGTATCGACAGAGAGAATAGTATATGCAATTAACCAGATGCAGGGATATGATCCTAAAATAAGGGTGTGCATTGAGCCCAAGCCTAATGAGCCAATGGACCATGCCTATATACCAACGACAGGGCATGCTATCGGTTTAGCTCAATTATGTGCTGATCCGGCCAGGGTCGGGGTAAATATTGAGAGTGCCCACGCGATACTTGCGGGTTTGGACCCTTCGGATGAAATGGGTTATGCCATGTCTTTCAATAAGCTCTGGACTGTGCATTTGAATGACCAGAACGGATTAAAATTTGACCAGGATAAATCCTTTGGCTCAGTTGATATCCGCAGGGCTTTTAATCAGGTAAGGATACTTGACAGGCATGGTTATGGCAATAACGGCGAATATGTGGGTCTGGATGTAAAAACCATGAGAACTCAAAAACTTGAAGTATCAACAAGGCATTTGAGCAATAGCAGGAAAGTTTTCCTGCGTCTTCTTGAATTGTCCAGAAATGTTGATGAATCAAAGATTGAAGCTTTGATTTCAGAGCGTGACTATGAAGAGCTTGATATGTTGATAATGGATCATTTATTAGGTTAATCCTGCTGTGAAAAAATAATTATGGAAAAGCTAAACAGAAAGAACCTGGTCCTTGAACTAAGAGCTTTTGCAATATGTATTGCAGTCATTGGCTTTCTATCTCTAAACATTCAGTGTCATAAGTCAAAAGCCCCTGATAGCGATATTTATTTACCGTCGCGGGAATCCACCGGACCACAAAGCATACCCGGTGCTCCATCTTACCGACCCGGTGCAGGAGTTTCTGAATTTCAATGGCCGGAAGGGAAAGAGATGGGATTAAGCATAACCTTCGATGATGCCAGGTTAAGCCAGGTTGATAAAGGTATTCCATTGCTTGACAAATATGGGGTTAAAGGGACATTCTATGTGTCTTTGGGGAATATGGCCAAACGCCTTGATGACTGGAAACAGGCAGTGAAAAATGGACATGATATTGGCAATCATTCTATTGTGCATCCATGCAGCGGTAATTTTTCATGGTCAAGGGACAAAGCCCTTGAGAATTATTCTCTTGAAAAGATGAGAACCGAGCTTGATTCCGCCAGCCGGTTCATTAAGGAGCAACTAGGGGTTCAACCTGTTTCTTTTGCTTATCCCTGCGGACAGACCTTTGTTGGCCGGGGAGTTACTGCAAAAAGCTATATCCCTTTGATAGCATCCTTATTCGAAAGCGGGAGAGGATGGCTTGATGAAGGGCCTAATGATCCGGGATTTTGCGACATGGCGCAGCTTACCGGGATGGAGCTCGACGGGAAATCCTTTAAGGAGATACTGAACCTTATAGAAACTGCAAAAAACAGCGGGCAATGGCTGATACTTGCCGGTCATGAGATAGATGAAACAGGCCGTCAGACATCACTTCTTTCTACAATTGATTCATTATGTCAATATGCCAGCGATCCGGCCAATGGTATCTGGATTGACAATGTACATAATATTGCTTCTTATGTAAAGAAAAAAAGAGGGGAGAAACCATTTTCCGGATTGCCTGTTTATAAAAATCCATTATTTTCGACAGATCAGAGGATTGACGACCTTCTGTCCCGTATGACACTGGAGGAAAAGATAGGCCAGATCAACATGCCCATAACAGGACCTTTAGCAAAATTAGCAGGTGATAAATCAAAGGGAATGGAAAAATTCATTAAAGGTGAGCTGGTTAAAGGTATGGGCCCCGGTGGCGGATTTTTCGCTTATGCCATGGGTATAGACAGCGCTGCTGACTATAAGGCCGGGATGATAAACAAGTGGCAGAAGATGGCTATAGAAGAGAGTCGTCTGGGTATACCACTGCTCCTGATTGAAGAAGGCACTCACGGGGCTATGTTTCCCGGCGCGACCATCTATCCTGAAGGCCTCAGCCTGGGAAGCACCTGGAACATGGATCTTATTGGGGAGGTCTACAGTCAGGCAGGCCATGAGGCCAGGTCCATAGGTACACATGTTCTGAACACAATTGTAATCGAACCGATCAGGGACCCGCGTCTTGGCCGTAACGAGGAGGCTTACTCGGAGGATCCGTTTTTAAGCAGTTGTATTGCCCGCGCGATAGTAAAAGGGATGCAGGGAACAGACCTGACCTCACCGGAAAAGGCAATAGTATCCTTTTGTCATTATCCCGGACAAAGTGCACCGGTGAGCGGTTTGGAAAGGGGAGCAATGGAGATATCAGAACGAATGCTCCGGGAGGTGTTTTTACCTCCCTGGGAGGCAGGTATCAGGGAAGGCGGGGCATTGAGCGTAATGGCTACCTATCCTGAGGTAGACGGGATGCCGGCGCACGGATCGTATAATATCATGACAAAGATATTGCGTGAGGAGCTTGGCTTTGAAGGGATAGTGCAGTGTGAAGGCGGAGGAATAGGCATATTGATATATGAAAAGATAGTTCCGGGAATGAAAGAGGCCGGAATTTGGAACATAAATGCCGGAGTAGATGTCGGGATATGGTTTGAAGAGGGTTTCATGGGAATGTTAAAGGAGAGTGTTGAAGAGGGTTTAGTCTCAATGGCTGTACTGGACAGGGCAGTGCGCCGTGTACTATATGTAAAATACCGGTTGGGATTATTTGAAAATCCTTACGTTGACGGGGAAGAGGCTTCCCGTGTGATGCATAGGGATAAACATAAGGCAACGGCTTTACAGGCAGCCCGTGAAGGCATTGTTTTGCTGAAAAATGAGAATAATCTTCTGCCGCTCGATAAAAATATTAAGTCAGTTGCAGTAATTGGGCCTAATGCTGATGATCAGGCCAACCAGCTGGGCGATTATACTACAAATAATGTATTACAGGAAGTAGTTACCGTATTGGAAGGGATCAAAGGCAAGGTTTCATCTCACACAAAAGTCAGTTATGTCAGGGGATGTGAAGTTATCGGGGATGAAATTAATGAAATAAGTACAGCAGCAGAAGCAGCAAAGGGATCAGATATTGCCATTGTTGTACTTGGGGAGAGCTGTAAACGACCGGGTACCGTTGGGGAAGGTTATGATGTTGCAAGCCTTGACCTTACAGGGCTCCAGGAAGATTTACTAAAGGCGGTTTATGAGACCGGGACACCAACAGTTGTTGTGTTAATAAATGGAAGGCCCCTGTCGATACGGTGGGCGGCTGAGAATATACCTGCAATAGTTGAGGCATGGAGCTGCGGCGAGCAGGGAGGTGATGCTGTTGCTGATGTTTTATTCGGGGATCACAATCCCGAAGGACGATTACCAATTACTTTTCCCCGTCATTCGGGGCAATTACCGGTATATTACAACTATAAACCTTCAAAAGATTATTGGATAAACCACGGTTGGGGAACAGCCTATGCGGATATGCCTGCCACTCCGTTATGGGAATTTGGCTTCGGACTGAGTTACACTACGTTTGAATACAGTAACCTTAAGATCACACCCGGGAAGACAGGACCGGCAGGGAAGGTTAATGTTAGTGTTGATGTAAAAAACACGGGAGAGAGGGAAGGTAAAGAGGTTGTGCAGCTGTATATCAATGATGTGATAAGTTCAATGTCAACACCTGTTAAAGAACTTAAAGGCTTTGAAAAAGTCAGCCTTTCCCAAGGAGAGAAAAAAACAGTGACCTTTACACTTACCCCTCATCATTTATCCTTTTTGGATAAGCATCTGGAGAGGGTTGTTGAGCCCGGGGTATTTGAGGTTATGGTTGGCAGCTCATGTGAGGATATACGCCTTAAAGGAGAATTTGAGGTTAAATAACCATTATATTCCCCGCTCAGAAAATTATATGGCTTAAGCTAACCCGATAGTTATTTTTTCCTGCCTGGTGAACTGATAGTAGTTACAGCATCGTCGGCGTATTCGAAAATTAATTTACCAAAGTCAACTATTTCACTGACACCGTTTTCGGTTATTTTTGCCAGGTTGTCACATTCACCGTTGCCGTAGTCGGTTTCTATCCCGGTTGTTATGCCATTTTCAATAAAAACAGTAGATTCAATGCCCGATACAGGTACCCATGATTCAGTACATTCATAATTATTTATTATGGGTTTAACAACACTGTAGGAATATGAATATCCCTCGGATTCATTTACATAGTAAAATTCTCCCCGGATTGTTGTTGAACTTCTGTTATCCATCTTGTTTTCATAATCGGAGGTGTAACTTAAAATACTTCCATCATCAAATTTCATGGTAATGTTTTCGGTGGCGACTGAGGTACCAGACCACCACCATATTGCAGGCATAATATAGTAAATTGAATCATCGGTATCCCCTTTATTGTATAAAGTATCGTACTCATAATATGAGTTGCCGTCTGATTTAAAGCTGTATTCTGAATAACCATTCATGGTAACACCATAACTGTAATAATCTTCATAAACAACTTTTGAATAGTAATCTGATCCGGTGTTGCTCCATGTATAAGAGATTTTCCCGCTTGTAAAACTTCCGTACTCATCGCATCCTTCCCCATAATCGTATATGGTGGTAATGGTGCCGTTTGCATTTTTTGTTTCGGTAATAACCGCACAGGAAATAAATTCGTAGTACACGGTGCTGTCAAATCCAGGCCCGGGTTCGGTATAATAGGCCGAGTCGTATCTAACAGATTCAGCATTCAGGCTCCCGCTGAGGAATTGACTATTCCCTATAGCACTCATACAATTGTCCATATTCGGGACACCTACGTTAAAAGCACTTGTTTTTGCTTTTATTTCAAGGTATTTCTTCAGAATTTCGCTTTGCTTTTCGGGTTCAACGTCCTTTTTACATGAAAATGTTGCAAGTGATAAGCCAAGTAAGGTAATAATTAAGAATTTCCATTTTTTCATTTTTTTAAAGGCTATATTTCATTTTAATGATGAAAAATGCGTGTATTTAGTTGCGTATATCTATAATTTTTATCATTGTTCTGTTTTCAGGATTTGGATACCCAAGCGTATTAAATATGCATTCACTCCTGTCATTCTGAATGGAGCGAAGCGGAATGAAGAATCTCCGGAACATGGGCACCACGCCTGTCATTCTGAATGGAGCGAAGCGGAATGAAGAATCTCCGGAACATGGGCAGTGCCCCCTAAGTGGGAGATCCTTCACTTCGTTCAGGATGACAATTTGGGCAGTGCACCTAAGAGGCCTATCCTTCACTGCGTTCAGGATGACAATTTGGGCAATGGTTCTTTAAGTATTACACGTCGTTATTCAGGAAAATCCATCCGGGATTGAACTTATTGATCAAGTCCTCCTTTTTGAATCTTTTTAATCCTTTAAGTTGCTTTTCTCTTTCAACAGCCTGATCAATATTGTTGAATTCTTCATAATAAACCAAGTAATAACAATTATATTTATAAGTAAAAGCATTGATACTGTCGTGGTTAGTTCTATGCTCCCGGAGACGGCGTGTTAAATCATTAGTTACACCAATATATAGAACATTCTTACCTACATTGGTCAGAATGTAAACGTAATAGGTTTTCATTAGTTATATAGTTGTGTGTTTGTATTTCTGCAGGAATGTCTTTGGCAGTTTCCCCCGAAGCGGCAATTAAATTACCCAAACACTAAAGTACCAGTCCCTCTATATCAAAATAAACAGCACTATCCACGGAACTAATAATAAAAGACCCACTAATACAGATTTCTTACCTTTGATGGACGGGAAAATTAAATTAAATATCAAGCTGAACAGTACAGAAGATATGAGGGACATAAAAGTTATCCACAAAAAAGACATGGGCGGATTTCCGGTAATTACATCCCAGAATCCTATCAAAAAGGCAGTCATAAAACCGTAACCCGCACCCATAAATACCCCAAATGGCTTAGCCTTCTTGATAAACAGGGCGCTGAAAAACAGGCTGAACAAGGGTGCTACAAACAATCCGTTAGTCTTAGTTGTCACTTCAATAATATTTCCCGGAACAGAATCAATTAAAAGGCTTAATAATATAACCACGACACCAATCAATGCGCTCATCAACCTGATATTCTTAATATTGTCAATTTTTTTACTGTCCTTTATTATTAAAGGCAAAATATCAGCAGTGATCACGGAACTCATAGAATTAACACCTGCCGACAGGCTGGACATTGATGCTGAAAACAATGCGGCAATAATAAGGCCCAACAAACCTGCCGGGAATTGACTAGCTATAAAATACGGAAATAAAAAGTCTTTGTCGGCAGAAGCAAGATTTCCGGAGGGTAATAATTCAGGATTCAGATTATAAAAACTCATAACCGATAATCCTACCAACAACAACAAAATAACTATACTGGCCTGCCCTATCTGCGTAAACATAAAAGTCCGGCGGGCTGATTTCAAATCCCTGGTTGATATAAACCTTTGAATTGCCATTTGGTCTGAACCTGCAGTGCAGAACCACCAGGCAATGTTATTAATAAATGCAAAAAAGATTGTCAGGCGCACATAAGGATTGAAACTGATAAAACTGACGTTCTTCCAGTTATCGGAAAAGTTTTCAGGAAAAATTTGAAGAAATCCTCCTGTTTTAACTGATACAATTATAATTGTCAAAATAGTACCAAGAAGCAAAATAAGAAACTGTATAACATCAGTAACAATAACGGCTTCAAGGCCTCCCATTGTAGTATATAAAAGAGTAATGATTCCCAGAACAATGGTAATTATCAGGATGTAACTTTCATCCCATCCCATCATAACAACCATTGCTTTGGATGCAAGATATATAAGCAAGGCCATCCATAATAAACGCGTGATTATGAAAACAAATGATCCAAACTGCCGCATACCTTCCCCCAATGGTTTTTTGAGTATTTCATAAGCACTTAATATGGGCAGGTTCATAAAAAACGGAATAAGAAAATAACTCCCCAGAAGATAAATAACGGGAGTACCCACCAGGATAGCAAGAGGATACAAGGCTCCGTACCTGACCACCTCTCCCGGTATAGCCAGGTATGATATCGCACTGAAAAACGCAACATACATTGAAATTCCTGCGATAACCGGATTAACTGTACGGCCTCCCAAATAGTAATCCTCTTTATTCTTTTGCCGGAAATAATAGTACCACCCGATGCCCAGCATTCCAATACCATAAACTAATATTATGATTTTGTCAAGCAATCCGATCTGTATCTGAAGCAGGTTAGAGCTTATTCCATAAGCAATGGAAAATAATAATGTCATATTCATATATAAATTAAATTATTCTTTTTTCCACCATTGATATCCATTCTAATTAATATTATTATAGTAATTAGATAATTGGTTAATAAAACAATGAACCCTTAAAAATACACCCTAAGCAAAACAGAAATTTCCTGAAACCGGTCTTATAAATACTACAAGTCTTCTATGATGACGAAATTTTTAATAAAAAACTTATATTTCTTTTATTGCCTTCATACAACTGAGAATCTCCTCTTTCAGATTTTCAGATACCGGCACTTCATAATCAGGTTGGTAATTGCCAGGACAGCCCAATAACTCCATTGCATATGCATATGCAGAGAAAACATTCTCCTTAATAAATATATTTCTTAACGTCAGGATGTTTTTCAGGCTTTCAGAAATTATCCTGTCATCACCATTATCAATATTTGCATACATCATTTTGGAATTATAAGGAGTACAGGTAAACATTCCGTCCAGATTTTTTTTGATTCCATATTTGATGGCTACATCGAATAAATCGAGTCCGCTGTAAAGAATTGAAAAATCATCTTTTGCAAAATTACTGCGTTGCATTTCGAGTATCATTGCCAGGTTGGCTGTTTTTATACCTTTTATATTTGCTTCCCCCTTAAGGCCCTCCATAATACCCATTGAAACAGGTGCCTGGGTAACAGGTGGCAAATCGTACATATATACCGGGTATTTTGATTCTTTGGCCAACATCTTAAAAAAACTAATTATATTACCTGGACTTAGCTTGTAATAGAATGGTGCCGTGGCTACAACACCATCGATCTCAATATCCCCCAGTGCGTCTATTCTGTCAAGCACCCGTGACACAGAACAATCCATTACGCCAACCATTACCGGAACCTTTCCGTTAACTGCCTTGCAACATTGTTTTGCTATTACAGGGTATTCACTGTTCCTGATACTCGCCATATTACCCATTGATCCCATACACAGAACCCCGGCGGCCCCTGACTCTAACATCAACTCAATCCCTTTTGTGTAACTCTCTTTTTCCAGAGACCCATTTGATTTTAATGGAGTCCCTAAGGCCGGATAAAATCCGTCTCCAATTTTGTTTGCTGTCATATCATTAATAATTTCAATTCTTTAATATTTTTAAAACCTCCTTTACCAACTCACCGGCTATTAATTCATGTCCCCGGTCATTAGGATGCACACCATCCAACATCAAAGAATCATAACTCTCTCCTGATTTCCTTTGAAATTTGATGAATAGCTTATAATTATCAACTAATCCTAATTTATATTTTCTTGCCAGGTGCCTGACAACCTTTACATATTGAATTAATCTATCATTCTGCACATCCCCGTATTTTGCCCCAAGAATATTTGGGGCGATAAGAATGATACCGGAATTTTGCTCAAGAAGCCTGTTAATCATGTACTCCAGATTATCTTTATACTTGTCCAAAGGTATTCTTGATTTTCCACCCCTCACCTTACTGTCAATATGTGCATCATTTGTTCCAAAACCAATTAGCACCACATCCGGATTGTGTGCAATTACATCCGAATCAAAACGATCCAGTGCATGTTTTATTTTAAACAGGTTATGGTCAGATTGACGTCCGGTATGGCTTCCTCCTATTCCTGAATTAATTACGCGTGTTTTGATCCCATTTTCCAAAAGAAGACCTGGTAATCTTTGGGCAAAAACTTTATTAATGGTTTTTCTTGTGGCAGTAATTGAATTTCCGAAAGCAACAATAGTAACAGTGTCTGTATCATTTTGATGTTCAAAAACAACATCTTTGCTAATATTCTCATAATTCAAAGGTTTAGCCGCAGATGTCCATATCACAGCTACAATAAAAATCACTATTGAATAAACAACTTTTTTAAAATAAGTCATAACTCCAAAAAAATTTATATGTGCCCCGTTTAAAAAAGTAATTCTTTTATTAACAGAATACTTGCCTTCATATTAAACTAATAATCAATATAATAAATTCTTACAGTCTCTTAATAAAAACACTTTGCACCCTATTCAGATCAGTCTCAAATATGCAACTTTTTAGTTAATAAACCACTTTATAATATAAGTTTATATTACCTGTCGATCAACTAAAAAATTACAATTTTAATTAATGCATAAGCCTGATTATTAATAAAATCCTTCCACTGATGAACCCTTTTTATTATCATCAGCATTATCCTTGTTCTCCCCCCATTCATCAACTATCAACTTAGAGCGATAATCATCTTCAGCAATTTTCTTTTCCTGAGGGCTAACCTCCCTTGCAATATTATCATCAATATCCACAATTACAGATTCAATGAAATAGCCTGACAAATCTGGTTCCGGGGAAGTTGACCTCAATCTCAGATAACTTAATCCATTAAGAGTTTCGTTATTCAGAGGCAGGGTAACTGATTCCCTGCCATCATTAACGACTTTACAATATTTTTCATAGATATCCCAAATAAATTCAAGTTTATGCCATTGTACTTTGGTCAAAAATGTACCATCAGCAAGCCGGCCATCACTGCTCACAGGCAGGTAAAACATTGCCAGTCTTTCCCCATGTCCGTCACAAGGATTAAAAAAACGGTCTGTAAGGGCAATACTTCCACCTTTAAAACCCTCATTAAGCATAATATTAATAACAAGCTTTCCGCTCATGCCATTAGGGAAATTCCAAACAGCGCCATCCGGATCTTTTTCGTCAGGCCTGCGTATGTGTAAAACTTTTTGGCCTTTTAAAGCGGGATGGTCAACCAATACGGGGCCGGTAACACGGTCTCTCCAATACCTTAAGGCAGGCCCGAACTGCTTGAATACAGACCACTCTTCCAAACCTGTTGAAAAATCACTTTCATGATGCTTCGCAGTCAGCCAGTCAACATCAACTTCAACAATATGACGGCGACCCTCCCCCATTCCAGTTATCAGCATAACATCACCATTAACCCCAAATGGTGAATTAGCATATGAAGTACCCCTGTCTCCGAATTTTGGCGGAGTTTCATTTCTCAGGGGATCGCGATGAATCTCACGGAATCCTTTCCATGTTTTACCATAATCATCAGATACAGCTGCATGAATTGCGTCTCGTCCTCCATAAACGCCCTGTCCTTTATGCTTAGGAGAATTATCACTATTATTCCATACTAAAAAGATTCTTCTTTCAGGCAGTTCTTTAAGAAGTGGAGGGCCGTTAAAACTATAAAAACGCGATGCTGCCGGTGTGGACCAATTAGTTCCGTTATCATCAGAGAAGGACTCATAAAGAAATCCCGTCTGAGTTCTCATCAGCATGTATAAATGACCGTCCTCTTCAAGTTCAACAACTGCCGGTTCAATTGCTCCATAGTTGTTCCCCGGATAGTTACTATAAGCAGGAGCTTTAAGCTTTGCATCAGACATATGCCATGTATTTCCCCCGTCATCTGAAAATACAACTGTAGATATATTCAGGCCCCATGGCAAGGGGTCCTGCCCAGCCACCCAGTAAGCAAAAGGTACAATAAGCCTTCCACTCCTTAATTGTTTGAAATCCAGAACAGCTCCGCAATAACCTTCAAAAATTCGTTTAGGAGGTTCCCATTGCTTTCTTTTATTAATTGTCTTTCTGTGCCAAAGATCCAACATTATGGTAGCTGCCGGCCCTCTTAGACTATCGGACGTTGGAGTAACCTCCCTCCTCACCATACTTATGCTGTGCAGTTCCCCCTCCCGGTCTGACAAAACCAAAACCACTCCGGGTTCATCCTGATTTTCAATTTCAACCTTCGGACTGGTCCATGTACGACAATCCTCTGAAGTTATTGATTTAAGACTTTTCCCGTCATTAATAAAAAGCATAAAGGTGCCATCAGGTAATTTTACCAGGCTTTTTTCCCGGTCTCCTAATTTATATACTGCTTCCGGCGGTTCAGTATCATTTTTCACAGCGCAACCGGATATCAGTAGTATTAGTATATTAACAATGATGATAATAAATATTACCTGGCAAAACCGGTTTACAATTTCAGATGAAAAGCTTAGTTTACTGTTCATTCGGATATAATATTTTAATGGTCTATTTCAATTACAGAAACCTTGCCTGTACGGTTTTTATTCGCGTCTGGTTCACCTCCGATAAGCCACCACTCATTTTTCCTTACAGGGACCAATGGTGCGGTTGTTGAGGTAATGACAAGATTGCCAGCCACTTTAAATGATGAATCGTTCAGGTCAAGTATCCATACTTCATCATAGATCTTGCCGTCGGCCCTTCCTGTTACAATCAAATGCTTATCATCCAGTGGACTGCTTACCCAGGCATAACCTTTAAAAGGCATATCCTTAAGTTGTTCCCATTCATCTTTACCGGGATCATAACGAAAGATGTCATTCAAGGGAGTTAAAGGGGAAGTTTCCGCCAAACCTCCAAGCAGATAGATGTATTTGCCTGCTGCTGCAAGTGAGGGGAACATCCTGGGCTTTCCGGGTAAAGATTTACATTTCCGCCAGTCAGCAGCCGGATTATTTAAATCCAATACCCACATATCATTGGAGTTCTCACTTCCATATGATCCACATGTCACATAAAATTTCCCGTCATTAATCGCTCCTGCCCCGTAAGCCATTGCTTTTGGTAATTTGGGTAATTCTTTCCATCCACTACCCTCTTTCAATGAGTTCAAGACATAAGTATCCGCAGATAATAAAGTTCCGTCAACAGTTCCGCCGGCAATGTATAAACCGTTTTTATCATGTGCATACATTGAATATGCCAGAGGCTTCGGGAGGTCTGGCCCTGCATCCCATCTGCCATCCCTGAAAAACAGTGAATTCTTAAGCCAGTATTTAGTTGTTTTATCTTTACTCCAGTTATTTCCTCCGGCAACGACCACACTGTTTTCCAGCATTCCACCGGCATGTCCTCCCCTAATAAATTCATCAGGAAGGGGTGTACCTTCAGATACCCGGCAATCACGCGTATTTTCCATTTTATTCTTATTATCAGATTTATTAATATCAAGTTTAAACCATCTTATATTGGATACCATATTTTCATAACACCAGAAAGCAATATAAACTGTTGTGTCAGGCAAAACAGTCACACAGGGAGCCCCGAACCTCAGTTCATTAAAATCCTGGACCATATTCCCTGATTTGTCAATAAGGCTTCCATGCTGAACACCCCAGAGGGGTATTTCACTGTTATTTATCCACTTATCCCCCTCTATTCTCACTCTGTTCACCCAGAGACCGGGTTTGTCCATCCTCCTGTATACAGCAACTATTTCATCGTCAGGCATACCTGCTATAGCCATAGTTTCACCCATGATCCCGGTAGAAGAAGGCTTCTGCCATGTTTTTCCGCCATCCCTGCTTATAGTATATTGGTTCGGAAGGTCTTTCCCGTTGGCCTCATCATAAGCCCATGCTACAGCCAGCAGTGTACCATCTGATAATTCTATGATCTTCCCCTCCCAAAAAATTATTTTTTCGTCACTTCTGTTCATTACCTCCATGTAGGAGCCCCATGATTTACCTTTATCATCCGACACAAGTGCTACCATCTTCATACCTTCAGGACAATATCCATCCCAGCCCCTCCAGGTTGAGGTTGGCCAGATCCACCTGCCGTCTCTCAGCGCCAGTAAGGAACTGCACATTTCAAATGAAGGCCCTGTCAAAGGAGGAATGATCAACTCTTCATCTCCCCATGATTTTCCATAGTCATGCGAACGCAGGAGCAATAAATCTGTCGGTACAAAACCCAGGGTTTCAGGATTTGCAAGCCCCTCTTCAGGATGGTCTTCGCGATGACACCTAACGATATTAGCTACCACTGAGCCATCAGGCATAGATGCAATCCTGGCATAATTTGAAACAAGAATATTTTCATCCTTATCAAGAAGCCTTACCGGGTCACTCCATGTCCCGCCCATATCCCCGGATATTGAAATATAGGTATCTGAATTAGCAGCTTCAAAAGCTTCCCCAATTGCAAAGGATGCCAGCATCTGTCCATTATCCGTTACAGTTACCGATGGAAAATATCCATGCCTGCTGAATACATGAGGCTTTGGATTACGATAGATCAATCCTGTACTGATGTTGTACTGACTTGTATCATCTACTTCATTGGAATCCTGTTCATTTTGATCTGATGTTCCCGGCCTTTCGTTGCATCCCGATAAAGAAAAAAGAAAAATACTCATCACTATAAAAATTAATGTTCTCAAATAAAAATACAGATCAAACCTGGACAATTGCAATGCTGCTGATTGTAATAATCTATTCATATGATTAAAATTAATTATTTCAATGGTATTATAAAGCTTGCCCGCATATGCTTAACCATGCTTTTAGTTCCCGTTTTAAACCGGGATGCCCGTTTCATAATATTGATAAAAATCGATTGATACTTTACGCTTAAGGATTTTCTGCCTCATTTCAGGCAGGGTACATCCTTAAATTTTAATCTTTAAATGTCTTTTTGTGTATTAACCTCTTATTTAACAGCCACTGTGCAGGATAGTATCCTGTATATTTCATTTTCCCGGTCAAACTGTCCGAATATATATAGCCATTCGTTATCATTTATCTGAAGGAATTCACCATTCATGGCGTTATAATAATTTTTAAAAGGTTGACCTTCCGGATCTCTTTGTATAATTTTTTCAGTCTGCCATGTTTTACCCTCATCAAAACTTCTTGCGAAATGAAGCCCGAAGAAATCCGGTTCCGGCAGTTGATACATACTTCTGGAATAGGGAACACGGCATGCATGCAACAATGAACCATCCGGCAATGTCAATCCCACTCCTGCCGCTCCGGTACCTGCAATGTTTGTCAGCTCATATTCTGACCAGGTTTCTCCATCATCATTACTTTCACAACGAAAAAACCAGGTATCCCTGGGGCTATCCGTAACACGGCCCAATTTTTCCCTTCCCCGGATAATGGAAATCAGCTTACCTTTAGGTGTTAAAAACAGGCTTTGCTCATTAAATCCGGCCATAACATCAGGCCTGTCCCTTATTCCCGGGTCACTTTCATAAGCAACATCCCTGTATTTCCATGAAATACCGTCATCATCGCTTATCATCACACCACATCTCCAGTTCTCCCCTTTATTCTTTGCTCCCCAAATTGTATAAACAAGTCTTCCATTCTTTAACTGGACTCCTCCTGCCATGAATTGTTCCCCCAGGAATGTACCACTAGGGTAACGGTTAAAAGACCATTGTCCGGAAGATTTTTCCATTCTACCGATATTTAAAGTATGATTTCTCCATTGGGGATCCTTGAGAGCCCCTGTTCCCTCATCACCTTCAGTAAACTGGTCTCCTGCACATAGTAAAGTACCATCCTTAGTGGGCCCGTAAATACCCAGACGAAGAGCTTCTTTCTCCCACTCATCAGGGTTTATCAAAAGATCCTGCCCAAAGAGTTCGGGTTCCGACCAGGTCTTGCCCATATCTTTTGATATGATAAGAAAAGGTCTTTTTCCTGTTGTCATATCACCATATGTCCCTCCGGTAAATACACCCCGTATTTCATTACCCATGTTAACGAAACTACCCGAAATAGTGTTATATCCCTGATCCTGGCCATCATAAAATACACGATAATCCTTTATCTCTATTGAGTTAGGGACCGGAGCTGACTGATGACAGGCGAATAAAAATCCGGAAATGATAAAAACAAAAATAATAAAATGAACAGGGAAGAAATTAAATTTTCCTCCTGTCCGGAAATTCGAAGTAACAAATTTTTCAATATGATAATTTTTCATTTGTTTAATTATATTCATAATAAGTAGTTATAATAATATAATAATCTTCATGATTATTAAATGACCTGAATCGATTATCAACTAAAATTCTGAACGTAGGGTTTTGACTTCAGAAAATCGCGCAGCTCCTCCATCTGCTTATCCGTCAGTGAATGATAAGGCAATCTTCGGTAACGTTTTCCCAAACCGGTTATTTCAAGCATTCCGTGCATACCCGCATCAAAACTTCCCTCAAGGCCCAGCAGGAACTTGAATACCGGCATGTCATAGTCTCTTACTATCTTTATTGCATCATCCATATTGTTAGCTTGAATGGCATCCCAGTATTTCCGTGCAATCTCCGGATGAAATGTTGTCATTAAAGAGAAATAGCCATCCACTCCGTAAGGCAACATATTAATATGATTCTGTTTTTGTCCACCTGCTATTAACGCCCAGCGCTCGTGTGTCATCAGACAAATCTCCCTTACAAGGGTTCTTGTGACATCATCCTTAAGAGCCACAACACTTGGAACATTATCATACAGTTCTTTCAATACTGCCAAAGCAAATGAAGAAGGCCTTCTGCCAAGATAGTTGTCGACCACCATAACCGGTATATGTTTTCCGGCAACAGAATAATGATTGACCAGTGTCTCCTTAGTGCAGGACCCGGCCCAGTCGGGTGGAAGTACCATTAACATATCCGCCCCTGTTTCAGCAGAATACACTGCGAATTCTTCACTTTTGCGTGTATGCCACTCTCCGGTGGCAGCCACAACCATGACCCTGCCTTTAACAAACTCTACACATTTTTTAGTAACCAATGCTATTTCATCGTCAGAAAACAGAGAATAAAGGCTGTCACCAAAAGTGAGGATAATTGCATTGGCCCCGCCATCAATGCTGAAATCAATTTGTTTACGCATGGCGTCATAATCGATATCACCATCTTTGGTAAAAGGGGTTCTTACCGAAACACAAGGACCTGTTAATCCTTTCTTAAATTTGTTTGGTGACTTATTCTCCGGGCTTTGCCTGGTCCCACCTGAAATGATACCCGGATTTGTGAGGCTCAGAGAAGTAACTATTCCCATATTTTTCACGAAAGATCGCCTGCTTAATGAATTATTTTCTGTCATCATTATATACCATTATTTAAATTTTAAAAAATATTCTATATTAATTCAAATCAATGGCCGGAAGCTTATTTCTGATAAATCATCCGGAAGCTTGTGGCATTTCAGTGAATTTAAAATTATATTCTTACCGGTAAGAACTTCTTAAGTAATTATTGCACAAAATCTTTTTCAAACAACTTAATACTCAGATACCCGGCGAATCCGGCATAAGTGGTAGTTATCCATATTTCCCCCGGTTTTGCTTCAAAAACACGAGGATATGAAAGTGTCTTTGTCTTACTTTTATCAGTTATACCGGCAATAACGACCGGCGTACTCCATGTCTTGCCATCATCCCCGGAAAACATCACGGATAGTTCTCCACGATGGTTACTTGTTGGCACTTCAGACCAGTTACCATCTCCTCCGCTTAACGGATATTCATTTTTACCTTCAGGGAAATACCTGTTCCAAACAAGGATTAAACGACCGCTTTCCAACCTTGCAAGCAGTCCCGGTGCAGAACTGGCATCTATCTTTGTAGGTTTGAAATTTTTCCAGGTCAACCCCTGATTTTCAGAATATGCCTCCCAGAATACTCCCCAGTTGGTACGCATAAGCATCCATATCCTTCCATCGTTAAGCTGCTCTATTGTTGCCTCGGTAACCCCGCTGTGATGGCCAACGCCCCCCAGGTCAATAACATTCGAACGAACCCAGTTAAATCCATTTGTCTTTGAGGTATATGTTACTACTGTATGATGGCCCGGATTATGCCTCATGATCATTGATGACAGGATAACATTGCCTTCCTTTGTTTCAATCATATCCCTGTTTGCACCTGTCCATTCATCATGAAGCTTTTGCAGGTCCTGCCAGGTCTTGCCCCCGTCAAGACTGCGGACAGTGTAAGTGGGCGAGGTCGCGCCGGGTGAATCAAAAATTTCAGAATTCCAGTTCCAGTTCGCTACTTCCTTATCATTGGCAAATGCCACAATGACAGCCCCGCTGCGGGTCTTGATAAGGGCACGTTCAATTCTGATTTCAAATTTATCCTGATCTTTAAAGATCGGATACTCTGTCCATGTTTTTCCTTCATCACTACTGATACAACTCATAGTGCCATCAACAGTTAAAATTTTCCCGTCATCAAGACGAACGAAAGGACCAGTTTTCAGTCCGGGAATTTCTTCTGCCTTGTCATGGATCCAGTAACCTTCAGTGGATATTTTAAGTGCACTTAAATCAACACTTTGCCCCAATCCATGTAGCGATGAAATGCCGCTTATACAAGCAAACAATACTATTGCATTTAAAAACTTTTTTGATTTCATAGATTTATTATAAGTATGATTTTCAATATTTTAGTAAAAAATAATAATTCCATTTAGTGACAAACAGGAATAAACCTTTTCATCCTGGTCAGCATCAAGACCTACATAAATATATATTTTATACATATTTAACAACAATGCTATCTTACCGATCCGGAACTCAGACTGAATCCCCACTTCAAATTATCAACAGTAGCCGGTATACCTGCACGTACATAATTAATACCGAATTCAGGAATTCTTTTAAAGCCGGCTTCTGACACTTTTTTGTTAAAAATAAATATTTCAGCAATTTGTTTGTCTGAGTTCCACCTTACCCTCACAGGGATCTTTTCGGCTTTCTTGTATGCATTAGCAATGACGAAACTGAATACAGAGTTTTCTGAAGCAACTGTATCTCCGGAAATTGAAAAGTGATCGGTATAACTCAGGGAAAGTTCCGGACAATCATTAATAAATTCAACTTCCATCCTCATTTCACCTGAAGCTAAAGCAGGAAAATTCCGCACTAACTCCGCGTTCTGGCGGGAGTCCGGATTTGATCCTGCAAGGAATCTGATCACATGGTCTTTCTCCGAATATTCCTTACTGATAATATCACTTAATCCATAAATCGTCCACTGGTCATGTTCAGTGAAAGAATTCTCCGGAATATTATCTTCCAGTAGCCAGTCCGGATCAAACATGACAATGGATTTAGACGCTCCCTGTCCTGATACAAGTAATACCTTTCCATCGCAGGTTTCTGTGGCAGATGGATATGCTGTTCCCCTGTCACTCCTGACCTCTCCTTTTTCATCCTCTGCCCTTAAAACTTCCCTGAAACCTTTCCAGGAATTACCGTCATCCTCACTAATAGCTGCATGAAGAACCTCACGGCCTCCAAAAGCATAACTGTTAGGATCATCATAGCGTTGATTCATGCAGAAGAAAATGATCAGCTTCCCATCCTGTAACCTTAGAAAATGAGCAGGAGAATCAGAAGAAATGAACCGTGATTGTTCAGGATCGCTCCAACTTTCTCCCGAATCATATGAAAAAGACTCATATAACACTCCTTTATTGGTGCGTATCAGCATCCATAATCCGTCATTTTTCATTTGAACTATCACAGGTTCAACCGCCCCGTAACGGGTAGTTTTATCAGGATCAATTTCTATGTTTAAAGTGTTTCCGGCTGCTTGCCATTTATCCCCGTTATCATCAGAATACAAAACCATGACTTCATTCCATCCATAATCTACTGTATTACTTTGTGGTTTTTTAACCCTTTCAGGAACGGCTTTTCCGTATGACATCAACAGCCTGCCCGAATTCAGTTGTATCAGAGACCTGATAGATCCAACATATCCGTTAAATATTTCTTTTGGGGTCTCCCACCCTGTTTCTTCGTTTATTTTACGGGTATGCCAAAGGTTATAATGCCTGCCGTTATAACCGTTTTTACCCTCCTCTCTTATGTGAAAGACGCAATGAAGGGAACCATCCATGGCCTGAATGGCCTGGTTGGCATAATAGGCCTTGCCCGGAAGGTCAAATTCTTTCTCAGGCTTTTTCCATTCTATGCCGTTTTCGGATGTTACTGACATGATTTTATCAGAATCCCCGGGATTGTTCACATAGAAAATCTTCAAGTGACCAGTATTTGTGCGTATCACAGTTGACTCATTTGTGGGGGCATCACATATTACCACCGGGTTAAAGATATCTTTTGAATATATGAAACCCGCAATTTCAGATTTGACAGGAAAATTGAAAGGATGGCTTTTAATTTTATTACCTGTAAAGCATTTCCCTTGCAGGCATGTCACTGAAAAAAGAGATATAATTATCAAAACAAAAATACTGGTACTTGCTTTTTTCATATCTTAGTTTACAAGAAATCCTTTTCAAACAGTCTTATTCGCAAATTACCGGCAAAGATTATTGAAATCCATAGTTCTCCGGGATTAGCTTCAAATATTATCGGGTATGATAAAGATTTCTGATTACCTCCTTCAACAATTTTTGCGATTACCACGGGATCCGTCCATGTTTTACCGTCATCTTCCGAAAACATCATTGAAAGTTCATTTCGGAACCAGCTGACAGGCACCTCGCTAAGATTACCGTCTCCTCCCTGTAACTTCCACTCATTTTTTCCTTCAGGGTAGTAACGGTTCCAAATCAGAACCAGTCTTCCGCTTTCCAGTCGCTTTATTATTGCCGGGGCAGAACTCGCATCAATTTTTGTGGGTTTGAAATCTTTCCACAATAATCCTTCATTTTCTGAATAAGCTTCCCAGAAAAATCCCCAGTTTGTACGCAACAACATCCATATCCGTCCGTCGTTGAGCTGCTCTATTGGCGCCTCCATAACACCTCCGTGATGCCCGATACCTCCAAGATCAATAACATTTGAGCGAATCCAGTTATATCCGTTGGTTTTTGATGTATAAGTTACAACTGCATGACGACCCGGATTATGAAGCATCATCATAGATGACAAAATAATGTTTCCATTTTTTGTTTCAATGATATTCCTGTTATCGCCTGTCCATTCATCATGTAATTTCTGAAGGTCCTGCCATGTCTTTCCCTCGTCAAGGCTACGGATAGTATAGGTGGGCAGTATGGCACCAGGAGAATCGTGAGTTACGTTATCCCAATTCCAGTTTGCCCTTTCCTTATTATTAGAAAAAACCACAATAATAGCCCCGGAGCTGGTTCGTATTATTGATTCACTTCCGCCAATTACAACATTGTCCTTATCAGGTCCTGTAAAAACAGGATATTCAGTCCAGGTCTTGCCCTCATCATAACTTATGCAGCTTTTATTGTTTTCAACTGTAAGTATCCCTCCGTCCTTAAGCCGGACAAAAGCACCACTTTTAAGGCCCGGCATATCTTCGACCTTATCGTGGATCCAATAACCGGTAGAGCTCATTTTCCTTCCTTCCGGTGTTGGACTTTGTTCCGGCAAATCTTTACAGAAAACACTCATTGCAATACTCAAAAGTATTGTGACAGTTAAATAGTAAGTCCGTTTCATAAATTGTAATTTTAATATTTATAGTAAATGAATTAATTGAAATCTTTTTCCAGTAATCTTATATGCAGATTACCTGCAAACATGGTAGATACCCAAAGTTCTCCCGGCTTAGCCTCAAAAATATAAGGGTATGAAAGCTGGGTACCCTTTTGTGTAATACCTGCAATTACAACAGGATCAGTCCAGGTTTTGCCATCATCTCCGGAAAACATCATTGATAATTCTTCCCTGTGGTTACTCACTGCCACTTCAGACCAGTTCCCGTCTCCTCCTCTGAGAGGATATTCTGTTTTCCCTTCAGGATAAAAACGATTCCATATAAGTACCAGCCTTCCGCTTTGCAAGCGCTTTAATATTCCCGGGGCAGAGCCGGCATCAATTTTTGTAGGGTTAAAATTTCCCCAGGCCAATCCTTCATTTCCGGAATATGCTTCCCAGAAAACACCCCAGTTTGTACGCATTAACATCCATATACGGCCATCATTAAGTTGCGCTATGGTTGCTTCAGTTACTCCGCCATGATTCCCAATACCACCAAGATCTATAACATTGGACCGGATCCAGTTAAATCCATTTGTTTTTGATGTGTATGTTACTACCGTGTGCCTGCCGGGATTATGCCTCATCATCATCGAAGACAAAATGATATTTCCATCCTTTGTCTCAATAATATCCCTGTTTGCCCCGGTCCATTCATCATGAAGCTTCTGAAGGTCCTGCCATGTTTTCCCGCCGTCCAGGCTTCTGATTGTATAGGTAGGCAGGGTTGCCCCTGGTGAGTCGAGAATGCTTGAATCCCAGTTCCAGTTTGCCCTTTCCCCACTATTTGAAAATGCAAAAACAATTGCACCCGACCTGGTTTTTATAAGAGAAACTGTAGCACTTATATTTATATTATTCTGCCCGGGTTCATCAAAAATCGGATACTCCTTCCATGTTTTGCCATCATCATGGCTGATACAACTCATATTGTCTTTCAAGGTAAGAATACCACCATCATCCAGATGAACAAATGCACCTCTGTTAATAGTAGTAATCTCTTCAGCCTTATCATGGATCCAATAACCTGTAGAAGTAGTTTTACCAGCTCTTGTATTAATGGGTTGTGCTGTAATTCCTGTGCTTAAAAGGTTTATTACAATACTTCCCAGCATTGCGATCATTATAAAATGTATACCTTTCATAATTAAAGTTTTAGTAATTATTGATAATCAATTAATAAAAAATAAGTACATTAATACCGTTTTACTTACACATATCACGGCTTTATATGTGTAAGTTACAAAATATTAGTTTTTTATGGTGTAGAAATATATAATTATCTACTTTCTGTTTAAAGATATTGTAACTTTATCCAGTACGGGATACCGGTCGCCATTACCGGATATAAAAACAGCCTTGTACTGAAAGTATCTGTCTTGAGTATCCACCTGAAACTGTCCTTTATCATTTATTTTTTTCCACTCTTTTTTTAACAGATCCTCACTGTTTGCAGCAGAACGTATTTCAAACTCCAGCCGGCTGCCTTCAGGAACATCGGCAATAAAGCTTATCATTCCCTCGCCCGCATTACTGTTACCCTGAAAAACAGATGACTCGTAAGTTTGTACCCATGACCTGTCATATATATGCCCCATGTCTGAATTCAGTGACCAGTGTGCCCCCTTAGTCGGAACCTCCTCTGTTTCAGGTTTGTTAAATCTTTTACCGTCATTATAATAAATTACCGAATTGGTATTATGATCGCCGTCTAATGTATGATTAGTCAAGGCAATGTCAAGTTTTCCATCTTTGTTAAAGTCAGCTGCCAATCCTTCAGCTCCTGAATTATTCATCAAAGCCGTCCGGTTGCTAACCATAAAACCTTCTTTACTTCCCCAATATAAAAAGGCAGGGATATAATTCCGTACCAATTCTCCGTGATAATGGGGAATAAAAAGATCGAGGTGACCATCATCATCAAAATCTGCCACAACAGGGCCGAGCCCTGCAAATCCCTCAAGAGATTGGGAGTTGGAATGGTCAAATCCTTTGGAACTACCCCAGAATATGTATGTTCCCATATCAAAATAATTGTTATTGGCTATATCATTATATGAACAAGCCACGAGATCAACCCATCCGTCACCGTTAAGATCAGCTGATTCCAGGTCAATTGCAGCAGGAACATCTAATTCCAGGCGGTTCTGCTGATTAAATCCACTGCTGCTTCCATAAAATACTCTTACACCCTGATAAAAAGAAGCTGTACCTATGTCAAGCCATCCGTCTTTATTGTAATCTACCAGTTGAATGCTCAATGTCCTTCCCGGGCAGGGGACCTCTTTGCGATTATCCCTGGTGAATCCAACGGCTGATCCATAGTAAATAATAACTTTTGTATCGAACTTATTAATATCAAAAGAACCCAGGACCAGATCAAGATAGCCGTCTTTGTTGAGATCAGCCACATTGCTTGATGCCAAATAGTATTCAAAAAGGACATCCCGGCCTTCTTCGCTAAAATCTATACCATTTGGACTGCCCCAGAACACATTTGCACCGGCCAAAGGATCATCTGTCTGTCCGTGATGCATCGCACTTAAAATAACCATATCAGTATATCCGTCTGCATTAAAATCGGCCGCAGAAGCTTCATATGAACTGCTCATAGGTATATCAGTACGATTTTTAGCATCAAAACCTTCAGAATTTCCCCAATAGATGTAACTCGGGACAACTTCCCTTACTGCTCCTTTTTTACTGTTGCAGAATACCAAACGGTCATTTTTACCCGGCCCTCCCGGAATTGTATATGCATACATGGCCCCATGGGTGGTTATTGTATTTTTCCCCTTTTCAAATTGTCTGTCTCCTTTGCCGTAATAAATAATTGATCCGGCGGTAAAATCAATCAAGTCCCTGTTTACTGCAATTGCGATATCTTTATGTCCGTCACCGTCATAATCCCCCATTGTTGCATAACTTATATACATAGCTTCCAAATTTGCAGAGTTGAGGCTTGAAAATCCATCTTTTCCCCCCCACAAAATATAAGCAGCCTTACCTGATGTTTCACCTGCCCCTCCATATTCTCCGGCCGGACCTATCCGTTGTTCGAAATAACTTAATAAAATATCATTAAATCCGTCTGAATCAACATCTCCCACACAAATGCCTGAAGCCTTTGTAAGTTTTATCTCCCTGATTTTTCCCCATAACTTGTTTCCTCCTGATGGTATAAGATAAATATATTCACTGTCAGTCCCTGCAACAAGGTCAACAGTTCCATTATTATCAAAATCCCCAGATGCAATAGTCACTCCTGATTTTCCTCCGGGAAAATCCAGATCGGCAGTTTCCGGCGTACCCTTTTCATCTTTAAACAGAAAGTTCCACACAATAGTAATTAATGAGTCTGTCCTCAGTACTGCAATATCGTCATATCCGTTTCCGTCAAAATCGCCTGAAGATATACTTACAGCTCCCTGTATTCCGATATCATGGAACCTCGTATTCAGATATCCGCGACTACCTCCCCAGTAAATACGGATTATATTACCGGAAGGCTGGCCGACACTCCATGCCCGACTGTTAAGGGTAACAATATCCGTCCATCCGTCCTGGTTCAAATCTGCCAGTTCTACTTTCTTTATAGCATTTACAGGCAAATGCCCGGTTGTCCTCATTACCGGCCAACCATCATCCCCTCCGTAAATAATATCAATAAAACCGCGCGAATGTTGAATTCCATTGTGATTGGGGGAGAATATTAAATCAAGATGACCATCTTTGTTTAAATCACCTGATAAAGCCTGAAGGCTTCCCTGATAAGCAAGAGGAGATTCTTTCACCTCCCGGCCGGGTACAATTTCAGCCAGTGTAGCCGGCAGATTGTCTACCTGGTCATGTGTATTACAGAATATTAAATCAATATAGCCATCATTATTATAATCAAACCGGTTTATTGTCCGGATCTTTCCGTCGTGACTAACATAAATATTATTACCCGAGGCATCCAGGGTGCCATCTGCAAAATCCTCAAATGTGTCTTCAACCCATGTTTGTCCGAATAAGGATGTAACTATACCTGTTGTCAGGAAAATTAAAAATCCTGCACATGTCAAATACGTTAATTTAGTCTTTCTCATCAATTCTCAATTTTTTACAGTAGTATTTTATTATACAATAATTAAATTTCAGGCAATATGGGCTACCTGTAAAACATACAGATTATTTCCATGATCAGATAATATCTTTTTAATAATTAATTAAACTTCATTTTGACCCTGATTAATCTAATCTAGGAATCTCTTCCCATTTTAGTAAGTCAATATTTTATTTTCAATTTACGAATTATTAATTTCCTGAGGTCTGCGGCATAGTAATCCATCAGCAGGAATTAATAATTTATCATTTCATAATAATCTTGCAAATCCACTGTGGGCAATATTACCTCCAATGATTCTGTCAACGGTATCATTTTTAACAGCTTCTGCTATCTCACCAAAAACTTCATCAATAGCTGATTGATACTTTTGAACTATCTCAATTCTATGGGCCAAGGTAGGATAAATGGACAAGCCTGCCAAAAATCCTCTTTTAAGCATTAATATTGTGTATAAGGTTCTCAGTTTTTCGGAATCTTCATGATCAAAGGCAAAATGTGCCAGACATGGGTATCCACTTGTTGTAACCGGCAAATTATGTTTCCCTGCTAATTCTCTCCAGCTTGACATTACACTTTCTCCTATCAGGGCGATATGTTCAGGCACCTTATATCTTTCCATTTTTTTCAATGTAGCCAGGGCGGCAACCGGGCCGAGGCTCTCAGTCCAGTATGTACTGCTTATAAATGATATATTAGCGCCTTCCATTGCTGCTTTGGTACCCATTACAGCACCTATTGGCGTCCCGTTGCCCAGGGCTTTCGCAAATACTGCAATATCGGGAACCACACCGAACTTAAGATGAGCCCCGCCATAATGTAATCTCCATCCTATAGTGATCTCATCAAAAATCAACAGAGCGCCGCACTTCCTGGTGGCTTCACGCACAAATTCAAGAAATCCCGGTTCGGGGTCAGCATTCCGGCATGGTTCCATAATGACAGCCGCCAGGCGGGGTCCATAATTCCTAATCAATTCTTTTAAACCTTCACGATCATTAAGCCGGAATGTGAATGCCGTATTGCGTAATTCAACAGGTACACCCAATGGGTTTAAGCCTGGTAACAGATGCCCCCTAAGGGCGTCATCCTCTCCCAGATTAGCAGCCAGGTACCAGTCGTGCCACCCGTGATATCCACATACTGCTATCACAGAGCGGTTGGTTGTGGCTCTTGCAATCCGTACAGCCACGGCACAGCTTTCACCCCCTGAACGGGTAAACCTTACCTGATCAGCCCATGGATGTATCTCACAAAGCATATCGGCTAGCTCAACCTCCTCAGGAGAATTCAAAGTGCACATGCTGCCCAGGTTTATACGCCGGCGTAATGCCTTATTAACATCCGGATCATTAAAACCCAGAAGACATGAACCTATGCCATTGGTGGCCATATCAAAATAATGATTCCCGTCGAGGTCCCATACTTCGCAACCCCGCGCTTCCCTGAAATATGCAGGCCAACGACTGGGAGCCATCATCTCAGGTCTCTTACTTAAAAGCTGGGTACCGCCCGGTATTCTTTGTTTAGCATGCCTGTATAACTTGTCTGTACGATTAACAGCTTCAACAACCGGGGCCGGATACTCATTTTTTTCATGAAGGTTAAGCAATCTGACAGCGTTATTATAAAAAATATCCCTGACATCTTCACTATTTAATCCTGTCTCTTCACACGACCATTGCAAAGCCCTGAGAGATTCTATGCCAACTATTACCGGTTTTGCAAAGGATGACTTTTCCCACCTGCAAAAATCGTTATCAAGCCATGCAAATCCATTTCCTATTGTAACACACCTGCCTTTAGTCTGACATATAGGGAAATCACTTCCCCACAGCAGTTTCCCCGGACCAAATTCTCTTAAAATTTCAATAAAAGCTTCCGGTTCGCAAATAGCAGAGGTGTCAAACCAGATATTATCAAAGCCTCTCAATGCCCTGATCCCTTCCCTGGCATTAGGCCAGGAAAAACTTCTGCCGGCATGTGCCAGGATAAGCTTTATATTCGGATAACGTGTGCACATATCGCGGATTTCCCGCAGGTTGTCCTTATCAGCTACTGCCTCACTTTTTACCAAATGAAGCATGACTATTGAACGATATGAATTAGCCAGTTCCCACTGCCATTCCGGCAAAAATCCACGAATAGATGATTCAAAAGTAGGGCGCTCCGAACTGAAAAAATGATATGGTTTCATACCATATATATCAGGCTGATCAAGAAACATTTTCAACTCCCCCATGGTCATGTCCGGGGAAACCAATGCCAGTCCTGCCGAAAAATTTTCTTTTTTAACCTGTGCTGCAAGGAACCTGTTTGCTTCATTAATATTGCATTTTGGAGAAGGGGCAGGGAAAAAAAGTCCTCCTGCCAATTTCTCATTTCCCAAAAATTCAGACAAATATTGTCTCCATACAGATATTGTAACTTCAGCAGGGCCATCTGTCCATAAACCCGGATCAGAAAGGTTAAGGTCCGAAACACGGTAGATATGGGCATGGAAATCAAAAATCTTTTCCGGCAAAAAGGATGACAACCGTTCTGATGCCTCCTTGTCAAAGCTGTCATTAGCCCAGGTATATTGCATTATATTTTTATTTTCTCCCAATATGGTTTTTTTTAGTAATGACTGATTTCATCCCAGCTTTCTTAATCTGGCAATATCATTCATAATCAAATTTAAGTTCAAGCTTTTAAAGTACGATATTATGAATATTATTCACCTGTTTTGCTGCCCACATCAATAAAATAGCGATAACTATCTGCCCACCAGGTATAGCCCTCACGCTGACCAAGTTTAGTAAGGTACAATTCTATGAGGCCGCTCTCACGGTCTTGGAGAATGCTAAAATTAGATAACTGAAGTAATTCTCCGTCGCCCTCACTCCGTGTATCAATAATAGTCATAGTTTCCCTTTTAAGCAGTCCACGGTCATTAACCTCCGCTATTACCAGCGGATACCGGGGATGATTACCATAAGTGTTATGGTCTGATATATTGCCGATCCAGTAGACCTTTCCGTTTTTAATACTCCTCACAAATTGATGAATGTTAGATCCTGAATAGAAAACCTCACGATTATCGAAATGCCATGGTACAGGGTCAGTGAATGTTTTACCCCCGTCATCAGAATAACAATACCATTTATGTGCAGGTGTGCCCGGCTCTATCCGGGTGTTCCACTTTTCACTTTCTACATTGGAACCACGGAATATGGCGACGATGCGGTTTGAAGGCAGCATGACCACATCCGGCTCCAGCACTCCCCGGGAGGATTTAAGATCACTTATAACAACCGGCCGGGAAAAAGACAGATCATAATGGCCGCGGGATTCGTTAAACCTTCCGCGTACAATGATCAATCCTTTCATAATATTCGGACAGGAGGGGAACACCTCATTTACATCAAGTCCCAGTATACGGCAGCATGAAACTATATCTGCTGCTATAGGGAAAATTATTTCACCGTTATCAAGCACTTCAACCCCATTCCCGAAATAAGCACCGTTGTTAAGGAGATAAGCAGTATCACGCCAGTTATCCGGATCATAATCAGCCCCCTGTTCATATTTTACCAGTTCCATATTCCGGTCTTTTTCAGAATCCCGGCGTATTGCCAGCAGGCAGTGGTCTACAAAACCCGCGTTGCCACCGTCCCATAATTGCTTATAAGCCTCCTCATGGCCACCGAAAAAAATACGACGCATCCCGATGGAAACAAAATGGCTATGCTTAGAATTATAAGTCTCCACACCATGATATGTATTTATTTCGTCATCGCCTTTCTTTTCATATGTCTCACTGTAGATATCATTCCATTCACCCCAGGTTTGACCGTTATCATCCGAATAACGTTCATAGTGCTCGTTAGTCCAGTCCGATGACCGCTGTAACCGCCGGCTCTCCACCCTCTTCAGTCCTGTGCCATTTACATACTGCTGTGACCGCCACTCGCTGGTTTTCTTGTCAGGTGCCCCGGCATAAAACTCTTTAATAACGGTAATTCCCGAATCGGAAGGCTCCTTTTCAGCCGGCTTTAAAGATGTAAGCGCCACCAGGCAAAAAAAGAATAACACAATAAAATTCATAAATTTATTATTGAAATTACTTTTAATACCTAAATCTTTATAAGATAATGTCTTATTGTTACTTTGAATAATCCCGTTCATATTCAATAAATTTAGATTAAGACTACTGATAGAACCATTCTGCAGGCAGGCTTTTTAGTTTAAGAGACAGGCCTCCCTTGTAATTAAAATAAGTGACAAGTGCACGGTTATCAACCCATGTAACTGCAGGATAAGCCCATGCATCATCAGGTACCTCTTCCAGATTGCGAAAGTTTTCCCAGGTTTCCCCTTCATCCTTCGATATGGCTAAAGTTAACGGATTACGCTTTCCATAGCCGGGAACATTTCCACTTTTAACTTTTGGATCTACATTATGTGTCCATATAACCAGCAAATCGCCCGTTTCAGGAATCCTGCTTATTGCTGCAGGTGCAGCACTGCCGAGTAAGGTTGTAGGTACGGGTTCGTTCCATGTCTCCCCGCCATCAGAAGAAATGCTTTGATACTGGCCTCCAAGCTGAGTTCTCATAAGCATCAATACTTTCCCGTCTTTAAGTTCAATACAGGCATTTTCCCAGCATCCTCCGTCTGCAGGCCTTATAAACTGACTGGTACGCCATGTTTCTCCCTCATCATCAGAAAGAAGACAATAGCAATTTGCTTCCTCATCAGGATTGTCGACCCAGGCTTCAAGTAATATACGGCCTGAACTCAAACGGATCGACCTGCCGTTTGTCAGCCCCGTATAATGGCCGGAAGGGCTTAACTGCTTCGGATTCTCCCATGTTTTGCCCTCATCTGCAGAAGTCCGCATCATAACACGGCAGTCGGTTGACTGAGTCTCCTTCCGGCAATAAAAAAGGGCAATCTCTCCGGTGGTCAGCCTTAAAAAATTGACCTCCATCACATTACATCCCCCGTCATTGTTTACTAAAGTATATTTATCACCCCAGGTACGACCTCCATCAGTTGATATTAGTCCGGAGATACGGGCAGGGCCATGGTCTGCTGCGTCACCGGCGTAAAACTCAGTCCATCCAAGTAATAGGGAACCATCTTTTAATTGTATAATAGCAGATTCACTGTTGCGGGGATTTTCAGGGCCTACAGGTACAACAAAGTATTCATAAGTATCTGTTATTGCTGTCTTTTTGCTCACTTTCCCCTTTTCAGGGGATGATTTGCATCCAAAATTTAAGAACAGGGAAACTAAACTCAAAAAAATCAGTATTTTTTGCATATATTAAAATTTTTATAATAAAAAACTTTCATATAACACTTCGTTAACAATCTAATTTTCAATCGGTAGCAGCTTATGCGTTCTCATAATAATGTGATATTGCCCCGCACAACTGCGGACTATTTAATAAAATCTTTTTCAAACAACTTAACACTCAGATACCCGGCGAATCCGGCATAAGTTGTAGTGATCCATATCTCTCCCGGTTTCGCCTCAAAAACGCGCGGATAGGCCAGGCGCTTTACTTTGCTGTTTTCTGTCACCCGGGCAATAACTACAGGGTCACTCCATGTTTTACCGTCATCTTCTGAAAACATGACAGAAAGTTCTTCTCTGTGATTACTGTGGGCTACTTCAGAAGAGACACCATCTCCACCGCCAAAAGGATAGTCCTTTTTCCCTTCAGGAAACGCACGATTCCAAATAAGGAACAAACGACCGCTTTCCAGCCTGGTGAGCAGTCCCGGTGCAGAACTGGCATCTATCTTTGTAGGTTTGAAATTTTTCCAGGTCAACCCCTGATTTTCAGAATATGCCTCCCAGAATACTCCCCAGTTGGTACGCATAAGCATCCATATCCTTCCATCGTTAAGCTGCTCTATTGTTGCCTCGGTAACCCCGCTGTGATGGCCAACGCCCCCCAGGTCAATAACATTCGAACGAACCCAGTTAAATCCATTTGTCTTTGAGGTATATGTTACTACTGTATGATGGCCCGGATTATGCCTCATGATCATTGATGACAGGATAACATTGCCTTCCTTTGTTTCAATCATATCCCTGTTTGCACCTGTCCATTCATCATGAAGCTTTTGCAGGTCCTGCCAGGTCTTGCCCCCGTCGAGGCTGCGGACAGCATATGTAGGAAGCTTTGCTCCCGGGGAATCAATTATATCAGCCCGGAAGTTCCAGTTTGCCCTCTCCTTTTCATTCGCAAAGGCAAGGATCACAGCACCACTGCGGGTCTTCAACAACGCCCTCTCAATTCTGATTTCAAACTTATCCTGGTCTGCAAAGATCGGGTACTCTGTCCATGTTTTTCCTTCATCAGTACTGATACAACTCATATTGACATCAATGGTAAGAATACTCCCGTCATCCAGACGAACAAAAGGACCGGTTTTTAAACCCGGCATATCAATAACCTTCTCATGTATCCAGTAACCTTCAGAAGAAAGTTTACCTGCTTTGGAAACGGTTTGTTGCCCGGAAAGATTTGCGGAACTGATGCTAAAAATAAAAGTGATCAGTAATGTAATAATAGTAGAATTATTCATTTTCTTTAATTGTTATAATTTATAAATATAAAAATCTTAATTGCTCCTTTACCATATAAACAAAGCCGGCTGGTGATAAAAATCCTGTATATATTTCTAAAAAAGTTATCATTGTTTTTCCAATCCGGTGACATATTTACTATCAGGGCATAATTATATCCTCTGCCGGAAATCTTGCACTATTATCAGCAAGCCATTCTCTTAACATTTTTTTCATTCTTTGAAGCTGCTCTTCATTGTCTTTGCTGATATCTGTATTTTCACCGGGATCCTTCACGAGATTATACAATTCTGCTTCTCCTGTTTTATAGTTATAAATAAGTTTATAGTCGCCCATCCTTATTGCCCCCTGAAACACTCCATGTGGATAATGCCAGTATAAAGCTTCCCTTTTTTTTATTTTACCCTCTCCTGTCAATAATTTTTTGAAACTTATACCATCCATATGTTGTTCAGGAATGAGAGGTATTTGTGCAAGATCAAGAATTGTAGGGTAAAAATCATTGGAGATCAAAGGTTTTCCACACACTTTGCCTGAAGGTATCTTGCCGGGCCACCTGATTATTAAAGGAACCCTGATCCCTCCTTCATATAAATTATGCTTAGCTCCTTTTAACGGGAAATTTGAGGTTACATTACCTTTCCCTCCGTTATCTGAAGTATACACAACAATTGTATTCTGTTTAATACCCAACTCATCTATCTTATCCAACAACCTGCCAACATTCTCATCCATGTGGTGAACCATGGCTGCATATTCGGGAAGGTTTTGATACTTTCTTGAGCCGTTTTGCGTACCTTCCAGATTTAATATCCCCAGCTTCTGAAATTTCTTCCGGTACTCTTCAATAACTTCAGGTTTGGCTTCCAGCGGTGTATGAACTGTATGAAAAGAAAGAAAGGCAAAAAAAGGATTACCTGATTTACTGTTAGCTTCAATAAACCTGATGGTTTCATTGGTGAGACGTTCTGTAAGATACTCCCCTTTTGGTCCGTCCTCCATATGTGTCAGATGGTGTGGGCTAAAGTAAAGAACTTCATTCTGATTAACAGGAGGCTCCCTGTCCGGATAAAGCATTCTCCATGCGTTTTGTGAGGTAGTTCCTCCAATAGCAGTCATAAATCCCTGATGGGAAGCCCAGTGCTTTTCTTCATATCCAAGGTGCCATTTTCCGAATAATCCTGTTACATAACCATGATCCTTTAATGCCTCGGCTAAAGTATATTCTGATAATTCCAGATGATGTGCCATGTAATCCACATCCTGCCCGGGGGTTATTAAATATGTTGTTATACCTGTTCGCGCCGTGTTCTTTCCTGTTAAGATCGATGCCCTGGTGGGAGAACAAACAGGGCCACCGGAATAAAAATTCGTGAAATACATACCCTGTGATGACAGCTTGTCAACATTAGGGGTTTCATAGTATTTACTGCCCATATACCCCAAATCGCTCCATCCCAGATCATCAACCAGTATAAACACAATATTTGGCTGCTGCCCTTCATGTTGGCGTATCTTGGTATCGTTGAAGCCAAACAATAAGAAAGTGAGCAAAAACATAAAAACTTTTTTTGTGTTCATACCCGTTTATTTTTAATATTTTTGTGTAAGAAAATTTTCAATCATTTATTCAAAACATAGCTTGACAGATATTCGGGATAACGCCATTTAAAAGCGGGATCCTTCTGATAACTGTGATTTGGATAGTATTTATTTATTGAATCAACCTCAGCTTCGAGCATTTTTAAATACTCCGGGACAGCCAGTGGATCGCGGGTTTCTTTCTGCCACTCAAACAAAACTTCCTTCATCATTTCCAGCTCATCCTTATAATCAGGATCTGAGGACAAGTCATTAAACTCCCATGGATCATTCTGCAGATCATATAATTCAAACTCCGGCGGACTCTGCCATCTCTTATATACCTCCTGTACAGAAGAGGGCAGTGACTCTATCTCTTCTTTTTTTGTGCCGGAGATCAGTATCGGCAAATCTTGATATTCAATACTATAAGGATTATCCCTGCCGGAATGAATATTATATATCAGCTTGAACCTTTCTCCTCTTACACTCCGCTTTGGAAAAAAATATTTTGCCGTGGAACCAAGTCCCCCTGCAAAAAGATACTCCCTCCACTTTTCCTGATTACTGCCTTTGGCTATCCCCAGCAAGGATCTTCCTGGTAATCCTTCAGGAAATGGCGAATAGTTTATAACCTCTAAAAATGTTGGCAATAAGTCAATTACCGATACTAATTTTGTATCCTCAACCACTCCGCTTTTGATCTTCCCCGGCCAACTCATTATTAAAGGAATTTTCAATCCCCCTTCATAGTTTGTGGTCTTACCTCTTGAAAACTGGGCCCCGTGATCACTTAAAAAGACAATAAGTGTATTATCCAGATTACCACTGGCCTGCATTGAATCCATTAAAATACCAATCGCCTCATCAAGCCTGTTCATACAACTGTAATAAATAGCCGTTACGTCCCTGAGCCGTGCAGTGTTGGCCCCGGTAAAAGGCAAAGTGTTAATAACCTCTTCAGCCCTTACTGTATCAGTTGGCAAACCCTCAACCTGCCTTTGCAAAGGAAAATGTGAATCCGGATAATTAACCATCAGGAAAAATGGTTTCCCTTCTGACTTACGTATAAATTCCATAGCCCTGGTGGCATATTCAGGCATATTTTTCTTGCCAAAATTGGATCCGTCTAACAATCCCCCCGGACGGTAATCCCAGGGAATCTCTGATTCAGGATTGACATGGACTTTTCCAATGCAACCTGAATAATAACCAGCCTCCCGCAAATATTTTGGTAAAGTTTTAATTCCTTCATACATACGGAACCTATGAGTCGCTAATCCCATCTGCCCGTTTTGATGCGGATATAATCCTGTAAAAATGGAACCACGGGAGGGGCTGCACACTGAATACGTGGTGTATGCATTATTGAACCTGATCCCATTCTCCGCCAGATTATCAATATTCGGGGTTTTTACCACAGAATTCCCATAACAACCCAAATCCTGGCTATGATCTTCCGAGACTATCAGTAAAATATTCGGAGATTCAATTTTATTTTGTTTGGTATCTGTTGTACATGAATAAAATCCCAACAATAAAAAACAGCAATTGATATAGCTAAAAAATCGACTTACCTTCATGTGTATTAATTATTTTCTTAACAAATTTTCCCGGTCAGGGCTTAATAATTATACCTGTCTGTCCCCTCTTCTGGTTGTAAATAAATAAGTATTTTTTAAGATTATCAAATTTTATTCAAATCTGAATTAAAAAATACATAGTTTAATATTTTGCTTTTATCACCTTACTGCAATAGAAGAAACTATAAATGAAATCATTAAAAATGAAGCACAAAAGGCTGTCTGAAAAGCTTGGATGGCAGGCAGTGTTAATTAAGACTACCAATCTCTGATCAAAAATTTAAACCTGATAAAATACCGGTAATTTTTAACCATTCACTTTTCAGACAACCTTGATTCTATTAATATCCTGGTGTTTGCTGAAGCGCCGGATTATCAGTTAGTGTACCCAGGTCAACCGGCCATAACAGTTTACTGGCACTGGCAAATGTATATTTGGTAACATACTCTGCCCCAAATCTCCTCAGGTCATACCATCTTCTGCCTTCTACCAAAAATTCATAAAGCCTTTCTTTAAGTAAAGCTTCATTAATATTACTATCAATCGGCTGGTTCGGATAACCATGAACAGATGCCTGATAACTGGTTCCGAAAGCACGTTGCCTAACCAGGTTGATCTCGGTAGCGGGATTTTCCCCCATAATAGCTTTCGCTTCTGCAAGCATTAGCAACAGATCTGCATAACGATAGATAGGATAATCATCGGTATAATATCTCAAACCTGCATCAAAGCTTCCCCGATATTTATTTTGCCACACACCGGTTTGCTGGATATACTGGCCATTCTGATAGTCATAAGCTGCTTCCAGAGATGCAAACTTACGGGAATCACCTGGCAGGAAACTATTATAAACAGAGTTATAAATGGAATAGAACAGTCCCCCTCCAATAGTAATTATATTATGAGTCTGCGGGGTATAAGGCTGCCCAGTCAGTGAATCCCTGAAAGTGCCCTTTATATGCGTATCCCTTGGAACCATTGAGGTTATCGTAGACTGCTGGTATTCATCCATTTCATTATGGATGGCAAATATGATTTCGGCATTTTCCTTATTATCGTTTCGGAAAATATCCCTGTAATTTGGAAGTAACTGAAGTGAAGGTATTTTGGACTGGATATCTGTTAATGCAGCCTTTGCAGTTCCTGCATCCTGATTACCTCCTCCCATTTGTCTCGAACTCCAGAGATATACTTCAGCTTTCAACATTAATGTAGCAGCCTTTGACCACCTGACTTTAGATCTGAAGGCATAATTGGTGCCAAAGCTGGTAAGTGATCTTTCAATATCATCCTTAATGAATTGCATAACTTCGGCCGCAGGAGAGGCAGCTTTAGCCAGTTCATCAATTTTAAAACCATAACTGGGCATTTCATTAATCACCACATCCCCCCAGGACCTTAAAAGGTGAAAATAATAATATGCCCTCAAGCCATAAGCCTGGCCAAGATAAAATCCTTTATCTGATTCACTTAAAACATTTGTATTTAACGATTTATCAATTATCAGGTTTATCTGGTTAATATTTGTATAAAATCCTGCATAACCTGAAATCCCGGGATTCTCTTCACTTATAGTATTCATATGAATTGGAAGGTCTATAACAGTATTTCCCGTAAATGGCTGTACGCCCCATACATCAGAACGCCATTCTCCAAGCCGCAGAAATTCATATTGTTGTGTCCTCATTCTGGCATGGATGCCATTCATATGTGACTGCCAATGTTCAGTTGTTTTCCAGTAACTTGCATCCGAAGAGCTGCTAATAGGTTCAAGATCAAGAGTCCAGTCGTCTTTACAACCTCCAAGGATAGCCATACTTATTACAAACAAATAGATTAATATATTTTTCATGATTTTCATTGTAATAAATTTTTTTGATTAGAAAAATAATACCTTTAATCCGATCAGGAAATTCCTTGGTAAAGGATACCTTCCCACATCGCTGCCGCCCTCTTCAGGGTTCCATCCGGTATATTCCCTTGTGATATAGGCTAGATTCTGGCCGGTAAGATTTAGCTGTGCTGACTCAATTCCAATTTTGGACATCAATGTCTGCGGGATATTATAACTCAGGGTTATCTCCCTTATAGCCAGGTAATCACCCTTTTCATAGAAAAGTGAATTATGGTTTTCCGGAGTAGAATAATGCAATCCTGAACGTTTAATATTCAGTTTCGGATAATCGGCATACAGATGTACCGGGTATTTGGCATCAGGGTTTTCAGGAGTCCAGGTGTCGCGTACCAGGGTTAGTTTATGCATTGTTCCAACCATATTACCAAGGTTTTTGGCAACAAAATCGTTATAGATTATGTGTCCGGCTGCATAGTCAAAACGTCCGTAGAGTGAAAAATTCTTGTATGATAATGTAGTTGTAAAACCACCGGTCCATGTAGGATAGATATTGCCGACAACATATCTGTCACGTGAATCGATAGTATCATTATTGTCAAAATCTTTAAAAAGGCAATCACCCGGTTCAATTGGATATTTGCCGGTTCTCTGATTCTGTGGCATTGAACCATAAATCTCAGGCCCGTACAGTTGGGCTATTGCATCATAAAGGTTAGGCACTGTTGCCCATACATCATCCCAGTCTCTTAGTATCCTCTCAGTCTTAAATGCTACAATATCTCCGAACCTTTCTCCTTCCTGATATCCGCCTACCCAAATAAGCTTGCCTGACGACGGATCATAAATCTGCCAGCCTCCCTGCCGGTTGTTTTCAACTCCGTTATATGGCAACTCCAGGATCTTATTCTTAACATAAGCAGCATTGAATCCGAGATCCCATTTAAGCCCGTTAGGTAAATTCAGTATCTGGGCAATTACTTCAAATTCAAATCCCTTATTTTCCAGTGAACCAAGGTTAGTACGGAAGGAACTAAAACCTGTATAACGCGGCAGTGACAGGTTAGCCAGCAAATCGCTTGTTACCCGCCGGTAAAAGTTAAGGTTTAAAAACAGCCTGTTATTCCATAAACCTGCCTCTACACCAGCATCCAAAGATGTACTTTTCTCCCATCTCAGCTTGGAATTAATAATACTTGTGTTGAGATAGCTGGATTCTGCGTCATAATTAGTTGTGATGGCGTATACACCCTGCACTTCATAAGTACCTATTCCTGCGATATTACCGTTTACTCCGTAACTGACCCTTGGTTTCAATGCAGAAATATGTTGACTTAATGAAGAACTCTTAAAAAACTGTTCGTTGTGGATATTCCAGCCTGCAGACATACCCGGGAATGCACCCCACCTGTTCTCCTTGAGGGCGGATGTTCCGTCATAACGCATAACTGCTGTGAAAAGATACCTGCTGTCATAATCATAATTTAAACGGCCAAATCCGGACAACATTCTGTATTCTGACTTTGAGGAACTGATACTGGTTCTTTCCACGGCAGAATTAAGAGTATAAATATCATCTGTAGGAGCTCCCCTTCCGGCAGCAGAAAGGGCAAAAGATTTAGTATCAAAATATTCACCTCCCACAAGTATGGTGGCAGAGTGTTTGTCAATTGCTTTACTGTATTCAGCTGTTACATTATGCTGTTGCTGCGTTCCTCTGGAAAAGCTTGCAGAAGCGGTTCTTGAAGCATCAACTGTGCCAGTTGGATATACAAGCTTTTTATTAAAGTTCTCAACCTCATTTCCTGTAAAATATATACTTCCATTAGCTTTCAGGAAAAGCAGAGGAATAATTTCCCAGCTTACGCCGGTATTTAATGTAGTACGAGATACCCTGTTAAGCCGCACATACTTGTCTTCATAATAGGCAGCATTGCCATAACTGGCATTGACCCCGGGATTGGGAGTACCGTCGTCGAGGGTTGGCCTTAAATAAGGATACATCATCCTGGCCCTGTAAAAATTATCGTTTGTAAGGGCACTGTTTGTATTTGAACTTGAATAAGTTAAACCGGCATCAATGTCAAAGTTATCTCTCAATTTATAGGCGGCGTTTAATGAACCTGAAAATCTTTCATACATAGTATTTTTGGCCAAACCTTCTTCATTGTAATAGTTCAGGCTTGAGGCATATTGTCCCCTGTCATTCCCGCCGGAAAAAAACACGTTATGTTCCTGCGTGGCAGCGTTTTGATTAAAAGCCTCTTCCCCTATTTGCCCTGTATAATCTTTAAAAACAAGGGTATCTTTATTATTAAAAGGGTCAATCATCCATTCCCAGCCGGCGCCAACAAGACTATCAAATTTTGGACGGAGATTGTTGTCGATTATCCCTTGCGAATACATTTTCGGGGTCCAGGTGATAGTCCCGGCAACAGGCTTTGTATTTCCCTGTACCCAGGCATTATTTGTACGCTGCATCCCGCCTCTCTGGTAAGAATAATATTCTCTAGCCGATACCAGCTCGTAATCATCCGGCAATTGGTTGATACCTCCTCTAAATGTATACTCAAAATTACTTACTCCTGTCTTACCCTTTTTAGTAGTAATAAGTATAACACCGTTATTGGCACGGGCACCGTATATTGCAGTAGATGCAGCATCTTTCAGGACATCTATTGATTCAATGTCATTGGAATTAATGTCATTGATAGCCCTTACGATACCGTCAACAAGCACTAACGGGCTTCCGGGGCTGGTGATGGATGCACCTCCACGTAGTAGTATACTCGGTGAAGTACCCGGCTGGCCGGTAGTATTAATAACCCTTAGCCCGGGGATAGTTCCCTGAAGCGCTTTACCAACATTGGAAAATACAGCATTATCCAAAACCTTGGTGTCAAGTTTTGAAATTGAAGTTGTTAACCTGGCACGCGAAAGTTCACCATAACCAATTGCAACAACTTCGTCAAGGCCAATTGTTGACTCTTCCATCACTACTGCAAGTGAAGTCCTCCCGTCAAGAACCACTTCCTGCATTGTCATCCCTACAAATGAAAACTGCAGTACATTGGCATCTGCCGGCATGCTCAGAGAGAAATTACCATTTGCATCTGTTACTGTTCCGGTAGTCGTACCCTTAACCACAATATTCACTCCGGGCAAAGGTTCGCCATTCTGATCGGTTACTTTACCGGTAACTGTCTTGGTTGCCTGTTGTGAAAATTCTCCCGCAGTGCCGGAACCTTCATTCTCCGGGAGAATCACAAGAGAACCTCCCGAATTAATACCGGCATTAACCGTAAAGAAAAAACATGTCAACAGAAACAACGTCAAACGGATGATCCGCCCCCATTTTTTAATCGGATTAGGGGAACCAAACAATTTTAACTTTTTCATAAATTTTGATTCTTAATCATTAATACATTATTAATTGTTATTTATGTTATCCGGGATATCAATAAAATACCCCGTTCTTATTAAATGACAAGAACTAATAACCTGAATGATTAAACCGCAAGTCATACGGCTTGTACGAAAAGAATTTAGGCTCAATAATAAGGTTTTAGTAATCACTTTTTTTTTAATTATCAACAATTTATCTTATGGTCTCTTTTTTTTAATTCAACTAATGATTACATGTGTAAGTTACGGTTTAGGTAAAAAAAATGGACACATAAAAAAATGTTATAAAACATATTTTATAAAGTGATTTAAAAACTAACTAATTGATTAAAGGCATTTAGTTAATAAGAGGATTATTCGGGACCAATTGAATGATGAATTTTATATTACAATATGAGAGTATCATATTTTAAATTTAATTTTTGTCGCAGGTCTTTTAAAAAATATAAAAAACCTGAATTAAAAATATAATAAGGTAATTACCTTCAAAAATTTATAATTTTGGGGTAATGGAGGAGAAGAAAAAATATGTTGAAACTCCCTTAATGAAGCAGTATTATAAAATTAAGGGAAAGCACCCTGATGCTGTATTACTCTTCAGGGTTGGTGATTTTTATGAAACATTTGGAGAAGATGCAATCAAGACTGCTGAGATTTTAGGTATCACTCTTACGAGACGGGCAAACGGTGCAGCAAGCTATGTTGAGCTGGCGGGATTCCCATACCATGCCCTTGACACCTACCTGCCAAAATTAGTAAGGGCAGGACAGAGGGTTGCTATTTGCGAACAACTGGAAGACCCTAAAATGACAAAAAAAATTGTCAAACGGGGTATTACGGAACTAATCACACCGGGAGTTTCTATTAATGATAACATCCTTGAAAACCGGGAAAATAACTTCCTTGCTTCTGTACATTTTGAAAAAAATATGGCCGGCGTGGCTTTTCTTGATATTTCAACAGGCGAATTCATGACCGCTGAGGGTTATTATGAATATGTGGATAAACTCCTAAACTCATTTCAGCCTAAAGAGGTGCTGTTTCAGAGAGGCAGAGGGCATGAGTTTAACGACCTGTTCGGAAATAAATACTACACTTATACACTTGATGACTGGATATATACCATAGAAGCTGCCACCGACAGGCTTACCCGACATTTCGAAACCAACTCACTCAAGGGTTACGGAATACAAAATATGTATCTGTCGATAATTGCATCAGGAGCTGTCCTGCATTATCTCGACATTACACAACACCATCAGATTAGTCACATATCAGGATTAAGCAGAATAGATGAGGAGCATTATGTATGGCTCGACAGGTTTACTATCAGAAACCTGGAACTGTTTAATCCGATCCAGGAAGGAGGGAAGTCTCTTATACAGGTTATTGACAAAACCATAACCCCGATGGGATCAAGACTGATAAAACGCTGGGTGGCCCTTCCCCTGAAAAATATCAGTGCAATAAATGAAAGGCTTGATGTTGTCGATTATTTTAATAATCATCCTGATCTTAAAGGAAACCTTGAAGATCATCTTCGGCAGATAGGCGATCTTGAAAGGCTCGTTTCAAAGATTGCAGCCGGACGTATTAATCCCCGGGAGACAGTACATATAAAAAATGCACTGAATGCAATTTTACCAATTAAGCAAGCCTGTTCTGCATGCGAAAATGAAACCCTGAAAAGATATGCCGGACAATTAAATGCCTGCGACCTTATACGGGAACGTATTCAAAAAGAGATAGTTGACGATCCTCCAAATGCTATCAATAAAGGTAAAGTGATATCTGCCGGAATTTCGGATGAACTGGATGAATTGAGAAGTATTGCTTATTCAGGAAAAGATTACCTCCTGCAATTGCAAAAGCGGGAAAGCGAGAAACATGGAATACCCTCCTTAAAAGTAGGATTTAACAATGTATTCGGATACTATATAGAAGTAAGAAATACCCATAAAAACAAGGTGCCTGACAACTGGATACGAAAACAGACTTTAGTAAGCGCGGAAAGATATATAACAGAGGAATTGAAAGAATATGAATCAAAAATTCTGGGAGCTGAAGAGAAAATCCAGCTTCTGGAAACCCGGATATTTGAAGATCTTATTCTTGCACTTTCCGAATATATACCCACTATTCAGCTAAACTCCGGCATTCTGGCACAAATCGACTGCCTGTTGTCATTTTCCAAATGTGCTGAAGATTATGGATATTACAAACCTGAAGTAAATGACACTAAAATAATTGACATAAAAAACGGACGCCATCCGGTAATAGAACACCAGTTACCCATTGGTGAACCATACATTACAAATGATATCTTTCTCGATAATGAGGATCAACAAATAATCATTATAACCGGTCCGAATATGGCCGGGAAATCTGCACTATTAAGACAAACAGCGCTGATTGTCCTTCTTGCCCAAACAGGATCATTTGTTCCTGCAGTTTCAGCCAGGATAGGGTATGTGGATAAAATATTTACCCGGGTAGGAGCTTCGGATAATATTTCACTTGGAGAGTCAACCTTTATGGTCGAAATGAACGAGGCAGCAAGTATCCTTAATAATATATCAGACCGCAGCCTTATACTGTTTGATGAGCTGGGAAGGGGAACATCTACTTATGACGGTATTTCAATAGCCTGGTCGGTTGTTGAATATCTTCACGAACATCCCAGGGCAAAGGCAAAAACTCTTTTTGCCACTCATTATCACGAATTGAATGAAATGGAAGGATCATTCCCCAGGGTAAAAAACTTTAATGTGTCGGTAAAAGAGGTAGGAAATAAAGTAATATTCCTGCGCAAACTGGAACAGGGAGGCAGCAATCACAGTTTTGGCATTCACGTGGCTACGATGGCCGGAATGCCTAAGTCTGTTACCAAAAGAGCAACTGAAATATTAAAAAAACTTGAAGGGGATAAAGAGAAGGAAGGACTGGCGAAACCAATGAGTGCAATAAAAAAACAACGTGAAGGAATACAACTCAGTTTTTATCAACTTGATGACCCGGTGCTGAAGGAGATAAGAAACCAAATCGCCAATCTTGATATTAATAATTTAACTCCTTTGGAAGCCCTGAATAAACTGAATGATATCAAAAAGCTCACCGGACTCAGCTAATTAAAGATAAATTCGCTGCATATGATAAAAATGAATTTTTAACAGGAAAACATACAAGATTAGTTATTTTATATTTTGTGAGATAAAAAAAATAGCAATATATTTGCATCGCATTTATAAAAATTAAGCGAGAATAGCTCAGTTGGTAGAGCACGACCTTGCCAAGGTCGGGGTCGCGG
>CAZJGI010000024.1:0-42518 GCA_964545315.1 uncultured Prolixibacteraceae bacterium
TGTTATAGCTCAGGTGGAGAAGGTTAGCCCAGATCAGGTCATTAGCTGCAGGTTTTTGCTGTGCGAGCAGAGCTGAAGGCATACTCGCTGCAATACCTGCTGCAGTCATTTGTTTAATAAATTTTCTGCGATTTGTCATCTTCTAAATGATTTTAGTTATTAATTAATTTGTAAGATTTTTAAAATTTCTGATTTGCTATTATTATTCTAATGTTAGTGTAACATACTTATTATCATCTTTTGCTTCAAAACTATATTAGTTGACATTAATATTTGCAAACATTTCCATCAATTTGCTGACAATTTTTCCAGAGGCATCTTTTTCAACCCTGTTAATACTTAACCAGGTTTCATAACCACCTAGTTCATGTTGTTCCGGAGTTGGCAGATATCCATACCATCCATTAGCCAGTTCGACAGTAAATGAATGATTGAAAGGACTTTTCTTCTTGATCTCTTTGCCCGTTTCTGAAAATATTTCAAAAGGTATGGCAGCAATACCCAGGTCTCCGATACGGAATGTCTGAAGAATGATATTGACGTTATCAGGCCACTCTGTCATTTTGATAATTCGTTCATTATAAAATTTTTCACTTCCGTGCGGACCAATCTTTTTGTCTGGCCCATTCATGACATTATGTGCCCTGTCGATCATTTCCTTTGTGGGTTTGCGTATTTCGAGAGTTAGTTCGGTATGGGCTACACCCAGAGGTACCCATTTATGGAATTTAATGCGATTATGCTCCCGAAATACTTCTCTGGCAACATCTTCAGCCACAACATGCATTTTTGAATACGGGGGATTATTTTGTGGTTGGCCACCATAGTTAGTATTGGAAACATCAGCAGATGTACCATTAGACATTATTCCGACAAAAGGGGGATCTTGTCTGTCAGCGTTAAGTAACTCCTGAATACGGTCAGCAAAAAGTGCAAAGTAATCAGCAGAAACATGGCCGGCCGGCACTCCTCCAACGTAATGAAGAGAATAATTACCCAGTAAGGCGACAGGTCTGCCATCGTATGATTTGACTGAAATGAATGATACCTCAGGGTCTGGTACACCTGCCGGCTCGAGCAGATTGGGATTGCCAACTACGGGATTCATTACTACCTGGTCTTGTCCTCCAAATGGATTGGGAACAGGAGTGCCCGGTTTCATTTTCCATCGCCTGATGAAAAGATGCTCTGGTACCTTACCATATCCCCATCCTATATAAACCGGCTCAAGATTATTCAGGGCCAGTTTTACAACATCAGCAATGCGCCTGATAAGAAATTTTTGATAGTTATTAAAGGGATATCCGTCAGCCCTTCCGCTGCCTACAGAATGTGTATGGGTTACAGACATCATTATATTTTCTGCCGGTATCTCTGTTTCTTCGTTTATTATTTTTTTTGCTTCATCATATAATGCCCTGCATGCCACCACATTATCAATAACTATAAATACAATTTTTTTTTCACTGTCATCCAATATCAGACAACGGGCATGGAAATCATCATGCACATTAGTCCCTATTCGTTTTTCACTTAAGCACCCGCCACCAATGAAAAAGTCCTGATCCTCTGAAAACCAGTCTTTCATAGCATGATCCCCAAAAGGAGGAGTAATATTGGTTGTTGCGGCTCCGGCAAGAAACACCCTTTCCGGATTTGAATTTTTTAATGGCTCAAAAGCTGAGGATGGCAAGTGAAATATCAAAAAGATTATAGCCAGATAACTTGAATAAGGGGCCTTCAGATTGAAAATCTTCATGGTTCCAATTTTTTAGTAAAAGTATACCAGGTTATTTTTATACATATAATTATAAAGACAAATTTATTACAAAACAGTAAATATTATTATAAAAATTCAAACGATAATTCATTTATACGATCATTTAGGTTTTTCAAAGGGGTTTATCTTCATATATAACAGTCACCTTTACCCTTGAGCTTAAACCTTCTTTACCGTTGCAGGAGAATGAAATATTATTGTCTCCCGCCATTAATTCAGGAATTATTCCGTTAATTTTTACTTCCTGTACAATCTCCCCTTTAGGGCTGTATAATTTACAATCATCGTTAGATATCAATTCAAGATACATTCCTGATTCCATGGTTACAGGAAATTCGACTACCTTGTCATTTACAGAAATTTTTGGATTACTGATTCTGACAGGAACTAATTGCAGAGCTTTTACAGGACCTATTATACAACTGACTTTTTTATCAGCAGGAAGATTATTGTACCATACTTGCAGTTTATCAACGCTGTTCATTCTTACAGTACCACGGTATGAATTGTATACATTGAATCCCTCAGGTATTTCCCTGGTTTCCACATGTGTCTCCCACAGATAATCACTAAATCTTTTTGATTCTGTCTCCACAAGTTCAAAATATCTCCAACCTGTAAAATTCACATCAACGAAGTGATCTCCTCTAACGCCTGAATAGCCAATATGCCTTGGATTTCCAATTCTGAAGTTCAGGAGTTGTCCTTTACCGTCACCTTTAATCCATACTCCGAGAGCCTGATTCTTTTCAAGATCAATCCACGGATCAAATGTTTTTTCCATTTTTATCCATGATCCCTCTTGGGGTGATAAACCTGAACCGTAAGCAGAAAAATTTATTGCAGTTTCAGCATTCTCAGGCAGGTCATCTGAGATTGTAATTTCTCCTGTAACTCCATTAGCCTCACCTTTCTTAGAGAATTCCCCCGGTGAATAATCTGTTATTAAAATGCTTGACGGATCATCATAGGATTTAACCGACATCAAGGGTTGAATTCTCAGCTTGACAGGTTGTTGAAAGAATCCATTGCTGACAGTCCATTCATTGGAACCATCAGGCAGGCCTGTAACTTTATGTTCGCTATAGATAATGGGTTTAAAATTCCAGTCTCCGTTTTTCTCCCTGAACAGAGTGAAGTTTTTTCCTGGTTCACGAAGTATTTCGCGTATACTTTCCGGGAAATATTTTTTATGCCTTAAATTTTCATATTGTTTAATTATTGCATGCAGTTGGCCAAATAAGGGAACTTCTTTTACTGCTTTTTGATCGACATTTCCCTGTACACACAGACCTGCATTATTTCCTATCATTTTACAACAGAGGTACTCAATATCATCTGTATGTGTCATTTCTATCTGTGGGTTTGGGTTCCATGCCGAGTTTCTCCACCAACCCAGGAAAAGAGGAAGCAGGAGCGGGCTGTGTTCAGCTCTGGCAAGCTTGTCGATGACAGGCGAATGGCCTGTGAATTCACCATGTTTGTAGGTATCTGATTTTATTGAGGCAAGGTGTATATCTACAAATCTTTTGTATCCCCTGACCGGTGAGTCCCAGGCTTGCCACCTTGATCTGTAATGCCACCAAAGATGAGTCATACCAGCCATTTCCATTCCAACCGGTCTTTTAAGGTTTTTAGCTACTTCAAAAACAAATTTTGGTCCGTAGTGCCAGTAAAATTCTTCTCCTCCCCACAGATCACTGCCATCTGCTGCATCAAAATATATTCCGTCAAATATATAATCATCAACTATCCGGGCTGTTTCCTTTGCAATCTTTTTAAAAAGATCAGTATCTTCCCCCGGGACAAACCTTCCGAACATCTCCATAAGGTGATATGCCTGATCATCTTTCTTATGTTCTGTCGCCTCTGTTCCCAGGATTCCTCTCTTACATCCCGTGAACTTGTATGGAGGTGTTTTAGTAACATCTGAGAATTGTATCAATTCATTGCCAATGCGAAGAGTAGTACTGTTTCTGACCCAAAACCCTGTTATTGTTGAAACATTTGCAGTTGATTCATTTACTGTAATTTCTTCATCATTAGCATCAATTGATGATGCAAGAGTGAAATTTTGAAAATAGCCCAAACCTTCATCGGGTACAGGTGTTACAATATTTGAATTTTTATCAATGAAAAAAGAATATGTATGCAGTATTGAAGAAATCCCTGCCTCATGTAACTTTTGATTAATTCTTTTAAAAGATTCCCAACCATCGGGATATTTGGTTTTATTAAGTTCGAAGCTTCCGAATTTAAAGAATGATCCTCCTCCATGGTTATCTATTTGATTGAATCCCATATTGTTGCACATCTCTATCCACTGATCGACAGTTTTTTCTGTCAGTTGTCCTCCTCCATTCATCAGGTATGACCCATAACCCTCTTTTGCCATCTGTGCCCAGGCACCACCCTTGTTTGAGAAAGGTATACCTTCTGCATTTTTTACTATGTTCCTGATCGTTGGCAAAATCAGTTGTTGTGGTTGAGCCAACATAGATACTTCTGCTCCGGTCATGCCCAGGCGGTCATAGCATGTTGCTTTCATTAATGTTTGTAAAGCAGGTAGTTGAATTACATGGGTTTTTAGGTTTAATGCTAAAATACAAGCTCCAAAAGGTTCATAGGACATACCCTCAAGGTTAAGTGGCACATTAATAAAAGTAAGCGAATGAAGATTGCCCATAACATTTTTAACTTTGAACCTTATATGGTCAACATCAGCAGTCACCTCTAATTCTGCTGTTACTTCAGCTTCGGCAAAGTTCAGTTTTAATATATTATCTTCAAGGGATATGCCGGTGACAAAATACTCTTTCCCGTCTTTATTTATTGATGCACAACAGGATATACTATCACTTAATAAATAATCGATATTACTTTGTTTGTCAATAAAATGGACGTTTTTCCCTTCGGCATTAATTTCATATTTGAAAGATTTATTTTCAAAAACGATATTGTCTGTTTTTGAACTGCAGCCGGCTAATGTGATAATCAGGAAAAGTGTAATTGTCTGAATGATTTTTTTTGCGGTATAGTATTTATGTTTCATTATTACGAATGAGCGATTATAAAAGAGAATTAAAAAATTATTTTACCGGCAATAAAGTCAGTTTGATTTTTCTGAAATGTATTTCAGCCCCTTCCGACTGTATTTGAATTTTACCCTTATGAGGTTTTACATCAAAGGCTTGATTTACAAGTTTATTATTCAGGTATATCTTAATTTCTTTGTCTTTCACAACACATTCAATTTTATTCCATTTACCTACCGGTTTTTCAACATCCTGTGCCCCTCTGAAATCCTTAACATCTTTCCAGTTTGGATCACGTCCGTACCAGTTTATTCTTCCTGAATTAATTGTTACCATGTCTCCATATGGTTCATAGACGAAAGAACTATTTTGTTTTTTTTGTGCTACAGGGCATGTAACAGAAAAGTTGGGTGATCCGTCCCCAACGACCAGAATATCCCCGGTGCCCCCTTCAATAATTTGACATTCAATAGAATGCATCCAAATTCCTCCATGAGCGCCATCTTTACCAACTGAATGAAGCAGTATCCCGCAATCTCTTGCTTTTTCCAGTCTGGGCGTATGAGTTTTATCTCCCCATTTAAACTCTGCTACAAGTTTATAGTTTTCATATTCTTCATTAGTGGTAATACAACCGTACTCTTCACCCGAAATAACTATCACCCCGTCCTGAACTGTAAATACCTTGTTGGGGTCAATATTTTTTCCTTTTCCCTTGATGAATGTATACCATCCTTCAAGATTTTGGCCGTTGAACAACTTAATTTTTGATTTTGCAGTAATATTTTTTGTCGGGCTGTCAGAAACAGAAGCAAATGCTTTTTGAATACCAGGGACATTCATAATACAAACGCTAAATGCAGTTAAGAAAATTAATATTCGTACCATATCGTTTAATTTATTTTATTATAGTTCTTATTTTATTACCTGCCAGGGCATAATAGATAATATAAGCATAAGCTGGCAAATAGACCAGGTATGCAACCTGATATGAGGTCCTTTCAGCAACATATCCGAATATCAGGGGAAGAATTGCCCCTCCTATAATACCTGCTACCAGAAGCGAAGAGCCAACTTTTGTAAATTTACCCAGGTCAGCAATAGCTAGTGGCCATACTGCAGGCCATAACATAGCGTTTGCCAGCCCGAGTAATGCCACCAGATAAATTGATATATTAACAGGCACTAATACAACAGAAATGGTAATAATAATGCCAGCAATTGTGGAAATTAGCAGCGCCTGTTGTTGACTTACATATTTGGGAATGAAAATTACACCCAACAGGTAACCTATTATCATTGCAATTGAAACCAGCCAGACATAATTTGCAGGTGATTGTAATTCCAGTATAGTTGCATAGTCGTTAATGGAACCGAGAGTAAGGTGTTCAACGCCAATAACAAAAAATATTGCTAAAACTCCGAGTATGAGGTGTGGAAACTGGAATATACTTGTTTTTGATTTTGAATAAACAGTTATTTCAACATCTTCTTCTCCTGCCACTTTAATATCCGGCAGTGGCGCAAAATAGTACAGGAAACCCATTATCAGCAATATCCCGGTTATGATATAAAAAGGTAAAATTGTATCCTCAATTCTTACATTAGTAAGGTCCATAAACATTGCCAGCATAAGAGAAGCTACTGCATAGAATGTTTTATTGCATATGCCCATGAGGGCTATCCTTTGTGCCGCGCTTTCGGGAGGCCCGATAATAGAAACATAAGTGTTTACAGCACCTGTCAAAAGTGCTTGTCCCAGGCCGCTTATAAACAAGGCAAGAAGCAGCAATGGAAAACTTATTGTCCTTGCTGCAGGAGTGATGATAAAAAAACCTAATGCCATTAGGACAAAAGCAATGATCATACCTCCTTTATACCCGGCTTTTTTCAAAATTCCTCCTGATACAGCGCCGAAAACCAGAAAGGCTGAAAAGGTTGCGGTCATTACAAGGTATGACATGGATGTTGAAATCTGAAAAGCCTCCTGGACAAAAGGAATAAAAAAAGCATTTATTCCCAGGGCAAAACCCAGAACAGCGTACATTGCCCCAATTAGTAACATAGGGACAATAATATTTTTATTTTTTGTTTTCATACTTAAATAATTGATAATTAGCATATTCTATATTCAGTTGTAACCAGAGCATTAAGTTCTGTCCCGGGTACAAGGTACTCAGGGCAACCTCCGCATGCCTCAATTTCCATGAATCCTGAAGGATCGCAATAAACACTTAACTTTATTCCCTTTGGGGAGGGCATCTTGTCTGGTGGAGCATCCGAAATATCAATATATGATTGCCCTGCAGGAAGAATTCCGGTATAACGTTTTACACGGTATTGACCCTCCAGGGTATACTCTATCCAGGGAATATTTTCACTTAAGCCAAGCTGAAACCTTTTTTCTGTTTTAGTATCAATTACATAAATGCTATTAGTCATTTTACTATTGTTGTTGCCCGGTTCATACAAATCCCATATGTCATCCTTACCTGGCGGGGGGATAGTAACTTTTCCAGAGCTACCTGAATCAAACTGACAGAGGGACCATGGAGCAATAAGGAATTCACCTTTTTTAAGCTTTTTCGTCCCGATATAACGTATAATTTCGTTCACATTCACTATCAGTCCGTTATCTATATTTTTAATATGAATGATACGTTCGAATTCGCATGGGATGCCGAGTTGCATATTATTAACAAGGTCTGTTTCTGCTCTGATAACCGTTATATCTTCAGTTTGAGAAATTACTTCCCATACTGCTCCGGTAACTGAAGGAGGTACCCTCCATTTGCCCGTGTTATATTCATAACCAAATATTGTACCTTCAGGTGCCGGCCAAAGAGTATCACCTCCCGGATTTTGATAGGCATTTTTATTTGAACGGTTCATTATTGCTGATGGAACCACTCTGTTAATCACTGTATTATTGACCACAGCAAATAATCTGCCTTCCATATTCAAAGCAACAATCACCCCGTTTTCAATATTACCTGTTATATGTGGCCGGCGATGCGCTTTTTCTAACAGATCAATTAATTCTGTACCAGTCATCTTAACGTTATTTACTCATCCGGTTTTTCAGGTCTTCGAGGATGAATTTTTTTGCTTTATTTGCATAATCCATATTAGCTTTTGTAGCTGACTGTGCATACCACTGTTTACCGTTAAAACGATTCATGTCGACACCTTCAGGTGCAAATGCCAGCATCAGGGATGTTTCCTGTTCACCTGCATGATCAATAGGCCATTGTTTCTGAGCTTCCCCGCTCATAAAAGGTTCTATTTTTATCCAGCTAAAGGGATCGGAACCAGCTTCATGTTCGGCATAGTAATTAGCCGAAGCAACATCTTCTCCCCACCATCCGTCACCTTTCTCATTTTCTATAAATGCAAATATTTCCTGCTTGGCTGCCAGTTTGAAAGCCAGGTCTGTAGGCATACCGCTAATAAAGTTTTCACTTTGATGGTGGAAAAAAACAAAAATATTCCTGAATCCTATTCGCAGGAGGTTATAGAATAATTTACGGGCAAATTTATTCAAGGTATCAGCGTCAATGTGCATTCCTCCTTTTCTTTCAGGGCCTGCTACGGCATATGAACCTGCTCCGTAATAAAACGGAGGAAGCAGTACGATATCCATTTCCTTTTCAACCATTTCCAAAGCTCTTTGAACCACCAGGGTATCAACACCCGGACATAAATGCTCTCCATGATATTCTAAGACACCCAGTGCCATCACTACCGGTGTATTTTTATCTATAGCCTCCCGGATCTGATCCGGAAACATTAGTTCATAACGCATAATTAATTCCTTTCTTTTATTATAATATATTAAATTTCAATTACTTTCATAAATTTGGAAGACATTTTTTCAACTCCTCCCTTTTTTATTATGACTCCATTTTCCCATCTCAGGCCGAAGTCTTTCTCATAAAAGAATGTATCCACCTGGAATGTCATATTTTCCTGAAGGTCATACTTTGAAGTTGATTCCATCCAGGGTTTTTCGACCTCCATCATTCCTATTGAATGGCATGGACCATATAGCATATATTTATCAAAACCGCGTGATTTAACCCATTCCTCGTATTCTTTGACAACGCTACCTGCAGGCTTACCTGCACTCATAAGTTCAATTGTTTTAAAATGGGCTTCCAGTCCAAATTCCACCAGTCTTTTTTTATGTTCAGGAAGTGGGCCTATTGATATTGGTAATCCGACGCTTGAAGAGTAACCATCCACACGTGCTCCGATATTGAGTTGGATAACCTCGTTCTCTATGATTTTGTTATGTGTAGGCCGGGAAATTGCATTATTGGTAGATGGCCCGCAGAAACAGTAAAGAGAGTGGCCTTCATATTCCCCTCCGTGTTTATATATTTCGCGTTGAGCAATTCCTATAACCTGGAATTCTGTCATCCCCGGCTTAATTTCATTAATAATAGCCTCAACAGCCAGTTCTGCTATATTATAAGCTTTTCTCATACTGTTAAGTTCATTTTCGCTTTTTACATAACGAAGAGGCAGAAATGTATCATCAGCTTTAACCAGCTCTATACCGGGAAAGTTTTTTTGCAGTGATTTATATACCGGCAGGGGAGTGATAGCCCATCCCACTATACCGAGTTTTTTAATCTCTTTACCCGGGAAATATTTCATTATAATATCCTGATAGCTATTAAAAGTCATACCAGGGTATTCAGGTTCAGCTGACTCCCTGTATTCAACCATTATTTCAGTGTTTTTAAAGAAACTACGGTGAGCAGCGTAATTTTCACTCTCCGGTCCTACCAGCAATACAGCTTCCCCTTCATCGGGAACTAAGACAGCCGCTGTCTCAAATGTAGGCCAATATTCACTGAGATATCTTACATTAGCCATATCTGACTCAGTGGCATGTACAAGGCATGCATCCAGCCCCGCTGATTTAATGTTTGATTGAAACTTTTTTATCCGGTCATAAAATTCTTGTGTTGGAATAGATGTTGTATTCATAATAGTTATTTAAAAATTATTTTGATTTTCTTGCCATAGGTATAAGTGTATTTATAGTTTCTCTCAAGAGTTCCAGTTTTTCTGTTAAAGAGTAAGGAGTATAAACATAATCCTGTTCAAACTGAAAACCAAGTCTTGAATCTCTTTTTGCAGCCATTAAAGATAACTCAGTCCGGGCAATTTCCTCTTTTAATATCTTTTCCATACTGTCAAGGATTGATCCTGCTGTCTTGCTATCATTTGCCTTAACAAACTGCAGACGAAGGTCCTCAAACTCCAGTATAGCATAATCGCTTTGCATCATTCTCTGAAGTTGTTCTGCCACAACAACCTCCTTAACTGCTGTCATCCGTTTTGATTCAGGACTGTTAAGTGCTGCCTGACGATAATATTTTAATCCTGCTTCCATTTCATCTATTGCAAGTTTAAGATATTTCAGGAAGACAGGTAATATTTTCTTGTCTCTTCCGGCTTGAATTCCGGTTGCACTTCTCGCATACCCTTCCGCTTTATCTGTTTTATTGGTAAAATCAGGATAAAAAACCATTCTGGAAACAGTGAAAGGCCAGTACGGGTTCAGAGAAGATCTTCTGGAAGGCTCTCCCCAGGAGTAATTGTAGGTAGCCGTCCTTGCCGGTGGTTCGGTAAAAAATAGTGGATTTCCGATAGCATTATTAGTTCCCATATTAGGGCCTGTATCGGGTACATAACGAATAGCCTGACTGAAGTGTTCCCAGGCTTTCATTACTTTTTCACTGTTTTCCCTGCCAAATATCCGGGAAGCCACGGCGCCGAACAGTTCATCTCTGGGAGGACTTTCGCTCCAGCATGTCCATGATCGTATTTCACTTAAGAAGTTTGGTTTATATCCACTGCTCCAGCTTTCAAGTGTTCCGTTAACACCGTATTTTTCCAACGCAGTATACCTTTCATACCACTGGTAGGGACATGGCAGGTAAGGAATGGTACCATACTGCCAGCTGGCAAAAGTGTCCACCTTGGAAAAAACACGCATATTTCTGCTGCGGGCTTCTGCTATCTGGGCATCAGTAACCTCTGCCGGTCCTACCTGATTGAGTGCATAATCTCTTAGATAACCCTGCATTCCGTCAATTTCAAAACTCTTGCCGTTTTCCCAGGTTAATAACGGTGCAACCCTGTCAGGAAGCTGTTGGATGAAATATCTTTTAACATCACTGTTATCCGGCCTGAAATTAATATTATATTCCCATGGAAGTATGTCAATAGTCGGGTCAATTTTATGACACTCCTCTTCAACAATACCCACAGCAGAGCACCAATTTCTGGCCCACTCCCTTATATACTCTTTGTCAGCTCCGTGGCCTCCGCCCCATTTTTTATACCAGAATCCTTCAGTGAGTAAGATATAACCCTTAATGTCAGGAAATTCTTTTACTATATCCCTTACAAGTTTACGTAATCCCTCTTCACTCTCTTTTGTTGCGGTATATTGCCATATTATTGGAGTATATACTTTTATTCCATATTTTGAGGCACGGTTAATCAGGTCTCTTATCCGTTCAGGATTTTGGGGGCGTACATTATAAAGAAGGCGCGCATAGAAGTCTGTTGATGTTTCAGCTGTTGTGCGGTCGCCGTTTGGATTGGCATAGACTGAGGCAAAAATGCCGTCAAATCCGTCATGCGCCAGATGAGACAGCAGACGGTCAGGGAATTCCATCCATCCCATCCATGATAAGACCATCCTGGTATCATAAAGGCTGTGCCTTACAACTTTCAGGTCTTTTGGAAGAAACGGTGCCTCCCTCATGTTCATCCTGCTCTCCAGATTATACAGGCCAAACATAGCGCCCCGTTCATCAAAACCGCAAACGACTATGCGCCCGGGTGTTACCTGTATCTCATAATCTTTGGGACCTTTAAGGGCATTGCCGCATCCCGGAAGTTGTTCTTTAGTGCCGACTATTATGCTTCTTTTTAGTCTTTTCCATTTATCCAGGTCATTTAAATGTTCCTGAATAACGTTTATATTATGGGATACTTTAAGGTAATCACAAAAATCCTCAACGGCATTTTTAATTATAATACCGGTCCCGGAGTGAGATATAATATTCCATCCTGTTTGGGGTAACTCCATCTCGTTGTTCTGCGGTTGTGCATTCATGTCCCTTCTCGGTATATGCACCGGCGCATTGGAGAGATGTTTGTGATAATCATAAATTTTTTCTTCAGGAAGCTTCTCAACTGCGGATATGAAATCTGATCCGGGATATTTTTCTGATTCCAACGTGTAGTGTGACAGATTTTCGTCTGTTCCGGGAAGTACAGGGGATATGCCTGCAGCAGCTGCTACTCCGGCAAGGCCGGCAGATGTCTTTCCTATGAAATCCCTTCTTGAATAACTCTTCATCAATAAATATTTTATTATTATTTGTAAGTTTTAAAATATTAAGGATTTATGATGTTTGCTTTTTTAAAAGCATCAATTACTTGTTCTTTTTTGATATTCTTTGTTTCCAGGTAATATCTTTGATTCAGTGGAATTGTAACGGTATTTTGTCCGGAGATAAGGTTTTCCTCCTGTCCCGGATTTTTAAATAGCTTGATATTGCTTGCGTTAAGGGGCAATTCAAGTTTTTTACTGTCGGATATGTGCCAGTATACGACCCAGAAGTTATTTTGTCTTTGAAAAATAAAAGCCCTGACCTCTTTGCTGCCGTTTGCTACTTCGTTAATCTGTTCATATGGAAGCAATTCAAATTTATTTTCTTCATTTATCAGCAAGATATGTTCCTGCTCAAGGTTTTGTAACATTTTTTTATGTTCATCTTTCAACCAGTTTTGTGCCCTTACTTCTTCCCATCGCCTCAGAACTTCCATATTATCAGGAGTACGGGGATGTGCATCGAAAGTTGAAAGGTTGGCATGTATAGAGACCGGGCAATCCCATGCTGCGGCCCTGCTGGTTACATATTCCAGCATATCAGGTTGCGTTCCGACAGTATTCTCACCGGGAACCCAATATCCAAGCCATCCAAAATTGATCCGTGTAAAGTCTTGCTGCATTCTTGGTGCCTCTTCTGCCGGATGTTTTTTTGTCGCTTCCTTTAAATATTCCGGCCTGAAAATATCAAAAGCATTTCCTCCACTTAGCATATGCCAGCTAAAGTGGGTTTTTGCAGCACCTTCAGCGAAGAGAGGTTCCGGTTTGAGTCTTTTATAAACTTTATATTGAGCAGAAGCTACATGAAACCAGAACGGATCATTAACACCTTCAGAACCGTCGAAGTATAAGAACTTAAAACCCGCATCATAGAAATCAGCCAGTCTTTCTGCAATTTGATCCTGCAGGTCAGTATTTTGGTCAATATATACACTTGTAGCCCCAAACTCGCTAACGTCAAGAAGTCCGAATATAAAACCGGTTGGTTGTGAATTTACTGTTGTTTCGTCGATACCACGTTCACAACCTGTGAATTTAAAGGGTGGGGTGGTGGTATATCCTGAATATGCAATAAGTTCTGTACCTATTTTTAGGACTCTTGTACCATCAGCCATGGTTGTGCCTTCGGGATTTTGTTCTATGTATATAACTGTATCAGTTTTAGTTAGTGGCTGAGCCAGATTATAGTACCTTATTAGGTTTAGCCGGTGGTCAGGTACCGGTGTTACCAGCCTGCTATCTCTCCCAATATGTGAATGTAAAAAATGGACACCCGGGGTAATACCATTTTCTTCGATCTGGGCGAGCATTTTTTTCAGGTCTTCCTTTCCATTTGGATATAGCTTAAGGTTATAATCATAATCACCCAGATTCCTATAGCCCCGGCCTTCAAGAAATGCAGGGTAATAGATTGACATATGGCGAAAACCGGCCATTTTTGCATATTTCAGATGCTGGTCTATATTTTCAGGATTTATATTTGATGTCCAGTAATATGATAACTTAATCTTGTCGTCCCGCCTGCTTTTTGCACCTTTTGGAAGGTTGTAATCATCTTCGAGCCTGGTAATTTTATCCAGAAGGGCATCTGCACTGGAAACTATAAGAGCTGCTTCTGTACCTTTAAGCTTAACTCCCTTAACAGCATCTGCCTTCATTATCCGGTATCCGTTCCTTCTTTCTGAATCGATACGGGCATATTGGTCTGTTGCAAGAAGATTGACAGCAACATTTTGATCCCAGCTAACATTAAGCCATTCACCGAAATTTTCTCTGTTCCTGACAGGTAATTGCAAAATGCATAATTCTGATGCAGGTGGAGGGGTTATTTTAAGGTAGGCAGGATAATCTTCCGGTTCGATAATAAAATCCTCAAGACTAAAAGTCAGGTAATCTTCAGTTTCTTTTATTTTTATAACTGCTTCGTAAGGTATTATTTCAAAACCAACTATCAATTTTTCCCCCTCTCTGTATATTGTGTCTGAGAAAAAAGTTGTCCTTTTATTCGGGTGTGCCAGCTTTACTTCATTGTTAAAAGGTCGTTCCTGTGTCACAGAGAAGACCGGAACATTTTCACCAGTCATCAGGCACTCTTCGTTTGTTGGTTTATACACGAGGCTTTTTGATGTCCCGTTACTATTGATAATGAGCCTTACTTCGTCATTTTCAATGATAATTTCACCGGATTTGTATGTGTCTGTTTGTTCACATGATACCAGGAAAATATACAATACGAAAAATAAAATTGCTGTAGGTTTCATTTTATTATAAATTTAATTTTAACCGGATTAAAATTTTAAAAGGTCTAAAAGGGCACGATACGTTTATTAGACAAATTATTAATTTTCAAAAACTACAAGTGAATACCCATTACATTCAGGGACGGTTACATTGACATATCCATCTTTAACTTGAAAGCGCAAAGGTTTATTCTCAGGGGCAATATACACTTTTTTAGGTTTGTTATCATCTATACGCAGGGATATATTAACATCTGCAAGCTTAATTGGTTCTTCGATCATTTGGGTGCTTCCTCTCATTTCCGGCAGGTAAGATAACAAGTGTACCATTCTTCTGCCAGGCTGGCTTGAGACAAAAGCCCTGGCAAATGATGGCAGGTTGTCAGATTTGAAAAGTGGGTTGGGCAGGAAAGTGTCCAGAACATTTGAAAATACTGTTTTAAGCTCAACTGATGCTTTGTCACTGTATCCGGAGAATATTCTATGGCTGAAGTGGGCTACATTACCGTTAATTGTGAGTGCTGGCTTATCAGTTATTTTTTCAGGAGGGGTATAATAAAATGAAAATTCGCCGTCCCAATGTTTGTTGAAATAAGGTTTAATCAGCCAGGCTTCCACTTTTGCAGTAGCCAGTGGTTCCATATCAATCCCTGTTGCATAGAGCGATAGTGGCATATCAGGTAATCCTTTATTGAAGGGGTTATTAACAGTGAAGTATGCCGGATTGAAGTCGTTATCACCTTTGAATTTTACGCCCCATTCATTTTCCAGAACAAATTTAGTCAGTTCAGGATCAAGTCCGGAGCTGCCCGAGGATATTACAGCTTTTCCTGCATTTATATGAGCTTTAACGCGTTTTGCAACTTCCTCATCGAATGTAATATCATCAGGTATGACAAGCACATCATATTTGCTCCAATCGGAGAATGTAGTAACAACATCGAATTGTTGTTTTAGTTCACTGAGGACCCTGACAGCACTTTTAAGTTTTCTGTCGCCGCGGATTGCCCCAATTTTTTTTGGAAATACAACTGCTATTTCTGTAATATTTTTGGCATTCTCATACCATGGCTCCATTGTTTGAAGCTCTTTATATATTTTTTCAATTCGGTCAAGTACAGGAGTCTCCAGGTCTCCCCGAGGATGGAAATGCCCCCCCACGTTAGGCCGCATGCCATTTGCCAGGCCGTATAGTAATTCAGACTTAATTGCAGCTTCCGGCCTTAATCCTCCAAAATCACCCCAGTCGTAAAATCGTCCTGTCATATTCAGTACAGGTCTGTCACCAAGAGTTCTTACGTAGTGGGATAAAACGGGAAGGTATTCATATCCCCATGCACCTGCAGGAAGGCACTCTACCTCGAAGTAAGTGCTGAAATCAAATTGCTCTTCATAGCCGGGATTATTATGATAGACCAACAGATTAGGTTTGATTTTAGTAGCCGCGTCGTAAATATCTTTTGCAAGTCGCAATGCTGAAAACTCTGCAAAATTAACCACTTCCTCAAGTTTATTATAGTCGATTCCCTTCTCTTTCATCTCTTTTACGCAAACGGGACAAACACATGGAAAATTTTGCAGACAATCAATGAATAATCCCGAAATGGGATAATTGGCAGTTATCTCTTTAGCCATTTCGATCAGATGATCGCGATATGGTGTATTGTAGCACATGGTTCTTACATAAGGTGTCATCCTGGGTTCACGGTATTCACGGCCATCAAAATAAATTGTTGTCCATTCGCGGTGTTTAAGGCCCTCTGCACTGCTTATGCCTCCATTAATATATGCAGTAAGCGCTATGCCTTTTCTCTGACAGGCATCAGCCAATTGTCCAAAAAGATCATATTTAAGGGAGGGGTGCCTTATCCCTGTTTTTGTATTATAATATGCCATTCCCAGATTACAACGGGCATGAAATGTGAGATAATCAACGCCACAATCCTTCAACCTGTCAGTAAATAATTCTGCATCGAAGTTTTCCCCAACATCAGGAAGGGCCGGCATGGTATGATTATCATAAAACAGACAATACCTGGGTTCATGTATTTTACCCGATTCTTTGGATCCCGGATTTAATTCCTGGGTTTTTGCATTCAGGCATAATCCAAAAAGAATTACGCTAAGTAGTGATTCCTTCATCATATTAAATATTTTTCTTAAAGATTATAATATTAACATTGGCAACTAATTTACTTTTTAATTTTAAAATTATAGTTTAATGTGAAAAATATTTTCCGGGATTCATCGAATCATAATGTTGGAATTGGTGCACAATAAAAGAGCCGCACTAAATGCGGCTCTTTTACAGTTGATAATATTTTCAAAAAAAATAGCGTAAATTATTAATAGTTAAGTGTTTTAATTTATCACGTGCAAATAATGGTCATTTATCAGGTTTGGCAAGTATGCAGCGATCAATCCGAGCGCTTTTTCATCATTAACTTTTACGGGAGTAATAATCCTTTGATTACTAAATTCACTGGCATTCAAAACAGCATTATTGATTTGAACAGGTACATGGCTCCATCCTTTTTTCATTAAACTGGTGCCAAAACCTTTAGTGGTGCAAGCATAACATACTTCAAAATGTTTTGAGTTAACAATATAAAATACATCGTCACCTACATGACGCTTGACCACCGTGACAGTTTTATCACTTTCATTATAAGTCAGGTTCCATATCTTATCAATGTCTTTTGACAAATCTATGTTCTCCACTGTTTCAATTTTGTAATCATTGAAACCATTTCGATAAACATTTGCTTGTGAGACTGAGATACTGATTAACATACAAATTAAGCTTGCAGCGAATAATTTTGCTCTCTTCATGGTTTTGAAATTTTAATTTAACAATTGGTATAAATTTTATTACGGATTAATCTTGTTTTAAGTAAAGACGCCTTAAGTAAAAATCCGTTGCAGAAAATTAGCTGTTTTATAACATAAAATCATCACTCAGTTTTGTAATACACTCATCTTAACGGTTTCTGTTAAAAAAGTCGGATAACATTTTCTTATTAACAAGTTTATTTGAATAATCTATATATAATCAAACATAAGAATGTATTTATTTTTTGAATGGAAAGTTGTATTTTTATAAAACCATTAAATCAAAAATTACAAATCCATCTTTACTATGGCCAGAGAAAAGCTGTTATTCATCATAATTGGTGCTATTATCAGTGGAATATTTTTCCATGGATCAAGGTTTTATTACAGACATCAACAAAATGACATTAAAATAAAGCAACATGAAGAACTTCATTCCATTGCTAAATTAAAGTCAACCCAGCTTACACAATGGTATAATGAAAGGTTATCTGAAGTAAGATTTTTTTCAGGGAACGATCCTTATAAAAATTATATTCTTGGACTAATTGAGGGTAACGGGGAAAATGAAGAGAAGCTCCGATATTCATTATCTCAGATAATGACTAACAAGCGATATAGTAATATTTTTATACTGGACAAAAGTGGACATCTTCTTTTTAGTATTGATCAGGATTTTAAGCTGATTGATACATTAACGATATCATATTGTAATACTGTTTTCAAGACCGGGGAGGTTTTTATACCTGATTTTTATTTTTGTAATGTACACAAATATATCCATTATGAGGCAATTGCCCCTGTATTCAATGAAGCTGAAAAAGTTGTTGCTGTAATGGTTTTTCGTATAGATCCGGAAGATTTTCTATATCCCTTCATGCAGGAATGGCCCACCCCGAGTGAAACAGCAGAAACCTATATTGTAAGAGTTCAGGGAGACAGTGTGCACTATCTCAATAACCTGAGGCATGCTGATAATTCAATATTACGAATAGTTTTCCCGCTTGACCGTACTGAAATTACGGCTGTGAAGGCTGCACTTGGGAAAGAGGGAATTGTTGAAGGTATTGATTACAGAGGAGAAAAAGTACTTGCTGATATTAGAAAGGTAGAAGGCACTCCATGGTTTATAATTTCTGAAATTGATACCAGGGAAATATATGCTGATTTAAAGACACATGCTATTCTGCTTGATATAATCACCTTTCTTTTAATTCTTTTTACAGCAGTAGCCATTGCCTGGATTTATCATTTACGGCAAAATAGTATTTACAAAGAACTACTTCAGAAAAAAACTGAGTTATACCAGTCTCAGGAGGAGTACGGCGCAATTATTTACAGTATCGGTGACGGGGTAATTACTACTGATGAAAAGGGAATTATCAGGAATCTTAATCCTGTTGCAGAAAGGCTGACCGGATGGAATGAAAGGGAGGCCGGGGGCAGGGATATTGAGGAGGTTTTTGTTATAATTAATGAAGAGACACGGGAGAAAGTTGAAAGTCCTGTAAAAAAGGTATTAAAAGAAGGCAGGATTGTCGGACTTGCAAACCACACAATCCTTAAATCCAAAAGTGGAAGGGAGATTCCTATTAATGATAGTGGTGCGCCTGTCAGGGGTATGAATAATCAAATCCTGGGAACAGTAATGGTTTTTAGTGATCAGACTGAAGAGCGGCTTAGAAACAAATTGATTGACATACGGTTGAAGTTATTTGAATATTCTATTGATCACACTCTTAAGGAAACCCTGACACGGATGCTCAGTGAGATCAGTGTTTTATTTCAGAGCCCTGTAGGATATTTTCATATTCTTATTTCTGATCTGGAAACCATATGGTTACGTTCGGGGATAACAAGTTCAGAGGATAGTCAGTGCAAGATTAAAGATAGTCAAACGCACACATGGGTAGGAGAAAAGAGCCTGTGGGCTGAATGTATTCATAATAAAAAACCTGTAATTTATAATGACCAGGAATTTATATCATCACGTCATGCATATACTGAAGGTCATCCTGAAATTTCCAGGTTAATCGCAGTACCTGTGGTAAGGGATGAAAAGGTTGTTGCAATATTAGGAATAGGCAACAAGCCTGTTGAATATACTCATACTGATGTTGAGGTTCTGAATTTTTTAGCCGATGTAACCTGGGAGATTGCAGAGCATAAATTAAATGAAACACGCTTGAAGCAAAGCGAAGAGCGTTTTTACCATCTTTTTGAAAGAGCTCCCCTCGGATATCAGTCACTTGATGAAAATGGCAATATTATTGAAATTAATGAGGCGTGGACCGAAACATTCGGATATAGCCGGGAAGAGGTTACAGGACAATTATTTGGGAACATATTAGACCCTGGTTACAGAGAGCATTTCGCTAAAGAATATTACAAATCAAAACAAACCGGCAGATTAATTTGTGAATTGGTGATGATCCATAAAAATGGAGAATCAAGAACAGTCGCTGTCGAAGGAAGGATAGGTTTGAAAGATAATGGAAGTTTTGAAAAGGCGCATTGCATAATTCAGGATATTACCGGCAGGAAGCAAATGGAGGTTAAGCTTAAAGAAAGCGAAGAGAAGATGCGGAGCTTTTTCAGGATTGCCCCCACAGGTATTGCAGTTATAGTCGACAGGATTGTTACTGAGGTTAATACCCAAATGTGCGGTATGGTTGGTTATTCTGAAGAAGAGTTGATCGGAAAAAGTAACCGGCTGCTTTATGATTCGAATAAAGAGTATGAAATTGTTGGCAGTGAGCAATCTAATCAGATCATTAAGACGGGAAACTGTACTGTCGAAACGCGATGGAGGAAAAAGGACGGCAGTTTGATAGATGTTATTTTAAATTCTACCCTGATTGACAGGAGTGATTTGTCAAAAGGAATGATTTGCACAGCCCTTGATATTACGGAAAGGAAACAGGCAGAATTGAAAATTAAAGAACATGAACGGCAACTTACATCAATGGTTGGTAACTTACCCGGCTTTGTATACAGGTGCAAATATGACAAAGAGTGGACAATGTTATATCTAAGTAAAAGATGTGAGGATATAACAGGATATAAAATTGAAGATTTCATAAATAACAATAAAATCAGCTATAATGATATCATCAGGGAAGAATTCAGACCTGGCATTTACAGAAGATGGTCTGAAGTACTCAGACGGAGAAAAATTTTTAATTATGAATATCAGATAATAACAGCCTCAGGTGAAATAAAATGGGTACTTGAACAAGGTGTGGGAGTTTATGACAATAATGGGACACTGTTGTTTCTTGAGGGGTATATTGAAGATATTTCTGAAAGGAAGATAGCTGAAGGACAAATTATCGAAAGTGAAACAAAATTCAGGCGACTGTTTCATGATCATGCAGCTGTGAAATTTATTATTGATCCTGATGACGGTTCAATAGTGGATGCAAATGAAGCAGCAGCTGAATTTTATGGTTGGAGTATTTCAGAATTAACAAAGATGAAAATTTTCCAAATAAACATCCTTCCTGAAGAGGAGGTTAAACTAAAGATGCAGGAGGCTAAATCAGCTAAGAACATACATTTCGAATTTAAACATAAAAAAGCAGGTGGTGACATTGTGGATATTGAAAATTTCAGCAGCAGGGTTATTATTGGGGGCAAAGCTTACCTTCATTCAATCATACATGATATTACGGAAAAAAAAGAGGCTGAAAATGCCCTGTTGGAAAGTGAGGAACAAAATCGCCTCTTAATGGCAAATAGTATGGATGCTATTTTGCTGACAAAACCGGATGGAAGTATTATTACTGCCAATGATGCTGCCTGTGAGATGTTTGGCATGACAAAACAAGAAATTTGTGATGCAGGAAGAGATGGTCTGGTTGATATGAATGACCCATCTCTGTGTAAGCTTCTAAAAATGAGGACCAGATATGGATTTGCAAAAGGCGAAATTACATTCATAAGGAAAAGTGGTAATAAATTTCCTGCTGAAATAACATCTTCGATTTTTACAAACAGGAAAGGTGAGATGTTTTCAAGCATGATTATAAGGGATATTACTGAACGCCGCAAATGGGAATCCGAACTTTTAAATGCAAAAGAAAAAGCGGAAGAAAGCGACAAACTTAAATCAGCGTTCCTTACAAATATAAGTCATGAAATTCGCACACCAATGAACGGCATCCTTGGCTTCCTGGAACTGCTAAAGGAACCTGAATTGAAAGACTCTCAGAAAAATATGTATATCGATATTGTAAATAAAAGCGGAAGGCGTTTGCTTGATACGATAAATGATATTATTGAAATATCAAAAATCGAGGCAGGAGTAGCAGATGTAAGACAGGAAGAGGTTAATACAGAGGATATAATGCAATACCATTATAGCTTTTTTAAACCGCAGGCAGAGAGAAAAGGATTGCAATTTGATATCCGGGAACAAATAACAGGCGATAAATCAAATGTGATTACCGATAAATATAAGGTAGAATGTATATTGAGTAATCTGATCAAGAATGCGATCAAGTTCACCAGCAAAGGGTTTATTTCAATTGGTAACTATATAGATGGTAATGAGATTGTATTTTATGTAGAAGATACCGGCAGGGGTATTCCTGCTGATCGTCTTGATGCTGTTTTTGACCGTTTTATCCAGGCCGATATGAGCATAAACAGATCATATGAGGGATCAGGCTTGGGGCTGTCAATTGTAAAGGCGTATATTGACATATTAGGGGGACATATAGAAGTCAAATCTGAATTTGGAAAAGGTTCTGTATTTACTTTTGCCATACCATTAAAAGCCACTGATAATAAACCTCAAGGTGAACTGATTAAATCCAAAATGCATAAGAAATTTCCGGCAAATTTGACTATACTTATTGCCGAGGATGATGAGATAAGTTTTAAATTTCTTGAAACTATTTTATCCTCTGAGGGGATAAGGTTATTACGTACCCTAAATGGAACTGATACAATTAATGCTTTAAGGGAAAATCCGCATATTTCAATTATTCTTATGGATATGAAGATGCCCGGCATGAGTGGCCTTGATGCAACCCGTATAATCAGGGAATTTAACAGTGAAGTGGTAATTATTGCACAGACAGCTCTTGCAATGTCAGGAGACAAAGAAAAAATACTAGCTGCCGGCTGTAATGACTATATTTCGAAACCTGTTCGACGGAGTGAATTGCTCGGGATCATTGAAAAGTACTGCTGATAAGTCAGACATATTTTTTTGGCAGGAAAAAAATTAATTCCCAATTACATGTCATCTGCCAAATAGTTACTTATTGCTTCTGACGTAAAAAGAAATCTGTTAAAGATGCGAAAGGCTGCTACCCGGCCAGTGAATTTTTTTGAGAAGCTGACAGTTTTTTCTCCGTTTACATCATACATAAAAGGATTAAAGCGGGCATAGCCAAAAGGCCTTTCTCCTCCGTCCCATAATTCTCCGTTAATGATGAAAGTTATTATTTTTGATTTTGCATCAACATTTATTACAATATGATTTACCTTTCCGTTTTTTATTAATCCTTTTCCGGAAGACCACAAAAGAGGAGACCGTCCGTCATCCATTAAAAATTCCAAAGCTCCTGATTTCAGGATTTTAACAAACAGCCCGTTGCCGGCAAAATGTGCAGAGGTGCCATATCCCTTGTTTTCTTTACGACGGGTATCTATTAATATCCGGTTTTTATTCATATTCAGTGGTTGAATATAAATTTCAAATGAAAATCCCTCTCCCTGTGACAATTTCCCAAGGTCAGGCATAGTGAATTCCTTTCCGGGCCTGCATGATTCACCGGTAAGTTCCAGTACCAGTCCATCGGTTATCCTCTTCGGATTATCTCCCTGATTCCAGAGCATTTCCAGATAATTATTGGGGATTTGATGTATGCGGGCTATTGTTTTTTGAGTTTCAGTGAAATAATAATTGTCTTTATCTTCTATCCAGTCCGGATATGAAATCCCATGAGTATACTCCATATCATACAAAAATATTTCAGGCTGGCTCCAATAAATGAATCCGTTTTTTTCAATTCCTCCTGAAAGCCAGGTTGGATTTCTGTTTCCCAGTGGATGGTTGCCATAATATCTTGAACCGTTATTATGAAAGAAGAGAGCATATTTCCCGTTTTTGAATTTATAAATTTTGTTAAGGCATCTTGGCTGTTTCATTATTTTGCCTCCGGGTGAATATGATGCCCACTCAGGATCAGTCCATGTCCGGCCATCGTCCTACTACTGCTTGTCGCAAGCCATAGCTGATACCACCCGGAGCCCTGTTAATCCATGCTTTTTCTGCTGCATCTGCAATACGTTCAGAAATATAACCTATGCACTCAATTGGAGCCATTGCATCTAATTCAACACCGTAAATTTCATTTGAATTTTTTTCAGTACTGCAATAGGGAGCTGAATGGGTATGTGTTGCACTGATAATTATTTCTTCCGGATTGAATAATGGAATTTTTTTAATCAGTTTTGACCTAACCATGGTTTGGAGGCTGTTCTCTTTATGATCCATGGTACCATCGCTAATTCCAACAAGATCACAACTTATTAGTAATACTTTTTTAGAGTTTTCCCCTTTTTTTGACTCTAATGCCAATACTGTAGCTGTTACAGGATCCATTATTCCTTCAGAGACACGTGCATAAAATTGTCCGGCTATCAGCACAGGTCTGTCAGGGGTTATGTCTGCCATTGCCCATCCTATGGATAAAGTTCCTTCAGGGGCTGCAGGCTTGATATTGTTGTCTTTTTCAGCTGTTCTGCAGGAAATTGCCATTAACATAAAGGAACCGGCAATCAATGTTAGAAAAATTTTGAATTTTTTCATATGATTTAGCTTAGTTAAAAAATTAATATACAATTATATAAAATATTATCTGATAAAAGGTTTTCTAGTCAAACTCATTAATTTAAACAGTAAAAACTTTATCTGTTTTTATCTCAGTCCTTTTATATGAATTTAATTTAACAGGCAGAAAAATTTTTTATTAAAAACAGTGTAAATTAATAGAGAAGATTCAACATATACTTATTTTTACAAATCAGAAGTTAAAGAATGACAGGTTGTTTACCCTTAAGAGTAAAATATAAATTTATCAAATTAGAAGTATAATATTTATGAATAATATTAAATATCAGTTATTTAGCTTGATTTTTTTTACTGTTTTTTGTTTTGGATGTATTGAAAAAAGAACAGATCAGCAACCTCCAAATATTGTATTTATATTGGCTGATGATCTTGGCTATTCTCAGATTGGATGTTATGGTAGTGATTATTATCAGACCCCCAATCTGGACAAGCTGGCTATGGAAGGCCTACGTTTTACCAGTGCTTATGCAGCAGCTGCAGTCTGTTCACCCACGCGTGCAAGCATAATGACAGGCAAGTATCCGGCAAGGTTGCACATTACCGATTTTATTTCGGGCAATACAAAGGATGATTACCTGCTCAGTCAGCCTGAATGGCAAAAATTTCTTCCTCTTGACGAGGTTACTTTTGCTGAATTACTTAAGAAGCAAGGATATAACACAGCCCATTTCGGTAAATGGCATTTAAGCAGTGAAAAAACCCCACCTGAAAGTTTGCCTCATAATCCTGACAAACAGGGTTTTGATGAATCATTCGTAACCTATAAACCCTCAGGTGACCTTGCTCAGCCATGGCAGGATGCAGAAGTTGATGCTCATAATGTGGATACCATTACCAGCCTCTCCATTGATTTTATGGAAAGAAACAGGTCAAATCCGTTTTTTCTCTTGGTTTCGCATAATACAATACATGATCCTCTTAAAGAGCGCGCTGCAACGATCCGGAAATATGAACAGATGGAGTCATCAGGTCAAGCAGAGAATCACCCCGTTATTGCAGCTATGATAGAAAGACTTGACAATAGTTGTGGAAGAATATTTGACAAAATCAGTGAATTAGACCTGGAGAAAAATACTATAGTAATATTTTTCTCTGATAATGGGGGAAGGCATGCTTATGCTGCTCAAACTCCTTTCAGGGCCGGCAAGGGATGGCTTTATGAGGGAGGCATCAGGGAACCGCTGATTGTAAAATGGAATGGCATAGTTAAGCCAGGAACATCTTCCGGCTCAATGGTAAGTTCTATTGATCTTTATCCAACATTTCTGGAGATGGCAGGGATTGATATTGATTTATTTGCCACGATTGACGGTAAAAGTATTGTTCCTGCTTTAAAAGATCCATCTTCCGAGGTACATCAAACTTTGTACTGGCACTATCCCCATTACCATCAAGGTTCAGGAATGGTGCCGGCAGGGGCTGTCAGAGACGATAAGTGGAAACTTATTGAGTGGTACGAAAAAAGCTTAACCGGTGAAACAGAACAAGCTTATGAACTATACGACCTGGAAAATGATCCGGGAGAGACCAATAACCTGAGCGATAGCCTGAGGGCTAAAAAAGAAGAATTGGCAGGTAAGCTTAATAAATGGAGAGAATTAGTGAATGCCCAAATGCCTGTTCTAAACAAAAACTATATCGATAATAAATCTGATAAATGAAAGGTTTACTGCTATTTTTTTTCTGTCTTGCCAGGTCATCATATAAATCTACTATAGGTATGGAGCCTTTCTCTGATAAAACGTTATTGATCCAAATGATAATTATTTCATAAGATGCGGGGAATTTATAGAGTATGTATGGGAGGTAAGGTCAAAGCTTGCTGGTTTAACCCAACCTCAGGGGAATATTATAAAATACCCGGATCACCATTTGTAAAAGAAAACCATTCCTTTACATCACCATAAAAAAAACAGCGACGGTGATCCGGATTGGGTATTAATTTTGATGTCAGTAAATTAGGAATTTATACCTGATCCTGCCAGAGTAAATTCCATCATAAAGGTTGCGGCAGCACTAATAATTTATTGTTACTTTTTCTTAGCAATCAAATTAATAAGAAATAACAGGACAATTGCACCTATAACACCAGTCAATATGGCCCCAACCCAGCCTGAACCGAGGTTAATGCCTGCTAATCCCAGGAGCCAGTAACCCAGGAAACCACCAATAATCCCTACAACGATATTCCAAAATAATCCAAGGCCGCTTCCTTTATATATCAAGCTGCCAAGCCAACCGGCAATTCCACCAATAATAATAGTACCAATAATTTCCATTTTTTTAATTTTAAGTGATTAATAATAAAATCATTAAAACAATCAATTGAAGTTTTTGTCTAACAATCTTTATTGCTCTGTTAATCAGTGTTATGACATTAACCAAATGAAACCCTCATTTGGGTGCTGTGATTTTAGCTATAATGTAATATTTTATCATTAAAAATTATTGGCAATGAAGTTATAAATAATTTTAAATAAAAATAAATATTGGTGAATATTATTCATTATAATAATTCCGTCTTTCCTTTTAATCGCGTAATTTTAGATTTTGAATCAATAATTGCCGTGAAATGAAAAAAAATCTTTTAACTATTGATTTACTATGGCTTATTTATTTAGTTATGTTTATGGTAAGTTCAGCAAATTATTCATTTGGACAAAGTAACAAGTATACCAAAGACACCATTCATGTGATTGGACATGCTCATATGGATATGAACTGGTTGTGGGATTATTTCGAGACCATGAAAATGTGCAACGACAATTTAAGACAGGTAGTTGCATTCATGGCCGAATATCCTGATTATACCATGGTCCAAAGCCAGGCAGCTGTTTATAAATTTGTAGAGATGGTTGATCCGTCTTTGTTCAAAAGGGTACAGGAGTGTGTAAAGAGCGGCAGGCTTGAATTAGGTGGTGGCATGTGGACTGAAGGGGATACTAATCTGCCATCGGGTGAAGCGCTTGCCCGTTCTTTTCTTCTGGGACAGCGATATTTTATCAGTAATTTCGGTAAAATGGCCAAAGTAGGGTGGTTACCTGATGATTTCGGGCACACCTCACAATTGCCCCAAATGTTGAAATTGGCCGGTATGGATTATTATTATTTTCACCGTTGCAAGCCATATATGGGGAGTTTTTGATGGGAAGGCCCCGACGGTTCCAAAGTATTGTGTTATGCCAATGATACCTATAACGGAAAAATTACACCACAGCTTAGAGATGAACTTCAAAAGGTCGCACCTGATAAAAATCGTATACTTCACATTACAGGTGTTGGCGACCATGGCGGAGGCCCCAGCCGTGAAGAGATTGAGTTAGTGCATGAACTGGATAAATTAACTGATTATCCCGCTGTTAAATTTACAACTGCGGAAACATTTTTTAACCGGTTAGAGGAGGAGATGGATGGACGCCCTACACACAAAGGGGAAATGCAGTTCATTTTTGAAGGATGCTATACTACAGTTTCAGAAATTAAATCAGGAAATCGTAATTGTCAAAATCTGCTTTTTGGCAGTGAATATTTTAATACCCTGAACTGGCTTAGTGGTGGGAGATATCCACAAAATGAATTAAATGAGTTATGGGAAACCGTAACATTTAATCAGTTTCACGATATTATTCCCGGATCGGCTATTTATGAAGCTAACCGGCAAGCTGTTGCCCGTTATATGGAAGCCGAACGTATAGCACTGGAATTAAAAAATGAAGCATTTTTCAAATTGGCTGACCAGGTTAGATTTCAGGAAGGATTAGGACAGCCGGTAGTTGCCTTTAATTTTTCCCCTGTTAATCGTAAAGCTATTGTAGAAGCTACAGTGTATTCGCACGAGGAGCCGGCATCTGTTAAAGTTGATTCCTGGGGTTCAAATTATTACGGTAAAGACTTCAGACCGGTTAACAAGGAAAATCAAAACTCACCAGACAATAAAAATGTCAACTTCCTTGATCCCAACTATAAAGGTGGGCAGGCAGGATCCGGAGAAAACCTGGCAACTGTATTTGTTCGCGACGGTGAGGGTAAAGTGTTTCCGGCACAGATCATTTATTCAAAATACACACCTCCCGGTTATACCTCCAAAGTGCAGTTCGTGGAAGAGAATTTTCCTGCAGGAGGTTATAAAACCTACTATATTGATATGACAAACAAAGGAGAGCCAGCAAAACCGGTTTCAATGAAAGAGAATACATTTGAAACAGATTTTTTTGTTGTAAAGTTTGATATGAAAAAAGGATCAATTACCAGTCTGTTCGATAAACGCACTAATTCTGAATATGTTAAAGAAGGAGGCGAGCTCAATAAGCTCAGAATTTATATGGAAGATAAAAATGGAGGGATGAAATCGTGGACACTTAATAAGATTGTAAGACAAGATGATGTAGATAAAGTTGAAAGCGTAAAGGTCATTGAAAGGGGACCTGTGAGGGTATGCGTGGAAACGGTTAAAACATGGGGAAATTCCCGTTTTATAGAACGTACTTACTTATATAAATCCTATCCCCGTATTGAATATGACATGGAGATTCATTGGCTTGAAACAGGAACAGACTCCACTGATTCGCCAATGTTGCGTGCCCTTTTTCCGTTAAATATGCAAAATCCGAAATTCTATTCACATGTGCCGTTTAATGTTGTGGAAAGACCTGTGGACGGGATGATAAACGGAGAAAAAGCTCCTTTGTGGCTGACGTCACAGAGTAATATATACGGAGTAAAGCCAGAAACAAATGACGGACAGGAAGTGCCTGCCCAAAAATGGGTTGATGTTACTGACGGGGAAAAAGGAATTGCACTACTTAACAGGACAAAATATGGTCATTCATATCACAACGGAGATTTACGGCTTACACTGATGCGGTCAGCAGGTGATCCGGATATATATCCCAACCTTGGTAAGTTTAAGGTAAGTTATGCACTGTATCCTCATGCCGGTGACTGGACTGACGGAGTCTGGGAAGAGGGTGATGATTTTAATGTACCTGTCCTTGCTAACGAACCTCCGTCACTTGCTCTTGGTATCGACCACGCAACACGTCCTGAAGCAGGTTCTTTAATTTCACTTGATGCAAAAGGTGTCCATATGACAGGAATCAAAAAGGCTGAAGACTCAGAAGAAATGATTATACGGCTTGTGGAGGTGGAAGGTAAAGAAAAAGAATTTAAAGTTACAATGCCTGCAAATGTGCAGTCAGTGCGAAAACTAAATCTTGTTGAACTGCCCATAGATGAAGATACAAGGATTGTTATCAGGAATAATTCAATTTTAATGGATATTAAGCCTCATGAAATTCTGACTTTAGCTATTATGCTGAGATAAATGGGAAATAGGTTTTCTCTTAAGAAACAGAGTTATTGTATTTCAATAAAAGAATGGGAATAAGGATATTTATATGAATTTTGTTTGAAAATCATTAATTCAAATTGTATGAAAAGAAGTGAAATAAACCAACTTATTCGCGAGTCAATTGACTTCTTTAACCAAATGAATTTTAAGCTTCCACCATGGGGTTTTTGGGAACCTGCTGCCTGGAAAGGGAAATATGATAGTTGCTCTGAAATTGTTGACAATATGTTAGGGTGGGATTTAACTGATTTTGGAAGTGGCGATTTTCATCGTTGTGGGCTCATACTTTTCACCCTGCGTAATGGTAACTTGAAAAAGGAACAAAAGCCATATGCCGAAAAAGCTATGATCGTGGAAGAAAACCAGGAAACACCAATGCATTTTCATTGGAGTAAGATGGAAGATATAATTAACAGGGGTGGCGGGAACCTGGTGTTGGAGCTGTATGCATCCGATGAGAAAGAGGAACTTTCAGAGGCTGATTTTAATATTAGCATCGACGGGATCAATCATCACTTAAGTCCAAATGCCCGTGTGGTGCTTAAGCCGGGCGAAAGCATTTGCCTCAGGCAGGGTATTTATCATCGCTTTTATGGTGAACCTGGAAAAGGGAAGGTTTTTGTCGGGGAAGTTAGTGCTGTAAATGATGATAATATAGATAATCGCTTCCTTGATCCCGTGGGCCGGTTCCCTGAAATTGAGGAAGACGAGGAACCACTCCACCTGCTGGTCTCAGATTATAAAAATTATATTTGACCCATTAAATTTACGGTATAAAAAAAGAAGTTGGAGATGTACATATGAAGAATTTCTTTTTACGCACTGTTTTTAAATCATTATTTGATAATCATTTTTAAATAAGTTTTCAGATATGCATTCATACCATTTACTTGTCATTATATTGAATATGGGATTATTTCTGGTCTCCTGTGGAATAACTGATATCAGCCGGGATAAAGATGAGATTGTTGATTATGTTTCCTTTGTGAATCCATTAATGGGAACCGATTCCAATTATGAATTATCCAACGGTAATACTTATCCGGCTATTGCCCGTCCGTGGGAAATTATGCCCATGGTAACCAGCCTGTCCAACACATGATTTACCTTTATAATTATGCCGGCCAGCCCTGGAAAGCACAATACTGGCCCCGCGAAGTAATGGATCGGATGTATACACCATATGCCGATGGTTATTGCGGTGATGAAGACAATGGCCAAACTTCAGCATGGTATGTTTTTTCTGCTATGGGATTCTATCCTGTTGCACCGGCTACGGATGAATATGTTATTGGAGCCCCGCTATTCAGAAAAATTACTGTAAGCCTGGAGAACGGGAAAACAATTGAAATCAGCGCACCCGGCAACAACCGTGCAAACCGTTATGTACAATCTGTTATTTATAATGGTGTTCAACACGATAAAAACTATTTTAACTTTTCAGAATTAATGAAGGGTGCTAAAATCAATTTTGAAATGGGAGAAGTTCCAAACAAAAACCGTGGCACTGACGAAGCAGCATATCCTTACTCATTTTCAAATGAATACAAATAATTATAAAGAGCTGATAAAATATATTCATCCGACTAAAAATTTTAGACGATTTAGAAAATTAAAAACCTGTTTTCAATAAAACGAGTTTTGACACTATAAAAATAAAATTACCAGGCTGTTTTAATAAGTTTCAGTGTTTTTTCTACCAGAACCTGTCCTCCTTCAGAACCAACCCTGCTGCTTTGTACAACTGCAGAATATCCGCCTCCTGCTTCTGCCCTGGCTGTTGGAACATAGCCACCTGTGCCGTTGGAAAGTTGCACCACTAAAGTCATCACAGCATCACTTTGGTTTTTCATTCTCAAACCGTAATCCAGAAAAAGCTCGAATGGATTTGTCGCGATCGCTATATCTCCAAGTCTGATTACGTTTACCCTGACGCGATGATAGGGATTTTTATCCTGGTTATTATATCGTTCAATAATTCTTCTGTGCCACGACACCCTGTCAGGTTGCTGTATAGCATTAGCTTCTGCCTGATCTGCTTCTTCTTTGGTAACCATCCTCACCGGGAGGTCAAAATCATCATAGAAGTGATTAAAGACCACTTCATTTTTAATGTCCTTTTGAACATAAGGAAAGACTTGGTCAACTGCATTTGCAATTCTGAGGCCTATCTCCTGCCTGCGGGATATTCCTTTCTTTTTAAGCATTTCACCTTCAGTTTCCACACGCCAGAGAAGATGGGGAGAAATATCACCTGCAGCAGCACATTGAGGCAGGATATATACCTCATCTCCATACCTTTTATGCAGTTCGACCCTGGCTTCGTGCCAAAAATCAGCCGATAATTGAGTAAGGTGTTCTGTTTCCTGCGAGGGACATGCGATATTTATTACTATTCCGGTAAGTTTATTCTGTTCATTCCAAAAAAACAACATTTCCACACCATGATCTTCATAACCTTCGATATTAGCAAAATCTTCCCTGTTTGTTTTTCCATACATAATTGCAGTACCTGTTCCAAAACTACTTGGGACCGGGTCAAAATATACAGCCCTGCGGTTATGTCCAACCACGGCCTGTCCGAGCCCCCAACTCATACCGGCAGGTTTGCGGTTATTCCATGCCTCTGTCGCAGCAGTTGCTATTTGTTCTGCTGCAAACTTGAGATATTCTTTGGGTTGGATTGCATCTTCCGGAATATCATATCGTCCCTCAGATAAAACAGGACCGGTATGAGTATGAGTGGCATTCATTACCAGTTTATCCACATCGAACCCGGTAAGCTTTGATTTTAGTATGTTTTTAACCTCACTGATCAATTCGTCTCCCGTACCCGAAAGGTCACAGGAAACCAAAATTGCTGTTTCAACACTATTGTTCCCATTTCTGGTCTCAATGGCCAGAGCAGTACAGGTAACCGGATCTAATATTTCCCTGCTTATTCTGGTGTTAAACTGTCCTGCCAGTGCAACCGGTTTGTCAGGTGTAATACTTTGTGAGGACCATCCCACATATAGCTTGTGTGCAGTATTGTCAGCTGCGTGAATAAATCCTGCACTAAACTGTATCAGGTATAACCATAACAGTAAAATTGTAAAGGTCGTCTTGATTTTCACCATTTTGTTTCTCCTTTCATTTGAATATTACTTTGCAAAATATTTAAAATTTAATTAATCAATCAAAGGGTTAAGATCCCATAAATTCTAATTCCGGTTACGATCGGAATAAAAATGCCACCGCATCTATGCTTTATAATTTATCGTTGGCCTAAGCCGGAGGCATAATGTTAAACAGTCTAACCAATAAGATTTAGAACGTATTTTGAATTATCCAAGTAACCTTATCACTTTATAAAAAAAATAAAAGTAAATGAACTCCTCTACGGTTTTCCTTTAAAGATGTAAATTGAGTTTGTTGCAAAAACTTTTAACAATATGAGTAAAAATACTGAAATAAAATTTGCCTGCCATCTGATTTTTAAACAAAATATTAATTTAGCAGAAAGTAACCTTATTTAGCCTTATAAAAGGATTTGAGAGTGAAAGTTATTCCGGAGCTTTGAATTATTCTCGTCAGTTGACTTTATGGGATAAAAAGCAGATTTTTTCTTATACTTTGAAATAAGAATGGAAAACGGTAGGTCAATAAAGTAAGCGAAAACTATTGTTAAAATATTGTGAAAGCCAAAGATTCTAATAATTAGGTGATTAAACTTGCTTGTCATCTTGAAGATATTAAGATTAAAAGGAAAATATATGATAATAAAAAATCAAAAAACGGGAAAGTTCCGGACTGTCTGTCTTGGAATAATAATAGTGGCAGCATGTAATTCCAGCCATCATAATAAATCAATTGTAAATAAAGATTTTCTTCAGATTCATTTAGATACAGGAAGTACTGGTGAAAATGGTTTTTTATCTGTCAGGCATAAGGAGAATGATCAGAGTTTGGATGCTGACAAGCTGGCATTAATCACCTGGTGGGATGGGCAGGAAAAAGTTCAATCCGGGGAAGTTTCAGTTAAAGCTGGCTGGGAGATAGTGCAAGAATCTGATAAGAATGGTTTTACAATTAATTGCAGCCATGCTGGTTTAGGTTTTTCATTTCGTTTTGAACTTGTTATCAACGACAGTATATTAATTGTTAATATTCCGGCAACAGATATTAAGGAAACCGAAAAGAACAAACTTAAGTCTATACGACCATTGCCATATTTTGGTGCTGCCAATGAAGGGGAGGAAGGATATCTTATAATTTCAAGGGAAGTTGGTGCTTTATGTTATTATAACAATAAAGAACCTCAGGAATATAAGTTGCCTGTTTATAATGTTAACGGAATTGATATGCCATTATTTGGAGCTGTAAGGGGAACGGCCGGTTTTGCAGGGATTGTAACAAGCGGTCAGTTTGATGCTCAATTTTGTATAAATACCAACCGGGATGAAAACCGGAGATATTCGATAGGCCCGGAATTTGACCTGCGCTCATTTAAAGATGAGGAACTTTTAAATGAAGACTTAACGGCTGAATATCATTTTATGCCAACTGATAAAGCAAACTGGGTTGATATAGGTAAATGCTACAGGCATTATAATTTTAAGCACCGGGATATTGTACCTTTAAAGCAACGAATTAAAGAATCTCCGGAGCTGGCATATGCATCACTTGCAATGGAAGTGCGTTTACGCTTGGGAGTTAAGCCTGTGCCTTATGAAATTGTTGAACAGACACTTGAAAATGAGCCGGCAGTAAGGGTTTTTCTTACCTTTGAAAAAGTCAGGGATATTTTTGATGAATTTAAATCTCAGGGCATTAAAGAGGCTGAGTTCTGTTTAGTAGGTTGGAATAAGGGAGGCCATGACGGAAGGTATCCCCAGATATTGCCTGTTGAGCCTGTTTTGGGTGGTGAAGATGAGTTGAGGAAGACAATTTCCTACGGAAAATCACTGGGTTATCAGGTGGTTGCACATGATAATTATATTGATGCATACCGGATTGCCGAAAGCTGGGATGAGGGGTATCTTGCCAGGAATCACGAGGGAGGTTTTCTAAAGGGTGGTCAATGGGGTGGAGGCCAGGCCTATCATACCTGCATATCTCAAATGTATGATCTGTTTGCTAAAAAGAATTTGTCAATAATCAGTGATCTTGGATTTAAGGGATTACATTATACTGATGTGCTGTCGATAACACGTCCTGTTAAGTGTTATGATCCAAATCATCCTGCATCACGCCGGAGGTCAGCTGAGGCAAGAAACCTCATAATGAATTTGGCAGATCAGTTAATAGGAGGTGTACAGTCGGAGGGCCCTCTTGATTTTACAGCCCCCATCCTGGACAGGTTTATTTATACTGCTATTCACACAAATCAACCATCTCAATTGCACTTCCCATATATTGACAGGAATATTCCATTATATGCAACTGTTTATCATGGCGTTATGACCTATAATATGGATAACAGGACATTTAATACCCTGCCTGGTGAAACTGAATACCTTGAAAATATTGAATATGGAGGGGTTCCGATGGCATATTTTTATGGCCATTTCTATATGGAAGGATCAAACAGAAAAAACTGGATAGGTAACCGTGATTATCGTTACGATAGTGAAGCAGGATTAAAACAAGCTGTTGTGGGATTTAAACGGGTATATGATGATTTTCAGAAGTTAAAACATCTTCAGTTAGAGTTTATTGATGGACATAATCAGTTGGCAGATGGTGTATTTGAAACACTCTACAGCAATGGTGAAAGGGTAGTGGTCAACTACAATGATGTGACTTTTCAAGAGCCCTCAGGTGAGAAAATCCCTGCAAAGAGTTTTAGGCTGATGGGAAACTGCAAAAATCAATAACTTAGTATCTGGTGATACATAATTAATGAAGTTAAATATGAACATTAAAGTACTTATTCGGATTAATTTATTATTGTTTTTTATAACTATGATTGCTCATATTCAGACGTATGATAAGAATGTAACCCTGATCTAAAGTTTTACTATTAGACAGAAAAATATTACCAGGAAATGGATATTTGATATCTGTGACAACCTATATAATCCTGCCGGAATTCAATCAGTATTGACATGATGCTGACTGAATAATAATCCTTAATTTTTTAACCGTTACCTGATTCTTCTTGAAGGAGTTCTTGATGAGGTTACAGATTGTATTTCATTAAAATACTTGTGCATAGAACAGTAAAAAATTATTCATTTTCACTGAATTATATTGGTATTTTTCTTAACTTGTTTAATAATAGTTTCACTTTTATCCACTCATTAATTCCTCATATTATGAAAATTTCCCTTCTGATTTTATCCATTTTTTTAGCTGGGGTCGCGGTCACTGCCCAGGAGGTAGTTGCCAGCTCCGGCAGCAGCGGTACTATTACGGGTTATAAAGTGGACTGGACCCTTGGAGAACCGGTTATTGAAACTCTTACCGGTTCAGCAAATATTCTGACCCAGGGCATGCACCAGACAAAACTGCTGGTAACAAGTTTGCAGGAACTGACAATTCCCGGGCTGGAAGTCAGGGTATACCCAAACCCTGTCAGGGACATCCTTATGATTGAAGTTATCCGGACAGGGAATGATCTTTTTCGGTATGAACTTTTTGATATCACAGGCCGCGAGGCGGTTGTGAAGAAAATGAGCTCCAATACCGAAGAGATAGACATGGGCAGCTATGTTTCAGGTATCTATCTGCTCCGTGTCTTATCATCAGGTAATGAAAATGTGAAAACTTGTAAAATCATTAAAAAGTAAATCTATGAAACGGTTTGTCTTTACTTCTGTTTTTTTTCTGATTGCCCTGACGCTGATTGCCCAGGTTCCTTCCGCGTTCAGTTATCAGGCAGTGGTACGCAACAGTTCGGACGATATAGTTGCCAATAAGGCTGTTAAATTCAGGTTCAGTATTTTACAAAGCAGCTCTACAGGTACAGCTGTATATGTTGAGACCCAGTCTGCCACAACAAACTCATTTGGATTGGTTAATCTTAAAATTGGCATGGGCACAAAAGTAAGCGGCAACTTTGACCCCACAGCATGGGGAAGTAATAAACACTTTTTAAAAGTTGAGCTTGATCCCAACAACGGTACTTCTTTTTATCATCTGGGAACCGAACAGTTACTTGCAGTTCCTTATGCTTTTCATTCGCAGACTGTGCAGGATATTTCTGACAATTCGATAACCTCGGCAAAGATAGCTGACAATGCAGTAACAAATTCAAAAATTATAAATACTGCCGTTAGCACAGACAAACTTGCCAACAACGCAGTAACTGCACCCAAACTGGCTTCCATGGGAGCCACTGCCGGACAGGTGCTTACTTATAGCGGCACTGCCTGGGCTCCGCAGACCCCTGCCACAGGAACAAGCCAGTGGCAGACCAGCGGCAGCAACCTCTATTATCTTCCGGGTTTTGTCGGCATAGGAACATCGACTATATCACATCCGCTTACTATTGAAAATGCAAACAATACTTGCTATATTCATTTGAAAGATAACCAGGGAACCGGCGGAATGCGACTTGGAGCTTATATCGGTGAACTTGCTTTTATCAATGATAATGCGAATAAAAATATCAGGTTTGCAACATATACAGGTTCGGCTTATAAGCAGATACTTACCTTAAATGCCTCTGGTCAAAGTGTTGGCATCAACACCGACGCTCCCCCATACGATTTATCGGTAATGGGCTCGGGAAGCTCCGGTGAAATAAGCATTCATACATCAGGAACCGGATTAACGTCAACCGACGGATTAAGGATTGGAATGAGTAATACACTCCACGCCTGGGTGTGGAACAACGAAAACGGTGACCTCTATTTCGGAACCAACAACTTAGAGAGGATGAGGATCAATAAAGACGGAAAAGTCGGAATCGGAGACAGCACACCGGATGCCTCCCTTGATGTTGAAGGAACTGTAATGATCGGACCTGCAGGAAAAGTATTCTCTGAGATCCGGGAGATTACCGGAACAACCAATGCTTCTGGTGGAAGCATAACGATCAGTTATCCCTCGGGGTATAGTATGTCAAATATCAGGATACTTTCCCTGGAAATAAATTATAGGGGTAACTCATGGATTGGCCTGGGAGGCAATCAACAAAACACCACAATTAATGAAAGGATATTCTATTATCTTGATTCATCAAATATTTGGATATATCATCCGCCTGTTGCTGATTTTCAGGGCAGGGCTTTCAGAATGATGGTGATGAAAGTGCAATAATAAAGATCAGTCCGGTTTTTACCGGCAATTTTATTTGTCTGTTTTGTTTTAATGATCATCTTATTGCCATTCACAAGTAAGGCTTGTGAATGGCAACTTTTAAATGTATGGAGGATTGAACCTGCGGATATGTGGCAGAACAACAGGCATTATCTTATTAATGCACTCCTCAACAGTATTTTTACCCGGGTCAACCACAATGTCCGGTTTTACGGGAATTTCGAACGGGGAAGAAATTCCCGTAAAATGTTGTATTTTGCCTGCACGTGATTTTTTATAAAATCCGTAAATATCCCTCTCTTCGCATATTTCCAAAGCAGTGCACACATATATTTCCAGGAAATCCTTTTCCCCTATGATATTCTTAGCCCTGTTTCTTATTTTTTCAGTAGGGCTTACAAATGCACATATTGTGATTATCCCGTTATCTGTTAATACCTTGCAAATTTCTGCAACTCTCCTGATGTTTTCTTCCCTGTCGGCGAGGGAATACCCCAGATCACTGCAAATTCCTTTTCGTACTTTATCTCCATCAAGGACATAACAATAAAAACCCTGTTCCGAAAGAGCATCTGACAGAGATTCTGCAAGGGTTGTTTTTCCGGAACGGGGAAGGCCGGTAAACCATATAACAGTTCCATGTTGATTTAATATCTGCTCCTTTATGTCCCTGTTTGGCATACCGTATTTAAGTAAATTTTTAAAGTTGTATCATACTGTTCCTGGCTTCTTCAATCAGTGGAACAATTGTATTAATATCTGCGGTTGTTATAATATCTTTTTCTGCAAAGAACTTAACCATCGGCTGAATTTTCTCATAATAAGGTTTTACATGTTCCAAATTCGACATCACTTCCAGTAAAGAAGCAACAGTTTTGGCATGCCCATGCTGGCTATTCATTATACTAAGCAGTTTTTCATTGTTTTCTGCCATAGAGGTAAGCTGACTTACAATATATAAAGACTCGATATTGGCACCTATGAATGTAAGAGCATATACTTCAGCATTCTCTTCATTTTGAAGAATTTCGTTAAAATTATCAACTATTTTGCTTACCAGATATTTAAGGGAATCGGCATTTGATTTATTTTGTTCGATTCGGTCTTCAAATTTTTTGGAGCGTGATAATACCTCCTGAAATCCCAGATCACCGATAAATCTGTTTAAATTAGATCTGCATTTCAAATATTCATCAGCACGGTTAAAAACCGAAGTATATTTGCAGTCAAATCCGATTACTCCGATGCCAAAAGCTTTCTGTGTTGTATTAATCATTTTTTCATATTCATTATCCTGAAGTATCAAGTCTGATATATAAGAGGCCCCGGCTTCATTTATAAGGTTTGCAATGTCAAGAGGCTTGGGCGAATTTCGGACGATTTCAATCAACTGATTTTTAATTTGTTCTGCATCCAACACTTCCACCTTCCCTGCTGATTTTTCCTGACCGGAGTCAGCATCTTTGGATTGTTTTCCTGCCCTGTTACAGCCTAAAATTAAGATGGACACAAAAATGGCTACTGCAATTTGCATAAAAAAATGTCTTTTCATTGGTTAAAAATTTGAAGATATTAGTAATAAATTAATTGAAAATTTAAGAATCTCTATGAAACTATGATTTGCTATTGATTATATCAATAGTCATATTCTTCTTGTTTGCCATGATAAATTATTAAAAATTATAAAGAACAAGAATGCCTATAAAATATAATTTTAATTATTATATAAAGTTACCACAAAATTATTTTAGTATAAACAGTTTTTTTATTTTTTTTTATCATTTAAGGTATTATTGTTAAGCTATATAACATATTCCTTCATTCCTTTATCCTTTTAGGTCGGGGAAATCCCTGTAAACATAATCAAATCGATCCCGGATCATTTCAGGTGTTAGTTCAAATTGTTCAGGATCATATTGGTTTTTTGTTTTATGTTGAGAAACCATGCTTTTTGAATTCAGTAAAAATCTCTCAAATTCATCTGTAATATCAATTCCCAGGTTATCGTAGAGATTATGAATTGAACTATATGCATCACTGATTAGCTCGTTAAATGTTACAATAAATAATGATTTACCTTTTAAATCGCTGCATTCCAAAAGTGGGTATTTGTAGAACAGATCGGTCATATTCATGGACACGGATGTCATATATTTAATATCAGTATCCAACAAAAGCAGTTTCCGGAATTGTGTAAAAAGACATATGCTGGAAGCTGTAACATACAGAGGATCACGAAGCATATATATAAACCGGCAACCGGGGAAGGTAGCCTGCAATGTTCTTATTCTGATGCTGTTGGGTGGACTTTTCGAGAGATATCTTCTTCCCCCTCCATAAACATACAAATGACGCCTGATGCAGGCTTTATAAAAGTACATATCAAATTTCCTGATCCGCCCGGGCATTTGATCATCATACCGTTTCAAAACCGTGTATTGTTTAAATACACCAGGTGCCAGCATCCAAAGTGCCGGTGCAGTTAGTGTATTACAAAACATAAAGTGATCCTCCTCCATAGTTAATAATCTCATGGGGTGGTGGTTCTCTAATGTCAGGAATATAAGCCTGTCAATTCGTGAGGCTATCTTATAAATGGCCCCGTTCATTTTTTTATCCAGTCTTATAATCAGATTGACAAACTTTTTCTGTATGATTGAAGGAGCAAACAGGAGCTCATAAAATTTAAAATAAGTAAAATGATGTGTATCATTGATCATTAGATTTTGACATAGGGTAGTAGCAGTCCGGAACATTCCTATAATAAAAACAGGAGGTTTTATTTCAGTTTTTCTGTATCGTGGGTAAAAAAGGTTATCAAGTGCCAGGCAAAACCAATTAATTATCAAAATAGGAATAGACAAAATTATAATGAGACTTCTTAGAAGATATTTACCCATATTATTACAGATTACTGTTGATTTGTTATTTAATATTGATTATAAAATTTATTAAAGGTTTATACCTCAAAATATACTTTAATTCTCCATTGCACCTCACTCCCGGAAATGTTCATTTCATCTTATTGGAATTGTTTGTTTTCAATTGTATCAGATAGCCCTGCCCCGATGGCCATCGGGGAAACTCATATTATTTTATTATTTGTCATATATGTCTGCGTTCGAAGTTCAATGGTACAAAATATAATGATCCCATTTTAGATATTCAGGTTATATTTTTTTTAAGTCAGATAATTTTTTGGATTTTTCTTTGAATGAAAATACCAAAGAAATTGAACCGGTTTAAAAGTCCGTTTTGAAATTTAAAGAATGTGTAAATTAAAACTCCCTGGTTTACATTTATATCCTGTTCACTCATAAGAGATCATAGTTGAATCATACTATTTCTTGCTTCTTCTATCAGGGGAGTAATTTCACTCAGGTCGGTTTCTGTAAGGGTCTCTTTTTTTCTGATATATTGTATCACCGGTTGAATTTTTTCATAATACGGTTTAACATTTTCTTTCTCAGCCATAACTTCCATTAAAGAGGCAATACTTTCAACCAACCCATCCTGGTTATTCATAATAGCAAGCAATTTCTCACTGTTTTCTGCCATTTGGGTCATCTGGCTTAAAATATATATAGCCTCAATATTTGCTCCAATGAAGGAAAGAGCATAAATATCAGCGTTTTCATCTTCCCGCATGTGTTGATGAAAATTATCAAATATTTTGTTTACCAGATAATTAAGAGAATCTGCATTTGATTTGTTTTGTTCTAACCTTTGTTCAAGTTTTTCAGCCCCGGACATCGCCTCCTGGAGTCCAAGATCGGCAATAAGTTTATTCGCATTATCCCTGACTTTAAGGAACTCATCGGCACGGTTATAGACGGAAGCATATTTGCCGTCAAATGCAAATAATCCTAATCCAAGTGCTTTCTGTGTGGAAGTCATCATCTTCATAAAATCTTCCGGCTGAATTGTAAGATCCGAGATATAAGATGCCCCTGCTTCATTCAAAAGATCTGCAATTTCTACAGGTTTAGGCGATTCCCGGATTATTTTAATAAGCTGGTCCTTTACCTTTTCAGCATCTAACACTTCAATCTGTTCTGCTGCTTTTTCTTCACCTGATGCAACATCTTTAGATTGTTTTCCCGCCCTGTTGCAACCATAAATTAAAAATGGAACAACAAGGACAGCGACGATTTGTATAAAAAAATGTTTTTTCATTGGTTTGAATTTTGTAATTGTATAAAATTAAATTAATTATAGATTTTATTATCCCACTAAAGTTCCCTGTGAATAAATAGTTTGATCTTTTATTAACTTTTTTAGTTTTGTTCTTCCCGGTATAAGCCGGAAATATTATATGTTATTTCTTTATTGCAAAGAACATAATCGTTTAGTATGTATAAATTTAGTAAATAATTTATTTTGATATTTAAATTTTTCATAAAATCTTATAATTCAGTATGAAAAACCAATTTTAATTTAGCCTTTTAGATCAGGAAAATCGCGGTAGATATAACCATACCGTTCCCGGATTGCTTCGGGTGTAAGTCCAAACTCCTCAGGATTATATTTATTTTTTGTCTTATGCAGATAGACTGTGTTCTTTGAATTCAACAAAAATTCTTCATATTCACTGGTAAATTCAATACCAAGATTATCATAAAGTTTACGAATTGTATCATGGGTATTTCCGGTTATTTCATTAAATGTCACTATAAAGAGAGTTTTTCCTTTTAAATCGCTGCATTCATTAAGTGGATAATTATAAAAAAGATCGGCCATTAA
>CAZJGI010000025.1:0-39653 GCA_964545315.1 uncultured Prolixibacteraceae bacterium
TGAATGGTTAAAAGAGGCTTTGGAAACTATCCCCGATTACCCGGCCAATCAACTGTATAACCTGATCCCTGGCCAAAAATAATAGAAGTTTTTAATTAGGAAAGATGTAGTTCCCCGAGCGGATACATTTCAATTGGTTTTGATGGTAGATCAAAGGTTTATTTTTCCAATACAAGAGTGATTGCTTTTGATTCCAAAGGATTATCAATCATGGCATCCGGAACAGGCGGGTAAGGCTTCTACACCTGTTCCTGCTTGTGTTCCTGCTGCCACAACGACATTATTTGGAAAAGAATAGTTTTTTAAGATTAATAGTTCTTAATAGCACTGGCCACCTGACTTATTGCTTTTTGATGCCTTTCGAGATTTTCAGGAATGTTACCGCCCCATGGAGCCATCAAAAATCCCAAAAGCCTGGAAGGATCTATAATGTCTTTACAATATTCAACAGTTGCTTCGAAATTTTCATCGTTTGACCAGTTGCTGCCTGTTGGTATCTGGTCATAACCATGCTCTTCCAGGTCGTTGTACATTTTTACATATGTTCTCCAGTTGGGTAGTTTTTCGCCTTCTTTCGCTCCGGCGTCCCAGTCAAACCTGGATCCATAATACCAGTTGCTCTGAAGTACCGATTTCGGCATTTTTTTAAAGAATTTTTCCGGATTGTGCCATCCATAGTCAGACCATATCCAGGAACGGACACCTTTTTTCTCTACTTCTCCTATATAAAAATAGAGATCACCCCACCATAAGTCATTCTGCCGTATCACTACATAATCATGCTTTCTCTGGTGATGAGCCGTTTCTTCGTCCATCCCAAGATGAAAAAATCGGGGATAATCAAATAATTCAATTACTTCTGCTATCAGATCACGACAAACTGAATAGTATATACTGGTTGAAACCATCCTTTCATACTCACCCAGCCAAAGATCATGAGTGGTTGCAAAATTCATCTTAGGTATCGGCTCTAATCCCATTATACGTAATTTTGCCAACTCCGATTTTAATTTTTCCGGGGTCCACGCATTTCTGACAGAAATCTCAGGGTGGCTTTCATACTGAACACCATCTCCCATGTCTATGATAACCATATTCATACCAGCTGCTGCCATCTCTTTTAAAAGAGTATTCCATATTGACTCATCGAAATCCAGTTCCGGCCTGTAATCACTCCACATATTGCGGCTGAGATGTATAAGATTTGCCCAGATCATTTCTTGCCCGGATTGTTTTTGTGAAAAAAGAAGCGAGGGCATACCGGCGGCAATGCCGGCAGCTGTCACTTGTTTTAAAAAAATTCTGCGGTTAGACATTTTATTGATATTTAATTGAATATAGAAGGTAAATTTTTTATTTAATAATAGTTGAAATTTAAGGAAATAACTTCATTTTTCCAATATTACCGGCATTAACAATTAACTACTCATCTGTTTTGTTCAATTTTTTTTCGCATGATCGATTCATCTTGTTTATATAGATCAGTTAACCACAGAATTTGTAAATTTGAATGGATTAAAACTAATAACTGCAAGCTATGTTAAAAATAAGATCAAAAACCAGGGTACACTTTGTTATTCTGGCAGCATTTACAGCCGGGCTTTTCCTGCTTGTAAACAGTTGTTCAACCGGTCACAAATCCTCTGTCTTTAAGATAGTCCTTATACAATATAACGATTCTCCGCTTTCAGAACTTTCGCAGGAAGGAATAAAGGAGGGATTGAAACAGTCCGGGCTGACAGAAGGTACCGATTATTCAATGAAAGTATACAACGCGCAGGGTGACATCAGCACCCTTAACCTGATTTTTGATGCGGTGATCAATGAAAAACCAGGCCTTGTGTTTGTTACTTCCACACCCACACTGCAGATCGCTGTAAAAAAGATCAGGGATATACCGGTTGTTTTTTCTGTGGTTGCCGACCCGGTGCTTGCAGGAGCGGGAAGCAGTTTTGAAGAGCATCTGCCAAATATTACAGGCATTTCAACCATGGGTGATTATTCAGGTATGATTGATCTGATAAAGTTGATACTTCCTGAGGCAAAAAAGATCGGGACTATTTTTGCCCCGGGTGAGATTAATTCTGTCAGGAATATGGAAGACCTGAGAAAAAATGCCGTATCAGCCGGAATTGAACTGATCAGCGTGCCGGTAACCTCAAGTGCAGAAGTAGCAGATGCGGCAATGTCGCTGACTGCAATGAAGCCTGGCATTGTCTGCCAGATTGTTGACAATCTCACTTCGGTATCAATTGCAAGTATACTAAAGTTATGCAACGACAGAAATATTCCGATGTTCGGTTTTGTCAGCGATCAGGCTGAAAAAGGGGCGGTGGTCGTGCTTTCACGCGATTACAGGCAGGCCGGCATTGATGCGGTGAGGCTTGCAAAAAAAATCATGGATGGATCAGAGCCTTCACTTGTGCCATTTGAATTTGTTTCGAAAACAAATATTATTATAAATCAACAAGCTGCAATTAAATACGGAATTACTATCCCCAAAGAGGTGCTCAATAAAGAAAATGTTATTCTGGTAAAATGACAAAATCAGGCTCATTCCTTTCTGTTGATAATCCAAATGTTATTGTAACGGTTGTTAAACAGGCAGAGAATAATGACGATCTTATAATACGGTGTGTCGAGACTGCAGGAGAGGATACCAAGGCAACAATAAACCTGGATTTTGCTGACCGCAGCTGGAAAGGTAACTTCCGGGGATGCGAGATAAAAACTTTACGTCTGGACCGGGATGCCGGTAGGATAAATGAGGTTAATATATTGGAGGATATGAATTTGAACTTAAAGTAAATGGTAAGGAGGTCAATAACCTAATTACAATTCCATTTAAAATTACAAATAATAGTAAGCAACCTGTAAGTTCAGTTAAAAACAGTAATTTTTATAATCTGATGGATAAGATAGTTCTTAAGGTTGACTCAGGTGCTGATACGCTTTCAAAAATCATAAACTAAATTATATTTCAATGAGACGAGGCACATTTATATATTATTTAAATTCTGCATTGTTTGCCAGAGTATTTAATGTTCCTATTTTCTTTCAAAGGAAAGATACAGAAGTACAGGATACTGAAGCGTGGATAACAATGCGTGATGGCCTTAACCTTAAAGCTAATATTTGGTTCCCTGAAGGTGAGGGTCCCTGGCCGGTTGTTTTACAACGTTTTTATGAGGCTGGTCAATTTCCTTTTGGAAGGGATAATTTTTTGTCAAACGGATATGTGACTGTTCATGCAGAAATCAGGGATGCTGCCGGTACAGAAGGAACCAGGTTCACAAAAGATGATCTGGATGGATATGATACTGTAGAGTGGATTGCGAAACAATCCTGGTGCAATGGCCAGGTTGCAATGTACGGAAAGTCTTGTGGGGGCATTACCGCCTTTGAAGCAGCAACAGCTAATCCTCCTCATTTAAAAGCGATTATCCCAATGAATAATGGTGAGACATGGAAATGGGCTTACCGCGCCAATGGAGCAGTTACATTAGCAATGGCCGCAAACGGAAGAGCTATTGCTGATATTAGAAATGCTCCCTGGAATATCGATCGGGATGCCTATAAATTTCTTCCGTTAATCGACCTCGACAAACATGCAAGCGGAAAAGAGAATCCTCTTTGGAATCAAATTGTTGAAAATAACGAGTGGAATAATTTTTACGCTGGTAAAAAAATTGAAGTAGAAAAGATTAAAATTCCAACATTTATTATCTGCGGCTGGTGGGATTACTATGCCGGCTCCTCTTGCAGGCATTGGGACATTATAAAACGCAGAAATCCCTCGAAAGATATTCGATTGTTAATAGGAGCCACAAACCATGTCAGCAGGTTTCCTTCTGATAACAGAGACTATGGAAATGGTTGTGAAGATCCGGCGGCGGAAGCAATTCGGTGGTTGGATTATATTCTTAAAGGTAAAAACAATGATATTGCTGATGAACTGCCTGTCAAAATATTCACAATGGGAACCAATAAATGGCAAAGTTATCCTGCCTGGCCACCTGTAAAGAAAAAAACTAAATTTTACCTGCGAAATCCGAAGCAAGGCAGGCATGGCTTTTTAGATGTGGAAGCACCGGGAAATGAGCCCACAAGTGAATATTTTTATGATCCAAACAACCCTGTACCAACTTTGGGAGGGAATCATTCAATATATTTTCATCATAAATTGGTACCGGTAGGATCTTTTGATCACAGTGAACACGAACAACGGCAGGATGTCTTGATATTCAGCACTGCAGAGTTAACGGAAGATATGGAGGTCACCGGATCAGTTGAAGTAAGATTCTGGGCTGCAACAGACGCTAAAGATACTGACTGGACGGCAATTCTTCTTGATGTTGAACCGGACGGGAAACCTTATAATGTAACAATGGGAATACTAAGAGCCAGGTATCGCAAGGGCATTTATGAACCTTCGGAACTCCTGGTTCCAAATGCTGTAGAAGAATATACACTGGAGCTGATGCCAACCAGTTATACTTTCAGAAAGAAACATAGTATCCGACTTTATATTTCAAGCAGTAACTTTCCACTTTGGGATCGTAATCCCAATACTGGCGGGGAAATTCATCTTGAGGTTAATACACAGGTAGCCCGTCAAAGAATATTTCCTAATTCTGAATATCCATCATATCTTCTTCTTCCAATATTAAACTTGAAGGCGGAATAAAAGGAGAAATTCAGTGGAAAGGATTACATAAATTATTTGTTGTTGTTTTTTTGTTTTACTTCGTATAGCAATAGGTGTTTTACTTAGTAAAATTAAAAGTATATTATTATGAGACTTTTAATATTTGGCGGAAGTGGTTTTGTTGGCTCAAATATCGTGTATTATGCCCTTGAGGGCGGATGTGAGGTTATAATTGCAGATAAAGATAAGCCTGAATTCATTACAAAAGCAGAGTGGTTGCCTGTTGAATTATCCGATTATGAATCGGTTAAAAAAGTTTTTATTAAAGCAGAACCTGATGTAGTTGTTAATGTTGCAGCCATCGCTGATATTGATTATGCAGAAAAGCATAAAGAATTAGCATCAAAAATAAATACAGACGGAGCAGCATATATTGCCAGAATCTGCAAAAAATTCAAATCAAAATATATATTCTTTTCGAGTGATGCCGTATTTGATGGCAGGGGGGAAAGTTATTCTGAATCTGATCAGGTTAATCCAATTAATTATTACGGACAGACAAAGGCTTTGGCAGAGAAACTAATCCGGTCAGAAAATCCGGAAAGCATTATTGTACGTATTTCCCTGGTTTTAGGATTCCCTCTGGCAACAGGAAATTCCTTTGTTAAAAGTTTGAAAACCAAGCTGCAAAATCATGAAAAATTAAAGGTGCCGGCAGATATAATAAGAACTCCGATAGATGTCCATACTTTATCAAAAGTCATCCTGGAGCTATCTGAAAAGGATTTTAAGGGAATTATAAATATTGGTTGTACAGAAAAAGCCGACAGGTATTTGCTGACGAAAAAGCTGGCTGAGGCACTCGGATATTCTCAGGATAATATAGAGCCGGTATTGTCAAATGAAGATGAAACAGGAAAGGCTCACCGGCATAAAAACGGGATCCTTGATGTTTCAAAAGCCAACCAAATTTTGAATATAAAAATGTTATCACTTGATCAAACAATTCAAAATGCTGTAAAACAAATAGAAATACAATAATAGATATGGAAAAACCAAAAATAAAATATGAATTGGAGGTTGCCAACGGATCCATTTACGGATTGGAGGAAGCAGCAGCATTGATGGAAGTATTAAAGGATGGTGCCCCCTCATGTGGTAAAAAAGTAAAGGAGTTTGAAGATGCTTTCGCGCAATTTTGCGGGGTAAAGTATGCTTTGGCTGTAACTTCAAACACCGCCGGATTATCACTTTGTGGAATTGCAGCAGACATTAAACCCGGAGATGAGGTAATAACAACGCCAAACAGTTGGATAGCAACAGCAAGTGCATTTTCAGGATTGGGTGCCAAAATTGTTTTCTGCGATGTTGAACCAGATACATTGAATCTTGACCCTGATAAACTTGAAAGGCTCATTACACCAAAAACCAGAGCTATTGTTCCTGTGCACCTTTATGGTCGTTGCTGCCGCATGGATAAAATTATGGAGATAGCGGGAAAACATGATATTGTTGTGATTGAAGACTGTGCACATAATCCGGGTGGACTATATAAAGGGAAACATTCCGGTAATTTAGGATCAATGGGTGTATTTAGTTTTCATCAGCAAAAAAATATGTCAACCCTTGGGGAAGGAGGCATGATAACAACAAATAACCGGGATTTATTTGACAGAGTATTAAGCTATCGGTCACTTTGTTGCAGAATCTATGGCCCCAGCCCGAAATACCTTTCTATTGATGAAGAAAAGTATCCAATGGACAGAGAATATTGGAAGCTTTATTTTGATGATATCGGCTACAATTACAGGATGACTGATGCACAAGCTGCAGTAGGCATAGAACAGCTTAAAAAAGTTGAAAAGCATAATGACCTCAGAATACAGCTGGCAAACAGACTGACCGGTAAACTAAAAGGAATAAGAGGGATTATTTTACCTGAAAATGATCCTGATGGAAAACATGTCTGGCATATATATATGATAAGGCTTACCAAAGAATTTCCAATGTTAAAAAGAGATTTTATGTGGAAGCTTTATACCGAAAAGGGAATAAAAGCATGGTCGCACTATATGCCCATACACCTTACTCAGCCATTTATCGACAGAGGGCATAGAGAAGGCGAATGTCCCGTAATGGAAGAAGCGTTTAAATGGCATGTTACATTACCTTTACACCCGGGACTGACAAATGAGGCAATCGATTATATGGCCGAGTGTATTATTGAATTAAGTAAATCCTGATCAATTATGAACTATTCTGAAATTTTAACCAAATTATCTTCTGAGTCATTACGGGACAATTTTAAAAAGCTTTATGGTAATAAGAATACAGCTTTAGATTTTCAAATTCAACGATATAAAAAATTAGTTGAGAAATTTGCGATTGATTTTCCCGTATCCGGGAACATATATCTTTTTTCTACACCCGGCAGGACCGAAGTTGGCGGTAACCATACTGATCATAATGCGGGGAGGGTTTTAGCTGCGGCGGTTGATTTGGATATTATAGCTGTGGCAAGCCCGGCAGAAGACAGTTTGATAACTATTTATTCAGACGGTTATCCTGTTATTAACGTCAACATCAATGATCCGGAAAAGCGTGATGATGAAAAGTATACTTCATCTGCCCTGGTAAGGGGCGTCTGTTCGAGGATGAAGCAATTGGATTATAAAACCGGCGGATTCCATGCATCTGTTAACGGCCGGGTAACGGGAGGTTCTGGTTTAAGTTCATCAGCAGCTTTTGAGGTGTTAATAGTTACCATTCTCAATCATTTTTACAATGATGGAAAAATCAATAATACGGTAATCGCTCAAATTGCTCAATATGCTGAAAATGAATATTTTGGAAAACCGTGCGGATTAATGGACCAGACCGCCTGTGCTTACGGGGGCCTGGTATTTATTGATTTTAAAGATTTTAACAACCCTGTGATTGAGAAACTGAACTTCGATTTTTCCAGGGAAGGATATACAATTCTGATTATTGATACCGGTGGTAACCACGCTGATTTACATGATGAATACGAAGCATTGGAAAATGAGATGAAAAGTGTAGCCAAAGCACTTGGTGGAAAAGTTTTGCGTGAATTTTCTGACTCCCTTGTCCTGGGTAAACTGGCTGAGCTTAGAAGCAGAGTTTCAGACAGGGCTATACTCCGGGCTTTCCATTTTTTTAATGATGACATAAGAGTTGTCAAACAAGTTGAAGCATTAAAATCAAAACGTATTGAGGACTTTTTGAAATTGATAAAAGAGTCAGGGGAAAGTTCCTGGATGTTATGTCAAAATATCTATTCGTCAAAAGATACAAAAACCCAAGGAATAAGCATAGCACTGGCAACAACAGGACAAATTTTGAAGGAGGGGGCATGGAGGGTTCACGGAGGTGGATTTGCCGGCACAATACAGGTTTTTCTACAAAGTGATAAGTTGGATAATTATGTTGCTAAAATGAAAGAGATTTTTGGACTGGAAGCTTGTCATGAAATTTTTATAAGACCTGTTGGAACTACTATGGTTGATTTAGTATAAGTATTTGTGATTTTTTACCTGCGTTGTTATCCTTAATTTGAGTGTAATATAATAACAAAGACTGTCTATGGTGTTTACAGGCCTTGATATAATCTCGGAGGAGTTTCCTCAAAAATTAGGAGGAAAGAGAATTAGTGTTCTGTGTCATGCACCAAGTATTAACTCCGGGTACAGGCATATTACTGATATTATCGTGGAATGCGGGGATTGCTCCCTTTCAGCCATTTTTGGCCCACAACACGGATTATATGGCGAAACACAGGATAATATGATCGAGTGGGAGGGAGCGTACCACAAGAGGTTGAGGGTTCCGGTTTACAGTCTTTACGGACTGCATAGAAAACCTTCTCCGGAGATGCTTGCAGATACTGACCTTTTTTTGATTGACCTTCAGGACGCCGGTGCGAGGCTTTATACTTATATATGGACAGTTAAACTTTGTATGGAAGCGTGCAGTGAAGCAGGCATTCCGGTATGGTTACTTGACCGTCCCAATCCTATTGCCCCCATAACCATTGATGGCCCGGTACTGAACAGGGAATTTTTCACATTTGTTGGCGGGGCGGAGATTCCGCTGTGCCACCGCATGACTATCGGAGAGATGGCATTGTGGTTAAAGGAGTATGAACTATCCCAATGTGGCATGACAGTTGTAAAGATGAAAAACTGGAACAGGAATATGATGTACAGCGATACAAAGCTTCCATGGGTGCCGCCCTCCCCGAACCTGCCAACGGAAAAGAGTGCACTTGTATATCCCGGGATAGTGCTCGCTGAAGCCCTTAATCTCTCGGAGGGGCGGGGAACTGCTACACCATTTGAACTGGTGGGAGCACCTTGGCTGAATGCCCGTGAAGTAATCAGTAACATTTCTTTCAGAAAATTGCCGGGAGTAGTATTCAGACAGCATAACTTTATACCAACATTTAATAAATATGCAGGAGAGTTATGTCAGGGAATTTTTATTCATGTCACTGATATCAGTCTTTTCCGTCCGGTAACCACAGCACTTCATCTGTTTGATGCAATAACAGAAGTCTCACCTCCCGGATCACTCAGGTTTCTGCCCCCGCCATATGAATATGAAGATAAGCTGATACCTTTCGATATACTCTCCGGGGATGAAGGTATGAGGCTGACAATTTCGCAACGTTTACCGGTGGAGGAGGAGATTGCCCGATGGAAAGCCGGCACGGAGAAATTTAAGAAGAAATTTGAAGTTGTTAAGCTTTACTGATTTTTTAGCAGGTTAATATACTGTGCCCACCGAAGTCAATTGTGGCAATCAGCCTTTCATTATCAAGCCTTACGATGCCGGTGCTATATATAAATATCCTGATGATCCGGTGATCCATAAACCGAAACATATTCATTATGTGGAAAGGCTGACCGTTGTAAATACAATGTTGTATTTATGAAATAAAATACATATTTTCATTGCAAAAACTCACTAAGACTGAGATTGTGTAGTTTACGATTAATAAGGATAAATTATATTTAAAAATGAGATCATTCAGAAACATTGTCCTATCTTTTCTTTTATGCACCCCCTTTTATTTTGCCAGTTCTGCGCCTCCGGGACGGCTCCCGGTAAAAGCCAAAAACGGTATGGTAGTTAGTACTCATTATCTTGCATCACAGGCTGGCAGGGAGATACTAAAACAAGGAGGGAATGCTGTTGATGCAGCTGTGGCTACCGCTTTTGCACTGGCGGTTACCTATCCTTCGGCAGGTAATATAGGAGGAGGGGGATTCCTGGTTTATCATGGAAGTGACGGGTATTCAACATGTTTTAACTTCAGGGAGAAAGCCCCAATTGCTGCACATGAGAATTTATTCCTTAATGATAAAGGCGAATTGCAGGAAAATGCAAACCGGCTTTTTCCACTCGCGGTTGGAGTTCCCGGAACAGTTGCCGGACTTTACCTCGCCCACCGTAAGTTGGGAACTCTGCAATGGGAAAAATTGTTGGAACCGGCTGTCAGGATGGCAAGGGAAGGAATAGAGATTACCTGGGATATGCAGGATTTTTTATTTTTTCTGTTGGAGAATAAGGATTTATACCCAACAACAGCTCAGGTTTTTTTGAAAAACGGGGAAAAAATATATCAGCCGGGAGAAATATGGAAGCAGCCTGATCTGGCCTCTGCATTATCAAGAATTCAGTCAGATGGCCATGATGGCTTTTATAAAGGGGAAACTGCCCGGTTGTTAGTGGATTTTATGAAAAAAAATAACGGGCTGATCACTCATGAAGACTTGCAAAACTACCGGGCTGAACAGCTTACACCTGTTCACGGTAATTACAGGGGTTATGATATTGTTGGAATGGCGCCTCCCAGCTCAGGCGGAGTGATACTTACAGAAATGCTAAACATACTTGAAGGATTTGATCTTAATAAAATAGGACATAATTCAGCGTTATATTTACATATACTTACCGAATCAATGAGAAGAGCTTATGCAGACAGGGCACTTTATCTTGGTGATCCGGCCTTTAATGCCTCTATGCCCCTTGAAAAACTGACATCAAAACAACATGCGGCTGAAATCCGCTCAACAATCGACTTGTTCAAAGCATCTGAAAGTGATTCATCTGCTTTTTCAAAAATTTATATGCCTTATGAAAGTGACGAGACTACCCATTTTTCAGTTGTGGATGCAGATGGAAATGCTGTTTCAATGACCTTCACCCTTCAGCAGGCGCATGGTTCAAAGGTGGTTGTGGAAGGAGCCGGATTCCTTTTGAATAATACCATGGGGGATTTTAATCCTGTACCGGGTGTGACCAGCAGTAACGGTAATATTGGTACTGCACCAAATCTAATTGAACCCGGAAAGAGAATGCTCTCAAGCATGTCTCCTACAATAGTTGCAAAAAATGGCAAGCCTGTTATTGTAATTGGCAGTCCGGGAGGCAGGACTATTATAAATACTGTATTGCAGGTCATTCTTAATGTCATAGACCACAATATGGAGATCAGCCAGGCTATTGAAGCCCCAAGGATACATCATCAATGGCTGCCTGATATTACAAGTTTTGAGCAATTCGGTATATCTTCAGATACCAGGTCGTTGTATGAAATGATGGGCCATCAGGTAAAGGTTGGTGGCTCCCAGGGCAGAGCAATGGGCATATCTATAGATCATGAAAATAAGATCATCAAAGGAGCTGCAGATACACGGAGCCCGGATGGAATGGCTGCCGGATACTAAAGCTAATTAAATAATGGTTTATTTGTATTACATAGTGTCATGGCGGTATGGCTACGGCGTCTGTCCCCCATTGCTGCTACTGCTGAATGATGATATGGTCCGGATTACAAATACGAACCAGCGGAGTAGGTGCCATTGCTGCTTCCGTAATCAAGAGTCAATTATTAATAGGTTAGTTTTTGTATTTCGGTTTTGACCACTTCCGGGTCGGGATCAATGTCAAAAATAATATCCGGTTTCAGGTAATAAAGCTCTTTCCCGGCCTTAAATCTTTCTTCACCTCCTCCTGTGATATTAAGCATTATCAGTGCTTTCCTGTCAACCTGGTTATTTTTTATAGCTTTTATCAGGGAAGCACTAGCAACAGCAGCCGCGATGTGGATATCTATTTTTTCATATTCTTTAAAGATTTCTGCAGCGACCCTGGCCTCTTTATTTGTTGCAGTCAGGACATCCCCACCTGAGTCAGTAAGGGCATCAAATAATCCTCCGGCGATTGGATAAGGAGGTTTCCGGTTCGACAATACCTTTGCATCAATTTTTTCAACCTGTTTTCTGGCGGTTATATTATCCATTGGCAGCATTGACCTTGAGCCCGCTTTCCACGCCTCATAGATAGGAATAAAAGGCTCATTTTGGGAAACCATAAGTTTCATTTTAGTGTTTCCGAACCTGCCATCCTCTAAAAACCGCAGGTTTGCCTCCCACGCTGCAACTGCTCCTGTTCCGCTTCCAACAGCCTGAAAGTAATATTCAGGTATAGCCCCTATGGTGGTAACTGCTGAAAGGACACAGGTTGCCATGCCATCGCGGCGGGCTATATTTTTTGCACCCCCTTCGGGAATATATTGATCAAGTGATGCTACAATTTCTGACAAGTAAATTGCATCGTAATAATCACTGCCTGAGCGGCTGCATATAAGTTTTACACATGGGTCCAGAGGTGATTCGAACCAAAGGTTACCTATGTAATCTTCAGGAACAAAAAGAAGTAGCGGAATATTGTTTTCAGAACATACCTTTGCAAATGAACGTGAAGTATTTCCTGCTGATGCCAGTACCAGGGTTTTATTTAAATCCGGGCTCATTCTTCCGCACACTGAATATGCTTCAGTCTCTTTAAAGGTACATGTGGTCATTCCGGCTCCCCTCTCGGGCCAGTATCCGCTAAAAGTGATCCACAGGTTTTCCAGTCCGAGCAATGATGCCAGTCCCTCACTTTTATAAGTTACAGGCGCTGCAGAACCTTTGAGCAGGCGGCAGACAGGCAGCCAGTCGGCATAGCGGTAAAGGCCCCACGAATTATCTTTAACATCAATCTGTCTCTTTTCATATATAGCACGGATAAGTGTTGGTTCCGATTCTTCCGGAGCATTTAAGGTCCATCCGTTATCATTAAATATTTTGCCGCTTTTTACCGATTGCAGCCGGTAGTTAGTTTTAGTAAATTTTTGATCCATTACAATCCTTTTAATCAAAAGTAATATTTTACAAATCGAAAGAGAGGGGTAAAAATAATATAAATATCTGACTAACCTATTTGAAGGGTTTTATTTCGTTACTGTAAATACCGGATCAGGGGAGCCGGTTTCTACATAAGGCAAACAAAAAATGCCATTCTTTAACTACGGAATACTTTCAGATTTTATTGCATAATATGGTATCTTTGCCTTTAAAGGAATTATATGGCGACCAGGGTAGTAAATATGAAAAGTATCGGAGTGGTGACCTTTTTCAGGAACAGGCGCTCAAAAAAGATAAAGATAAGTGTAAAACCGGATAAATCCGTACTGGTGTCATATCCCGGTTATGTCCCTGAAAAGCAGGTCTTGTCATTTCTTGCCGAAAGTGAAGGCTGGATACACACACAACAAAGGAAGATTATCAGTAGACAAACTTTGTTTGAGGAGGGATCGGTCTTGAATACCAAACTGCATAAGATATTTTTTTTCCCGGGAGAGTTTGATAATATCGAAGTTGAAGGGAATATTGTGAAAGTTACATTAAGAGATTTTACTACTGAAAAGAATCGTAATTTTATAGACCGGTTACTGGTCAGGATATACAGAAACGAAGCCAGGCAGATTCTTCCCGGGAGGTTGATGAAGCTGGCAGGAGAGCATAGATTTAGTTACAATAAGGTTTCGGTTAGAAATAATAAAACCAACTGGGGAAGTTGTTCCTCACGGAACAATATAAGTTTGAACATACAGATGATGAAGTTACCGGATAAACTTATTGATTATATCCTGCTGCATGAACTGGTACATACTGAGATCAGGAATCACAGCCCCCGTTTTTGGCAAAGGCTTGACAGTATTACTGAAGGGAATGCAAAAAAATTAGCCGGAGAGGTAAAAAAATATTCAACATATACTTTCTGACATGAATTGGGATAAATTATTGTCAAACAAACGGTTGGGGATGGATGACTGGAAGCATGGAACTGATCCTGAAGACCGGTCGCAGTTTCAGCGGGATTATGACCGCATAATATTTTCTTCTCCGTTTCGCAGGATGCAGAATAAGACCCAGATTTTCCCTTTGCCGGAGCATATTTTTGTTCATAACAGGCTAACTCACAGTCTTGAAGTAGCAAGCGTAGGGCGTTCATTAGGAAATCTGCTGGCCGACAGGTTGATGGATGACTTCTGTCACAATAAGCTGATCAGGGAAATAGGTACTATTGTTTCAGCAGCATGCCTGGCACATGACCTGGGAAATCCCCCTTTCGGCCACTCCGGAGAGGCTGCTATTTCAAATTTCTTTGAAAATGGTGCAGGAAAGGAATTTAAAGATAAGCTAACTGTCAGGGAGTGGAATGATTTTGCCCGGTTTGATGGCAATGCAAATGCATTCAGGCTTTTAACCCATCAATTTAACGGAAAACGGCCCGGTGGTTTCGCATTGACACTGCCAACACTTGCCAGTATAGTAAAATACCCTTATGAATCGTTACTCTCCACGGAACAAAAATTCGGATTTTTTCAGAGCGAAAAAGAAGATTATAAACTTATTGCAGAAGAATTACAAATTCCGGTCAAAACAGCCGAAGGTATGGCTTATGCAAGATATCCCCTTGTCTATTTAGTTGAGGCAGCTGATGATATCTGCTATCAGATCATGGACCTGGAGGATGCATGTAAACTGGGAATATTAAGCCATGAAAAAGTTAAAGATCTGTATATGGGTTTTTATGATACTGTTGAAGACAGGGAAGGAATAATAAATATTGAATCGACATTGAAAAAAGTAACTGATAAAAATGAGCAGATCAGTTATCTGAGAGCAGGTATTATTGGGAAACTGGTACGTGAAAGTATGTGTGCGTTTTTTGATAATTATGACGATATCTTAAAAGGCACTTTTGGCAGAAGTCTTACAGGATCATTGAGAGAGAAACAGGCATGTGCAATGAGAGAGATCATAAAAATTTCATTTTCTGATATATACGAGTACAGATCGGTAGTTGAAATTGAAATTGCAGGTTATAAAATTATAGGTACCCTGCTTGAAGAATTTATCGGCGCTGTAATTGATCCCGGGGGGCGGTACAATAAAAAAATTCTTGAGTTGCTGCCTAAACAATATAATCCCCAAAGTGAAAATTTGTATCATCAAATCCAGTCGGCAGTAGATTTTATCTCAGGAATGACAGATATTTATGCGCTTGATCTTTATCGGAAAATTAAGGGAATAAATTTACCGGATGTAGTTTAAAAAGCTATTGCAGCCTGTTTTTGAACCGCACCGGTCCGAACAAGCATATATTTTAACCTTACTATCGTGCCCCGGTTTTAAAATCATGTTTGTTTCACATTATTTTTTCCGACCTTTGTATAAAATAATATGACATGAGCACAAATTATAACAGAGGTAGGAGGGACAGGTCTGAAATACGGAAACAAACCAGGGCTAAAAGGACTGCCGATACCGCTAGACCCGCTGAAAGAAAGGTTATCAGACTGAAGAAAAAGACTTCAGTAAACAGGCATAAAGATACTGTGCTTCCCAGAAATAAGCCATATAAACCCGGAAGATCGGAAGATATCAGGCTTAACAGGTTTATTGCCAATGCAGGTATATGTTCACGCCGCGAAGCTGATAAATATATAGCCGCAGGTATTGTTACGGTAAACAATAAAACCGTTACAGAGATGGGTGTCAAAGTAAAAATGACTGATGATGTCCGGCTTGACGGAAGAAGGCTTAATGCTGAACAGAAGGTATACGTCCTTTTAAATAAGCCAAAAGGATTTACAACGACTACAGAGGATCCTAAGGAGGATGTTACTGTAATGGATTTGGTTAAAGATGCATGTAATGAACGCATATATCCTGTTGGTCGACTTGATAAAAATACTACCGGATTGTTACTCCTTACCAATGATGGCGAAATGGCAGAACGGTTGTCTCATCCGAGCCACCGGGTGAAAAAGATCTACCAGGTTACCCTCGATAAGCAGGTTACCAAAAACCATATGATACAGATTGCAGAAGGGATAGAACTGGAAGATGGCCCCATTGCTGCTGATTTGATAAGTTTTATTGATCCGGCAAATAAATTTGAGGTGGGCCTGGAGATACATTCAGGACGAAACCGGATAGTACGAAGAATATTTGAACACTTGGGATACAGGGTGAAAAAACTGGACCGTGTTTATTTCGCAGGACTTACAAAAAAGAACCTTCCCAGGGGAAAGTGGCGGCTGTTGTCTAATAAAGAGGTGCAATACCTTAAAATGAAATAGAAGAGATATCTTATTCTCCATTAGTATTTAATGGAGTTCAATTTTTTATATAAATGGCTTTAATTAAATCAATTTCCGGAATCAGGGGCACAATTGGAGGCAGGAATGATGAAGGATTAAATCCTGTTAACATAGTTAAATTCTCTGCTGCTTTTGCCTCATGGATAAGACAAAATTCGAAGAATAACAAATTGAAGGTGGTAGTAGGCAGGGATGCCAGGATTTCCGGAGAAATGGTCAGCTCCCTGGTAACAGGAACAATATCCGGCATGGGTATTGATGTGGTAAACATCGGCCTTGCTTCAACGCCTACAACTGAAATTGCTGTTGTTGAAGAGAAAGCAGATGGTGGGATCATTATCACTGCCAGCCATAATCCCCGGCAGTGGAATGCTCTGAAACTACTGAAAAGTAATGGTGAATTTTTGAACAATCTGGAAGGAGCCGAAGTCCTTGATATTGCTGAGAGTGGAGATTTTGAATTTGAAATAGCTGACAACCTGGGTAAAATTATAAAGAAAGATTATACCTCCGTTCACATTCAAAAAGTTATTGATTTAGACATGGTTGACCGGGAGGCAATAGGAAAAGCTGATTTTTCTGTGGCCATTGATGCCGTAAATTCTGTGGGAGGCATTGTTATGCCATTGCTAATTAAAGCATTGGGCGTGAAAAAAGTATTGGAAATAAACTGTAATCCTGATGGTGATTTTGCCCATAATCCCGAGCCTGTTAAGGAAAACCTGATCAAGACTTCAGAAACAATAAGGGAGAGTAATGTTGATGTGGGATTTGTGGTTGACCCTGATGTTGACAGGCTTGTTATTATCAATGAAGATGGTTCCTTGTTTAACGAGGAATACACTCTGGTGGCAGTGGCTGATTATGTATTGGGAATAACTCCGGGAAATACGGTGTCAAATCTTTCATCAAGCAGGGCACTGCGCGATGTTACTGTGAAATATGGACAAAATTATTCAGCTTCGGCTGTTGGAGAAGTTAACGTAGTTGAGAAAATGAAGGAAACTAATGCGGTTATAGGAGGTGAAGGTAACGGAGGAATCATTTATCCTGCCAGCCATTATGGCCGCGATGCTTTAGTGGGAACAGCCCTGTTTCTTACACACCTGGCAAAAAGTGGATTGAAATGCTCTGAACTGCGAAAGACATATCCTGATTATTACATGTCTAAAGCAAAAGTTGAATTGAATGATCAAACAGATATTGACGTTATTTTTGAAAAAGTAAAAAAGATTTACCAAAATGAGAGAGTTAACTATACAGACGGGATCAAAATTGATTTTCCCGATTCATGGGTTCATTTGCGTAAATCAAACACTGAACCAATTATACGAATCTATTCAGAGGCTAAATCTGAAAGTGAAGCTAAAGATTTGAGTAACGGGATTATCCGGCTGATCAGCAATATTACAAACGGATAGTTGTCTTAATTTACACCTAACTCTTTTTTCAGCAGATTAACATTATTCTGAAGGCGGGTTATTGTTTCGTCTTTCTCCCTTAGTTGTGCTTTTAACGCATTGGTTTCCTGCTCTATTGTTGTGAGTCTATTCTGTAATTCATCCACTTTCCCTGTTTCACGTTCTTTCTCGGTTTCGATCACTGAAATTTTATCGTTAAGAAGGTTAAGTTGAAAATTTTTATCATTTACCTCAGATGAAAGTTCGTTATTCTCGTTTTGTAAATCAGTTATCTGTCTGTTCAATGAAGAAATTGTATTGTCTTTGGCTTTCATTTCCTCAATCATCCTTTGCCTTTCAAAACCAAAAGTAAAACTTGTTTGCTGTAGAGATTCTTTTTGCTGAACAAGAGATCCTTTAAGGTTATTAATTTCATTGTTCAGTGAGTCAATATATTGATCTTTAACAGCATTGCTTTCCATAAGTTCACTCTTCATTGCCTGAAAATCTGCAATCATTGCTTCAATCCTCTCAGCACGGTAGTTATTCTCTTCTGTTAACCGGACAACTTGTTCTTCTGCTTTAAGCCTTCCATCCTGCATCTCCAGATATTTCTTTTTTGCCACACATGAGGTCATAAAAATTGTAAGAATCATTATTATATATAGCAAAGGTCTTGTATCCATATAAATAAATTAATTATTTTTAAATGTATCAAATAGCATGCCCCCTTTTCAATCGGGAAAACTCGAATTTGTTTTAATCATCTGCATGATTATTCAATAATGTTGGTTTAGAATAAATAATTTTTCTAAAGATAACAAATAATAACTGAATATTATAACGTTATATTACTACCGGATTGTATTATATTCTTAATTTTATTTACTATTGTAATCAGAATCGTCAGGCCATGAAAAGAATAATATTATTGACAATTAGCCTTATTGCAGTGCTTTTTGTTGGGGCACAGAATACAAGCAATGTGATACACAGCATTAAAGGAAGGGTATTAGACCAGGTGACTAATGAGCCGGTAGCCTTTACCAACATTAGTATTTCAGATACCTTCTTTGGTACAGCAAGTGATGAGAGCGGTGATTTTGAACTAAAGATACCCGGGGAGATGGTCTCATCTGAGGTTCATTTCTCTGCTGTAGGATATAAGAAGGGAATTTTTGAAGCGGTGAAACTTGTTGAACGTGATTATACTATTATAAAACTTGTACCTCAGTCGTATGAAATTGATAACATTGATGTTGAAGCAAGATCAAAGGTACTTATGACTATCCTTCGCATGGCTTCTGAAAATACACCATACAATTTTATCGGGGGCCCTTTCAATCTGATTGCTGAATACACCAATAAAAAGACTATTGACGATACAATTAGCATTTCCAGGAGTGCAGACATTGTTATCTTTGATAAGACCGGATACAAACAGCCTTCTGTCCTAAATGAATTTACAATGCGGAAATATGAAATAAAAAAAGATGAACCTGATTACAGTTTTTCTTCCGGAATAACAAACTTCGATGAGATACTCCGACTGGACTGGGTGCGTTCTTCATCATCTGTATTAAATCCGGCGTTAGGAAGCAGTTTTGACCTTGTCCTTGAAGATGAGCCTGTTCTGAACGGTAAGCCAGCCTGGATTATCTCTTTCTCGCAGGTTAAACCAACACTGGCAGGGACAGGTGACTTTCACGCCACATCTTTTAATGGCAGGATAACAATTTTAAAAGAAGATTATTCAGTAACAAAAATTGAAGGTTCAGCTGAGTCTGTTAAACATAACCGCCAGGGTAAATTCCTGGCAGTTGGGGTTACCAATGATAATTATTATAGCGATGTAACTTATAACTTTATGGTGACATATGCTAATCTTATTCCTGATGAGTTAGTTATTAATAAGAAATATAACTATCAGGGACGGAAAATTGAAGAGAATGCAAGTCTGAAAATAAAACAGGCACAGCTGACAGAGATAGATGAAGTTACTGAAAGAGATTATTTTGTAGAATAGGATTATGTATTAATCAGAAGACGGGCCGTCAGTCTGCTGTGCTGCTCAAGATATACCTTTTTTGTTTTTGTGATATCATCTAATGTTTCTTTTGTATAATACCTTATGGTTACCAGTGTTAATCCCTTGTTATATCTTATTTTATAAAATTGTGATAACTCATTTAAGAGCTTTTCAATATCCATTTCAGCATCATCAGTGACAATATTCAGATCAATTGCCGATTGTTGCATTAGTGTAACTTTCACCCTGTTTTTCATAAGAAAATTGATAATCCGGTCGATATCTTTAATGCTGATGAATGAAAAATCAACAGCTGTGAAGGTAATTAAAAGCTGATCCTCCCGGAAAATATAAATCGGTGGCAGGTCAATTCTGTGATCAATTGAATGTATTAAGGTGCCTGGTTCATCAGGAGAAAGAAAAGATTTTACAAATAACGGAATACCTTTATTGTGTAATGGTTTCATGGTTTTTGGGTGTATCACCTTTGCTCCTGAGTGTGTCATTTCCACAGCTTCCCTGTATGAGAGCGAATCAATTTTTTGTGTTACCGGCATTTTCTGTGGATCAGCATTCAGTATGCCCGGTACATCTTTCCAGACGGATACGCTTTCGGCATCCAGGACATTCCCAATTATTGCTGCTGTATAATCTGAACCTTCCCTTCCAAGGGTTGTTGTCAGGTTGGCAGTTGTTGATCCAATAAATCCCTGGGTTATATACAGGTTATTATTTTTAAAATTGAATACTTTCTTCATTAATTTTTCCGTAAGGATCCAGTTAACCGATGCATCTCTGAACAGATCATCTGTACGCAGGCAACTGCGTATATCTACCCATTGATTTTTTAAGCCGGCGATTTCCAGATATTCGCTTACTATTTTGGTTGATACAAGCTCCCCATAGCTGACAATCTGGTCATATTCGAAATTATAGTCGAGAGAAGGGTTTGTGTTCAATTTTTCCTCCAGATCGCTGTAAAGTGATAAAATAGAAGCAGGAATTTTTTCCGGGCTGAACAGCTCTATACTTATATTTTCATGAAAATTCATGAATTCCTTATATATTTTCCATTTTTGATCATCATTATTAAAATAAGCCTTAACAAGGGTTTCAAGTAAGTTTGTGGTTTTTCCCATTGCTGAAATCACCACTATCATAGCTGATCTGTATGATGAAATAATTTCTGATACTTTACGGACTGAATCGCTGCTTTTTACAGATGCTCCTCCAAATTTGAAAACGATCATTTTGTTATTAATAAAGATTAAGTAAAACTAATGAATTATTCCGGTGATTAATCCTTTGTTTCAGGAAATACGAGCCTGAAAGATAATGTAGTTTTTTTTTATTAATGCGCGATGTTTATAATATTTAGTTTTTAAAAAGGAACAAATTTTTTTTAAAAATAACCCTCGCCCAGTACACAAAAGGGGTATCGGCAACAGCAACGATCCATTTAAGTATATAGGTTGTAATAAAAATTTCAAACAGCACTTCATTCTGAAAAACCCCGTAGAAGGCAATAAGAACAAATATCACGCTGTCGATAAGTTGAGAAACCATAGTGCTCAGATTATTTCTTATCCATAGCTGATTATCTTTATGAAATCGTCTTTTCCAGAAATGGAAAGCCCACACATCGTGTTGTTGCGATAAGATATATGCCACCAGACTTGCCAGTGCGATTCGTGGCATCAGTTTAAAGATAGTACTTAGGGCATCATAAGTTACCTGTGAAAACTCATCACCCTCTAAAGGCCTGAAGAGCAGGGCCATATTCATAAGTATAGTTACGGCAATAAGGCTGTAGAATCCCAGCCAGACAGCTTTTTTAGCTTCCTGCTTACCATAATTCTCCGAAAGTATATCGGTGATCAGAAATGAGGTGGCATAAACGATATTTCCCAAAGTAGCTGCCATTCCAAATAGTTTGACAGTCTGTATAACCTGAATATTTGCCGCGATTACTGATACAGGTATCCACATGATCAATCCCCATTTCCCGAATATTTTATAGGCTAAAATGATAAGGAGAAAATTTGCCGGTAACATTACCAGCCAAAGAAGTTCATTGTTCATTTTTTTAATTTTTGGCCGCAGGGTGATGGAACCTGCGGAGCAGTTTGTACTAATAACTTTTAAAAGCCTGCAAAGTTATATTTATACGCGGTTGAAACAAAATAACACACAGGAAAATTCCAAAATACTAATGTGGTAGTGTTATATTTTTTGTTATGCTTATTGATCAGGGGACTTGGTTTTTTTTTGTCTTTTGTATATTTTATAATATTCTATAACAGACGACCTGACTTCATATTCCGTAGCTGTATAGGGCAGTATATCCTGGGAATTGAACCATACCATAAATGTATCTGCCTGAGATTCATTAAGTCCTGTTAGTTTCATGACCACCTGTTTATTATAATTCTTTGAGTGCATTTCCCAGTTTTTTTCCAGCATCATTGCTTCACGTACGTCTCTTTTTTCTCTCTCGCGTCTGCTAAGGTAATAATGCCAGTATGATATGGGATTAAATAAGGCAGCTAATGCAGGTGGTTTTTCATTATATGCATCTCCACGGAGTTCAGGAGGAAGGTCGATTGGTTTACCGGTACCCAGTCCCTCTTCTGACAGAGGCTTATCACCCGATACTTCAACCTCTCCAACCAGGTAGTTCACAGGTTTCATAAAGAATGTTATTACCTCCTGTTCATTATAATCTAATGGCATGTTTATTGTCATTTTTGCGAATCCCACGGATGTCACTTCAAGGCTGTCAATATTTAGCATCTCAATTGAAAAATAACCATCTGCATTTGTGATAGTTCCTCCGTGGGTCCGATGGAGAATTATGTTGGCATAAGGCACAGCAGAGCTATCTCCGGCACTTACGATCCTGCCCTTGACCCTTATAATAATAGGATCTATAAGCAATGGATCGTTTTGTGCCAGGCTGTTAAATCCTGACAACGTTAACAGAATAAGTACAGTATAAGCAACAATCCTCATACCCTGAAAAATAATATTTAAAAATATTGAAAAGATTGTATTCAAATGAAGAATAACATTCTTTAACAGAGATTTTAACAACCATTAAGGATAGATTCGCCCTGATACCTTTTAAAAATTTTGTTTTAATGAAGCGATCCGTTCCTCAAGAACTTTTATTTTAGCTTCTGCATCGTTCTGTTTGGCTTTTTCTTTTTCGACAACCTCTGTCGGTGCACCGGCTACAAATCTTTCATTACTAAGTTTTTTTATTACTGATTTCAGGAATCCACGCATATAGGTCAATTCCTTTTCCAGTTTTATCAATTCTTCTTCCATATTGATCATTCCGTTCACAGGAACATAAAAATTTGTGGATTTAACCCTGAAAGATGCTGCACCTTTTACTTCCTCGCTTACCAGTTTGATATTTGAAAGATTAGCTAATTTTTGCAGTACCGTGGTAAAATGATCTTCATAACCTTTATCACCAGGCTGGATTTTCAGTTCAAGTATATCTTTATTGGGAATATTATTCTCTTTACGAATATTGCGAACACCTGATACGGCCTCTTTCACATTTTCAATGGCATTGAGCAGTTCCTGATCAAATGTTTCTGAAGAGGGAAGCTGGTTTATCATTATACTGTCGCCCTCTTTCCGTTCTTTCAGAAGTTGCCATATCTCTTCAGTTATGAAAGGCATAAACGGATGCATTAACCGTAACAGCTGATCGAACAGTTCTACCACTTCGTTGTATGTTTTCAAATCTACCGGGTGGCGGTAAGCAGGTTTTACGATCTCCAGTAACCAGCCGGAGAATTCATCGCGAACAGTAGTATATATTGTCATCAGCGCTTCAGAAATACGAAACTGGCTGAATTGTCCGTCCAGTGTTTCCACAACCTGGTTTAGTTTATTTTTGAACCATTTTATTGCCAGTGCAGAGTGTGCAGGTTGCTCAATTTTTTCTGAGACATCCCAGTTTTTCACAAGCCTGAATGCATTCCATATCTTAGTTGCAAATCCGGCGCCTTGCTGTGGAAGACTTTCATCAAACAGTAAATCACCACCGGCAGGTGAGCACAATAACATACCCACCCGTACACCGTCTGCACCATATTTGGCAATTAAATCCAGTGGATCAGGAGAGTTTCCCAGAGATTTGGACATTTTACGTCTCAGGTTATCTCTAACCATTCCTGTAAAATATACATTTTTAAACGGATAATTATTTTTATACTCATAACCTGAAATGATCATTCGGGCTACCCAGAAAAATATAATATCAGGTGCTGTTACCAGGTCACTGGTTGGGTAGTAGTAATTTATTTCCGGATTATCGGGATTCAGAATGCCGTCGAAAACAGAGACAGGCCAGAGCCAGCTTGAGAACCATGTATCAAGTGCATCTTCATCCTGTTTCAGGTCTTTAAGAAAGAGGTCTGTTCTGCCAGTTTTCTTTCGGGCGTCCCCGAGTGCCTGTTCCGGTGTTTCCGCACAGAAGAAGCTTCCGTCATCCAGGTAATAGACGGGTATCTGATGGCCCCACCAAAGCTGTCTGCTGATGCACCAGTCCTTGATATTGCTCATCCAGTGACGGTATATATTTTTAAATTTGGGAGGGTAGAACCTGATATTATCATTCATGACATTTTCAAGTGCCGGCTTGACAAGTTCTTCCATTTTGAGAAACCATTGTGCCGATAGTTTGGGCTCTATGGCTACATCTGTGCGTTCTGAAAAACCTACTTTGTTTTTATAATCTTCTATTTTCGATATGTTCCCGTTATTTATCAGTTCGGGGACTATCTTTTCCCGCACATCAAAGCGGTCCATCCCTATAAAGATCTCTGCCTTTTCACTTAATGTACCGTTATCATTAAAAATATCGATAACCGGCAAATTATGACGAAGCCCTATTTCATAGTCGTTTATGTCATGTGCAGGGGTGATCTTGAGACATCCTGTTCCGAATTCCATATCAACATAATCGTCTTCTATAACAGGAATTGAACGGTTGATAAGGGGTACCAGCACTTTTTTTCCAACCAGCTTTTTAAACCTTGCATCGGATGGATTAACACACAACGCCGTATCTCCCAATATCGTTTCCGGCCGTGTTGTAGCTATCGTGACAAATCCCTCTTCTCCTTCAATATTATAGTTTATATAATATAATTTTGAATTTACTTCCTTATATATAACCTCTTCATCTGAAAGTGCTGTCTTAGCAGCAGGGTCCCAGTTAACCATTCTCACTCCACGATATATATAACCTTTATTATATAAGTCGACAAACACTTTAATAACCGATTTGCTGCGTATTTCATCCATTGTGAATGCTGTTCGGTCCCAATCACATGAAGCTCCCAGTTTTTTTAACTGTTCAAGAATTATACCCCCATGTTTATGAGTCCAGTCCCAGGCGTGCGCAAGAAATTCTTCGCGGGTAAGGTCATGTTTGGATATCCCTTCACTTTCAAGCTTGTTGACTACTTTAGCTTCAGTAGCAATTGAGGCATGGTCAGTACCGGGAACCCAACAGGCATTTTTCCCTGTCATTCGCGCGCGGCGTACGAGAATGTCCTGAATGGTGTTATTTAACATGTGCCCCATATGTAATACACCGGTAACATTAGGAGGGGGTATCACTATTGTATATGGTTCACGCCTGTCGGGTTCTGAATGAAAAAATTTGTTTTCTGACCAATATTTATACCATTTCTCTTCAACTTCTGCAGCACTATACTTGCTCGGGATCTTCATCGTATGCATTTTTTCAAATTAGAGGCACAAAAATAGAAAAAACGAGGCAAAAGTTAAAGAGAATGGTTAAATCTTAACAGAGTTATTCTATTCCCATTCAATATCTTCTGAATCAAGAGATATACATTGCAGATTGTAGTCTTTGTCTGTAATTGCACTTGATTCATATAAAAGGGCCAGTATTTCTATGCGGCAACTATCTCCTGCTAGCGGAATCCGGGAAGTATTTAACCAACCGTTATCAGTTGTTCCGAATTTATAGTCAGTTTCATCATTTTCAATTTGATTACTAAGGAAGATCAAATCTCCTTCTTCATCAAAAAGCCTGACCAGGTAATTATCCGTACCGGAAACTGTTCCCCAGGAAATATTGAGTTTTAGGTCTGTAAATTTTACTGTATCAATCATAACAACCCCCAACTCTTCCTCTTCCAGTTCATCCTTTTGTAAAAGAGGGGCTTCCCCTGACTGGGTGCTTGTTACTTTAAATGTATAATCACCGGCAGGAGGCATTGTGGCAGAATAATCCTCTTTATCAGGTAACATAGTTAATACCTGAGGATTATTATTTCCACCTTCAATAGTCCATGTTCCGCCTTCCGGTCCGCTAATAGCTACAGAATCCAGACCCTTATTACCTGCTATCCAAAATGCAAGGGCATATTGGTCATCTCCGTTATCCTGTATTTTTTGGATAAATACATCAGTCCTTGCATCAAGAACAGGTGGTTCCGGATCATCTATACAAGAAACCAGGGTAAGTGAAACAGGCAGTAATGTTAAAAGGCATCTTACAATTGTTTTCTTTTTCATCATTGTATTGTTTTTTGTAATTAATAAATAAAAATATAACGCTTTCAGGATAATTAAAATATCCTGATTATGATAATTAAAATATTTCTTGTAAAATTTAGCTTGTAAAGGTATTGATGATGTTTGTCCGGAATGGGTTGCGTTGTCAGTTCAGGGCTTTTTAAAAATATATATCAGCGAACTGCATCTCCGGTAATTGAAAATGCTTATTAACCATGATATTTTTCCTGTAATAAGCCCTTTGATAATCGGGAATTTTGATTTTTTATATTTTTCACTCAGGATTGAAATATAGAAAGCATCTAATGGCATTCTTTTTATACTAAGCAATATTAAACCATGCTTTTCTCCTGTCATTTTTATTTGTTGAGGGCTGAAATGCCAAATATGACGGGGTACATCATATGCTGCCCAAAATTGTTTATAGTATGTTGCATCGAATGAATTACTGTTTGGCACAGCAATGATCAGGAATCCGTCGTCTGCCATAAGCTTTATTAATTGCTTAATATACCCGTTTAAGTCATAAATATGCTCAAGAACGTGCCATAGAGTAACTATTCTGAATTTTTTTTCAGGTAGTCCTGAAATATCTGAGGGCAAATTAATATTCAGGTTGAATTTTTCCTTTGCAAAATTTCGTGCATTATCACTTTTTTCTGTACCGGAAACTTCCCAACCGTGTTTCTTCATTTCATTAAGGAAGAAACCGGTTCCCGCGCCTATATCCAATAATGTTCCGGAATCAGTAAGGGATATTTTTTCTATTAGCTTTCTTTTACGGCCAAGCATATATCCTCTTACCAGGTGATAAATTTGGTTAATGAACCCTGTGTCTGTATTTGAGTGGGAAATGTACTCATCAGAGTTGTAATACTTGCCGGCATTCTCTTCAGGTTCAATGTTGCTCGTTATTTTTAAACCGCAGCCATTACATTTTATTATATCAAATGTCTTTCCCGTAACAAAAAAGTCTTTGCAGGTGATAAAGGGGCTGAAGAGACTACTGCCGCAAACCGGGCAAATATTAACATTAAATTTTGGCATTAAATATATTTTACAGAGGACACCTAATTATTCCTCCTTGATTTTTCTGATTTTCCAACCAGGTGATTAATTATTGAGATATTACCGGACTTTTTAACATCTTCCGGGATTGACAGCAGCTGTTTATATTATGAGCATGGCATCCCCGTAAGTTCCGAAGCGGTAATTTTTTTTCAGGGCAAGCTGATAGGCTTCCATTACGAAATCATAACCTCCAAATGCAGCAACCATCATAAGAAGTGTGGAATAAGGCAGGTGCAAATTAGTCACCATAGAGTTAGCAACGCTAAATTCATAAGGTGGAAAAATGAATTTATTTGTCCATCCCTCAAAAGGTTTAAGGAATCCCTGTGTTGAAACCGAACTTTCAAGGGTTCGCATTACCGTAGTACCTACTGCGCACACATTTTTTTTCAGCAACTTGGCATTATTTACTTTTTCACAAGTTTCTTCTTTTATCCAAATCTGTTCAGAATCCATCTTGTGTTTAGTAAGGTCTTCAACATCAACGCTTCTGAAATTTCCCAGTCCAACATGAAGTGTGATGAATGCAAATTCAGAGCCTTTTATTTCAAGTCTTTTAAGTAATTCGCGGCTGAAATGAAGTCCGGCTGTAGGAGCAGCAACAGCGCCTTCGTGTCTTGCAAATATGGTTTGGTATCTCTCCTTGTCTTCCGGTATTACAGGACGGTTAATGAATTTTGGCAGTGGGGTTTCGCCCAAAGAATAAAGGGTTTTTTTAAATTCATCATAAGGACCGTCGAAGAGAAACCGGAGTGTCCTCCCTCTTGAGGTAGTGTTGTCGATAACTTCGGCAACAAGCATGTCATCTTCTCCAAAGTATAATTTGTTACCTATCCTTATCTTTCGTGCCGGATCAACTAAAACATCCCAAAGCCTTTGTTCGCGGTTTAACTCTCTCAAAAGAAACACTTCAATTTCTGCCCCTGTTTTTTCTTTATTGCCATAAAGCCTGGCTGGAAATACTTTAGTGTCATTAAAAACAAAAATGTCCTTATTATCAAAATAATCTATAATATCTTTAAATGTTTTATGCTCTATTGTCCGGTTAGCTCTGTTTAAAACCATTAACTTAGATTCATCTCTGTTGTCTGCCGGATGGAGCGCTATCTTTTTTTCATCTAAAGCATACCTGAATTGCGATAATTTCATGTGTAGATAACTTTATTTAAAATTTATAATCAAATTTGATTTGTTTAATTAATTAATTAATTAAATCGATTTTTAGTGTTAAACAGGTTACAGGTTATTAATTAGTAAAATTTTGAAACAAGTTATACGAAAAATATTTAAATAGTTACGAATTTATTAATGTTTCTTAGAAAATTTTCTATTGTAATTGCATTTTCAACACTATATGAACCAATTTTTGTTCTCCGGAGTTCTGTAAGGTAAGCCCCGCATTTTAACTCCTTTCCAATGTCCCTTGCAAGAGCCCTTATATAAGTTCCTTTACTGCATTTCACATAAATAGTTACAAAAGGTAAATCGAAAGATTTTACATATATATCTTTTATAACAATCTTTTTTGGATGAAGTTTTAAGTTTTCCCCTCTTCTCGCATAATCAAAGGCTCTTTGCCCATTAACTTTTACAGCAGAATAAATCGGGGGTACCTGATTAAATTCTCCTTTAAATTTAAGAAGTGTTTGATCTATTTGTTCTAAGGTCAAATGTTCAAATGACCTGTGGTTTTCCTCCTCAGTTTCCATGTCATAGGAAGCTGTAGTGGCGCCAAGTTTAAGAGTAGCAATATATTCTTTGTCCTGGTCCTGAAATGATTCAATCAACTTCGTTGCTTTTCCGGTACATAAAATCATGAGGCCCGAAGCCAAAGGGTCAAGTGTTCCTGCATGCCCAACCTTCAGTTTTTTAATTCCAAGGTTCCGGCAGAGGGTATTTCGTACCCTTTGCACCAAATCAAACGAGGTCCACTCCCTGTTCTTATCGAACAATAAGACCTCACCATTTAGGAAATCATATTGCTTTTTGTTGTTTTCCAATTATAAATATTTAATAATCAAGGTGTTGAAAATTATAAATTCAGGATGCAAAGATAGCAATCAGACCGATAATAAAACAATATATTGCAAAATAAATAAGTTTGCCCTTTTTTACAATTTTTATCATCCAGGAACATGCAATCAAACCTGAAATAAATGCTGCTGCAAAACCTGTCATGGCAGGTATTATTTCCAAATTATCTGAAGAGGTGAAATCTCCACGTACAATATCCAGAAAAGCAGCTCCTAATATTGGTATCAGCACCATAAGAAAAGAAAACCGGGCAACTTCATTTTTATCCGTTTTCACTATAAGTCCTGTCGCAATTGTTATTCCACTTCTGGAGATACCCGGGATCACAGCAATTGCTTGTGCCAGTCCGATTAAAAGTGAATTGACAAATGTGACAGGATGGTCCCCTTTTTTTATTAACGAAGAAATTGTTAAAAATACTGCTGTAATAAGTAACATATATCCTACCAGAAGAAGATTGCTGGTAAAGAGTTGTTCAATTTGCGGGGCAAAAAAAAACCGGCAATTATTACAGGAATTGTCGAAATCATAAGTTTTGATACGTAAATGGTGGGATCATTCCATTCAAACTTAAGTACCCCTTTTATCAGGGACAGTATGTCATTTCTGAAAATTACCAGTGTGCTTAAAACAGTTGCCAGATGAACAATAATTGCAAAGCAAAGATTATTTCCGGGTTTAACACCAAGAAGGGCATGTCCGATTTCAAGATGCCCGCTCGAACTTACCGGTAAAAACTCAGTTAAACCCTGAAGAATTCCCAGAAGAAGTGCCTGAATCCAATCCATCATGAAAATATGTTAGTCGTTAGTGTCTTTGGGTTTTTTAAGAATGGCATATATTTCAAATGCAAATCCAAATAAAAGTAAAAGAGGAGCTAATGTGATTCGCCTGAAGCTGAAAATGTCAGGATTAAATACTTCCGGATCATCACTTCCACCACCTACCATTAAGATAAAACCTATAACTATTATCGCAAAACCAATAGCAAGGAGCCGGTAATTTTCCTTTCCTAATGCAAAACCGTAATCATTAACTTTCTTTTCTTTTATCGAATTTTTTCTCTTCATAGCAGTGGTAAAGATAATCAAAAATTAGTTTTTCAAATTAACAAAAAAATATTCAATGTTTTTTTTTAATAGAATTTAAAATACCTGAACGGCCCAATGCCATAGCCAATACCCCTAAAACAGTAATTACACCTCCCAGTATCTGATGGGATAAAGGTAATGTGCCGAAAAAAAGAAATGACCCTCCCAGGACGAATATTCCCTTAAGGCTCTGCACAATGGATGAACGTGAGGCTTCAATGTACTTAAAAGAGTAATATATAGCCAGTATAGATATAAAAGGCCCCAGAATTGCCCCTATAGTTATATTTTGTAACGCTGAAATTGGTATCTCTAACGTCTCTCCGTAAATTTTCAACATAATTAATGAATATACGAGTAACCAGGAGGAACGGTTAAGATTAAGAATCTCAGGACTTATACTCTTTACATGAACTTTAACCACCAATGATGCTGTTGTTGCAAACAGGGCATTCAATAATACTACTCCAGTTCCGGGAATAAAGATCATTCCAAGTGAAGTTTCTCCTGTATAACTTATTATAAATGCTCCTGTTATAGCAAGGATAACTCCGAAAGCTTCGGTAAGCCCAAACTTCTCTTTCAGAACAATTACTCCACCCAGCACAAGCATTACCGGGAACATGTTCCCTAAAAAAGAGGTGACTGCGGGATTGGATATAATATGAATTGACAAATAAAATGTTGTGGCCGTTATTATCTCAAGGAAACCAAGTAAAATCAGAATGAAAAACTGGTTACCCGTAATATTTTTAAACTGTGACAGTTTTTTCGTGAAAATTGAATATCCCAGCATTAATAATGTGCCGATAAAAAACCAGTAAACCCCGAACTGTGTCAGGTGAACCTCATTCAGGGCTGCTTTGCTGAATATATATTCGTTTGAAAATGCAATTGTTCCGGCCAATGCAAATAAATATCCTTTACCGGCATCTGATTTAAAGATCATTACTATTGATATAACAGGCGCTAAAGTACAAAAAAAGTTACTATTATATGGAACATTATTATTAGGTGCATATTGAATAAGTCAGGAACGTAAGTAAAAGTATATATTTGTAATCATTCTCTGATCTTGGAGAATATTCAGAAAATGCTATAAAAATTTAAAATTGATATTATGTTACCAGGGATAAATCCAACAACTACCAGGGCATGGCAAAATCTAAGAGCGTATTTTGAAGTCTTTAGAGGTGCACATATTAAAGACTTGTTTGATAATGATAAAGACCGGTTCAAAAAGTATTCACTCAAGATTGAAGATATACTGGTTGATTTTTCAAAAAACCGTATTGATGATAAGGTACTTGACCTTTTACTTCAGCTTTCTGAAGAGTGTGGCCTGAGGGAGGCTGTAGAGAGCATGTTCAGGGGAGAGAAGATTAATAAAACAGAGAACCGCGCCGTACTGCACATTGCATTACGCAACCGCACTAATTACCCAATTACTGTTGATGGTGAGAATGTTATGCCTGAGGTGAATGAAGTGCTTGAGAAGATGAAGGTTTTTTCAGAAGATGTTATTTCAGGCAAGTGGAAAGGCTTCACAGGGAAAGCGATAAAAAATATAGTTAATATTGGAATCGGAGGGTCCGACCTTGGTCCTTTTATGGTAACTGAAGCTTTAAAACCTTATAAAAAAGAGCACATCAATCTCTTTTTTGTATCTAATGTGGATGGAACCCATATAGCTGAAACATTAAAACAGGTTGATCCGGAGACTACTTTGTTTATAGTCGCTTCAAAAACCTTTACAACTCAGGAAACAATGACAAATGCAAATTCTGCCCGGGACTGGTTTTTGAAATATGCAGGAGATTTAGCTTATGTAAAAAACCACTTTGTTGCAGTTTCCACAAATGAAAAAGCTGTTGCAGAGTTTGGGATTGATACAAAAAATATGTTTCGTTTTTGGGACTGGGTTGGCGGCCGTTATTCTTTATGGTCAGCTATAGGATTATCGATTGCATGCGGCATTGGTTTCGATAATTATATAAAAATGTTGGAAGGTGCTCATTTAATGGATAATCATTTTCGCAATACCCCCGTCCGTAATAATATCCCCGTGATCCTGGCTCTTATTGGTATATGGTATAATAATTTTTTTGGGGCTGAGACTGAGGCTATACTTCCTTATGATCAGTATATGCACCGGTTTGCAGCATATTTTCAGCAGGGGAACATGGAAAGTAACGGAAAATATATCGACCGTAATGGAGAGCCTGTGAATTATCAGACCGGTCCTGTGATATGGGGTGAACCGGGCACTAACGGACAACACGCTTTTTATCAATTAATTCACCAGGGAACTAAGTTAATCCCATGCGATTTTATTGCCTCTGCTATAAATCACAACAAAATTGGTGACCATCATATTAAGTTGATGTCAAACTTTTTTGCACAAACAGAGGCAATGATGATCGGAAAGTCTGAAGAACAGGTGATTAAAGAGCTTAAAGCATCAGGTAAAACTGATGAAGAGATTTCTGCATTATTGCCGTACAAGATTTTCCGGGGTAATATACCTACTAATTCTATCCTTGTAAAGAAGTTAACCCCACGCACCTTAGGGATACTAATTGCAATGTATGAACATAAAATATTTGTTCAGGGGGTTATTTGGAATATTTATAGTTTTGATCAGTGGGGTGTTGAACTTGGCAAACAACTGGCCGGAACAATTCTGCCTGAATTAATTGACGATACTCTTGTCGAAGCACACGATTCCTCTACCAATGGACTGATTAATGCTTATAAGGAAATGCGTCCGGAATGAATCCTTTTGAGTATCATAATAATAAAAATTTTATTGTATACAACGATGAGGTACCGGCTGAAAACCGCGGTTGGCGTGGTTGGCGCGGATTTGTAATCCGTGCCATTGCTGCCATTGCTTAATAATGAAATAGTCCGGATTACAAATCCGAACTAACGGGTTTTTTTTATAATGAATAATCCCATAGCTTTTATCAACCATGGGATTATGTATATTAAAGCTTTAGTGTAAGCTGTTTTAATTTACGATAGCTGCGATAGCTGCCCCAAGGAGACTTGAATTTTCAACTTCTGCAATCTCATAATAACGTTTTTTATCTCCGCTGAGAAAATCCTGCAGAAAATTTTCAAACATTTCCCGGAAGTTTTTCAATTTATAGAAGGTGGTTCCTTCTATTGTCATTAATACGGGGGATTCCTGTGATTTTGCCTTATCTGTTTTTAGAATAACTGCACCAAGATTTGCCGCAACAAGTTTTGCTGCCCTTTCAATCATACCTTCTATAATAATACCGGCAGATGATCTGTCTTCATCTGAGGATAACATTTTAAAAAGGATATTTTCTGCAAGGTCAATGCCGCAAACAAATTTGTTAACCTCTTCGGAAGTGAGTTCCCGCATATCTTTCAGGTTATTTTTTGTTTTTTCTGAAAATATATTCTCATCTGCAGCAACCTTCAGTGCAGTTGTACATAACCCGCCGAAATAGCCTCCTGCAAACATTTTTTCGAATGTATAACGCCCCGGATTTTTTGTCTGATTATCGAATAACTTGTCAATATCTGTTTGTTTCACTTTAGCAAAGTTCCCTGACTCAATATTTATTATCTGGTTTTTCGACAAGTCAAGACCTTTTGTTTTGGTGATATTCTTATTTGATTCTATATAGCATGTATTAGTGCCTGTACCCAGGATAAAACCTATGAAAGTATCATAATTTTTTCCTGCAGCTGTTGAATGGCCTGCCAGCAGGGTTGCGACAGTGTCATTTAGCAGAACAATTTGTTTATCAGGGGTTCCGAGGAATTCAAGCAGATTTTTCCCTATCATTTCGCCTATCACACCAGGGGCTTTTATCTCTTTACTCCATTCCAGAAGTTTACCATCCTTGTTGGGGTATATTTCGACTGCATATGAAAAACAGAGGCCTATTTTTTCTGAATCGTTCACATATTCTTTTAAATATCCGGCCATTGTTTCGAAAAACTCATCTTTAGCCAGTTCTTTATCGACAGCAGGCATTTTACTGTTTTTCAATTTTTCTGTTTTAAGTTCCATCTTTTCATCAAAATATACCTTCGCAGTCCGGAAGTTGGTACCTCCGGCATCTATTGCAATCACGGGCTGATTGGCAGTAATTTGTTTATTAACTTCTATATATGTCGGGATCATTATCAGTGAACTGTCTGTTCCCTGTAATCCCTTTTCCATCTCATTAATGAAAAGATTGGATAATTCCCCGATATTCAGATCAGAGGCGGTCATTTTGTGATCTTTTAAAAATTTTTCTGCTTTATTCATTTGTGTAAATTTTTATTAAATTATTGCTACTATTCGTGTATAATGGATATTAATTATATTTTAAAATTTAACTATATTTTTATTGCATATAAATTTATTCTAAAATTTTTCCTGTTTAAAGGAATACTTATTAGTGTTTGTAGTTATTATATTGCATTTTCGATTTTAAAAACCCACGCATGATCAGAAGGATTCTTAGCCGGGGTAACAACCGGTATATCTATGATCATTGTATTCCCTTTCTTTTTTGTATTAACCTTTCCGTCAAAGCCAAGCATTTTGACATTTCCTTTTTTCTTTATCCCTTTTATTTCAATAGGATTATGAGGGATTTCGGTACAGAGGACATACAGGTCATTCCCCTTTTTTGTAAAGAATACATTTTCTGATTGATTCATCGATGATCCTTCCCATTTTCGTGTAGAATAAATTGCTTCTCCATTCACATTCAGCCATTTTCCCATATCCAAAAGACGTTGTTGTTGAATAACCGGGATACGGCCATCAGCAGTTGGCCCCACATTAAGGAGAAGATTGCCACCTGCAGAGACTTTTTTTATCAGAAGGTCTACCAGTCCGTCCGATGTCATGTAATGTTCTGTGTTTTCAATGCGGTTATAGCCGAAAGAGTTTCCAATTCCCCTGCACTCCTCCCAGGGGCGGGGTATGTCGCTTAGTTCTTTTTGTCCGTGCACCATATCATATTCAGTCGTAAAATAACCACCATGAACTCCTCTTGTTTCTTTACCCCACCTGTCGTTAACGCAAACTTTATCTTTTACGGGTGACTCATTATAAAGCCATGCCAGGAAGCTGGTACTTTTCCATTTTTCACTTGGATGGTCCCACTCACCGTCTGTCCAGACGATATCAGGTTCATATCTTGTAACCAGGTCTTTCATCTGAGGGATCATATGGTTATCGACATATTGTTCAAGGTTATTATGATAAAGAGGATTATACCATTCGTACAGTGAATAATAGAATCCCATGTGGAGCCCTGCGTTTTTAACCGCTTTTGTAAGGTCTCCGCAAAGATCACGATGGGGGCCTATATCCATACTATTCCAGTTCCAGCTATGTTCACTGGGCCATAAGGCGAATCCTTCGTGATGTTTTGAAGTGAGTACAACATATTGAGCACCTGCTTTTTTAAATATGCCAGCCCATCTGTCAGGATCAAAAAATTCTGCTTTAAACTGACTTGCAAAGTCCTGGTACAGGAAATTTTCTCCGTAATATTGATTATGATGGTTGCGAAACAGTTTTCCTGCTTCACTGTTTTCATTAATACGCCACCAGTACCATTCCGCATATTTGGAGTAAACTGACATATCAGCGTAGGCAGGAGCCCATGCCGGCACAGAATAAATTCCCCAATGTATGAAGATACCAAATTTAACGTCCTCAAACCATCCCGGAACAGGCCTGCTGTCAATTGATTTCCATGAGTCATTATATTGTTGGGCAAACCCTGTGGTTGAAATAATAAACAGTAAAAATGCTAATATTGTTTTTGACATTTTTTTATTTATAAATAAGTTAAACAATTCGTAAATATAATGTTTTAAATTTGTTCCCATCCTTGCCGGTATGTATGTCTGATCCATTCCTGAATAGTTTCAGGGGCAACCAGGGTTGTATATTCTTTATTGAGTTTGGGAAGGCCGTTTACTACTTCAAATTCATTTTTAACAGGCATTCTTAATACGTCGTTAAATTCAATATTAGTGATTTGCATATTTGGTCCGTCCCATAGAATTTTTCTGTTAAGGCTTTGTAGCTTAACAGCCAGATTACCTAAAAGTACCAGTTCAGTCAAAGGGTCTGCTTCTTCAAAGTCAGATGAAGCTACTAATCTTCTTTCAACCGGTTCTTTGCATGCACGTATCCAGTCTTGTTCGTGACCTCCGTTCATGTCTTCAGAAATTCTGCGTATTGATTTTTGAGGTTCTTGGAAATGCTCCATTTCGCGGGTAGGAAGCAGAGTAGGGTTTTGTCCGTATGCGCCGCACATTATTTTACCCCGTGTACCATGAAAAATTACCCCTCCGTTTTCATCTCCCATTGGTTCACCGTCTGTCAGTTCTCCGGGTCTTGGCGGTAAGAGTCCTCCGTCGTACCAGTTCAAAACTACTTCCGGCATTGCCACTTTTGGCAGATTGTCTCTTCTTGGGAATTCAAATTTAATAAATGTTGAGTTTGGAGGAGAGTCGATATTGAATGGTGATGAACTGGCTTCTGCTGCTGTCGGGTATTTAAGCAATAAAGCCTTGAAAGGGGCATTAAGAACATGACAACCCATTTCTCCGATTGCCCCTGTTCCGAAGTCCCACCATCTGCGCCAGTTCCAGGGATGGTAATCCGGATGATAATCCCTCCATTTAGCAGGGCCGATAAAAAGTTCCCAGTCGAGGTCGCGTGGAATACGTTTTCCCCTGGCAGGTTTTGTCATTTCTGAGGTCCATAAAGGACGGTTTGTCCAGGCATCGACTTCGGTAACTTCACCAATGACCCCTGCCCATATCCACTCACATATTCGCCGAATGCCTTCATCAGAATTTCCCTGGTTACCCATTTGGGTGGCAACACTATATCTTTTAGCAGAATCGTTCAGTATTCTTGATTCATAAATGGAATGGGACAGCGGATTTTGAAGGAATACATGTTTTCCCCCCCGAATTGCCATCAGAGCAGGCAATGCATGGCTATGATCGGGGGTAGCTATCACAACAGCATCAATATCTTTTTGCTGATCAAACATTTGCCGGTAATCCTTATATGTCTTTGCCAATGGCCAGCGCTTGAATGAAGTACTGCCGGCAAACTCCCAATCAACATCACACAGCGCAACGATATTTTCTGTTTCCATGTTTCTCAGGTTGTTATAGCCATAGCCTCCAACGCCTATGCCTGCAATGTTCAGCTTATCACCCGGTGCTTTATGCCCAAGTCCGGCTATCACCTTCGATGGTAATATAGTAATCCCTGCAGCAGCATACGCTGAAGTACATATAAAGCTCCGCCGGGAAATATTACTCACTTTATCCATGTGAATATAACTTAGTTAAATAATTAAAATTTAAAGCTTATTTCAATATAAAACGACTTATAGACTATTTGGTGCAAAATAGCAAAAAATATCAGGTTAATATTATTTTATTTCATTTAGTTTATAAATAACAGAGTATAGAAATGGGGATATTTGAAGAATTTTAATGATAAAAAATGGGTGTTCGCTTTATGAACACCCATTTGGATATAATAGTTTATTAAGCTACTAAGCAGGCATATCTGGTAATTTCCAGGGTTCGCGATATTTATGTTTGATCAGTTCAGCGGCAAATTCTTTAGCTGAAACAGGATCTGTCCATGTCTTTTTAAATGTAGGATGTCCGTCGTGAATTTCAAAACCATCTTTAACAACAGTTTTAATCGTTTCATTATCGGTAAGATTTGTGAACTGCATTTTTTCACCATCCCAGTCTAGTATTTTATTAAGAGATTGCAATCTGACTGCAAGCACGCCCATAACGACCATTTCATTAAACGGACCGGCTTCGCTGAAATCAGAGGCTGTTGGCACGCGAGTTTCAGGACTTTCTTTACATGCCCTTACCCAGTCCATTTCATGGCTTATTTCAATTCTGCGGCGGAACTTGGGTGCATCCGGCACACGACCTGAAAGCAACCATGGATTTACTCCGTAACATCCGCAGATCAGCTTATCTTTAGTTCCGTGGAAAATAACCCCTCCACCGCGGTCATTTGGATCTTTCCCTGCAGGCCAGCCATCCGGAAGCATCGGTTTAATACCTCCGTCATACCAGTATACATCAACCTGAGGAAGTTTCATCTTCATTTTTTTATTGGTTTTTCTTTCCGGGAAGGTAAGTTTTACAGACTGTGCATTCGGTGCGCAATCCTGAAGTAATAATGTTGAACTTCCCTGTGCATGTATTGGATAACCAAGTTCAAGGCCTATAAATACCGGATGAAGGATATGGCAGGCCATATCGCCTAATGCCCCTGTTCCGTAATCCCACCAACCGCGCCAGTTCCACGGGTGGTATATCTGGTTGAAGGGGCGCATTTTGGCAGGCCCTGTAAACAGGTCCCAATCAAGAGTTTCCGCTACCCAATGCCCCTGCTCGGGTGTATTTAATCCTTGTGGCCATATTGGACGGTCTGTGAATGACTCTACCTTAGTTACGTCTCCTATTTCACCATTGGCAAGCCATTCAGTTGTCAGACTTACTCCTTCACCTGATGATCCCTGGTTACCCATCGAAGTGGCAACACGGTATTTTTTTGCAAGTTTTGTCAATAACCTTGATTCATAAACCGTATGGGTAAGAGGTTTTTGTACATATACATGTTTACCCATAGTTATGGCGTGGGACGCAATTATGGCATGGGTATGGTCGGCTGTAGCAACAACAACAGCATCAAACTGCTTGCCTAATTCATCATAAAGCTTACGCCAGTCTTTATATTTTTTAGCTTTTGGAAAACGATCAAAAACACCATTTCCTGCTGTATAACCCCAGTCAACATCGCAAAGACCTATAATATTTTCTGATTCCAGATTTTTAAGGTTAGCAAAGCCCATACCGCCAACCCCTACTCCTACAATATTGAGTTTGTCACTGGGCGCTTTATAACCCAATCCGGCTACGACATGGCTGGGAATAATTGTAAATCCTGCAGCTGCTGCAGCCGCTGTTCCAAGAAAGGCTCTTCTTGAAACCGCATTTTTATTTGATTTCTCTTCCATAACAAAAATTTTAAATTGAATAGGTAATATCTATATAAATATGTTTTTTACAAAAAACCCATAAATATAAATATATTCGGATTTCATTCAAATAAATAGAGATAATAATTTACCTGGTAACCTGATAAATGAAAATCGACAGAAATATGTGTATGTAAGAAAGCAAAGGGAAAAGTTGAATTGTATGTATTACATTTGTGATGTTTTAT
>CAZJGI010000025.1:39753-42150 GCA_964545315.1 uncultured Prolixibacteraceae bacterium
TTTATTAATAAATGATACTCTTTATAATCCCGGGAAGGGAGAGTTTTTACTTTTTCCCGGGAGGATCAATAGAGGTGAGGTAAGAATTGATGAATCTTTTTATGACGGGAAAGTATTACAAGCTAAAGTTATTAGAAAGTTGCCGGATGGCAGGGCTGTAACATATATTACAGGTTATGAAGGGGAAGGCAATTTCAGTTTTGATTTGGGGCCGTTTAGTTCGGCACCTGAATATGATTTTGAGGCGGGAGAAGTTTATGTGAGAGGTTATCAGTTGTCAATCATAATAGAAGATAAAGAGGGACGGCAGAAAGGTGGTTGGAATTTTGAGCAGGGATTGAGCAGGCAGGTTACTAAGGAGAAGACCGGCATGGCTGATGGAAATCCCGGTGTTAAAATGATCCGTTTGCAAGTATTAAAGGAAACCCGGCAGTTATTTGATCCAAAATTTGGCTCTATGCCTTTGTTCAATTTACGGTTAGCTTCGGGAGTATTATCAGATCAGGATGATTTATGTATTCTTGCCGCATTGAATGACGGAGTTTCACCGGATAAAATGGACGCAAGATTGAAAATTATAAATAATAGCGGCATTGAAGTATTGAACAAACATATAAATCTGGAAAAAGGAGTGTTATATAACAGTGATCAGATTCGGGTGTCAGGATGGCCCTCGGGAGATTACAGAATAGAACTTGTTCCTGTTGCAGGCGGGAAAGAATGGCCGGACGGATCTTCAGTCATTTACCGGCGTCGTGAAAATGACAAAAAAAATATAATTGTAACTCCTCTGTCCAACTGGGGGCTTATAAGGGATAATACACGTAATGAGATAGAGATCAAGGATTTTGAGCGTGCCTGGAAAGAGTGGGGGATTGGTGAGTTTAATCAGGATGACTGGGGATTTGATGATGTCTCAGAGGACAGGATTGGATTGGTAGGTAGTGGTGATTATGACTCTGATCCGGTGGTATTTCAGCTGCCGGTAAAAGGTTTTTATGCTGTTTATGCAAAAGTCAGGGAACTTGGTTATTTTATACAAATAGGAGAAAAAGGTTTTATACGTGCGGTATCACCGGGAGGATTTAATGAGGAAGAGATTTTTCTGCAGGCAGGAGACATCCCGGACGGTATTATAAAGATATTTTCAGGTTCTGATCCGTTGCAATGGGATGACGGTGCAAAGGCTAAAGGCAGCAGGGGATCAGTTGTTTCCTTAAAGTTAGTACCGGTAACATCTTCGTCAGTAGAAACATTTTATCAGGAGATGATGAATCCACCGGCATCTTTGGTAAGCATTAACGACTGGGCTGAGTATTTTGGACCGGTATGGGCCAGGCTGCTTCCTGATCAGTTTAAAAGTATAATCTGCGGACAGTCGGAGATTGGAATCAGTACAATAGGATGGTCAGTGGGAAGGTCATGGGTTGAATACCACAGCAAACTTCCCAATACAACCCGTTTCCCGTGTGTGCCCTATGGGGAAGGGAAAAAGTTTTTCGATACCGGAAGGTACGATTATGGCCGCCGGATAAAGATGATCAATGATTTTGATCCTTTGGAAGAGGTTCTTAACAGTCAGAAGGACTGTGATGCAAAGATTTGGCCCTGGCTGGGCATGAACCGTCATTATGGGATTACTTCATACGGAGGTATGTTTTCATCCAAATGGTTCAAGGAAAATGAGCAATGGTGGCAATGGCAAAAGAATGCTGGTTCACCCAGAGGCAGCGCAGTTTCATATTTTTTTCCTGAAGTTCGCAGGGAGCGCACGGATATATTGTTTGAAGTAGCAGGCCGGGGAGCTTCCGGAATAATAATCGGTACATGCAGACAAGTCCCCATGCTGTTGTATAATCCTGAAATGGTAAAAGCGTATAAGGACAATACAGGTATAGATCCCCTGAAGCTTGATATATCGGATGGTGAGACATATAAGAATTGGATTTCATGGAGAGCAGATTTTTTTACTCAGGTATTAAGAGACCTGAGAAGTGGCCTGAAAGATACGTTTTCTCCGGAAGGAGAACCAGTCAGGATAGTGGTAAGAGTCCCATCTTCCGGTTTATTAAATAATCTTGCTCAGGGATTGGATATAGAACAATGGCTGAAAGAGGGATTGGTTGATCAGCTTCAGCTTGATCCACTGGAGGATATGGGGGGACAGGGAATTCATGATGTAAGGCCATACCTTGAATTAGGCAGGGAACATAGGGTGAAAATATTTGGAGGAGTTGGGGCTACAGGCTTTTTGCCACGAAATGACAGTTCAGGCAACGATGCCCTGGAACGGGATGGTATAAATTTAAAACATCTTGTCCCCGGATTGAAAAGAGCCTATAGCCTTTTAGAGACTGGGGTTGACGGCATTGAGATGTATGAAACGGAAATGCTGGC
>CAZJGI010000026.1:0-32833 GCA_964545315.1 uncultured Prolixibacteraceae bacterium
CATGCATGTCATTCTCAATGAAGCGGAGCGGAAGGAAGAATCTCCCGAACAGGGGCATCACCATGCATGTCATTCTGAATGGAGCGGAGCGGAATGAAGAATCTCCGGAACCGGGGCAGTGCAATGCATGTCATTCTGAATGGAGCAAAGCGGAATGAAGGATCTCCCGAACAGGGGCAGTGCCATGCATGTCATCCTGAATGGAGCGGAGCGAAATGAAGGATCTCCTGATCAGGGGCAGTGCAATGCCTGTCATCCTGAATGGAGCAAAGCGCAATGAAGGATCTCCCGAACAGGGGCAGTGCCATGCATGTCATCCTGAATGGAGCAAAGCGTAACAGATTGAGAATTTAATTGTTTAACTAAGTCATTTTCAAATGAAAATAGTAATAGATGATAAAATACCTTATATAAAGGGGGCGCTGGAGCCCTTTGCTGAGGTAGTTTATCTCCCGGGTAATAAAACAACTCCTGAGATTGTGAAGGATGCTGATGCTTTGATTACCAGAACACGTACCAAATGCAACAGACAACTGCTTGAAGGTTCAAAGGTCAGTTTTATTGCTACTGCAACAATTGGTTTTGACCATATAGATACAGAATATTGTAAACAAGCCGGAATAAAATGGACCAATGCTCCGGGCTGTAATGCCGGAAGCGTCAACCAGTATATAGCATCGGCTCTTTTCTCCTGGTCAAAGAAAAAAAGATTTGACCTGAAAATTAAGACAATAGGTGTAGTCGGTGTAGGACACGTTGGCTCCAAAGTTGCTGCCCTTTGTGAAACGATAGGAATGAGGGTGCTTTTAAATGACCCTCCGCGTGAAAAAAAAGAAGGTAGTGAAAAATTTGTATCTCTTAAACACATTCAAAAAGAGGCAGACATTATTACTTTTCATGTACCATTAAATCCGACCGGTAAATATGCAACATACCATATGGCTGACAACAATTTTTTTAATAACCTTAAACAACCTCTGATCATTAATTCATGCAGAGGTGAGGTGGTTGATACAGCTGCGGTGAAAGAGGCTATAAACAGAAAATTAATATCGGGATTTATTGCAGATTGTTGGGAGAATGAGCCTGATATAGATATTGAATTGTTAAACATGGCAGATTATGCAACTCCTCATATTGCCGGATATTCAAAAGATGGGAAAGCAAATGGCACAAAAATGAGTGTCCGGGCTGTAAGCAAATTTTTTAACCTTGGTATCGATAGTTGGGAACCAGCTGGTGTTGAACTTCCCACTAATACTTTAATAAAAATTGACGCTACAGGGGAGGAGGAATCCTCTGTTCTTGCAGAAGCAGTGATGTCAACCTATAACATCAAAACTGACGATGAATTATTGCGCTTTTCACCCCACTTGTTTGAAAAACTAAGGGGCGATTATCCGGTACGAAGGGAATTTGAATCATACACAGTCAAAGCATTGAACGCAGGAAAGGAAACTACAGAAAAATTGAAAAAAATGGGATTCATAATTGCCTGACAAATAATGGTAATCATAGAGATATCGATTGCTTTTTTTAGGAGGTATAGGATATATTGCCGATGAAAAAAAATTACAAAATAAGTATTAACTTCATGTTTGGATTTTAACTAAGAGGAAATAGACAAAGTGCAAATAGACAGAGCTAAGAGCAGCCAATTAAATAGATGAACAATAAAAGAATGATTTCAAAAAAATTATCAACAATAAATATTAAAAATGTAATAACATGAAAAAGTTAGCGGACATAGGTTTGATCGGGTTAGCCGTAATGGGTGAGAACCTGGTACTTAACATGGAACGTAATGGTTACACTGTTGCTGTGTTCAACCGTACAGTTGAAAAAGTAGACAATTTTATTAACGGACGTGGAGCAGGCAAAAAATTTATAGGGGCACATTCCATCGAAGAGTTAGTTAACTCATTAGAGAGGCCGCGTAAGGTAATGCTTCTTGTAAAGGCCGGGAAGCCGGTAGATGATTTCATAGATATGATCATGCCACATCTGGAGCCTGGTGATATTATTATTGACGGAGGCAACTCACACTTCCCTGATACTATCCGTCGTACAGAATATGTTGAAAGCAAAGGCTTTTTATATATTGGTACGGGTGTATCGGGAGGTGAAGAAGGAGCTCTGTTGGGGCCATCCATGATGCCCGGTGGATCGCCGGATGCATGGCCTCATGTAAAAGACATTTTCCAGAGCATTGCTGCAAAAGTAGAAGATGGATCACCGTGCTGCGACTGGGTCGGTGAAAACGGCGCAGGTCATTTTGTTAAAATGGTACACAATGGTATCGAATATGGCGATATGCAAATCATAACAGAAGCATATCACCTGATGAAGAATCTCCTCGGGATGACTAATGATGAAATGTATGAAATTTTCAAAAAATGGAATGAAGAAGAATTGGACAGCTATCTTATTGAAATTACCCGGGATATATTAGGATATAAAGATGAGAACGGTGAGGAAACAGTGGAGATGATCCTTGATACGGCAGGACAAAAGGGAACCGGTAAATGGACCGGTATAGCAGCGTTAGACCTGGGTATACCGCTTACCTTAATAGGAGAGTCAGTATTCGCAAGATGCCTTTCAGCCCAGAAAGAGCTGAGGGTAATGGCTTCCAAAGTACTGCAAGGCCCGGCTCCTGAATTTACAGGCGACAAGGCCCAATTCATCGATGACCTGAAAATGGCACTCTACGGAGCAAAAATAATTTCATATGCCCAGGGCTATAATTTGATGATGGAAGCAGCTAAAGAGTATAAATGGAACCTTAATTATGGAGGTATTGCTTTAATGTGGCGGGGAGGTTGTATTATCCGCTCAGCATTTCTGGCAGATATCAAAAAAGCGTTCGACAAAAATCCCGAACTTCCAAACTTGTTATTGGATCCGTTCTTTAAAGAAAAAATTGAATCTGCCCAGGAGGGTTGGCGCAGAGTTTGTGCAACAGCATTGTCTAATGGTATGCCTGTTCCGGCATTAACAGCTGCGCTATGCTACTTTGACGGTTTCAGGAGCGAAAGGCTTCCGGCAAATCTGCTTCAGGCACAACGTGATTATTTTGGTGCCCACACCTACGAAAGAGTTGATAAACCAAGAGGCCGGTTCTTCCATACTAACTGGACAGGCCGCGGAGGGGATACAGCCTCATCGACTTATAACGTTTAATTATAATTGATTTTTAAAAAAACAAAGGGCTGCTTGCCCTTTGTTTTTTTATACTTGCCAGGGTTTTAATTTTTCCGGGGAATGAGCCTTTATGAGAGCCCTCGCCATTACCAGTGAAGAATCAACTACCGGTATACCATTATAGGATGAGCCGGAAAATAAAAGCGGCAACTCAGTGCATCCAAGTACAATTATTTCAGCGCCTTTTTTTATAAGAGAAGTTATGCTTTCCTCAAGAATTTTAACTGTTTCAGCGGGAATTCTACCTGCATTAGCCTTAATGCCAAAAAGAGGATGATATATAGCGCTGTGTAAATTTTTTTGTTCCGGCTCAGTTAAATAAACAGTACTCAATCCCGACTCATTTATTAAATCATATTGCCTGGTATAATATGTTCCGGTAGTTCCCATTATTCCTACCTTTTTACTAACCTCATAATGATCTCTGATAAACAGACCTACCTCTTTTATCATATGAAGTAATTTTATCCCTGAATAATTTTCATTTAATTCAGACAATATAACATTAAAAATCTGAGGTGCGTGTGCTGAATTACAAGCCATGGCAGCTAATCTGACACCTATTGATTCCATCATTAGCAGGATTTTGGCAATACTATAGGCTGGATTAGTTTTGACCTCACCCAAAATATATTCAGTTCTGTCCGATATTAATTCCGGAATTGAAAATAAAACCTGGGGCAGGTGTTCCTGATCTTTTTCAGCGATTGTCTGGCTTATCAAATTCTTTGATAGTGCAATACCTGCATCAGGTCCCATACCTCCTACTATTCCGATAACATCCTTTTGCATCACTTTAAAATTTTTCCATCCCCTGTTTTATAGATCATATCTTTATCACCGATATAAGGTCTGTCCCAGACACCACCCTTTTCTCTGTCCATGACAATGGGGTATAAATACTGGCCTCCGTTCACATAATTGATTTTAGTAATATCTGCCGGACCCCAACCGGGTACTTCAATCTTAACTATTGTCCCCGGGTAATTCTCACCTGCAATACCTGTTTCAAAATAACCCCTGAAAAAATGTACTCTTGTTTTATGGACAACAATATCCAACTCATCAAAATTAATTCCAATAGTAGCATGCCAGTCGGGAGTAACTATCTGGCTCAGGGCAGGAGTTACAACTATTCTGTTATTATTTCCAAAATGTAAAACAAGATGTTCATCATCAAAAAATTCTATCACTGCATCATCAAGGCAGACAGGCTCCCCGGAAAACTTATCTGTTGTCCCGGCAATCTTAAGAGGTCCGGTATGAGCTCCCGGTTTCAGACCTTTTTTTTGCAGGCTCTGAAAAAGGTCCTTATCAGCCAGTGTGCCAATGCAGAAATTTGATGCTCCTTTTTTAATTAACTCATTTGTAATCCAGGTGGCTCCTCCTGTTCTGTCACAGCCGTCAGCTACAACTACAGGAGTTCTGCCCGCCCTGACAGACTCCATCACTTTGTCCACACCATCTTCAACATTATATATCTCTTTAAAAACAAAATCCTTACGGTGTCTCCATATAAAGTCGTTCATATCATCCGCAATACGGTCGGCAAGCTCCTGATCGTTATTTGTAACTACAAATACTGAGGCTCCGTTATCCGGCACATCAGCATATGCAAAACCAAAATTAACAGAGACATAGACATCCCTTTCCCTGTTCTCCCATCTTCTTGCCCGTTCCATTATTTCTCTTGCCGGATATCTTACCGTTCCCTGAAAAAAGCTTGGAGTTATGACACCTGGCTTTCTTGTTGAAACAACAGGGTTATAGGTACCCTGCATAGCTCTGATCATAACATCTGCAGCGCTTTGCCCCATCAGGGCATCATCGTAATGTGGAAACCTTTTTACCGAGAATACAGCATCGGCAGCATTACCGGCAACCAGTTCAGCATCAACGCAGGCATGCAGATCAAGGGTTACTGTGATAACTGCATCATCACCTACTGCATTCCTAACCAGCCGGGCCAGCTCAGCTTCCGGCCTGGCAACGCCAACGACTGCCATAGAGCCGTGCAAAGCAAGGTGCACCCCGTCAAAAGGACCCTTTTCTTTCAGTTCAGAAATCATTTTTGCAGTAAAATATTCCCATACCTCCCTCGTATTCCAACTTCGGGAAGTGCCTCCAACCGGCATACCGGCAGGAGAAGTTATTCCGACAAGGGTCACTCCCCCGTATGCCTCCATCCTTGTCTCAAACCCTCCAATATAACCCTCAGTCTGACCTAAAAACGCATCAGTAACAGGTCCTGCTGCTTTCCAGTCATCAACACCGGCAGGATCAGGACAGTAGGTACATGTTTCATGCGCAAAATAGACTATTCCAACCTTAAATGACTTTTGCCTTAACGGAATAATACGCTCTGCAACACGCTGGGCACTTATGGTAAAAGGCAAAAATGCAATTGCTGTAAATCCTGTTAAAAAGAGACTTATAAACAACCGCAAAACTGATCTTTCTAAATCTTTTATATACATATCAAAAATATTTTTATTTAAATCCATCTAATTTACAACTATCAAATAATACTTATTTCCCCAAATATATTCCTTCGCCCACACCAATTGGGAGATCCAGCCAGAACCAGATAAACAGCAAAATAACCCATAAAACGAACAGGATCGCTGCATAAGGAACTAAAAGTGATATTATAGTCCCGATTCCTGCATTTTTATCATATTTCCTGACCCACCCGATTAATAAGGGGAAATAGGGATATAACGGGCTTATAGCATTTGTAATAGAATCTCCTATACGATACAACAACTGTATAAAAGCAGGGGTATAACCTAATTGCGTCAGCATTGGTATAAACACCGGGGCAAAAATAGCCCATTTGGCAGATCCGCTACCTATAAAAATATTTATAAAAGAAACCAACATCATATACATAATAAACATGAGTGGCCCTGTCAATCCTGTCGATTTTAAAAATTCAGCACCATTAATAGCTAAAATAGTATCCAGCCGGCTCCAGCTAAACAAATTTATAAATTGGGCAACCACAAGCATGAGGACTATATAACCAGCAAGGTCTTTAACTCCAAGCTCCATGAACCTTAATATATCATCAGCTTTTTTTATACTTCCGGTAACTTTACCGTACACATAACCCGGTATCGAAAAGAAGAAAAAAAGCAAAGGGACAAGGCCTCTCAGAAAAGGTGAAGGAACTATTCCTCCGGTTTCCTGATTACGCAGAGGTGCCCCACCGGGTATTAAAAGTATTAAGACAACTACAAGATAAATTAACAGTGCAATTCCTGCATATCGCAATCCTTTCTTTTCAAGTACTGTTAGCTTAGGAGCTTCATTAAATACCTCAACTGTATCATCCCCGTATGAGAAAATCCTGCATCTTGGGATAGTGTTCCTTGCTACTATATATGCGCCTCCGAACCCCAAAACCAAAGTTGAAACAATCATAAAGTACCAATTTGCTGTAGCGCTTACTTCCATTGAACTGTCTATATGAGAAACAACTTCTGTACTGATACCGGCTAGTAATACATCAGTACCTGCAATTAAAAAATTTGCAGTAAACCCCGCTGTAGCTCCGGCATAACCTGCAATAAGACCGGCTATCGGATGATATCCCATCTGAGTGAATATTAATGCAGCTATAGGGGGAATAATAACTACGCCTGCATCGGACCCAATATTACTGCATGCTCCGATGATAAAAATCACAGGTAAAACTATTTTTCTGGGGACTGAAAATGCAACTGTCCTTAAAATAATGGTAAGTAATCCACTTCTTTCTGCAACAGATACACCCATTAACATAACCAGTACCAGGCCCAACGGTGCAAAATGGGCAAAATTAGTAACCATCTCTTCCAAAAATCTCCTCAGCGCTTCACCGGATATCAAATTATGAGGCTCAATTAATTTACCATTAACAGGGTCAATCGCAGTAATTCCACTAATTGCAGCAATTGCACTGAATATGATTACCAACCCTATTATCCAGATAAACAACCAAAAAGGATTGGGCAGTTTATTGCCTAATACTTCAATCCATCGTAATATACTATTAACTTTTACAGGTTGCACTGAATCAGGTAATCCATTCTTTCCTTTCGCCATAATCGTTTCTTTTGTCTAAAATTTTCAAATACGAAAAATCGGTATTTTTTTTTAAATTTCAGGCCACAATTCAGAATAGAAAACAAAAAAAATAATGCTCATCAAAGATTTAGCGGGAAATTGTAGTAATTTGCACCCCTTTTTAGAATAACTTATCAATATGAGACTAAGTTCCAGAATGCAGTTTCTTCTTAATAACGGTGTTAAAGGATTGGCCTGGCTGGCTATCTTGCTTATTGCCTATTTTTTTTTCGAAGAAATTGTCATTTCAAAAAATCCGGATGAATGGGTTGAAAGATTTTATGCTAAACCTGAAGTTATCTATCTTATATATTTTGGCTCTGAATTTTTCGTTGGAATATTACCTCCCGAACTTTTTATGATATGGGCTATCAATAAAGCTAATATTTCACATTACTTTCTTAATGTAAGTTTTTTTGCAATTGTGTCTTATGGTATTGGCTATCTTACTTTTCTAATAGGTCGTTATATTTATAAAAGAGTCGCTTTCCGCTATATCAGGATGAAGTTTCTGAAACAATCATGGCCACAGTTAAGAAAATTTGGCCTTTTCCTGATTATTGTTGCTGCCATGACTCCAATTCCATGGTCTGCGACTTGTCTGTTAGTTGGTTCAGCAGGTTATCCATCAATCAGATTTTTAAAATATGCTCTTTTCCGTATATTACGTTTTGCAATTTATGGATACATTGTTTTCCAGACTCATCAGATTTAAGTAACTTAGCTAAAAATGCAATGAAAAAAATTAAGTTAATAATATTCATTACCCCGTTGTTACTACTACCCTTTTTAATTATAAACTGTACCTCCAAGAGTAATACAAATCAAAATAAAGTGAAAAAAGAAATGGTCAACTTTGAACAAGGCACTTATGGATATGACAAAGCCTTTTTGAAAAATAATGATATAGAAATAATAGAATTAAAAGATGAGCATTCTCAAGCATGTGTTTTGCTTACACCCGGTTATCAGGGAAGGGTTATGACTTCATCTGCCGCAGGAAATGAAGGATTGAGCTTTGGCTGGATAAACTATAAACTGATAGGATCAGGCCAGATATTGAAACATTTTAATCCTGTTGGAGGAGAAGAACGTTTTTGGCTGGGGCCGGAAGGAGGGCCTTTCTCAGTATATTTCGAAAAGGGAAAGGAACAAGTTTATGATAACTGGCTGGTTCCTCCGGTTCTGGATACAGAACGTTTCGAAATTAAAGAACAATCAATGGACAGGGTCCTGTTTGTTAAAAATACTGAAGTAAAAAATGCTTTGGGTAATATTCTCAAAATGTCAATAACAAGATCGGTCAAAATATTATCCAAGGATTCCCTCGCTGAAATGTTAAATATAAATACTGCTGATAAAGATCTGAATATTGTGGCATATCAATCAGACAATACCATTACAAATACAGGATCGGACCCATGGGAAAAAGAAACCGGGTTGTTGTCAGTATGGATGCTATGTATGCTTAATCCCTCCGCTTCAACAACCGTGTTTTTACCATACAATACTGAGGGTACCGGAACTATTGTTAATGATGATTATTTCGGAAAAGTGCCATCCGACAGACTGGTCATTGAACATGGAACTGTCTTTTTCAAGATAGACGGACAATACAGAAGCAAAATAGGATTACCCGGGGGAAGGGCAAAAGAGCTTTGCGGTAGTTATGATTATGAAAAAAATATACTTACGTTACTTTGGCATTCATTACCTTCAGAACCGGGTGAATATCTGAATTCAAAATGGGGAATTAAGGATAATCTTTTTGACGGGGATGTAATAAATGCTTATAATGACGGACCTGTTGAGGACGGTTCTGTAATGGGGCCGTTTTATGAAATTGAAACATCCTCGCAGGCCGCAAAGCTAAAACCGGGAGAATCACTTACTCACACTCAACGGGTTATACACATCCAGGGGGAGGAGGAGGAATTAAATAAAATTACTGATCAACTTTTCAACCTGGACCTCATGAAAATTAAGGCAGCGTTTAATTAGCCGCCTGCCCGTCGGTTAAAACCGACGGCAAAGGATAAAGCTTGATTTGGCAGTCAAAGTAAGTTCATAGCCTTATCCTTTGCCGTTCACTTCAGTGAACGGATTGAAATTTTAGATAATTTAAAAAGTGAACTAATGAGTTTTATTATATTTTTATCCATTATTTTCATTATGAATAGTCCAAATCAAAACGATAATGTACAAAAGATTACGTTAGGCGGAGGATGTTTCTGGTGCACAGAAGCTATCTTTAAAGAGCTTAAAGGAGTGATAAATGTTGTTCCCGGTTATAGCGGAGGTACTGTAGAAAATCCATCTTACCGTGAAGTATGCACAGGATCAACGGGCCATGCTGAGGTTGTACAAATAACCTTTAATCCGGATGAAATATCAGTTGCTGAAATACTGGAAATATTTTTCATGACCCATGACCCGACAACTCTGAACCGGCAGGGACCCGATTCCGGGACCCAGTACAGGTCAGTTATTTTTTACCATACTGAAGAACAGCGAAAGGCATCTGAAAATATCAAAAAGCAACTTGATGCTGAAAAGATATTTGATATGCCTATAGTTACAGAACTAACTGAATATAAAGCTTTTTATCCTGCTGAAGATTATCATCATAATTACTTTGAACAAAACCGGGAACAACCTTACTGTAAATTTGTGGTCAATCCTAAAATTCAGAAATTCAAAAAGATATATAAAGATAAATTGAAGCAATAAAAATATTAGTGCTTTTATGATCCGGCAGTTATTCCCGGGGAAAGGTTATCAAACTATGTTCGTCAATAAAAATTACAACCCAGGAATAAAAAAACCGGACCACAAGCATATTAAGCTCTACAGTTCACAAATTAAAGTTCCCTGATCCAGATATTTCTGAAGCTCACAGGGTTTCCATGGTCCTGTAAGACAATACTACCCGGGCCGTGTTCTTCGATAGTATATTCGGGTATGCCGATAAATTGTGTTGGTCCGCGAAGATTTACATTATTTTGCACCAAAACACCGTTATGTAAAACCGTAACAGTGGGCGGGGTAAAATAAGTACCATCCCCGTTAAACCGCGGTGCGGTATAAATAATATCATAAACCTGCCATTCACCGGGTTTTTTACAGGCATTTACGAGGGGAGCATGTTGCTTGTATAAACTTCCTGCCTGTCCGTTGCGATAAGTCCGGTTATCGTAATTATCAAGAACCTGCACCTCATAACGTTCCTGTAGAAAAACGCCGCTGTTACCTCTTCCCTGGCTTTTCCCGACCACTTCTTCCGGTGTTCTCCACTCGATATGCAGCTGAAAATCCTGAAAAACCCGTTTTGTTTTAATAACTCCGGTTCCTTTAACCACTGTTGCACATCCATTTTCAACTTTCCATCCGGGCTTTCCACCATTGCTGCTTGTCCATTCATTCTCAAGGTTCACACCATCAAAAAGCACAATAGCATCTGAAGGAGGATCAAGTGGGGTTGCTCCCGGAGTAACGATCTCAATCTCCGGATCCCATATCTCTGTCATTTCAGGTTTCATTTTTGCAGGATCGTCTGTCTGGGCATTTACCCCAATAGCAATTACAGACATTAGAAACAGGCTAATTTTAATCTTTTGCATAATTCTTAGATATTAATTATAAAATTGAAATAATTATTGAATCCGGCCTTGAATAGCGTTAAGCGTCTCAAATGGCCTTATAATCCGAATTCTTCCATGATGTTCTCAATCTTTGCCTCTGCTTTTTCTTCAGCTTCATCAAACATACTGCGGGATTTAATATTTCCCTTCACTTCAAAATAAAACTTAATTTTAGGTTCTGTACCTGAAGGCCTTACAGATATTTTAGAGCCGTCGGTAGTAAAAAACTGCAATACATTTGAAGTTGTTTTCTGGTCTATTCTTTTCTCCTCGCCTGTAATAAGATTTTTAGCTGTTAGTGTTGAATAATCCTTGACCCATTGCAGGGGCATTCCATCAAGAGTCGAAGGAGGATTTTCCCTGAAATTGCTCATTATCTTTAAAATTTCATCAGCTCCTTCTTTTCCTTTCCGTACTACATATTTCATCTTCTCCTTTGAATAGCCATATTCCATGTATATATCCTGAAGCAATTCATATAAAGTTTTTCCCTGATCAATTGCCCAGGCTGTAATCTCGGCCATAAGTGCACAAGAAGTAACGGCATCTTTGTCCCTTACAAAATCAGCAGGCATAAAACCAAAGCTCTCCTCACCGCCTCCGATATATTTCTTCCTGCCTTCCTGTTCTCTTATAACCTCAGCAATAAATTTAAATCCTGTGTATACATCATAATAGTCGATATCATTTCTTTTGGCAATGTCAGCTATCACCTCAGTGGTGACAATAGTTTTTACAACATATTCATTCCCTCTTAGTAAATTCGCCTTCTTCATTGTTGTAATTATATAATAGATAAAGAGCATTGCAGTTTGATTACCATTGATAATGATATATTTCCCTTTATCATTTTTTACAGCCACACCTATTCTGTCACCATCAGGATCAGAAGCCATTACCACGTCAGCTTTGACCTCCACTGCCTTAGCCAATGCCATAGCCATAGCTGTTTCCTCTTCAGGATTTGGAGAAATTACAGTTGGAAAGTCTCCACTGACAATATCTTGTTCAGGTACATTAATTATATTAGTAAACCCAAACTTTCTCAGGGCGGCCGGTATTAATTTTACACCGGTACCATGAATTGGGGTGTAAACAATCTTTATATCATGATGACGTAAAATTACCTCCGGAGAAACGGATACCTCTTTCGCTCTTTCCAAAAATTTATTGTCAATATCTTCCCCAATAATCTCAATTAAATCATCCGGACCATCAAAAATGATATCCTCATGTTTTACTTTAAGCACCTCCTCAACAATATTGGCATCATGGGGCGCAACTACCTGTGATCCGTCTTCCCAATATGCTTTATATCCGTTATATTCTTTAGGGTTATGCGAGGCAGTTAGGATTATACCACTTTGACATCCCAGTTCACGCACAGCAAAAGACAACTCAGGAGTAGGCCGGAGATCGTCAAACAAAAATACTTTAATGCCGTTGGCAGCAAAAATCTCTGCACTGATCCTGGCAAAATAGCGGCTGTTATTTCTGCAGTCATGTGCAATTGCAACCTTGATTTGATCAAGTTCTGTAAAAATTTTCTTCAGGTAATTGGATAATCCCTGGGTGGCTGCCCCAACTGTATATTTATTCATCCTGTTAGTGCCCACACCCATAATACCTCGTATACCTCCTGTGCCAAATTCAAGATTTTTATAAAAAGCATCTGTTAATTCTCCGGGATCCTCACTGTCCATAAGTCTTTGAACCTCTTTACGGGTTTCATCATCATACATTGATGAAAGCCATTTCTTCGCTGTCTCCCTAACCTTCAGGATTAATTTTTTATTTTCCATTTATCTGGTGTTTATAATTATATTCAGACATTTCTTCAGACTATCCTTCCAATATGGTATATCTATTCCAAATGTAGCCTTAATTTTTGATTTATTTAATACCGAATAATGTGGCCGTTGTGCTGCTGTAATAAACTCAGATGAAAGCACCGGATTAACATTACAGGTTATCCCGGAAATTTCAAAAATTGCTTTTGTAAAATCATACCAGCTTATAACTCCCTCATTAGAAAAATTATAAATTCCCGGTAGATACTTATCAGGCTCATCTTTAAAAATAGCAGTTATTTTGAAAATAGCCCTTGCCAGATCAGCAGCCCAGGTAGGTGTTCCTGTCTGGTCAAAAACTACATTAAGAGATATCTTTTCTTTTCCCAGTTGTAACATTTTTTTTACAAAATTATTTCCATAAGAGGAATACAACCAGGAAGTCCTTATAATTACTGAATCCGGGAATTCCGACAGGCACTTCTTCTCCCCTTCCAGCTTAGTTTTACCGTAAACAGTTACAGGGGAAGTCTCGTCAGATTCTTTATAAGGCACATAGTATTTTCCGTTATATACATAATCAGTTGAAATATGAATAAATCCCGCTCCAATTTGTTTTGAAGCATATGCAAGATATCCCGGCGCAAGTACATTTAATTTGTATGCAGCTTCATGGTCTGTTTCAGCTTTATCAACAGCAGTATAGGCAGCACAATTAATTACCATTTCCGGCATTTCTTCTTTGATAAAAGTGTCAACATCGTCTCTGTCTGTAATGTCCAGCCTGTCAATATCAGTAAAAACAAACTCCCACGATGAAAATTGAGATGACAACTCCTTTATTTCCCTACCTAACTGACCATATGCCCCTGTTACTAAAATTCTCATTTTCAATATATAAAATTCATTTCGGCCTTTGTCATAAGTGGTGCACACATGTCCTTATCAGAAACAATAAATTCCGACCTTTCAAGTTGCCAGTCAATAGCCAGATCAGGATCATTGATATTAACCGACCTTTCAAAATCTTTGTTATAAAAATTATCACATTTATAAGAAAATATTGCTGTTTCGCTGACAACGGAAAAACCATGTCCAAATCCTCCCGGTATAAACAGTTGTTTTTTATCAATATCGTCAAGCATTATTCCGAACCACTTTCCAAATGAAGGCGAGCCTTTACGCAGGTCAACGGCTACGTCAAATACTTTTCCGCTAATAACCCTTACCAGCTTGGATTGTGAGTAAGGCGCAAGTTGATAGTGAAGGCCTCTTACAACTCCTCTTACCGATTTAGACTCATTATCCTGCACAAAAGAGGCAGGAATACTCAACTCTTTATATTTATCTTCTCTGTATGTTTCAAAAAAATAGCCTCTCGAATCATTAAATACCCGGGGCTCGATGATCAGTAAACCCGGAATTCCTGTTTCAATTACATTCATTATTCAACTTAAAAAGATATTATTTGCTTTTCAGCCAGATTTAAAAGATACTCACCATATTGATTACCCGATAACGGTTTAGCTAATTCAATCAACTGTTCTTTGCTTATAAAACCTCTCTTGTAAGCAATTTCTTCAATACATGATACTTTCAATCCCTGCCGTTGCTCAATAGTAGCAATAAAATTTGAAGCTTGCAATAAACTATCATGCGTACCCGTATCAAGCCAGGCAAATCCTCTGCCGAGCAGCTTAACATTTAACCGCCCCTCCTCCAGGTACAGACGATTAATATCAGTTATTTCAAGTTCGCCCCTGGCTGAAGGTTTTATCTGAAGAACTTTTTCAACAACATCATTAGAATAAAAATAAAGACCTGTAACAGCATAATTTGATTTAGGCTTAGATGGTTTTTCTTCTATGGAAATAACCCTGCCCTCTTCATTAAACTCAACCACACCATAACGTTCCGGATCTTTTACATAGTACCCAAAAACCAAAGCTCCGTCATTCAGTTCAGATGCTTCAGACAATATTGAGCGGAAGTTATAACCGTAAAAAATATTATCCCCTAAAATAAGGCAGACATTATCATCAGAAATAAACTCCCTTCCCAGTATAAATGCCTCAGCCAGTCCGCCAGGTTCAGGTTGTACTTTATAAGAAATATTCAGGCCAAGTTGTTTACCTGTTCCGAATAAATTTTCATAAGTTTTTATATCATCCGGGGTTGAAATTATCAATACTTCACGGATATCGGCCATCATCAATACAGACAATGGGTAGTAAATCATTGGTTTATCGTACACCGGTAATATCTGTTTTGATATAGCACGTGTTATTGGGTAGAGGCGTGTGCCGAGGCCTCCTGCAAGTATAATTCCTTTCATTTTAATAAATTTAACATTCAAAAGTAATAAAAATAAAATGATGAAAACCTTTGTAAAGATTGAATTTAGTTATAATTTTGCGCCCGATTTATAACAAAAATAATGTCTAACTTATTAATTTATTTTTAATTACATGACTGAAAAGAATAACGAAAATGCAGGTCAGGATGCATTAAACCTGAAGGATAATGATGTTCAGGAACAAGTTCAGGATCAGGTTTCTGCAGAAAAAACTGAAGAATCATCTGAAAGCCTGACAGAGGCAGTTGATGAACAGGTAGTTAAAAACCTGGAAACTAATGGATCTAACGCTGATGAAAAATCGTCCCCAACAGATGAAGTTTCGGATGAACAAGCTGAAGTAGAAGATGTTACAACAGAATCAGAAGATAATGTAACAGATCAGGATGCAACTGAAGGAACTCTCGGAGTTGAAATTGATTCTTCTGAAAATAATTCTGAAGAGACTGAAGAATTCGATTGGGACAGCCTTAAAGATTCGGTTGAGTCATATTCTTCCAAACAAAGGTCTGACCTCGAAGCACTATATAATGACACCCTTAATACAGTCACTGAAAAAGAGGTTCTTGAAGGAACAGTAATAGCATTAAACAAACGCGAAGTAGTAGTTGATATCGGCTATAAATCAGATGGCATAGTAAGCCTGAATGAATTCAGATATAATCCCGATCTTAAGGTTGGTGATAAAGTAGATGTATACATTGAAAGCCTTGAAGACAAAAAAGGCCAGATGATACTATCCCACAAAAAGGCCAGGGCAACCAGGTCATGGGAGCGCGTTAATGAAGCGCTTGAGAAGGATGAAATAATAAAAGGCTACATCAAATGCCGGACAAAAGGCGGTATGATTGTGGATGTCTTTGGTATTGAAGCCTTCTTACCCGGATCACAGATTGATGTTAAACCAATCCGTGATTATGATGTATTTGTGAATAAGACAATGGAGTTCAAAGTTGTTAAAATAAACCATGAATACCGTAACGTAGTAGTTTCTCACAAGGCTCTGATAGAGGCTGAGCTTGAACAGCAGAAAAAAGAGATTATAGCAAGACTTGAGAAAGGACAGGTTCTGGAGGGAACAGTCAAGAACATCACATCATATGGTGTGTTTATGGATTTGGGCGGAGTTGATGGTTTGATACATATAACAGATCTTTCATGGGGTCGAATATCTCATCCTAATGAAATAGTTGAACTGGATCAAAAGTTAAATGTAGTTATTCTTGACTTTGACGATGATAAGAAACGTATTGCCTTAGGTTTGAAACAGCTAACTCCTCATCCGTGGGATAAGCTTGACGAAAACCTGAAGGTAGGCGATAAAGTTAAAGGTAAAGTAGTTGTTTTGGCCGATTATGGTGCATTTGTAGAAATAGCTCCCGGCGTTGAAGGTCTTATCCATGTCTCTGAGATGTCATGGAGCCAGCATCTGCGGAGTGCACAGGACTTCCTTAAAGTAAATCAGGAAGTGGAAGCGGTTATCCTGACCCTTGACCGTGAAGAACGGAAAATGTCACTTGGAATGAAGCAGCTCAAGGAAGATCCGTGGGAAAAAATTGAAGAACAATATGGCGTTGGAACGAAACACAAGGCTGTTGTCAGAAACTTTACCAATTTTGGCGTATTTGTGGAGATAACTGAAGGTGTCGACGGCCTGATACATATTTCAGACCTGAGTTGGACGAAAAAAATTAAACATCCGTCAGAATTCACATCAGTAGGGGAAGAGATTGAAGTTGTAGTGTTGGACATTGACGCAGAAAACCGCAGGTTAAGCCTTGGCCATAAACAACTTGAAGAAAATCCATGGGAAGTCTTTGAAACTATCTTTACCACTGATTCTGTTCATGAAGGAACTGTAATTGACCTGATGGATAAGGGTGCAGTAATTGCCCTTCCTTATGGTGTAGAGGGATTTGCAACACCCCGCCACCTGGTAAAAGAAGATGGTACGCAGGCTAAACAAGATGAAAAACTCGAATTCAAAGTTATTGAGTTCAATAAATCTGCTAAGAGAATAATTGTCTCTCACTCAAGAATATACGAAGATGCAAAACGTGCTGAAGCAGCACCTAAACGGAAAGTAACCCGTACAGGCAAAAAAACAGCTCAGTCGATTAACGATAACATTGAAAAAACTACACTCGGAGATATTACAGAATTGGCTGCACTGAAAACGCAGATGGAAGAGAAAGAAAAAGAGAAAAAAAATAAATAATTATCAAAGGTTGATAATTTTTTCAATGGTTTTTCGTAAATTGTTCCATGACATCCGAAATTCAAAAAAAAGAAAATTACTCCCTTGTCAGAGTTAATACAGACAAGCTGGATATCAATACTGCTCCTTATCTGAAATCAGAACTGATTTTATTGAATAATGAAGGGGAGAAAAATATAGTACTTGATCTGAGCAATTGCACATATTGCGATTCAACCGGGCTTCGTACTATTCTGGTAGGAAACCGTATATGCGAAAATGCAATAGGAACTTTCATTATTTGCGGATTACAGCCTGATGTTGAATATCTCATAAAAATATCTTTGCTGCATACGGTATTATTGATCACTAAAACTCCTGAAGAAGCAGAAGAGTTATTGGAAAAGAAACTGAAACTTTAAGCAGAAATGCCTTTTGAAGTAACAATTCTCGGAAGCAGTTCTGCCACACCAACATCTGACAGATACCCTACCGCCCAGGTGATAAATGCACGTGGGCGGTATTTTTTAACAGATTGCGGTGAAGGTACTCAAATACAACTAAGAAGACAAAAAATCGGATTTGGAAAAATCAGGCACATTTTTATTTCCCATCTTCACGGGGATCATTTTTATGGCCTGATCGGTATAATATCATCCTTTAATCTTTTAGGAATAAAAAATGATATTCATATATATTCACATTCTCAACTAAAAGAGTTAATACAGCCTCTTGTAGATCTTCTCAAAAAAGATCTGCAGTTTAAATTGATTTTTCACCCGTTAAATTTTAAAAAACCTGAAAAAATATATATCGACAAAGAAGTGGAGGTAATTTCCTTCCCGTTAAAGCACAGTATACCCTGCTGTGGTTTTCTTTTCAGAGAACTGCCTAAAGAGCGTAATATTCTTAAGGAAAGTATTGAATACTATAAAATACCAATTTCGAAAATAAAGGAGATTAAAAAAGGAGCAGATTATGTTACTGACGACGGAAGGACAATACCCAACGATGAAATAACTACCTCCCCGCCCTCACCCGGATCATACGCTTTTTGTTCTGATACGGCATACTATCCGAAAATTGTCGAAATCATAAAAAATGTGGATATTCTTTACCATGAAGCCACATTTACCGAAGAATTCAGAGAGTGGGCTAAAAATACTTTCCATTCAACAGCCTTGGAAGCTGCAAAAATTGCTAAAGCAGCTAAGGTAAAAAAGTTAATTATTGGACATTTCTCAGCCCGTTATAAAACAGTTGACAATTTTGTTGAAGAAGCAAAAACAGTATTTAATGATACTGAAGCTGCAATTGACGGCCTCACAATTAAAATAAGACAATAAGCATCCTTTAGCATTATCTGTTGTGGCATTTAAAAAAATCCCGGATTGAAATTAACAAGAAACAACTTCTCAACAGATCTAGTAAATGCTGTATAAAACCATCTGTAATATTCCCTGTCAAGCATTTCTTCAATGAGATAACCATGGTCTATAAAAACTCCTTTCCATTGACCTCCCTGAGCCTTATGACAAGTCAGGGCATATGCAAATTTTACCTGCAATGCATTAAACCAGGGATTAATTTTCACCTTATCCCACCTCTTCCTCTTATTATTTATATCTGAATAATCTTCAGATACTGCTTCAAAGAGTTGCCTGTACTGCTCTGTTGGCAAAGATGCCGTCTCTGAAAATAAGGTATCCAGCATAATTTTACATGATATCTCAATATTACCGTAATCAATAAATCTGAGTTCTGCAGTTGCAAACCTGAATCCGTAAACCTCTTCATAACCTTTTACAGACAGCACTTCGGCAATATCTCCGTTAGCAATAAAATCAAATCCTTTCTCTGTATCCGTCCAGAAGTAATTATTTTTTACTACCATCAAAATGTCACCGCTTTCGATCTCATTTTCCCGGAAGAGTATGGTATCCCTAATGCCTTTGTTTATCAGATTAGCTCTTTTATTTGATCGGGTAATAACTGCTGTATCAAAAAGTCCGTACTTATCGTAACACATTGATAGGAAGTCTGTAAGATCAGTTCCGGATATCCTTTCCACATCAGGCAGGGTATCAGCTTCAATATGAAAAAAGCCGGTAGTAAGAGAATTTTCAATTTGTTCCCGGATGAATGTTGCACATGATAAAATACCTGAACCGGCAGCTTGTCTGACAACATCAGTAAGGACAAACTCATTTACTTTCAAACCATAACTTTTTAAAGTATGGGAATCAAGGGCCGGACTGATATTTATACCCACAGGTGGCAACTGAGCTGTATCCCCGGCAATAATAAGTCTGCAATTCTGGCCTGAACAGATAAATTCCAACATATCATCCAGGAGCCTTCCACTCCCAAAAATTGAATTCTCATTACTCTCGTTTGAGATCATAGAAGCTTCGTCAACAATGAAATAAGTATTTTTATAAAAATTCTTATCAAGTATAAATCTACCCATACCATCGGATGAAGCCATCTGCCGGTATATTACTTTATGAATTGTATATGCAGGCATTCCGGTATATCCGGTCATAACTTTTGCAGCCCTGCCTGTAGGCGCCATTAATACAGGCTGTATGTTAAGAGAACTCAGACTTCTGTATAAGGCGTTAATTATTGTAGTCTTACCTGTTCCTGCATACCCTTTAATTAATACTACTTCATTATCCGGATTTGTGGTAATAAACTCAGATAATCCGTTTATTAATACTGACTGGCTTCCTGTTGGAGGAAATATTAAATTTTTTATTAATAAGCCTTTAATATGATTTTTTATCATACCTGCTAAAATAACAATCCTTTAGTTAAGGTAATTTATTTTTTTTTATAAATTTGCAATCATTCGTCGATAAACATATTAAAAAAATAAAAATGAGAACCGTTATTCAGATTTTACTAATTATTGTCGCAATCGGCCTTACTTATTTAATTTATAAGAGTATTCAGAATCCGATCGATTTTGAAAAAGTCAGAGAAGCCAGGTATGAAGCTACTATTAACCGGCTGAAAGATATCAGGAAAGCCCAATTGGCTTTTAAAGATGTCCATGGACGCTTTACAGGAAGCTGGGACACACTGATAGATTTCGTAAAAACCGACTCTGTAAGAAATGTTCGTAAAATTGGTGAGTTAACAGATAGTATGATTGAGGCAGATATCACTGAAAAGAAAGCTATCAAATTGGGTTTAATAATTCGGGATACTTTTAAAGTTAGTGTTATGGAAGCTCTTTTTGACCCGTCATTTAATCCGGACCAGCTTAAATATATTCCGGTACCTGATACAGTTGCCGAATTTGTCATGGGGTCAAACATTATTACTACCGGATCAGGAATAAAGGTGCCAGTCTTTGAAGCTAAAGCACATAATAATATTATTTTAAGAGGATTAGACCGCCAATACGTTATTAATTTAAATGAACAAAGAAGATTAAATGAAAAATATCCCGGACTAAAGGTTGGTTCTCTTACAGAAACTGTAAATAATGCAGGAAACTGGGAATAAAAAGAATGTCTGAAATAATTACAGATATATCTTTCGATCTAACCCGCACAAAAGAATATATATTATCCATCCAGGTAAGCCAGGATGGATTTTATTTTTCTGTAATCCATAATAACAATCTAATTGCACTTGGAAATTATCCGGCTATTATAAGCTCCGAAAAATTTCTGGGAAGAAGGTTTTTTGAATGGGCATCTTCTGAGGAATACTTTAATAATATATTCGCTGAGTCGCGGTTAATATACTATACCGGAAGGTTTACCCTGGTTCCCGGTGATTATTATGACTATAATCATCAGGATGATATTATAAACCTGATTTTTGGAAAAACAACCGGATATAGTTCTCACGACAACTATTGGCCGGTTAATAAGTGCAATCTGATATTGTCTGTTCCTGATACATTTCTGAATCCTGCTGTCCAAAAATTTCAGGATTTAAAAATTATACACCCCCTTACAATCCTGAATCAAAAAGCCAGGGAACATATTCAGAATGACAAGAATATTTTTGTGCTTTATCTGGAACACAAAGGCTTCAGCCATCTTTTATATTGTAAGGGAACCCTTATATCTGTCAATAGTTATAATTTCCAAACTATTGACGATGTGATCTATTATGTTTTATCTGTTCTTAAACAAAACAACATTGATCCGCGGGAAACAAAATTTTTTATAGCAGGAGCATCAACAGAAAGGAATGAACTTTTTAACCGACTTAAACAATATGCAAATTGTATTGGAAGTTTTAAATCTTCAGTAAACATCAATCCTGAAATATTTAATATCCCATTGGATCCTTACATAAATCTTATTTGAAATGCGGATTGTGGGTGGCAAATATAAAGGAAGGATTTTCATTCCCGGTAAAAAGTTTTCTTCCCGGCCCACAACGGATATTGCCAAGGAGGCATTGTTTAATATACTGGCAAACCGTTATGATCTATCCAATATGAAAATATTAGACCTCTTTTCGGGGACAGGTAGTATAGGATATGAATTCATCAGCCGCGGAGCATCCGAAGTTACATTTGTAGATAACGACTATTCCCATATCCGTTTTATAAAGGAAGTCCTTCAAAAACTGGAAATTCAAAATGCCAGGGTATGCCGGAATGACGCATTCAGATTTGTAAAAAACTGTATGTCCAAATTTGATATTATATTCATTGATCCTCCTTTTAACATGCCATATATCGACGATATACCTGTTTTTATTATTAAATCAGGCATATTAAACAAAAATGGACTTATGATCCTGGAGCATACTAAAGATTATAACTTCTCCGGAAATCAAAATTTTAGTGAGATACGCAAATACGGGAAAGTAAATTTCAGCTTTTTCACAGCTTAAAATAACTTAATCCTTATTAACATTAATCAGTCTTTCTTTTGATACTACAACCCAATGGTTTTGTCTCAGCAACTGCAACTTTCTCTCCTTTTGCTATACTGGAAACTGCATCCTTTACCCAGGCATGTTTAACCGACTCAGCACTTTTATAGTTATCATCCAGCGCGCCCTTGTAAACCAGTTTCATATTCTTATCAAACAAAAATGCATGCGGAGTTGTCTGACCTCCATAAGAATTGGCAATTCTGCTATCCTCATCAACAACATAATAAAAATTGTAATTTTTCTCCTTTGCGTGATTCTTCATTGCTTCATATGAATCAACATCATTACGGTTTTGATAATTGGAATTCAGAACAATCATACCTACTTTGTGATTATCAGCCCAATTTTTTATATCCGGATATCTTCCTTCCCATTGCAAAACAAACGGACAAGTATTACTGGAAAAAATCACTAAAAGCCCATTTTCACCTGCAACATCCTCTAATGATACTTTTTGCCCTGTAACATCAAGCATCTTTACTTCAGTATGTGTTGCCTTGCTGCCAATTCCAATTGGGGAAGCCATTATCGGAACAAAGACAGAAACAATTAAAAACAAAACGATTTTTTTCATAATTGAAAATTTTTAATTTAACACAAATGAACCTTAAATATTATTAATTCCTAAAAAATACTTTTTTGTCTTATATTTGAACATTATTTAAACCGGAATGTTCACAAACCAGGGAAAAAATTATAATTGTATGAATATAAATACTCGTAGAAATGAATATAATTTTGCAGGATTAAGTATCAGAAATTCGGACAATGATCCTATAAATCAGTTTACAAAATGGTTAGAAGACGCTCTTAAATCAAATGAGAAGGAGCCAACAGCTATGTCCCTTTCGACATTTGGTACTCAAGGTTTCCCGGAATCACGTATAGTACTGTTAAAATATTTCGATGAACACGGGTTCATTTTTTTTACCAATTACAAATCAGATAAAGCTATCTCCATAGAAAAAATGCCAGCAGTAGGATTACATTTTTTTTGGCCAACACTTGGCCGTCAAATCCGTATTTCCGGATATGCTTCAAAAACCAGCAGAGAATTATCGGAGAGATATTTTCATTCCAGACCTGTAAAAAGCAGGATATCAGCAATAATTTCAGAACAAAGTCAGGTAATATCATCACGTAAATACCTGGAAAAAAAATTCAGTGAATATAGTTTAAAATACAAATATGAAATACCTCCTTTACCTTCTCACTGGGGAGGGTATAATGTTAATCCTGTAAAGATAGAATTTTGGCAGGGGCGCATAAACAGGCTTCACGACCGCATAGTTTACATAAAAAAAGGCAATATCTGGAAAAGAAAAAGATTGGCACCGTAATTTATTAACCGGACATATAACTGTAAAAAAACAGTCTTACCGGTAGATTGAGCTAGCTAAAGTCAAGATTAAATTTATTTTTCAGAACTTCCAGCATAGGATTTTTACTGACCATCTCAGTATATTTTTCTGTATCGGAATAGATAATTTTCCCTTTTATGTTTTCTGATATCCTTATTTTCAGTTCGATATTTGAATTTTTCAACTCTTTTCGAAGCCAGGCAACCAGCTCAGGCCTGATATTGTTGATCATTGTTTCCTGCACTGTATTATCAACCTCGAGAATAAGACAGAAATTTTCTCCAACTTCAGGTACTTTCGACAATGTCGATTGCAAATTAGGTTGGTCATTTAGTTTCATCAAATACTGATTCCATTTTTCCTCCAGTTCTTCAGGGGTAAAAATTCTGTTTTCCCCCTTAAAGGTATAAGTTTCATGTTGTTCTTTAGGAGTAAGAGTATTTTCATTTAATTTTCCTGATAGTGCATCCTTTATCAAAGGAGCTTTTTCGTCGCGTATAAAGCCTTTTAACAGTCGCCTTACCGGTGGTTCGTTTTTTTGTTCAGTTTGCTCTTCCGGCTGAGAAGCAGGCTTATTTGCCGGAGAATCTGAAAATACAGGTAAAAGAATATCCTCCGGTATATCAGCATCAGTTAACTTTTTTTTTTTGTCAGCTGGGCAATTTTTATGAGGGCAAGTTCGACTAAAAGTCTTTTGTTCTGAGTGATCTTATACTGAATATCGCAATCGTTACTTATTTCAAGGGCTTTCAATAAAAAATCCTGATCGCATGATGATGCCTGGAATCTGTATCTGTCCCTCACTTCACCTCCGACTTCGAGAAGTTGCACTGTAACCGGGTCTTTGCAAACCATCAGGCTTCGCAAGTGATCACTAAGGCCGTTAATAAAATGATGACCGTCAAATCCTTTATTTAAAATCTCGTTAAAGATCAATAAGGCTTCGGAAACCTGGTTATTCAAAAAATTTTCTACCAGTCTGAAGTAATAATCATAATCGAGCACATTCAGGTTATCAATTACATTCTGATATGTAATTTCTTTTCCCGAAAAGCTCACTATCTGGTCAAAAATCGAAAGTGCATCTCTCATGGCACCGTCTGCTTTCCTTGCGATTACATCCAAAGCTTCACTTTCTGCTGTAACGTCTTCATTTTTAGCAACATAAGCCAGGTATCCGGAAATATCGCCTAAACCAATTCTGGTAAAATCAAAAATCTGGCACCGGGATAAAATTGTAGGAATTATTTTATGCTTTTCTGTAGTTGCCAGGATAAAAATTGCATGTCTGGGAGGTTCTTCCAGGGTTTTTAAAAAGGCATTAAAAGCCTGTGATGAGAGCATATGCACCTCATCAATAATATATATACTGTATTTCCCGATTTGAGGGGGAATCCGCACCTGGTCTATTAACATCCTTATATCATCCACTGAATTATTTGATGCTGCATCCAGTTCATGAATATTAAAGGAACGATTGGTATTAAAAGCCTTACAGGATTCGCATTTATTACATGCCTCACCCTCAGGTGTCAGGTCAGAGCAATTTATTGTTTTTGCAAATATCCTTGCACATGTAGTTTTCCCTACTCCACGTGGACCACAAAAAAGATAGGCATGGGCCAGTTGATTATTTTTAATGGCATTTTTCAGGGTTGAAGTAATTGAAGATTGTGCCACAACAGTATCAAATGAATCCGGCCTGTATTTTCTTGCTGAAACAATAAAATTCTCCATTGATATTAATTAACTTTCCAGATCAGCCAAATATACACAATTCTATCTTTTTACCCATTAAAACTTATCAACAAAGACTCCCCGTTCATAAATTGACTGCAATTAATGACTGCTATCTGCACTAAATGCTTTGACTGCCCTTTTATAATATTCCAGGGCCCTATTACGGGCAAATGAGTGGTCAACTACCGGTTTAGGATACTTTTCAGAATTCAACTCCGGAATCCATTTCTTTATATATTCTAAATCAGGATCAAACTTTTTCTGCTGATTGACAGGGTTAAAAATACGGAAGTACGGAGCTGCATCACATCCTGACCCTGACGCCCACTGCCAATTTCCATTATTGGATGAAAGTTCGAAATCAAGGAGTAATTGTGCAAACCAGGCCTCTCCCCATCTCCAGTCGATCAATAAATGCTTTGTTAGAAAACTTGAGGTTACCATTCGAACACGGTTATGCATAAAGCCGGTTTCAAGAAGTTCTCTCATTCCTGCATCCACAAAAGGAAATCCCGTTAACCCAAAACGCCAGCGGTCAAATTCAGATTCATCATTTCGCCAGCTGATAAAATCATAACGGGAATCAAAAGCATTTTCAGCCGCTGCCGGGAAATGCCATAAAATGGCACAAAAAAAATCACGCCAGATAAGTTCATTTAAAAAAACTTCGGACAAGCTCATTGCTTTGCCGGCTAACTCCCTGATACTGACCGTTCCAAAACGCAAATGGATACCAAGGCGAGAAGTACCTTTTACGGCAGGAAAATCACGTTTCAAGGCATAATCACTGATCAATGTTTCTGATATTTCACGAGGTGGAAAATCAAGGTAGCTTTTATGAAATTTCATTTCTGACAACAACGGCATGCGAAAAGGATCAGTCCTTATGAATTTTTCAGTATACTTTTCAGAAGGATAAGATACTATCCCTTTTTCAAATAATATCTTTTTCCACTTTTTACTGTATGGAGTATATACAGTATATGGTTTACCATCATCTTTAATTATTTCATTCTCCTCAAAAATCACATGATCTTTATATAACTTCAGGGTTATTCCTCTAGCAGATAGGAGTTTTGCAATTTTGTCATCTCTCCCCCGACCATGAGGTTCATAATCTTTATTTGCATAAACACAGGAAATTGAGTACTCATCTAATAATATTCTGAATGCCTCATATGGAGTTGAGTAAAAGACTCTGAGAGAACTGCCCCGCATTTCAAGCGACAACTTTAACTTTTGAATTTCAGAATAGATAAAAGTAACCCGTGCATCATTTTTGGAATTAAGCTTTGTTAAAATATCTTTATCAAAAATAAAAACAGGAAGGACAGGTAACCCTTCCTTAAAAGCCTTATAAAGTGAATGGTTATCATGAAACCTAAAATCTCTTCTGAACCAGAAAATAACAATTTTTCCCATATAAATGGCCTTATTTAATAATTCATCAAAGTATAAATAATTTTTCAATTTTTTTTAAGTACTATTTTTTATTTCTTTACGTAAAAAAATCTATCACTATGAAGAAAGGATTTGCCAGTGATAATAATTCAGGAGTACATCCCGCGATTTTCAAATCAATGGAGGAAGCCAACCTCGGGCATATGGCAGGTTATGGCAATGATCCGCTTACTGACAAAGCAGAAAATATTTTCAAAGATCATTTCGGGCATGAAACTGAAGTTTTTTTTGTCTTCAATGGTACAGGGGCCAATGTTGTGGGATTATCAAGTTTAACCAACAGCTTCAATTCAATAATTTGTACTGAGACAGCCCATATTGAAGAAGATGAATGTGGGGCCCCGGAAAAATTTACAGGGTGTAAACTGTTGACATCAAAACCGTATGACGGGAAATTGACACCCAAATCAGTAAGCCCCCACCTCAAAGGTTTTGATTTTGAACATCACTCTCAGCCAAAGGTAATTTCAATCTCCCAGGCTACTGAATCAGGAACTGTTTATCGGCCTGACGAGATCAAAAAACTGGCGGATATTGCACATCAAAACAATATGTTTCTACACATGGATGGTGCCAGGATTGCCAATGCAGCAGTTTTTCTGAACATGGATTTCAAATCATTCACAAAAGACTGCGGAGTTGATGTTCTTTCATTCGGAGGCACAAAAAACGGAATGATGATGGGAGAAGCTGTTTTAATTTTTAATCCTGTGCTTGCCACCAATACAAAATATCTTCGTAAACAATGCATGCAGCTTTATTCAAAAATGAGATATGTGGGAGCACAATTCATCGCATATTTTGAAAATGACCTATGGCGGGAAACAGCTATTCATTCTAATAATATGGCCAAACTTCTCGCAATAGAAATATCTAAGATACCTCAAATAATAATAACCCAACCGGTAGAGGCAAATGGTGTATTCGCAAAGATTCCAAAAGAAATAATTAAACCACTGCAGGAACATTTTGCATTTTATGTGTGGAATGAAAAAGAGTCGGAAGTCAGATGGATGACCTCGTTTGATACCACAAAGACAGAAATATTTGAGTTTGTTGAACTTATTAAAACACTCATGGCAAGTCAATGAGTATATTCAAATACTACCCCAGTGATTTAAACAAACATGAGGCAGAACTTGAAAAAAAAATTTTTTTCCACAGCCTCTTAATACCGGCGGCATTCATTGTAGCTTTCTGGTTAATAGAGATTGTGGAACAATCAGCATCCCTTAATTTTACAGAACTTGGAATATATCCTTTACATTTAAAAGGATTAAAGGGTATAATACTATCCCCTCTTATCCACTCAGATTTTAATCATCTGATTTCAAATTCAATACCATTTTTTATTTTATTATTTGCATTAATATATTTTTACAGAAGGATTTCTTATCAGATATTTTTTTTACTATACCTTCTTTCCGGCATCACAGTCTGGCTGGCAGGCCGTGAAGCATGGCATATTGGGGCCAGTGGGGTTATCTATGCCATGGCAGCTTTCCATTTTGTCAGTGGTATTATCAGAAATGATGTAAGACTTCTCACGCTATCAGTCGTTGTGGTATTTCTTTACGGAGGGCTTATATGGGGATTATTCCCTATCGATCCCCGAATATCGTGGGAAGGGCATCTGTGGGGAGCTGTATCAGGTATTGTAATGGCTTTTTATTACAGTAAATATAAAATCCGCCGCTATAAATTTGACTGGGAAGAAGAGAATGAAGAGAATTCATCTGATGGTGAATCTTCAGATGAAGAAAGCATCAGTACTGATAATTAAAAACTATTATTGAAATCATCCACAATTTGTCCTATTTTATTTACTTTTGAAATATTTGGATTTTTAATAAATGGTTGTAACAACAGAAAACATATTACTGATTGGTTCAATACTATTGTTTATATCACTCTTTGCCGGCAAAACATCCAGTAGATTTGGCGTTCCTGTATTAATTCTTTTTATTACCATAGGGATGCTGGCCGGATCTGACGGAATCGGAAAAATACATTTCGACAATCCTAAAACAGCACAATTTATAGGAATTGTAGCCCTGAATTTCATACTTTTCTCTGGTGGGCTGGATACAGACTGGAAATCAATTAAACCTGTTTTCTGGCAGGGATTTACACTATCGACTCTCGGGGTTTTGCTAACGGCTGTGTTTCTTGGCCTGTTTGTATGGGCAGTAAGTGATTTCACATTATATGAAGGATTATTACTAGGATCAATAGTTTCCTCAACTGATTCAGCAGCTGTATTTTCCATACTCAGGTCAAAAAGTCTTGCCCTTAAGGACAATCTCCGTCCTACACTCGAACTTGAAAGTGGGAGTAACGATCCGATGGCCTATATTCTGACGATTGTATTCACAGGTCTGGTTATCAATCAGGACGCATCCTTTACAAGCGTTATTCCCACCTTTTTCAGACAATTGCTACTAGGTGGTATTACTGGTATATTATTCGGAAAAACAGGCGAACTAGTTATTAACCGTATAAGATTTGACTATGAAGGATTATATATTGTTCTTGTAATTGCAATCATGTTTTTCACATTTTCATTTACTGATTTTATTGGAGGTAACGGATTTCTTTCAGTATATCTGTGTTCAGTTTTCCTGGGTAATCATGATTTAATACATAAAAAGAAAATATTAAAATCTTTTGACAGCTTTGCCTGGCTAATGCAAATAATATTATTTCTCACATTAGGATTGCTGGTATTCCCAAGTGAGATTATACCATTTGTAGGAATAGGATTGCTCATTTCTTTATTCCTGATAATCGTTGTAAGACCTTTGAGTATTTTTCTTTGCCTTATACCTTTCAAAGTCAATCTTCGGGAAAAAACATTTCTTTCGTGGGTTGGCCTTAGAGGAGCTGTCCCCATTGTGTTTGCGACTTATCCTCTTCTTGCAGGGGCTGAAAAAGCCCATGTAATATTTAATATTGTATTTTTTGTTTCTATTACATCAGTATTAGTACAAGGTACTTCTTTGCCATTGATTGCCAAATGGCTGAAATTATCACTTCCATTAGAACTAAAATCCAGGACACAAACTGATTTGGTGCTTTCAGATACTATAAAATCTTTACTTACTGAGATAATTATTGAAAGAGGTAATTCTGTAATAGGAAAAAAAATTGTTGAACTGGGGCTTCCTCAAACTACCCATATCTCTTTTATTCGAAGAAATAATGAATATATAATACCTAACGGTTTTACTGAATTGGAAGAAAATGACAAACTTTTTATTTTATCGGAAGATAGTGATTCACTAATTGAAGCATACAAAGCTCTTTCAATTGACACATAAAATAAAAATTGCTTACCCGGAATATAATATCTGGCCTATTAAAATCAAAAACTGTTTTTAATTAACTATTTAATCACTCCCGACATTAAATTCTTATTATACAATCCGGTTTTAAAAAAAATAGTATTTTTATGCCCGCAAAATACGAAGTTCATTTTAAGTATGATAAACCGTAGGATTATCCGGACAAAGGTGCTGCAAATTTTGTACGCCTACTATTCTTCCGATGACAAGTCGTTAAGTAAGGCAGAATCTGAACTTTTTTTCTGCATTGGCAAAACTTACGACCTGTATCACCTTTTATTCTTATTGGTTATTGAAATAGCTGATTATGCAGAACGACGCATTGAAATTAGAAAAAACAAATTTAAACCATCTGCGGATGACCTTAATCCAAACACCAAATTTGTATGTAACAAGTTATTGTCAATGCTTCGGGATAACAGACAACTGAATGCTTATATAAAGCAGAAAAGCTTAAGCTGGGTAAATTATCCTGAACTAATTAAAAATCTTTTCCTCTTCTTAACTGAATCTGATTTTTATGAAGAATATCTTGCTGATCAGAACAGTTCATTCATTGAAGACAAAAAATTTATTGAAAAAGTTTTAACTAAAATAATCCTTATCACTGAGGATGTCCATGACGTATTGGAAGAACAAAGTATTTATTGGAATGACGATATTGAATATGTCATATCAATGATATCCAAGACTATAAAATCTTTCACTTTTAATGCTGGCCCGAATCAACCATTGATGCCACTCTTCAAAGACATTGATGACAAAAATTTCGCAAAAGAACTTTTAAGAAAATCCGTAATCAACCACGAAGAATTGCGGGGAATGATTAAGGAACATTCACGAAACTGGGATTTGGAAAGGATTGCATTTATGGACATTTTGATAATGCAACTAGCCATAAGTGAATTCTTATATTTCCCGTCAATACCAACCAAGGTATCTCTTAACGAATATATTGAGATTTCTAAATATTACAGTACTGATAAGAGCAGAAACTTTATAAACGGCATTTTGGACAAGACCTTGAAAGACTTAAAAACCAAAGGATTAATTCAAAAAGCAGGGCGAGGTCTGGTAGGAGAAGCATAAAATTATCTGTTATTTGTTTTGTTTTGACACTAAGTTGGACCAAAACAAAAACAATTCCTTATTTTTACAAACAAAATTTTAAAAAAATTAATTAAAAACAGCATGACAATGATTAACTACTTATTAATGATGCAACCAGAGGGACAGGAAGCAAATCCTATGATGAGTTTTTTACCGTTACTTCTCATTATTGTAATTTTTTACTTCTTCATGATCCGTCCTCAGATGAAGCGGCAAAAAGAGATCCGGAAATTTCGCGAAAGCCTGTCAAAGGGCGACAGAGTCGTAACCACCGGTGGCATTTATGGCCGGATAATAGAAATTAAAGAGACAACTGTTATATTGGAGATAGCAAAAGATGTACAGATAAAAGTAGATAAAAACGGCATCATTAAAGACATGAGTGATGCTAATCAACCTAAATAACAGATACCGGTTAGTATTACACATTAAACCGGAAGTGCATAATATCTCCGTCTTGTACAATATATTCTTTACCTTCAACAGCAATTTTCCCCGCTTCACGGCAGGCATGTTCTGAGCCCAGTTTTACGTAGTCTTCATATTTAATAACCTCGGCACGAATAAAGCCACGTTCAAAATCTGAATGGATAATGCCTGCTGCCTTTGGGGCTTTGGTACCTTTAATGAAAGTCCAGGCCCTGCTTTCATCCGGTCCTGTAGTGAAAAATGTCTGAAGCTTCAGCAGACTATATGCCGAATGGATTAACTTATTCACACCCGGTTCATCTAATCCCAGCTCATCCAGAAACATTCTTTTATCCTCATAATTATCCAGTTCAGCGATGTCTGCTTCTGTGGCCGCAGCAATAATAAGTGTTTCACTGTTTTCTCCTTCAATGGCCGATATCAAAGCATCTGAATATTTGTTGCCGGATTTTGCAGCAGCCTCATCAACATTACAAATGTAAAGTACAGGTTTATTTGTGAGCAGAAAAAAATCCCGCACTATGGCTGCTTCATCGTCGTGTAATTGTAATGTTCTTGCTGACTTTCCCTGTTCAAGAATATTCTTATACTTCAGGGCTATTTCATATACTTTTTTTGTTTTTGGATCATTCCCATGACGGACCTGTTTTTCCAGTTTTTCGATTCTGTTACTTATCGTTTCCAAATCTTTTAATTGCAACTCGGCATCAATAATTTCTTTATCCCTTACCGGGTCGACAGAACCGTCAACATGTGTAATATTTTCATTATCAAAACATCTGACTACATGAATTATAGCATCAGTTTCCCGGATATTGGAGAGAAACTGATTTCCCAGCCCTTCACCTTTACTGGCCCCCTTTACAAGGCCGGCTATGTCAAGAATTTCAATAGTGGTTGGTACAATTTTCAAAGGTTTATCTATCTCAGCAAGCTTAATAAGTCGTTTATCAGGGACTGTTATAATGCCCATATTGGGTTCAATAGTACAAAATGGGAAATTAGCAGATTGTGCTTTCGAACTTGATAAGCAGTTGAAAAGAGTAGATTTCCCTACATTAGGTAACCCGACAATACCACATTTTAAAGCCATATATTCTTTTATAAATAATTATGCAAAGGTAATGGATATTTATTTTAGAATCTAAAAAAAATTGCATCACCAAAGGTCAAAAA
>CAZJGI010000026.1:32933-41508 GCA_964545315.1 uncultured Prolixibacteraceae bacterium
GTAATGGATATTTATTTTAGAATCTAAAAAAAATTGCATCACCAAAGGTCAAAAAAGTTCTCGCAAAGAATGCCACGTAATATTTTTATCGCCACGAGCGCCACGTAAAAAGTTTCTCTTAGAACCGTGGCGTAAAATAAATCCTAGCACTCTTGGCATGAAAGAAATCACGTTGCGGGCCTTGCGTGAAACAATTCATTGCGGACGTGGCGTGAAAGAAATCGTTGCGGACGTGGCGTGAAATATACACATGATAAATTGTTCTAAAGATTTTTAATATTAATGTTATTTGTTCCTTTTGCCTGATAAAATTAGTATAATACTCAATCATGACATTAAACTATAAGGCATCATAAAGATCAAATATTTCAGAAATGATTATCAGAAAATTAAAAATAGAATCTCTATTCGTACATTTGCCTTATAGTTACAACCTATTAAGGACTTATTGAGATTACTGCTGTAGACACGCCGAATGGAAAACGAAGACCATAAGCTTGCAGAAGCCCTGAAGGATGAAAACCTAAGGAAAGATGCTTTTCAGCAACTGGTAAGGTTATATCAGGAAAAGCTTTATTGGCATATTCGTAAAATGGTAATTAACCATGACGATACAGATGATGTCCTCCAGAATACATTTTTAAAAGTATGGAACAACATTTCCGGATTCCGGCAGGAATCAACGTTATATACCTGGTTATACAGAATTGCCACTAATGAAGCTATCACATTTCTTAACTCCAAAAAAAGAAGAACTTTGCTGCCACTTCAGGACATAAATGATCAATTGATCAATAATTTAAAAAGTGATCCATACTTTGAAGGAGATAAAATCCAAATGAAATTGCAACAAGCCATACTTGGCCTTCCCGAAAAACAAAGGATCGTATTTAACATGAAATATTTCGATGAAATGAAATATGAAGATATGTCCAAAATACTTGATACTTCAGTTGGGGCACTGAAGGCCTCCTTTCACCATGCTGTGAAAAAGATTGAAGAATACCTTCTTAATACAGACTGAATTATGAGTGATTAAACTTTTTAAAGTTAACTAAGTCAAATAAGTAAATTATAAAAAATGGATGAACTTAAAAATATAGCACCTGAATTATCCAAAATAAAAAAGGAGCTTCCTTTTAAGGTTCCTGATAATTATTTTAATGATTTCCCGGAAAGATTAAATCGAATTATTGATCAAAATGATTATCAAAAGGAAGTCCTGCATAGTAAGAAATTTGCAGAACGATTCCTGAAATCGACTTTAAAAATAGCTGCTTCTTTAGCTGTTATAGCCTTTTTGGCATATTGGCCGGCAAAAACAATTTTCCCGGATTACCTGGCAAATATATTACCCGGAAAATTAAATACTACTTTAACTGATGAGGAAAGAATTCTCGTAATGATTGAAAAAATTGATGAGAACTCTTTTATGTCCCTGGTAGATGAATCCACTATTGAAAAAGAGAAAAGCTCTGAATCGGCAATAAATGATGAAGAGTTAATAAATTATCTTTGCTCAAATTTTTCTGAATATGAACTCTTCTTACAAAATTCATATTAATTAATATCAAAGTCCCATGAACAATAATTGTAAAAAAATGATTAGCAGTTTTATGGGAGATATCTACGTTATCAAAAAAAAAAATTTAAACACACATGAAAAAGATATTTTTAACCGTAGCAACCTTAATTATCACTATTATTTCTTCACAGGCGCAGAAACAAGATCATGCTGACAAAATTGAAAAATACAGGTCTGAAAAGATTTCTTTTTTAACCTCCAAACTTGATCTCACTCCGGCTGAGGCACAAAAATTCTGGCCGGTTTACAACCAACTTGAAAAAGAAAAATGGGAAATTCAAAAATCAAGGCGTCAGATAGATGAAAAAATCCGTGATGCTGAAGATTCCTTATCAGAAACAGAAATCATCAGGCTTACACGTGAATTTGCAGGCACGATGCAAAAAGAAGCAGACCTGATGGCCAGATATAATGAAAAGCTCCTTAAACTTCTGCCGGTTAAAAAAGTATTACGTCTTTATCAGGCTGAAAATGAATTCAGGGTTCATATGATAAAGCAATTCAGGGACCGTCACAAAAACGGCAATTGACCACAATGATATAAATCTTAAATATTATAATGATTTAAACCATTCCTGAAAATACTTACCTACCAGGGGAGTTTCCTTCATTTCGCCCTGTATTGAACCAATAAGGCTCATAATCCAGAAAACGAAAACAACGATCGAAATAATCCAACCAATTACCGGGATAAATGACAATACCAAACCTAAAAGATAAATTCCAAGTAACTGACGAATATAATAACTTGCAAACTCATCTTTTTCACTGCTGTTTAACACCAGTGCAATGATCCAGCCAATAATTGTAATGTGTGCAACAATAGCTTTTGTTTTTCCATCCATGTCATAAAGGTTTTTAGAATTGTGTAAATTTAAGGAATTATTTTTTGAATAGAAAGATAGTAACAATCAAAAAGCAGAATTTATTTTAATTATATATCATAATTAAAACTCTGCAGATGATGTCCCATCTTATCTCTTTTTGTTTTTAGGTACTTATGGTTATATTTATTAGGTTTAATTTCAATAGGAACAATTTCTACAACTTCCAGCCCAAAACCTTCAAGCCCTACCCTTTTTACCGGATTATTTGTCAGAAGTCTCATTTTTGTTATTCCGAGGCTTCTCAGTATTTGTGCACCAACGCCATAGTCGCGTTCATCGGCTTTAAAACCAAGATGGAGGTTAGCCTCAATTGTATCCAGTCCCTGGTCTTGTAATTTATATGCAGCAATTTTATTCACTAAACCTATTCCGCGTCCTTCCTGCATCATATATACTATAACGCCTTTTCCTTCCTTTTCAACAATTTCCATGGACTTATGCAGCTGATCACCGCACTCACAGCGTAATGAGCCAAAAATATCGCCGGTCATACAAGAAGAATGAACCCTCACCAAAACCGGTTCATTTGCCTTCCATTCTCCCTTAATAAGGGCAACATGTTCTGCTCCGTTCGATTGCTGACGGAAAGGAACTACCCTGAATGTACCGAAAATAGTTGGCAGAGGCACCTCTTCTCCTCTTTCTACAAAACTTTCATTTTTTACCAGATAGGAAATCAGGTCTTTAATAGTTACTATCTTAAGATTAAATTTTTTTGCAAGTTCAACCAGTTGGGGCAACCGTGCCATTGATCCGTCATCATTCATTATCTCAACAAGCACACCCGAAGGGTATAGTCCTGCCAGACGGGTAAAGTCCACTGCAGCTTCTGTATGGCCACTTCTCCTGAGCACTCCCCTGTTTTTTGCTTTTAACGGAAATATGTGCCCCGGCCTTGCCAAATGATTTGGCCTGGTATCCTTATCAACAAGCATCTTAATTGTGGTAAACCTGTCATTTGCAGAAATTCCTGTGGTAACATCCGGATGAATTGCATCCACTGAAACAGTGAACTGGGTTTCATGAAATGAAGTATTTTGACCCACCATAAGGTCAAGCTCAAGTTCTTCACAGCGTTTCTCAGTCAGGGCAACACAGATCAAACCTCTCCCATGGATAGTCATAAAATTGATAATTTCAGGTGTCACTAATTCAGATGCCACGATAAAGTCACCTTCATTCTCCCTGTCCTCATCATCCACAACAATTATCAACTCCCCTTTCTTAATAGCTTCAACAGCTTCAAAAATACTATTCAACTTTATATCTGTCATGATGCGCCTCCTTTAAAGTCAAGTGCAAAATTACAATAAATAATTCATAATAAAATTAATTCACGAAAGAGACTTAAGCCCTTTTGGATTTCTCCCACCAGGCAGGCTGTTTACCCCTTATATATCTGAAAATACCGCGAACAGAGGCATAATTGATCAGTAAAAAATACAAGGGAACAAAAAAACCTTTGAATCTGATCCTTCTATTTTCAAAAAACCATCCGGCAAAGGCAAAAATGTAGAATAAAATTTGAATACAAAGGGAAAAAGAATAAAAATTGAAATTATATATTTCCTGACCATAAACAATTAAAAGATTAACTAAAAAAATTAAAAACAGAGATATTGGTGCGACTGTCCATCTTAAGACTTTATGAGAAACATATTGCCAGGTCAGTAAACCATGCCTGAGAGGATTTAAAAAACTTCTTAATCTAAGCAATGCCTGAATCCCACCTGCTGCTATTCTGATTTTACGTTTTAACTCCTCCCTTACATTCAATGATGCTGTTTCTTCAGCATATGCCGATGAAGTATAAGCAATTTTATATCCCTTCCCTGCAATTCTCAGCGAAATAATAAAATCATCAAGAATAGTATCTTCCTCCACCTTTTCGAACAATTCGGTTCTAATGGCAAAAAGTTCACCTACAGCACCGACAGCCGATCCCAATTCAGAATCCATTTTTTTTATTAGTGATTCATACTTCCAATATAAACTTTCACCGGCAGCTGCAGCATCATCTGCTTTGTTAGAAATGATCCGTTTTTCTCCTGCCACACAACCTGTTTTTGGATCCCTGAACTTACTAACTATCTCTCGTATGGCATTCTTATTAAGAAATGTATTAGTATCAGAAAAGATCACAAAAGGTTTTTTTACAAATTCCATACCCCGGTTCATTGCATGCATCTTGCCTCTTCTGTCGGGTAAATGAAAGACTTCCATTTTTGCATATCTTCTCAAAAGGTCCGGGGTACCGTCATCTGAACCATCCGTAATCCACAAGTATTGTAACTTATTGACGGGGTAATCCAACTCCAGGGTATTTTTTACCTTTTTATCGATATAATCTTTTTCATTATATGCCGTTACGAACAGGCATACTTCAGGTTCAAAGTCTTCATGCAGTTCATACTTCTCTTCATAAAACAATCTTTTTAGTTTTACAATAATCACAAGAATGATAGCATAACCCAGGTATGTATAAAAAAGAATAAAAACCAGAATCCAGAAAAAAACCTTTAAAGCCATCAAATATGCTGTTTGTAAAAATTTATAAGTGAATTTGAAAGCTTTAAGTTATCAAATTTTTCATGAATATATTCAATAGCGTTAAAGCCGATAGAATTAAACAGTTCCTGATCAGATATCAGCTGTTCGATGTGGAAGATAAACTCCTGCACATTATCTGCAATCATAATATTTTTACCTGATACAGTTGAGATACCCTCTGTGCCAATAGGAGTTGTAACAATTGGCTTTCCCAATGCCATACCTTCAATGATCTTAATTCGCATGCCGCTTCCTGAAAACAGAGGTACGACCATAATTGATTTGGAGTTCATAAAATCATATGCATCCGTCACCTCTCCCTCAAAAATAATATTGGGCGCTTTAAACCGCCTTGCCAGCCACTCAGGAGCTCTGCGACCGGCGATATAAAACTTAAGCTTCGGGAATTTTTTATTAATGATAGGCCAGCATTTATCAATAAACCATATCAAGCCTTCCTGGTTTGGCGACCATTCCAAAGATCCGATATGGAAAAGTGACGGATGTTCAAGATTTTTAGAGTGAGGAATAAGCACCTTACTGTCGATTCCTGTTGGAGACACGTAAGATGGCTTCATATTGCCCATCTGATTTAAAATAATACCATCACGTTCTGTTATAGGTACCAGAAGATCATAACTGTTCAGATATCTCTTTTCAAAAACTTTAATACGTTTAGCAAGTATGTTAATGTATATCTTTTTCAAACCTTTTGAGAGAGCGGCTGTTCTTTCCCATATTTCATGCTCGATATTATGAGCCCTGTAAACGATCTTTGCATTGGAATACTTACGGATAAGCGGTATATATGGGCAAACATACAATCCTTCCAATTGTACAATATCAAATTCTTTTTGCTTTAGCAATTTAATAAATTCCCGGGAAAAAGATTTTGAAATAAACCTCACTGCATTATAAGGTTCTCCTGAAAAGAAAAAATTCAGAAATGCTGCAAACGCAGTAGTACGGGCGGGGACATCAACAAGTCTGAAATCCGCCCAATCTTTCACATATTCCGGTATATCGTCAATATCAATATTATGTTTAATTGTATTCATTGACAGTACCGTTACGTCATGTCCCAACAGTGAAAACCCTCTTGTAAGGTTCATACAGGCAATAGCTCCGCCATCTTTTGTGGGGTAAGGAACTTTATTCGTTAATTGCAGTATTTTCATTTATTACGTTTCAGCTTATTGAACAGTTTATCAATTCCCAGTTTCTCTAGCATTTTACTGTATGTCTCAGCATTCATAAGAGCAGCATCCCTGGCTGCTTTATATGATAACCATATACCAACAGGCAGAAACACAAATGATGAAAACCACATACCGGCAAACATATCCCATACATCCTCACGGGCTGATTTCTCCCCGGTCATGGAAATGATATAGTAAGCTATAAATAGTAAAATTGAAACTACCACCGGCATTCCCAATCCCCCTTTTCTAATAATAGCTCCAAGCGGTGCTCCGATAAAAAAGAAGATCAATACTGCTAATGAAAGAGTGAATTTCCTGTGCCTCTCCATAGAATATCTGTTTAAGTATTTCTTTCTTTCATACAGATTGTCATCATGCATATTTATAGTCTGGACATTACTCCTTACATTTTCCAGGGCAGATTGAGCAATTTCAGCTTTGATCCATTTATCCTGTCTGTCGAAATATTCATTAAAATTAAAGATGGAATCAGGTTTTTCCAATACTTTTAAATGTAAAGAATCCTCCGGGGTCATCAGATTATAAACTCTATTCGTAATAACAGGATTCATGTTTATCTCCACGACAAATTTTTTCAATCTGCTATAATAATCATTACCCAGTGAATCCTCCATAAATCGAAGCTCTTTAATATTCAACATCCTGGAGGTATTTCTAAAAATATTCTCATCCCTTCTGTTAAACTCAAAATTTCGGACTTTAACTCTTATGGTCTGTTCTTCAAACTTATCTCTGCGAAAAGGATACGATTGATTTGCACGGCGGCCAGTGCCTGCAGGTTTCTCTTCTGAATAGTTGATACCGTTATAGAGGCTTAGAACCATAAATTTTTTATCCTCTGTAATTTTAAGAAATCCTGAATCGGCAATTGTAACGCTTTCGTTTGTTTTATGGCCGGTATGGTCATAAATCAACAGGTCTCTGAGCATATTGGTTTTTTTATCTTTGCCTCCCACCCTGATACTATATCCGTCTATCTCATTAGTAAAAACCCCTTCCTGTAAAACCAGTTCAGGCCTTTGCTGCTTTACGCTCCACAATAAGGTAGTAAAACGTAAATTTGTACTGGGCAGGATATTATTTGAGAAATAAAAGGCTATGGCGGTTACTATAAGGGCAATAAAAAAGAGAGGTTTCATTATGTTAATCAATGAAATACCTGATGATTTAATTGCTACAAGTTCATAATTTTCACCCAGCGAACCAAATGCCATTATAGAAGCAAGCAACATAGCCAGGGGGAATGCATATCCTAAAACACCAAATGATGCATAAAATAACATCTCAGCCAGCACTTTTATTTCAAGCCCCTTTCCAACAAGATCATCAACATATTTCCAAAGAAACTGCATCAGCAGGATAAACACAACAATGAAGAAGGTCAAAAAAAATGGCCCTAAAAATGTTTTTATTATGTACCAATGTAATTTTTTCATACATCATATCCTCAGTGTATACAAAACTAAATTATTTTAATAATTTGCATTAATAAATAAGGATATAAGTAATCTTGACAGTAAAAATTTACTAATTAATTAAAAAAAAGAATTTAATATTCAGGAAAATATGCAATTAATTACGACCCAAGGATGTGTTTTAAATCTGCAATTTGGGCATTCCACAAATCAATAATTTCCTCCTTTTCATCTCCGTCGACATTATCAGTAACAATAAGTGAGACATCTCCGGTCAGTTCGTCCTGGGATATCCGGAACTCAAAATATGAACTTTCATCATCTACCCAGTTAAAACGAACAATTCTGTTTTCTCTTTTAAGTGTCATCTCAGCAACCTGTCGGCTTCCTTCCCAGCCAAAAGTAAATTTTTTCCCCTTTACACTGACTTCGTCGGCAAACCATTCAGCAAGTCCTGAAGCAGTGCTCAACCTGTTATAAAGGACTCTGGGTGAGCAATTGATAACATATTCAAGTTGTATTTTGACCTTTTCTGCCATATTTTGTTTTTTGGCAATATAGTTATTATGTTTTTAAGAAACAATACATGGAAGTACAGATTTTAATAAAACTGATTTTTCATATAAATTCCTTTAAAAAATAAAATAAATACTATATTTGCACCTCAAATTTTTAAAAAAAATGGCGAGGTAGCTCAGCAGGTCAGAGCGTCCCGATCATTATCGGGAAGGTCGGCCGGGGGCTGCATGAAATAACAAAATGGCGAGGTAGCTCAGCTGGTTAGAGCGTCCCGATCATTATCGGGAAGGTCGGCCGGGGGCTGCATGAAATAACAAAATGGCGAGGTAGCTCAGCTGGTTAGAGCGTCCCGATCATTATCGGGAAGGTCGGCCGGGGGCTGCATGAAATAACAAA
>CAZJGI010000027.1:0-6587 GCA_964545315.1 uncultured Prolixibacteraceae bacterium
CACCTTATTTGCCGGAAAGTGAGATGTCGGAAATTGCACGTTATCTGCCTCAGGCCACTCAGGAAAAAGGACGGGAGATAAGAACTTTTATGCCACGTTACGGATGTGTAAATGAAAGGCGTAATCAATTACATGAAGTTATCAGACTCTCCGGCATGAATTTGGTCATTGATGATTCTGACCACCCTCTTATCATAAAGGTTGCCTCTATCCAGGCTGCCCGGATGCAGGTATATTTTATTGATAATGAAGACTATTTTCACCGAAAACATATTACTGCAAATTCTAAAGGTGAAGAGTTTCCGGATAATGATGAAAGGGCACTTTTTTTCGCCCGGGGTGTTTTAGAAACAGTGATAAAATTAAGATGGGCACCTGACCTTATCCATTGCCATGGCTGGATGACTGCACTGGTTCCCTTGTTTATTAAAAAATATTATTACAATAATCCTCTGTTTGTTGAATCTAAAGTCGTATACTCTGTTTATAAAGATGATTTTAAAAAATCATTAAACCCAAAATTGCAATCCAAATTAATGCTTGATAATGCAGTGCCTGAAGATTTCGCATTGCTGAAAACCCCAAATTATATAAATATCAGTAAAATGGCTATAAATTATTCGGATGCAGTTATTAAGGGTGAGCAACATATTAATAATGAACTGGAAAAATATATACGTTCGTCAGGGAAATTATTCCTTGATTATCAATCAAAAGACAACTATATTGAAGCATATAACGATTTTTACGAAAAAATTTGGTAGCTGATTGTGTTAATAAATCAAATTTAATTGTAAAAAAATCAAATTCCGGTACAATTAATCAGAACCATTGGTGTTTTTTTATAGGTTTGTGGAATATTTTATTTATCTAAATACAGTAATTATAAGAATAGTGAAAAAAAATATTATAAATAAATACTTTAAGGCTATATCGATAGTCTTCACAATTATATTTTTTTACTCATGCAATGAGCCTAATGATTTAGGCATGAGCCTTTTGCCTTCAAATGATTTAATTGAAATCAAAAGTTTGGTCGAAACGGAGAGTATCTCATCTTATACTTACACTGAAGATTCTGTCAGAACAGATGAAGCGTTAAAGAGTCTTTTTGGCAGCCTTGATGATCCTGTTTTTGGAAATACTACAATTAATTTTGCAGCCCATTTCAGACTACAATACCAGCCGGATTTTGGCACAAATACCGTTGTTGATTCTGTAAAATTATTTCTGTATTACAGGTTCTTATACGGCGATACAACTACTCTTCAAAGAATAAAGGTTTATGAAATGGAAGAGTCAATTATCATCGATACTACCAGCGTTAGTGGAGGATCCTATGATTATCCTTATTATCAAGATGTTGATTTAAAATCGATGGCTTCAACCCTTCTCATTGGTGAACTCGGTTTTATTCCTGAAGTAGCAAGAGATTCCACATACGGAGATACACTTTATCAAACATTAAGGATACCTATTGATCCCTCTCTCGGAGTGAAACTAGTAAATGCTGATACGACCCAAATGAAGGATAATGATGCTTTTCTGGAATATTTTAAAGGGTTGTACTTTGAATCTGAAAAAGATGATCCGAACGGTGGTTGTATTTTGTCGCTTGAGTCATCTTCTTCCGGATCATTCCAGGGATCTGCCCTACTTGTTTATTATAATAATGATGAAAACAAGGTAAAAGATGAACCTGATACATTATATAATGCTTATGTAATTACACCATTGAGTGCCAGGGTTAATTCTATAATTCATGATTATTCTGTTACATCATTTGCTTCAAATCTTAATAAGGAAACGGATACTGATTCATTAATATACATTCAATCTACGGGCGGATTAAAGTCAAAAGTGTATATCGATGATTTATCACTCTGGAAAGATTCACTTAATACCGCTATAAATAAAGCAGAACTTATTTTCCAGGTTGATACGGTTATTTCTGATATTAAAAAATATCCACCTCCCTCACAGCTGCTTTTTACATATATAGATTCGAATGGTAAGGAGTTTTTGCCAATTGACTATGGATTCAGCTCGTCATTTTATGGAGGTTATTTGAATACCAAAGGTTATACGTATAAATTTAATATCACACAGCATCTTCAACAGATCATTGACGGAGAAATAGATAATAACGGTTTTTTCCTCTCTACAGCTTTTAAAAACAGTAACGCAAACAGAGTTGTCCTTAAAGGGAGCAATAGCAAAACAGGTATCCGCCTTATTATCACTTATTCTAAATTTTTACAGTAACACCATACGGCTTTACTTAATTATTTTTGTTCGGTTTGGATTTTGCTGATCACCTGTATCGCCTCCATGATAACTGTCTTTTCAGAAGAGGGTTTCTATAATCTTTTATTTAGTAATTGATGATACAAGTGACTTTGACAACGAAAGTTAAAAACAGTAAATATCTTCTTAAAATGCCATGAATTTTAATGGATTAATTTATTGATTCTTCTTATTTCTGTATTTTTGAATTTTTTATAATTATGGGAATCGTTGAATTTTTAACATTTTTATTTATTGGCATAGGATTAAGTTTTGATTCTTTTGCAGTTTCAGTATCCTGGGGTATGATGAAGAAAGAAATTCTGTTTAATCAAGCTGTTCCCATTGCATTTTCTTTAGCTTTTTTTCAAACTCTTTTCCCGGTTTTAGGCTGGATAGCCGGAACAACAATACATGACTTTATTTACTTTCTGGATCATTGGATCGCTTTCATTCTGCTGGCATCTATTGGTGTAAAAATGATTATTGAAGGCAAGAGACCTTCCGGTCCGGAAAAAAATTTTGATCCGTTCAGGTTAAAAATAGTTTTGGGGCTTTCAGTGGCTACCAGTATAGATGCTTTGGTTGTGGGATTCAGTTTTGGATTTTTAGATACACCAATTTTTTTTCTGGCAGGAATTATTGGATGTGTTACTTTTGTGGCATCAATGCTTGGAATGTTGTTCGGGAAAAATATACCAGCCAGATTAGGCAGTCAATCCCTGATCATCGGAGGGATTATTTTAATAGCCATTGGAACTAAAATTTTGGCAGAGCATATATGGTTTAACTAATATATGTTTTGGAGATTAATTTTTTCTAAAAATCCCGTAAGAGAATTAATGTGATAATAAAAATATAATAAGGTTTCATTAGTATTTCAAATAGCAGGCTGAATGAAAATAGGTAATCTGATATTAGAAGATACCCCTCTGTTTCTGGCACCAATGGAAGATGTTACTTACAGATCTTTCCGGCGAATGTGTAAAAAATATGGAGCAGATGTTATGTATACAGAGTTTGTTTCGTCAGAAGCTTTGATCAGGGATGTAAAAAAGACGAAACAAAAGATGGTATTATTTGATTTTGACAGGCCTGCTGCAGTTCAGATTTATGGACACAGAATAAGTTCTATGGTTCAGGCAGCAAAGGTTGCTGAAGATGTTAATCCTGATTTTATCGACCTTAATTTTGGTTGTCCGATGAAAAAGATTATCCGTCATGGGGCAGGTGCCGCCCTGATGCAGGATCTTCCCAGGATGCAGCAAATGGCAGCTGAAGTTGTGAAGGCCGTGAAGTTACCTGTAACGGCAAAAACAAGGCTGGGTTGGTCCTCGTCTGACAAACCTGTTTTGGAGGCTGCCCTGCGGCTGCAGGATGCCGGTATAGCAGCGATTGCTATCCACGGGAGGACACGTGAACAACTTTATACAGGACAGGCTGACTGGAATTTGATAGGAGAAGTAAAAAACCATCCCCGGATTAATATCCCGATAATCGGGAACGGAGACATAACAAGTGGTGAAAAGGCAAAAAAATTATTGGATCAAACAGGAGTTGACGGCCTTATGATAGGACGTGCTGCCATTGGACGCCCCTGGATTTTTAAAGAAGTGAAATATTTTATTAAAACCGGAGAAACAATATCTCCCCCTCTTGTAAGTGAGATTGCAGCTAATATTAGGGAACAGTTGCAGCTTACCATCGAATGGAAAGAGAATGAAAAGTCAGCTGTACTGATAATGAGACGTCATATGGCCAAATATTTTCCGGGACTGCCCCGGTTCAGAGAATTAAAAATAAAACTGCTTAGGGCTGAAACAATTACTGATGTGAATGAGATTCTTGATGAAATTGTTGAAAGATTTGGTAATTACCGGCCTGACTACAATATCACAGATTAATCAAAAATTTTAAAGTATGGTCTGTATATTTATTTCTGTCCGGAGGGATGGCGACAGATGCAGTTAATGGTTTTATACAGGAATTAGTTTGATAAGTGCTATTTAATAAGTAGTAATCCCTCATTAGCAGAAGGATCCCCCGGATTATAGAGTTTAACTTTGTTGAACAAAACTTTTGCCTGGTTTAAATTTCCAATAAAATATGATGTCCAGGCAAGCATCAATAAACCATCATAATCAAAAGGGTACAGGTCAACTACTTTGCTGAAAAGAGGGAGGGCTTTATCATATTTTTTTCTTTCATAAAAGATCATTCCAAGCCGGTACATAGCAATAGTGTTGTTAGGATGGATTTCAAGAATCTTATTATACAGTTCAATGACATCATCCCATAGTCCCAGAGCTGCTTTTGGCAGGATTAATCCAAAGCGGGCCTCTTCTGAATAAGGTTTTAGTTGCTGTGCACGAGAATAATAATTTATGGATTCTTCAAAAATTCCTGCATTATAATATAACCAACCCAACCTCAAATTGATTTCATAAGATGACTTGTCATAAACTTTAATTAATTCATTTGAGGCAGAAGAGAAATCTTTGTTCTTTTCCAATTCATAGCTTCTGGCAAATGCACTTTCAAGGGTTGCCTGATCAATTTGCCCAAACACTGGCAACGAAGTGATCATTAAAAGGTAAAGAACTGTTTTAAATTTTAAAAATTCCATGATATGCCCGCTGTTAAAGTGTGTTTTATGTAATTATAATCTGTTGAATTGCTTTTCACCAAATTGGTATATACCTGATATGTTTCTGTAATATCCTGATTAATATATCTGAATACAAACTGGTACTTTTTACCGGTTGGCAGGTAAATACTTCCTGTAAATTTTTGTTTTGATGTGCCAGGAAAATTTGAAACAACATAACCTCCATATTCGATGAAGTTTTTCATTTCACCAGTAATATATTGGCCATACAAATGAACTGTACCTAACTGTAATCCGCCGGAAATTCCAATGGCATTAAAGTTTAAGCTTTTTTCTTTATCCCTTTTTAAATAGACCCGTGGAGTAATATAGAAGTTGAGATTTGATAAAGGATAAAACGTTAGCCATCCCGACAATTGAGTAAAAGGTTCATTAGCTATATTGGCAAAATCTATTTCAGCGCCGGGTGAAAAATTTCCAAAATGTGACCAGGTTGAAACAGACAAAATATAGTCAGAGTAATTATAAGGGGAATTATAGAAATATTTAGCCATATTACCTCTATATGCTCCCAGATATAGATCTGAATTACCCCATATTATTGTGGCAGAAGGTGATATATATATTTTTTTTGCCACGACAACCTCCGGGTTAATTAAATATTGAAACTGATTAATTTTTATTGGAAAAATTTCTGGCTGGCCCCAGTCGATATGTTCTTCCCTGTTTAATCCTACATATGAAAGGCTATGGTTCAGATTCAACGCCGGAGTTAAGCTGTGGCTCAGGTCAAATGTTTCGAAATGGTAGTTTTTCAGATAGAAAGCTTCACCGTAATTTTCGCCAACCCCGGCCTGCTCCCCATGGTTTTCTGCAGTTAGTGATTCAAGATCAGGATTAAAACTATAGCCTCCCTCCAATGCAAGTCGTGTAATTTTTTTCTGTTGAGTACCTGTTTTTATTTTCATTTCCGGAGTAAATTTTCCTGAAATTTTTGAAGCTTCACCGGCACGTCCGCTAAAAAGAAGACTGTAATAAAGATACTCTTGCAGCCATTCCATTGCCTGATCTTTTTCCCAGGCCTGAAGAAACCAGGTTGATGCAGTCCGGTATTTTTTCAGGTTGTAATAAGCTATGCCTGTGCGTGCCTGCAGATAGAAAAAATTAATTCCCTGATCAACAGATTTTTTTGATAGTTTTATTAGTTCCTCCCAATCTTTTTGAAGGAAGAGCTCATAAGATATTTTATCAACCTCCGGATAGCTTAATGTTTGCTGTGAATGGCCGGTAATTACCATTGCTATGAAAAAAATTATCAATCCAATTCGTTGCGACATATCATTTTAATATTTGTCTTTTCAGTGTTAATTGAAATTTCAAATTCCCCTTCTTCCTTGATAGTCAACTTACTTTTGCATACTTTTATTATTTTTCGTGCAATTTTTTTTGAGACCGTAACTTCAAGGGTTACTTTATTGTCAGACAAAATATCTCCTTCGTCCGTAAATGTAAGTTGATAATCAGCATCGAGAAACAGAAATAATGGAGCGATAAAATCCTGAACTATTTTAATTAGTCCGTCAAAAAGATGATGTACCGATATTGAATCATCTATCTGGCTGCCAGGGAGGTATCCTAATGGTACTTTATATAGTAATATAAAAAACCAAAACAGGGGAGAATACTTTTTACC